>NZ_JBITCR010000002.1:0-1030918 GCF_044453405.1 Nocardioides sp. NPDC051685 | reverse complement strand
GACCTTCCCCTGCTCATCGACACTTCGGATCAGCCACTTCCCGGACCCGCAGACAAGACGCTACGCCAGACCGGTTGACAACAGAAGGGAGCCGGAGTGACGCTGGTCGGGACGGAGAGCGGACTCCCGGCGGACGCACACTTATCGAGTCGGGTAGGAGGCGGATCTCGTGCGCGATGCGGGGCGCGTCACCCTCATCGCTCACCAGTAAATGGCGATGAACTCGACCTCCAACAGGTGCGCTGGTGTATGCCCCTGCACCGGATCGGTCGCTGCATGCTGTACCGACTCCAGGGCGACTTGGAGTCGAGCGATCGTCTGGTGGGCCTCCCGAAGGGATCGGACGAGTTCGCGACCTACGGCCTGATCACCCGCCACGAAATCTGTGACTTCCGCGAAGGCGGCTCTCACGATGCCGACGTCGGCAAGGTCCTCCGTGGAGGCGATGCGTTGGGCGGCTCTAGCTGCCACCCCTGCAAGTGCGGCTTCATCAATCGAGCGCTCCGTCAGCTCGGCAAGTTGAAGGCCAAAGGGGATGAGCCCCCGGGTCAGGAGTGTCTCGGCGGGGGGTGGCGGCTCGGGGACGGTGCGTCCAGCGGTGGTTGCCCCGAGGACGACTGGCAATGCCCGCATGTGAGCGCCGACGTCTGGAAAGATGCGCTCGAACACATCGGCCAGCTTCACTGGCGACCAGGAATCGTGGAGTCCTGGCTTGGAAAGCCGCGCATAGACTGTGTACGACGACCCGTCGAAGAGGATTCGGCGGACGTCCTTCCAGAACAACGGAAGCTCCGTAACCCCGGCAAGGGTCACTATGGATGCTTCGTCCGCCAGTGGGCTCGGGTCCTTGATCATCGAAGCATCGACGAGCCATGGTTCGCCGTCGATAACGACTCGGCGGTGGCTGGTGACCTGTGCAGTGATCGGAATAAGGTCAACAAGCAGGCGGCGCAGCAACTCCGCAATGACCTCGCCCTCGGTCAACTGTGATTCCGCCAGGCCGAACATTGCGGCCCGCTCCTTGAGGAGGTCGAGAATCGATGTGACTGCGGCGGTGATCTGGTAGGTCTTCTCGGCGTCGAGGTCCACTCTGACTTCGAGCACGTCGCCTCGATCCAGATCACAGACTCGCACCGCCCGCCGCTGTTTCTCAAGCTTGGCGATGCAATCGACGAGGCCTGACGTCGTCTCCACTGCTTTCGGGCGTGTGCGGGCTGGTTGGTCCTCAACCGAAAGCTTGAGGTCGGTGTCGCCGATCCTCAGGTTTCGGAAGGTCCCCTGAATCACCGCACGCCGAACAACCTCCTGCGCCGTTGTCTGGCCCGAGGTGACCTTGGAACTCCAGCCGACAGTAGAGCCTCCGGCTGGTGCTGATAGCCCAAGGGTTGTACCCGCCTCGGCGGTTGTCGTCGCGCTCAACGTGTCTTTGTATGATTCGGCGACGGCGCCCTCCCGCGCGGCAACGAGACTCGTCACGCTTACCTCGTCGAGATAGACGAACTCACGCCGGTTCTGTTGCCAGGCGCGTCGTCGACGCCACCGCCGGAGCCACTTGGGATATCGGTCTGGGTTGCTCATCTCATCTCGGCCTGTCGTCGTGACACCTGGCGGTTGCGTGCAGCGCAGACGAGCCCCGCTTCGATGTCCTCCGTGCACAGAGACGTTCGCTCATCGAGTACTGCCAACACGCCTGCCTCAGTCCAGATCATTGCCAGTTCGGCCGCGCTCCACCCGTCGGTCGCATCGACGAGCGAGGGCCAGTCGGCGTTCTCTCGGCCAAGTACCTTGCGGGCTGATGCGCGCAAGATCGCGAGGCGATCTTCGGGAGTCGGATTACCGCTGAACTCGATCTTGAAACTGAGCCGGCCGGGTCGAAGAAGCGCAGCGTCCAGCTGTCCGGGCAAATTGGTTGCCGCAATGACGAGGACCTGTCCTGCAGCTTCGAAGCCATCGAGTGCAGTCAGAAACTGGCCGACAAAGCGGGTCGCGTATTCCGGCGCATCCGGGCCACGGCTCGAAACGATGCTGTCGAGTTCGTCGAAGAACAAGATCGCCGGTGCGTGCTCCTTAGCGTGATCGAAGAGGTCACGGAGCCGTTGCTCGCTCTCGCCCACCCACTTGTTGATGATCTCGGGGCCGTCAACGAGGTAGAACCGGGCGTGGACCGACCGGCTCAGCGCGCGAGCCAAGTGGGTCTTGCCGGTTCCTGACGGGCCGCTGAAAAGGATCCCTTTGACCGGATTCACCCCAAGCTTCTCAAGCCGTTGTGCGGGGTCGAGCGCGACCTTGGCGAGCTCGTTCGCTCGTTCGACCAGCGCGCGAGAACCCCCGAAATCGTCGAGGCTCACGTCGATCGACTCTGGCTCAACCATGAGGCTCGCCGGATCTAGACCCTCGGACTCCCGGTGAAGACCCAGACGGTCCACGGCAGTGTCGCTGACGAGTTTGCCGGGAACGCCATCGGAATCCAAGGCGATGGTTTGGCCTTCGACAAACGGGTCGACCGCGCGCTGCGGGAACGCTCGTAGCCTGCCATCGATCTCAAGCACGGCGATCGAGCCGTCGTTGCTGAGCCGTCGGACCGTGCCAATCTCGGCCCCGTCGTTCGGCCAGTAATCGTCGGCAACCAACTCAGGGGTTTCGGCTTCGAGATCGCGCGGCAGGAACACGACTTGTCCCGGGGCAACTTCCATGGCCGCGGGGTGTCGATACCAGCCGGACACTCCGTCGCGGCGGTCGTACCAGATTCGGTCAGCATCCTCGTCGACCCGGCGGATCCTGACGACCCAACCATCGACATCCGCCCAGCCATATGTCACCCGAGAGACTCTAGGCCGTGGCGGGCGCTCCTGATCCGCGCCCTACCGGAGTTGGCACCAGGTTCTGCCACCAATTTCGTTCTGGAGGTCCCCGCGATGGTGCCGAATAATTCTGGGCCGGTCAGACGCCGGCGACGTAGGCGGTGAGGAAGTGGACACCGTGGCGGTCGAGGTTCCCGCGGGCGCGGTCGTAGTGCTCGGTGGTTCTGGGGTCCGCGTGGCGGGCCAGGATCTGGGCGTCACGGAGCGGGACACCCGCGTCGAGTGCGTTGGTGATCGCTGCGTGGCGTAACGAGTGCGGGCTGATGTGCCGAGGGATTCCGGCAGCCTTCGCGACCCGCGTGATCATCCGGTACGCGTCGCGTCGGTCGATCGGCTTGCCCGACATGGGTCGCAAGATGAGTCGTCCAGTGGTCCGTTCGCCGCGGCAGGCCTCCAGAACGCGGAGGACCGGGACGGTAGCGGCATGGTCGCGGGCTTGTCGCCCTTGCCGACCAGGTGGAGCACGCGGTGGCCCCGCAGTGATCGGCGTAGTCTTCGATCCGGACCGCTGCTGCTTCGGAGGCCCGTAGCGCGTTGATGCCCAGCAGGTAGGCCAGGGCGCCGTGGTGGACGGTGATGGTCTGGGCGATCTGAAGGAAGCGGATCAGCTCGAGCCGGTCGAGGCCTTGGGTTCGGGTTTCGTCTGCGTGCACCTTGGGCAGTCGTGCGTAGACGGCGGGGTCGGCCGGGATCAGTCCGTCGATGTGTGCGAAGCGGAAGTAGCCGCGGAGTCCGTGCATCATCGTGTTGATCGAGGACGCCATGAGGCCGGCCTCGTCCAGGTTGCGGATGTAGAGCTCGACGTGGGCGCGTTGGATCCCGGTCAGCGGGTCCAACCCGTTGGTCTGGCACCACGCGAACCAGCGGCGCAGCTGGTATGCGTAGAGCTCGTGGGTGTGGCCCGAGTAGCGGGCTAGGAACGAGACCGCGGCCAGTTCGGCGGTCGTCATCGACAGTGGCTGGAACGGCAGCAGCTTCGATGTGGTGGACATGCGTCACCTCACGCGACGACCCACGGCGAGGCCTGGCCATGCTCGCCGCCAACACGGCGAGGCACTCGAACAGATCAACGCTAACGGCGTTGGAGCAGCGCGGCGCGCGCCGGGGTCCTGAACTTCAGTCCAGGGGGAACTTGGCGTCCGGCCTGATGCTGGCACGACGAACGGCGCGAACCCGGGTGGGATCGTTGTGACCTCGAGGTCTGCGAACACGAGAGAGATGTTGTGGCCGTTCGTCTCGATCAAGGCTTCATGGAACGGTCGCCCCATCTCGGTGGACCACTCCTGGGCCTCGGGGGACCCCTCTACGAGTTGCATGCCCGGGGTACAACACCTGCCACTTGACGCCCCAGACGTACGCTTCGCGCTCACCGGCCTGGATCCAGGTGTCGTAGTCGATCAGGTCGTCGTCCTGCGAGTAGACCCAGACATCACGCCGGACGGCCGTGTTCACCGTGGCGCGGACACAGTGGGTGAACCGGTACCTCAGGTGCTCCGGTTCGATCCCTGTGCGGGGATCTGCCGTTGCGTAGATGTACAACTCGTAATCTCGCATGTAGTCGGCGAAGCCGTGAAAGACCAATGCCTGGTCGAGCACATCATCAAACGCTTGCCGGATCTGCTGTTCGTCCACACCGATACCCTGCACCAACCGGCGTGTTACTGCCGCAGGAATTGCCGCGGTTGGCGGCCGGCGGAATCAACCGTGGCGAGAGGGTCGCGGAGCGGGACAAGCCCTCCATGCGGCGGAATGACTCACCTGAGTTGAGCGCGGGCGGCCGTCTCAATGTGCAGCTCAGGTTTCGCCCGTGTCCGGCCGTTGCCGCCAGGGTGATGCCCGATCAAGTCCTGGGGCGCCTGGTGGCCGACCACGGGACCGTGTTAGCCCCGCGTGCGGCGAACTAGCCATGGTTCTTCCCGAGTGCTCCCAGCGCCAGATCGAAGAGCACCAAGACACCTTCATCGTCCTGGAACGTGAGGGTTCTCGGCGCGGACTCCGGGGACCGGTCCCATGACTGGGGTGCCGCGAAACCGTCAGCGGCATACTTTTGCAGCCGTGCGTCGATTGCGTCGAGAGTTCCTGCTGGGGTCGGCTCGGTAAAGGCAAGAACGAGAACGACCTCGCCCCCGGGAAGAAGGATCGCATCGACCACAGCCGCGAAGTCTTCGGAATCGAGGTCGAATGACCGCACGACTACTTGTTCGGCGTCAAGTGGAACCAGCACTACTTCGAACATCAGGGTGTGCCCAGGTCGCAGTGCCCTAATCCAGCGCACGTCGGAATACTTAACGCCGTCGTTGGGGACGACGGACAGATGTTCGAAAGGGATTTGAATAGTGACGGCGCGTGTCCAACCCGCTTCGTCGGCCGCGGGCCTCGTCCACTGGTGCAAGAGCCTTCCCTGCACGGGATCAAGGCCGCCGAAGTGGGTGTCGTTCTCCTTGCGCAGGTCGATCGCCTGGAATCTCCAGTCCCCCGACTGGTGCAGGCTCACCTTGAACTCGCCTGCCGATGACCGGCTTGCAAGGTAAACGTCGTCCGCGTTCTTCGCACCCCAGAGACGCCAAACGGTAGAGCGATGACCAGGCTCACCTGCAGCGAACCGCAGCGCACGGTTTTTCTTCACCGCCGGGATCGGGTGGCGTTCAACGTCCTGTCCCTCCCACTCGACCAGAAGCGTTGGTTGGTCATCTATGAGTGCGACGGCGATGCTCATGTAGGTGGGCACGATACAGATCCTAGAGTGGGTGCCTCCGCGTTCATCGTTGTTCGCAACACCCTGTACGCCAGCGGTATGGCATCAGGCCATCTCCGACCTTGAGTTCGGCCGTTACCGCCACCTTGGAGCCCGGTTGGTGCTCGCTTCGGCCCAACGGCGGCGATGGTCTTGGCCCAAGTCGAATTTCCAGGTCGGCCTCACTGCTCTACCTGACCTGCGATTCAAGGCAGCAGAATTTGAACGTCACGAATCGGATCCGAACCTCTTGCCGGCAAGGTGACTTCGGAGATTGCCAACGAGGGACATCCCATCGTCTTTCTCGTACGGCCGCAAGGGACGGGGCAATGCGTAGCCGGAGGATCCGCGAATGTAAGTGTCGGCGCCGAGTACCCAGTGGTACACGTTGACAATTTCGTCCGGGAACAGCTTCAGGCCGGTGCCGGCAATTGCGCCGAAGGCATTGGCATGGAGCAGGGGCTTGACGTACGGGACCAAGTCGAGCCCGAACCGAACTCCCGCAACCGCCGCGGTCATTGAGCCGGCGACAAGATCCGCAAGTTGCAGATGAGGGTGGTGATGTGAAGGCGCGGTTAGGATCGGGAGAACTACAGCGTCGGCCTTGACATAGTTTGTGCCGAAGTTTGTGAGGTCTAACGTCCCAGCGATCCAGTTGTCCTCCGCCTTGTGATCGCCGCCGGGCTTGTCGCAGACGACGACGCCACGCTCGTCGCCCAACATCATGACGATGCGTTCGAACAGGTATTTCAAAACGTCTTGCTCTGCGCGTGTGCCTTGGATGCTAGTTCGGCCAAGGTCGAACGAGACGACCACGGCGCGGCAGCCACAGTCCTTCGCTGCGGTCAGCAACTCCTGGCGAACATCGGTCAGGCACGCCGCGCCAGCATCTGACTTGAACCAACTTCCTTTTCGAGGACTCCATTTCAGTTCAGCGTCAGCAGGTGTGTTGTGGGAACGGTAGATTTCCGCCGCTCGGTCTGCGTACCTCGCCACATGAGCCTCTGGGAAAGCAACCGCACCGAGCGAGAGCAGACTGCCCATTCCGGAACGCAGTCCCTTCTGCTTGGTGTCGTCGACGAACACAATCCACATCGTTGCTCCCGGATCACTGAATGACACGAGCTCCGAAACTCATAACACCAATTCTGCAGCGGGCACCGAGATCACGTGGTCGTTTGATAGATCTAAGTGCGGTGCTGCATCGGGCAACCCAACGGCACGCACGAACGTAGAGAGCGCGTCTAACTGGGCGGAGTGATGCTGAGTTCAGCCTGCGCCGGCTCGACGAGCATGTCTTCGAAACGACGGCGCGACGGCGGTTGGTGGTCGCCGACGAGCGTTGATGAGTCTCCCGCTGAACCGTCGTGGACGACTTGAACCAGATTCCGGGCGAGCGTCTCAGTCAGTGAGGGATCTTGTCGAGGCTGTTGCCTTGGAGGGTGGCGAGCATTGCCGAGGCTGCGTCGTCGGCGGTCCACGCGTCCGGGGCCGATAGGAAGGTCCCGTGCTCCAGACGGCGAGCGGTGATCTGTGTGGCGGTGCTGGTGACGTTGCCGACAGAGTCGGCTACCCATGTCCTATAGCCGACGGGGATCGACCAGCCGCCGCGTGCGGCGACGTCGATAAGGTCGTCGTTTCTGAATGCGACTGCGGTTGGTTGCCACGCGGTCACGACTGCTTCCGTGACTAAGTCTGCTACGCGGGTGCTGAAAGCCCCAGGGGTCAGTTCGTTGATCTCGATCGTGAGGCGGTTGTTCGGCGCTCGTCGTCCGGCGACTCGTGCACCTGCCATGACTCGGACTGTCAACCGCATCGTCGGGCTCGTGCCGATCAGTGTCATGGTGTAGCCGTATGCCGGGTCCGGGTCACCAAGATCGTCGACGACGGCGTGGGCTGCGACGAGCGCTGCGAGGTCGCCTTCCCATGGTGCTCCGTTGGAGGCGACCCATTCACCGGTGCCCAGCTCGCCCGAAACTTCAGACAAGAGCGCGTCGATGCGTTGCGCGATCGTCACGGTCGTCTCGTCGCGGGGCAGCCACTTGGCGATGAGAAACGCCCCGGACGTACCCCAGGGAGCAGCTGTGTCCATCGCTGAGCTCATGCCTTTGGAGTGTAGATCACGTGGATGTCTTCAAGATCGTTCTGTGCGAGGATGCGGCGGACCTTGTTGGCGACGTACGGATCGGCGAAGTGCCACTCCAACGCGGCCTCTTCGGGCAGGACGTCGAGTTGGCGGCCGGCTTCGTCGATCAGCTTGTCGAGCATGCTCTGTGACTTCGGCAGTTCGGGCTTGAAGACGATCAATCGGTAGCCGCGCTTGGCATCGAGGAAGACCTCGCGCTTGCCGCGCTCCACATGACCGTCGAACCGGACGGGTTTCCCCGTCTCGGAGTTGTAGACGTGGTACTCGGGTATGTGGCCGTCTGAGGTGCGCTGGACCCCGGTGACCTGCTCCTGATAACCCATCCATGGTTTCCAGGGGCCGCGGTTGATCGGGCTCCATCCTGGCTCGGTGTCGCCCTTCTTGTAGGTCGATGCTGGAAGGTATGCGGGGAAGGCGCCCGGTCGACGAGCATCCCCAGAGGCGTACGCCTCTCCCCGGTTTGGGTCGTAGGTGTCGGCGCTCGGCCGTCGATGGAGGGCAGCCGCCTCGCCGGGCGCCGATGTGTCCGACTCCTCGGCGCGTCGCGAAGCTGGGGAGAAGGCTCGTGTAGGTGATCCGGCAGGAGGCAGGGCCGGTCGTTCCTGGTGGACGGTTCCGGAGACGGTCTTGCTCGGGGGCGAGGGTGGCGATCCGGTGAGGGGCCGTTCGTCTACAGGCCGGGTGTAAGGGGTGATTGGTCGTCGCCATCCGGTGGCGAGTCCCCAGGTGGTGGCCACTGCGGTGCGGAGGTCGCCGATGCCGTAGGCGGCTGGTTTGACGGCCCAGGTTGCGGCGAGGGTGAGGGTGGTGATGATGGCGATCTGGAGGACGAACCAGACGGTCGGTTCGTTGAGGATCGCGGAGTAGATGCGGAGCAAGATCAGCGAGGTCAGGAACAAGACCGGTCCCATGACTAGGGGGCCGACGATGCGGTGGAGCCAGGAGACGGCGAGGTCCCGGGTGTGGTCGATCATGAACAGCGTCCCCGCTGCCGGCGCGAAGGGCACCAGCAGCCTGATCAGTACGAAGGAGAGCAGGATCGCCAGCCCGGCGGCGAGGAGGAACCCGCAGGTCGCGAAGACGACGATCAGGTTGATCAGGCTGGTGGTGACGCGTTGGTTCCAGTGCTCACCGGTGAGGTACTCATAGGCGCGCGGGTCCTCGTGCTCGACCTGCTCGGCGATCTTCTTGAACGCCTCTTGCTTGGCGTCGAGGATCTTCTTGCCTTCGCCTTGGGGATCGTCCCGGTAGGTGTCGTACTCGGTGAAGGAGAAGTGGGTGGCTCGGAACAGGTCCGGGCCGTAGGCCTTTGCGGTCTCTGACTCGGTGTCACCGAACGTGCCGCTGACCCATGACCTGTACTGCGTCGCGCGTACGACATCGTCCATCTGGCCTGCCACCGCCGCCACAGCGGGGTCGGTTCCCTCAGGGCCGGGGTGGTCGGCGAATCCGGTGGCGATCGTCGTGACCATGCCTCGGACACCGTCATCTACAAGGTCGACAGACTCGGCGGGATAGGTGATCAGCCAGGTCGTGATCAGCAGGACCAGTCCGGCCCAGGCGGCGGCGTGGAAGGACCGGGCGAGGTGACCATCGCGGGCACGGGTCAAGACGACGACGGCGACGATGAGCAGCGTGATCGACACCCACGGTTTCCATACCCCGTCGGTGACCGCTGCGGTGGCCTCGACGACGGGGTTCTCCAGTGCGCGCAGGGGTGATTCGGGAGAGACGGTGGTGGCGAGGAGGAGGTGGGACCAGTTGGGCAGCAGGCCCGAGATCTGCAACATGATGTTGCCTAGCGCCGTCCCGGCACCGGCCATGAACTGACCGGTGCATCCGTTGTCGTAGGTCACCCAGGCGGGTGTGGTGCCGTAGACGGACTCCAAGGTCACGGTCTCCGGGTTGTTGAACGGGTCCGCGTCCGTGGCAACGTTGTTGAGCTTGACACCCCAGGCGCCGTCACCGTAGGGCGAGGCCGGGATTGGTGCGCCGGTGTTGTTGCAGGGATCGAGATCCAGCGTCTGGGCCGAGGATGCCGTGAACGGGTGGAAGAGAAGGACAGCGGCAACGCTGCAGGTCAGGAGGACGACGCGCAAGCCTGCAGATGCGCGCGGTCGGCGTTGCGGCGCCCGATCGCCCACCTTCGCCTCCCCGGTTGTTGCGAAGCTGGACAAAGTCTTGCAGCCGCCGACCCACCACGTCGTGATGGGCCAGCGGCCGGTCGGTGGGATCAGGCCTCGAGAGTGCCGATCAGTTCGTTCGCCTGTGCGGCGGCAGCGTCGATGCAGGTTTGGTCGGCCAAGCAGATCCGCAGGCAGGACGCGGCGACGATGGCCTCGATGGTCTGGTTGATGCTGTGCCCGCGTGAGCGCATCCCGATGACGACCTCGACCAGATGGAGGAGCAACGTGCCCAAGAGGTCACCTCTGGGAACCTGCTCCGCGGCAACCCCACTGGCGGCTTGGACCCGGGCACCGATCCGTGCGTACGCGGCCTCGAGCTCGTCGCGGGCGACCCGGAACGGGTCGAAGGCTTCCCTGCGCTGCACCTCGGGTAGCCGGGTGAGGACGCCGGCGTTGCGTGGTGCTGCGGCGAGGGTGCGTATGTCGAGTACGGCCAGTAGGTACAACTGCACCTCGGGCCCGACACCAGTGTCGGCGGCGAGGGCTTCGATCTTCTTGATCTTGTCGAGGGTCGGTCTGATCGAACGTTGGAGCAGCTCGGCCAAGATCTCGTCCTTCCCGGAGGGGTAGTGGTAGTAGATCGACGACTGCCGAATGCCGACCGCTTCGGCGAGGTCCCTCGTCGAGGTCGCGGCGAAGCCTCGGTCGACGAACAAGCCTGCTGCGATGTCGAGGACCTCCTCGCGCGGCTCCATCCACGACCGTCGCCCGACCACCGGCTGGGGCAGCACGCGCGGTCGCCCGGCCCGTCGCGCGGTTGCCGTACGGCGCTCGGCGCTCAGGGTCCCAGGCCTGGTCATCGGGCGATCCCAGCATCGAAGTGACGGAGGCCGTCGAGAACCGCGATCAGCAGGTCGGTGTCGAGGACCGTGCGTACTGTGCGGCGGGGCGCCGGGCAGGAAGACCGAGCCACCCCACGCTGGGGGAGTGCCGTAGGCACATGTGACGCTTGCGCACCTGCCGTCGTGCATGCCTGTGGATGGTGAGCGTTGATGCGGCTGGCTCCGGTTCGTGGCGATTCGGGCCGCTTATGCTCGAGGTGTTTCCTCAGGTCGCTGGTGTTCGTCATAGGTCCCAGCGTTGAAAGATGCGACCGACAACGCGACGCACACCAGCGGACATCGACCGACATCGGCAGACAACTCCCGACATCGGACTTGATCGGCAGACGCCCGGTTGTCTGCTCGGGCAAGGTATGAACAGGAGGACGACCACATGACATCAGCTGCCCCGCGTACGACGCTCGAAGCGATCAAGATCGAGCGCGGTCTGACCTGGCGTGACGTCGCCCGTGCCGTGGAGCGTGCGGCCTCAGCAATTGATGGGCGGCGGTCGGTATCGCTCTCCGAGGACCACGCGCGACGCCTGGGCACCCGCGCCCTCGGCGAGGTTCGACCGACGGCGGCGATCGCGCGGGCGTTGGAAGGCGCCTTCGGTCATCCAGTCACGGTTCTTCTCGGGCCATACGATCCGGCCGCGAGTCCACCGGCCGGACGCCCCAGCTACCAGGAGGCTCTCACCATGGCTGCCGAGAAGGCCCGCCACCTCGCACTGAACATGCCCGGCATCGACGACTACTCCCTGCTCGAAGAAGAGCTGCGAGACCTTGCCCGCGCCTACCCGGTGCAGGCGCTCCCGGAGTTGATCAACCCGCTGGTGACGCTGCAGGACGCTGTTCATCAGGCGATCTTGAGCCCGCGTCGACCTGGGGATGCGACCCAGCTGTTCAGCATCGGCGCGATCACCGGCGGGATCCTCGCCAAGGCATCCCATGACCTCGGTGACCCGCGCGCCGCGGTTACTCAGGCGCGAACCGCATTGATCCTCGCCGAGCAGGCTGGGAACACCTCAGTCGCATCGTGGCTCAACGGATTGATGGCACTGATCGCCTACTGGGACGACCGGCCCCAAGAGTCGCTGCGCTACGTCGATCGCGGTTTGGCGTCCAACGCGACCAACAGCGCCACCTTGTGGCTTCAGTCTTCGGGGGCGCGCGCATGGGCGCGCCTCGGCAACCAGGAGCGGGCATCCGAGAGCATCAACCGCGCCAACGATATCGCTGAGGATATGGAGCCCACCGACCTCGACGGGCTCGGTGGCATCCTCACCTTCACCGGCGCACGCGCGGCGTATTACGTCGCTGACGCCTGGAGCTGGCTGCCCAACCATCCGGACGGGGTTGCCGCGGCACAGCTGGCAGTCGACGCCTACGCCGACGACACCCACACTGACTGGGCGTTCGGCGACGCCGCTGGCGCATGGTGCGACCAGGCGATCGTCCGGATTGCCGCAGGTGAGATCGACGGTGCAGCCGAATCCATCGCGCCCGTTTTCGACCTTCCGCGGGACCGCCGGATCGGTGGAGTCGTCAAGAGTGTTCAACGTGTCGGTGCAGCGGCGGCCACGGCCCCCGACAGCCCAACCACTGAAGAACTGCGGGCTCAGATCGAGGCATTCGTCGCCCGACCGCTGACGATGAACCCATGACCGAGCTCGCGTCGCGACCCTTCAAGCTGGACGCTGGCGCGCTGGTGCTGCGGGACTTCGAGGAGGGCGACACTGACGGCGTACACGCGATCGTCGGCGATGAGAGGGTCACCCATTGGCTCAGCTTCGACTCTCGCAGCCGCGAGGAAGCGCAGGCGATGCTGGACGGGATCTTGGATCGTCAGAACTGCTCGCCGCGACCCGAGTACTACCTGGCCATCACCGAATCAGCCTCGCCCGAGGTGATCATCGGATTCGCCCGCCTCGGCCTTGGCGGGGTCAAGGCCGCTGACTTGGGCTACGCGTTGAGACCGGAGTGGCAGCACCGCGGCCATGCTCGCACTGCTGTGTCGAGGATGATCGAGTTCGCATTCAATGATCTTCGGCTCCACCGTCTTACCGCGAACATTGGCCCGGCGAACACTGCGAGCATGCGGTTGGTGGAGTCGTTGGGGTTTCAGCGCGAGGGCACGATCCGCGACCACGTGCACACCAACGGTGCCTGGCGCGACAGCGTCTCCTTCTCGCTGCTCGAAGGCGAGTGGCCCGTTAGCCGATGATGCGCGCCAGCTCTGTGGTTGCAGGTGCCGCACACGACCGCGGGTCTTGTTCGTTTCGGTCTGCAGCGGCGCCCGAGGAAGCGACGTCCCCGTGATGCCAGACCTGGACAAGTACGTCGCCGCCGCCCACGAGGCCGTCGACGTAGCCGACGCGATCCTGCGGGCGAGCAGGGACCACTCCGTCGCCTTCAAGGGCGACCGGGACCCGGTCACCGAGACCGACCTGGCCATCGAACGGGCCATGCGCAACAGCCTCCACCGAACTACGCCCGAGGCGGGGTTCCTAGGCGAGGAGACCGGTGGCAGCACCGACGGGCTCGCCTGGGTCCTCGACCCGATCGACGGCACCGCCAACTTCACCCACGGCGTCCCGATGACCGCGGTCAGCCTCGCCCTCCTCGACCACGGCGAGCCGATCATCGGCCTGATCGCAGTCCAGGCCGAAGGTGTCCGGTACGCCGCGATGCGCGGACAAGGCGCGACCCGAGACGGAGACCCGATCAGCGCGAGCGCCTGCACCCAGCTTCGATCGGCGATGATCGCGCTCGGCGACTACGCCACCGGTCCCGACGCCGCCGAGCGCAACCAGACCCGCCTTCGCATCACCGCCGTCCTCGCGGCGCGCGCTCAACGCGTACGCATGCTCGGCAGCGCCGCCATCGACCTCGCCTGGGTCGCGGCTGGCAAGCTCGACGCCTCGGTGATGCTCTCGAACAAACCCTGGGACACCGCCGCCGGCGTACTCCTCGCTCGCGAGGCCGGAGCGCGAGTCACCGACCTCGAGGGCCGCACCCACGATCTGGCCTCGACCGCCACGATCGCGGCCGCGCCAGGAGTCGGCGGCACACTTCTTGATGCGCTGGCGAGTTCGTCGGTGGACCGTTGAGGATGGACCGGCTCTCCCACTGGAACAGCACGTGTCCGGGCGCGCATGGCCACCTGGGGGTCACGACGTGCCATTGACGCGGCCACAGCGGGGGAGTAGCAAGTAAGCATCGAGCACGGCTCGGGGGTGCCGTGGGGGGAGGTGATCTCGAATGCGTCATCACATTCGGAGTTTGGTCGTGGTGTCCGCCACGCTCGGCGTGCTCGCGGTCGCTGCACCAGCGACCGCGAACCCCGCACCGCCGACCAACGGCGGCAACGGAGCCGGACAGAGTGGTCAATGCACAGGCCCGGCCGACGATCGGCCGACGTCCTGCAAGAGCCCCTGATCGGCGGCGACGACTTGCAAAGGACCCTGATCCGCCAGCGCGGGTCGGGGTTCTGCTGCTCGAGCGGACCAGCGGCTGCCCGTTGACGGGGTACGGCTTGCGCGGCCAGCTGCGAAGGTATTGCCAACGTTCTGGGTGTCGGCTCCGGGTGGAGCTCAGTGCTGCTGCCGCAAGGCGATGCGGACCAGGGTGACGAGCTGGACGATCGCACCGATCGCGGTGCCGAACGCGCCGACGATCAAGGCGGCGTAGACCAGCCACTCCCAGCCGACCCATTGCCCGTCCAGGTCGAACGGAAAGACCTGCCAGATCCGCATCACGGTCACGAACCCCACCAACGCGTTGACCAGCTCGCCGGTTGCCTTCACCGCCGGCCGGTCGTCGGCGACGTACACGAGGTTGACCAGGATGCTGGTCGCGATCGAGGCGTAGACGAACGGCAGCACCTCGGTGGTGTCCGGCGTGAGGAACGGTACGACGTCCCATCCGGGCCATACGGCGATGAGCCAGGCCAGGATCAGGTTGACCAGGACGGCGACGACGTATCCGAAGCGGCGCACCCCGGTTCGTGGCCTGCGGGTTGTGGTCATCGTCATGGCGGACTCCCTCCTCACTCATCGTCGCGCAACACCCGGCTGCGACGCGAGGGACCTTCGATCATGCCGGGCAGGACCTTGGCGCCTGTTCGGCCACGACGACGTGGGGTTGCCTGGGGAGCAGTACGGCGTCACCCGTCGGACGAGAGGATCCGCCGATGAGCACGGACGAGCCGAAGTCGACCCTCGAGGGCTCTCAAGCGGGACCGCTGCCGGCCGCGACCGCGTGGCGTGCGGTGGCTCGCTGTGTCATCGAGTCGGCGCGGATGCTGGCCACCGGGGTCGTGCACTGGCCACGCGTCAACGTGGGTCGCCGACTGCGGTTCGCCGACGGGACCACCGGTGAGGTGTATCGAGAGACATCGGTCGCGGTGCCGGCCGCCGAGCCGTGCCTGCTGGTCGTGGGCTTCCGGCTCCGGCTGGTCCGCGGCCGCGGGCACGTCCTGTTCCGCTGGGAGAGCTGGCTGAACACCCCGCTGTTCGTGGGGTTCCCGGGATTCGTCTCCAAGCTCTGGCTCGCCGCCGACGAGCACGGTCGCTACCGCGGTTTCTACGAGTGGGACGAAGCAGACCTTGCCGAGCACTACGCCCGGTCTCTCTGGCGGGTGCTCGCGCTGGTGAGCGAGCCGGGATCGATCGACTTCCGGGTCGTGCCCGGGATGCATCGCGACGAGGTGCTCGCCGATCCGGGCCTGCTCGACGGCCACGCCGACCCCTCGGTCCCCGACTGGTGGTGTCTGGCCGGCACGTCATGAGCGATGTGCTCGTCGTCGGGGCAGGGCCCACCGGTCTCACGCTGGCACTCCAGGCCCACGAGCACGGCGCCACCGTACGCGTGGTCGATCGCCGGAGCGAGGCGTTCCGGCGCTCGCGAGCGATGATCGTGCACTCCCGCACCCTCGAGTGCCTGCGCCCGCTCGGGGTGACGGCAGCCCTGCTCGACCGTGCCGACCGGAGCCCGCGGGCGCAGCTCCACCTCGGCAGCCGGGTCGTGGACGTCGGGCTGGGGGAGGCGGCCATGCGGGGCACCCCGTACCCGCACCTGACGATGGTGCGGCAGGCGGACGTGGAGGAGGTGCTGACCGAAGCCCTGAGCCGGCGAGGCGTCGAGGTGGAGAGGGGCGTGGAGCTCGACGCGGTCGACATGACCGGCGAGCAGCCGCGTGCGACTCTCACCTCGGCGGGTGGTCAGGAGCTGGCCACGCCCCGGTACGTCGTCGGCTGCGACGGCCCCGCCAGCCGGGTGCGGAACGCCGCCGGGATCGCCTGGGACGGCGGCCCCTACCGTCAGGAGATCGTGCTCGCCGACATCGAGCTCGAGGGCGGTCTCACGCCGGACGTACTCCATGTGGTCGCCGGTCGTGCGGGCCTGCTGTTCCTGTTCGCGCTCGGCGAGGGAGCGACGTGGCGGCTGCTCGGCACGCGCCCGGCC
This sequence comes from Nocardioides sp. NPDC051685, assembly GCF_044453405.1. Classification (NCBI taxonomy): domain Bacteria; kingdom Bacillati; phylum Actinomycetota; class Actinomycetes; order Propionibacteriales; family Nocardioidaceae; genus Nocardioides; species Nocardioides sp. NPDC051685. Next base: position 1,014,702 of record NZ_JBITCR010000002.1, on the reverse strand, counting down.
CGCGACGGGGACCAGCCGTTCGGCCAGCCCGGCGAGGCGGTGCCCGTGGCCGAGGTGCAGGCCCTCATCGACGACGCCGGGTTGGAGGCGCAGGTCCGGGAGATGCCGTGGTCGGCGAAGGTTCGACTCCAGCACCGCGTCGCCCGACGGTTCCGGCACGGGCCGCTCTTCCTCGCCGGGGACGCCGCGCACACGCATTCACCTGCCGCCGCCCAGGGCATGAACACCGGCATCATCGACGCCGTCAACCTCGGCTGGAAGCTTGCGTACGCCGACCACTCACGCGCCGCGCTGCTCGACTCCTACGACCACGAACGCCGGCCCGCGGCGCGGCAGGCGCTCGCCCTCACCCACACGGTCTTCTTCGCCGAGGCATCCACCCACCCGTTACCGCAGCTCGTACGCGGCAGGGTGCTGCCCCTGCTGGCACCCCTGATCCCCGTGATGCTGCGACAGCCCCGGGCCATGGCTGCCGTCATCACCCTCCTCTCCCAGCCGTGGGTGCGCTACCCGGGCAGCACACTGTCGGTGACCGACGGTCTCCTGACCCGAGGGCCGCGCCCCGGCGACCGGCTGCCGGACCGTGTCGTCACGTGTGCTGGTCGACAGGCGCGCCTGCACGACCTCACGGCCTCGCCAGGCGTACATCTGTTGCTGGCCCGCGAAGCCGAGTGCGCCGAGCTCGGCCTTCTTGGTCCACGCGTGACCGTCCATCGCATCGACAGCTGGCCCGGCACGGGCATCACCGCAGTACGTCCGGACGGTCACGTCGGCTACCGGTCTGCGCGTGGCGCGCACGCTCTCACCGACTGGCTGGAGATCGTGGGAGCGACATGATCGCCGTTCCGTCTCGATCATGTCGGCCTCGTGCCACCGCACGCGGTATCAGTGGTCTGCGGCCGTACCTCCTTGTTCTCAGGAGGTGTTGATCATGTGGATGAGTCGTTCACTCCTCGCTGTGATCGCCAGCGCACTGCTGCTCCTTGCCGCCTGCGGTTCGACCGACGAAGGGTCGGAGGTCGACGTCACGGATGCGAGCTCCCTGACGACCGGGAACGGCGATCCCGACCCCGACGATCCGACCGATCCCGACGAGCCGGTGGTGGCCGTGCCGACGCTCCCGATCGGTGGTGGGTCGTTCCCGCTCGACGGCACGCCCGGCGTGGTCTGCGCCGACGTCAGCTGGCTCTGGCCCGACGGCAACAACCCGTCGGTCCCCGAGGGCGTCTCGGTCCGGGTCACCGACTACGTCGTCGAGCCGGAGGTCTTCGAGCCGGCGGACGCGACCTGCGACGGTGCGTCCTGCCTGGACGGGTTCGTCTTCACCGCCGACTCGACCAGCTGCCAGGTCGCGATGCTCTCCCTGGTGCCCTGGACCGATGAGCAGGAGGGTCAGAACGCGGTGCTCCGGCTCGGTGGCGAGATGACCTGCCCGGCCGACCCCTGCGAGCTCGAGAACGTCGAGGGTGGCGACACCGAGGTGACCCTGGACGCGCCGGAGGTCGACACGGAGCCCACCGAGCCCACCGAGCCCACCGACTCGACCGAATCAGGCTGAGTCATGTCCGAGACGCCGCCGACGGGGATCGAACGCTGGGTGAGCCTGGCGACGAGCTTCGTCGCGCCGGTGACGGTGATCAGCGGCGTCCTCTTCTACTTCGGGTACGTCGCCGCCCGCGCCCAGTACGACTACTTCGGCCTCGACGTCGACGTCATCGGCCTCAGCACGCGCGCCTACGTCATGCGCAGCCCGCAGCCGCTGCTGACCCCGATGCTGGTCCTGGTGCTGGGCGGCGTCGCGGTGCTGGCCTTCGACCGCTGGGTCCGCGGACATGCCACGGCGGAGTGGTTCCGCCGGCTGGTCACCACGGTGTTCGGCACCGGGCTGGTCCTGCTGGCGGCCGGAACGGTGCTGCTGGCGGCGTTCTCCGTCGCCGGTGGCTGGGCCTACTACGCCCTGGTGACGCCGGTCCTGCTCGGCGGTGGCGCGGCCCTCGTGGCGTACGCCCTGCGCTTGCGCGGCCACCTCGAACCGCGCATCGTGCTGCTCTGGGTGGGCGTGGCCGCCTGTGTGGTCTGGGCGACGGCCACGACCGCACAGTGGACCGGCCGCGGCTTGGCGATGGAGCAGGCCCGCAACCTGCGCAGCCTGCCCAGCGTCGTCCTCGACACCCGGGAGCGGATGTACGTCCCGGCCACCGCGGGAGTCGAGGAGGTCGTACGTCCCGACGCCGGTGAGGACGACTACCGCTTCCGCTACTGGCGACTGCGGCTGCTGATCCAGGGCGACGACCGGATGTTCCTGGTGCCCGACACCTGGAGCCCGGGTGGGACGACCATCCTGGTCCGGCTGGACGACGACGTACGGGTCCAGTTCCAGTTCCGGAACGCCCCACCCGACTGATCTGAGATGTCAGTTGCCCCTGCATGCCTCGCCGGGCGACGGCACGAACTCCTTGAGTCCGGCGCGCACGAAGATGCCGTAGCTCTGCACCCCGTTGTAGCGGTCGACGCCGGCCGGGCTCTGGTTGCCGCGTACGGCCAGCGCGTCGTCGTTGAACTGTGGCGGGTTGCCCTCGATGGCGTCCGCGGTGTCCTGACCTGAGAACACGCACTCCGACGCGGCGTGCTCCGGCGCGGGGATGTCGCTGCCGGTGCCGTTCACCTCGCCGGCGCTCGCGGCACCGGCTCCCGCCAGCACCAGCCCCGCCGCGATGGCACAGCTTCCGATCCAAAGCTTCATGACCTCTGTTCCTTCCGTCTTCGATGCCCCTGACCTGACCTGCCGTGGCACCGAACTGGGGTTGGCGTTCCGCTCAACCAGACGTTTGGCCAGGAAGGCCGAGATGTCGCTTGGGCTTGCAAGTTTCATCATCAGTCGGCGCCGACGTGTTGTCATACGCCAATCTGGGGGAGTCCCACGCGCTACCGACGTGCCGCGTGGCGATCTGTCTAGACCTGTTGCATGCGGTTGCGCGGGTCCCATCCGACCATTTCCGGTCCTGCAGAAGGGATGTCCATGGCTCAAGGGGATGACTCCGAGCCCGGGAGCATGGACTGGGGTCGTACGAGGGACTATTTGCACAGCGACCCGACGAAGTGGAACAGCCTCTCCTGGATCGCCGCGCGCACCCTCATCGACTCGGTCAACGACATCTTGGGCAAGGGCACGCAGGGGCTCGTCGAGAACCTGCGTGCGCACTGGACGAAGAAGGACCAGCCGCTGACGATCATCCCCGCCTCTGGGGCCTCGAGGTTCCTGGTCATCGGCGACACCGGCGAGCAGGACCCGTCCCAGTACGTGGTCGCGCCGGCCCTGGCGCGAGCCGCGCGTGAGCGCCCGGACCGGGAACAAGCGGGTTTCGTGCTCGTCCTGAGCGATGTGATCTACCCGTCCGGCAACGTCAACGACTACGTGGACGGTTTCTACAAGCCGTACCGGTCGAACCGGGTGCAGGGCCTCAAAGCACCCGTCGACGTCCGGGACGAGTTCGCGCTTCCTGAGGATGTCCCGATCTACGCGATGCCGGGCAATCACGACTGGTACGACGGCCTCTACGGCTTCGCCCACCAGTTCCTGTACGCGGCGGACGAACCCCCGACCTGGCCCAGCGACCTCCTGGCGCCGTCGTTCGCCGACGTGCTGGGGCGACGGCAGCTGATCCGGGACCGCTTCGGCCGCGCCATGTGGCGCACGCCCAGCGAACCGGCCGGCAATGCCGCGCCGGCGCGGTGGGGGGAACCAGACCCAGGTGGTGGGCCGGCCCCGGAAGCCCAGCTGCAGCCGGCGCCGTACTTCGTCATCAAGACCGAGCACGTGGACCTGGTGTGCATCGACACCGGCATCGACGGGACGATCGACGGCACGCAGTTCGACTGGCTGACGTCGCTCGGTGACGAGAGGCCGAAGATCCTGATGACCGGCAAGCCGCTGCTGGTCAACGGTGAGCTCCACAAGTGTCAGGTGTCGGGGCGACCGGGCACGACCGTCCACGACGTCGTGGCGGACCCGAAGCACCGCTACGTCGCGACGGTGGGAGGTGACACGCACAACTTCCAGCTGTACGACCCGCGGAGGTCGGACAGCTCGCGCGACGGCCTGTGGCACATCGTCAGTGGTGGTGGCGGTGCGTACACCCACGCCACGCATCCCATCCGGACGGCCACCTCGGACGCGCGAACCGACCTGCGTTTCTGTCCGACCAAGCTCTTCCCGCGGTCGGCCGAGTCCCTGGCGTACTTCGCCCAGCAGCTGGTACCCAGCATCTGGCGGCTGCTGCTGACCGTCGTGATGTTCGGAGGGGGCGTGGCCCTGGGCCGGTGGCTCGCCGGCGCCGGCGGTGCGGCCATCGCCGCGATGATGGTGCTGGTGCTGCTGCACCAGACGCCGCAGCGTCCCGGACACAGCCTCTTCGGACGCCGCCTGCTGCTGCGTCTCGAGGCGCTGGTCGCGGGGGTGCTGGCCTCGCTGTTCCTTCATCAGTATCTGCCTGATGCGGCCGGATCGCTGCTGGTGCTGTACGGGTCGAGCACCCTGTGGATCTGCCTCAACGCCTGGTGCATCCGCTGGTCGAGATGGTGGAGCCCCGTCGAGCGGGTCCCTTGGTGGCATCACGTCGCGTTCGCGGGCGTGCTGGCGGCTCTCGCGGGCCTGGCACTGGTGCCCTGGGCCGTGGACGAGGGAGGCTCGGGCGAGGGACGTACGGTGTCCTGGTTGCTCTTCGTCGCGGTCGGCAGCTACGTCGTCGTGGGAATCGTCGGGTGGCGGAAACGGATCGTCGCCGACGTGAGCGGCGACGCCGCTGCGCGCTGGCTCAAGCGCTCTGTCGTGTGGGCCGTGCTCGCGCAGGCGGCCGTCGTGTCGGGCGAGATGTTGCGGGTGATGAGCGGCGAGGGCCTGACCCTGCTGTTCTTCAGCGGCCTGCTCGGGCTCGTGCCGTTGGCGGCGATCGCGGTGCTGCTGCTCGCGGCACCTCTGGCCCCGGACCTTCTCACCCGCCACCTGAGCGATGAGCCCGTACGCCGCGCGCGGGCGTGGATGAGCTGGCGGCGTCGGATGGTTCAGCCCTTCGTGTTCCTCGCGGCGCCCGTGATGCTGGCGCTCTGGGCGTGGGCCGCCGACGCCGTCGACTCGGGGTGGATGCGGGCCGCCTTCGCCCTGCCGGCACTCATCACGGTGACCGCGATCGGCATGCTGGTCGTCGACTGGATGCGACGGGAGCACGAGCGCCTGTACACGCCGCTGGTGGTCGTCGCCGTCCTGGCCTTCGGGGGACTCCTGCTGGGGGCGGCGGTGCCGGGCCTGCTCGACGTGCCGGGCTTCGAGGCACCCGGCCGGCTCGCGAACGAGCTCAGGACGTGGTGGCCTGCCGTCGCGGTCGGCGCGGCCCTCTTCACCGCCGTCGCGGTCGGCGCCGCGGTCCTCCTCGCCCACCTGGTGTTCCTGGGCGCCTACTCGCTGATCGCCGACCCCAAGGCGTGGCTGAGTCCCCGCTACCGCCCGGGCGTCCCGGCGCACTACGACTTCATCAGCGAGGCGGATGCGACCGCCATCATCGAGGCCGAGCAGGAGGAGACGGGTGGCCTATCAGCAGTGATCGAGGGCGTCGACTGGCGGACCAGACGTCGGGCGCAGATCGCCTTCCCCGGCCTTAACCCGCCCTTCGGGCCGATCCAGCGGTTCGTCTCCGAGATCTACTCCCTGGACGAGCCGCCGTTCTTCAAGCACTTCCTCGAGTTCGAGACCTCAGCCACCGAGGTCGTGGTGAAGATCCACCGGGTCCGAGGCGACCAGCCGGTCGAGATCGAAGAGGTGGCGAGGATCGGTCTTCCGGGCGTGGCCGCCGCACGCGACTGATCGCATCGGTCAGTCAGGAAGCCGCTTCCACGTTCCTTCCGACACTACGTCGACAGATCCGTCCACGACCGCGATCGCGGTCTCGTCGTCGATCACGTACTTCGTGGCTGCCACACTAGCCAGAATCGCCGCCACGATGAGGCCTCGAGCGTGATGACGATGAGGTAGACCGACGTTGTCAGGGCGCCGGCGATGGCGCTGGCAAGACTCCAGGCGCGCGGTCCCTTCATTCCGCAACGGTACGCCGAGCCCGCCCGTGGACGGGCTCGGTCGGTGTCGTCGTCCTCAAGCCATCTCGGGGACGTGCAGGTGTGCGTACGCGAGGTCGAACTCGTGCACGTCGACGATCTCGCCGCCGGCGTCGCTGGCGGTCCGGCTGCGCATCTCGTCAGCCGCCGCGCGGCTGGCCTCCATCGCCTCGCGGGTCTCCCAGGTCGTGGTCGCGCAGCCGAGGCCGGTCGACCGGTTCACGAGCAGGCTGGCGCTGCAGAATCCGGGAGTCTGCTCGAGCTGGGGGAGGATCGCGACGCGGAAGGTCTCGGTCATGGTGTCGAGGTCACCCTGCAGCCAGCTGGCTCGGCAGCACTCGCCGTGGTGGGTGCGGTGCATGACCTCGATCTCCCACTCGTCGACCTGCATGGAGCCGCCCAGGATGTCGCGCCCGCGGTCGCGGATCGGGCGAAGCTGGTCATCGCTGGCGCGCATGGCCTCCTCGTTCTCCCAAGAAGTCGTTGCGATGCACTGCCCGGTCTCGCGGTCGACCAGCATCGAGAGACCGCGACAGCCCTCGATCTGGTCGAGCATGGGCCCGACCTCGGTGTTGACGAATGCGATGCCCGCGTCGACGTTGGCGGGCCTGCCTTGGAATGTGGTGGAGCGTGCGTACACGGCCCACTCCTCTCGGGACGGGGCAGTGCCCGGTCCGGCACCGCCGGTTGATTCCCTGCCTACGCCTTTCGGCGCGAGGATGCAATAGCCCGCTCGTCGGTCCCCGGCCCCACTTCGGGCCAGCGCGCACCGGCCCATCTCGGTAGACGTCGCTCGGCACGTACCTATGGGGAAGAAGGGGTCACGCTCGGATGAAGTCTGCGATGACCCGGCCCAACTCTTCTCCAGCGTCCTCCTGCAGGAAGTGGCCGGCATTCTGGATGGTCGGGTGGCTGAGGCCTCGGGTGCCGGGGATGAGCTTTCGCAGAACCGGTGCCATCGCGCCGGTGATCGGGTCGCTGTCGCTGAACGCGACCAGGAACGGCAGCTCGCTGGCCGACAGGACTTCCCATGCGGCGCGGTTGGCCTCGCTGGCCGGATCGTCGGGTCGGGTCGGCACCAGGCCGGGCATGGCTCGGGCCCCGGCCTTGGCGCGCTCCTCGGGGAAGGGCGCGTCGTACGCGGCGCGGACCTCATCGGACATCGGGCGCGCGCAGCCGGAGGCGACCAGGCGGGCGACGTCGAGCACCTCGGCCTTCTCGACCGCGCGGCGGAACTGCCACCACACCTCGGGCATGTCGAAGTCGCCGGTCGGAAGCCCGGTGTTCGCCGCGACCACGCGAGCGAATCGGCCCGGGTGCTCGGCGACCAGGCGGAGCCCGATCAGGCCACCCCAGTCCTGGCCGACCAAGGTGACCTCGCGCAGGTCGAGGTGGTCGAAGACCAGCTCACGGGTCCACTCGACCAGCCGGGCGTAGGAGTAGTCGGCCTGGTGCACCGGCTTGTCGGAGCGCCCGAAGCCGACCAGGTCCGGCAGCACGCACCGAATGCCGTCCTCGGCGAGCACCCTGGCCACGTGTCGATACAGGAACGACCAGGAGGGCTCACCGTGCAGCAGCAGCGCGACCGGTCCGTCGGCCGGTCCCACCTCGACATAGGCCATGCGCAGGGTGCCGCCGTCGGGGTCAGCGACCTCGGCATACGCCGGCTCCCACGGGAAGTCGGGCAGGTTCTCGAAGGCGGCATCCGGGGTGCGGTAGACCTCCATGCCGGCCAGTCTGGCACAGGCTCTTTGCGTGACGTCGCGAACAGCTGATGTCTATGCCTGGAGGGCGCGGCCGGCAGCACGGGGACTGATGTGGCCGGCCTCGACGAGCCAACGAACGGTGTCCCGCATGGATTCAGCCAGAGATCGTCCGCTGACCCCGAGTTCGTCGGACGTCGCCGAGTAGTCGACACGGGTGTGGAGCGCGATGAGCCGGGAACCCTCCAACGCGTGCGGGAGGAACGACCAGTCGGTGCTGTAGCCGAGCTGCAGCACCGGAACCGCGGCCCAGAGCGGCAGGCGTACGGCGGGGAGTCGGCGTCCCGTCACAGTGCGGAGTGTCTCGTGCGGGGTCGTGACGTTCTCACCGGGAACGAGGTAGCGCCGTCCGGGCCGGGTGAGTGCGGCGACCACCACCTCGGCGGTGTCTCGCACGTCGACCCACTGCATTTCGCCTCGCGGCCAGGTGGGAAGTCGGCCGCAGAGGATGTCACGGACGACCTGGTCGCTCTCGCCGAGGTAAGGGTCGTAGGGGCCCAGGATGCCGCCCGGGTAGACGATGGCGACGGGAGCGCCATCCTGCTGTCGCTCCCGGGCCGCTCGCTCGGACTCCACCTTGCTCTGGGTGTATGGGCCGAGGATGACACCCAAAGGGCTCTGCTGGTCCAGAGTCGCGCCGGGTCGCAGTAGCGCAGCGATCGAGGACACGTGGACGATGCTGCTGCAACCGGCGTCGATCGCCGCGTCCAGGACCGTGGTCGTGCCGAAGTGGTTCTCGCGGATCATCCGGTCGGCGTCTGCGCGCCGGTAGGAGAACGTGGCGGCTGCATGGATGGTGTGGTCGCAGCCGCTGACCGCTTCCTTCACGGCTCCGGCGTCGGTCATGTCTCCGTGGACCACCTGGATGCGGGGATCGTCCGGGTCCACGCCGAGCGGCGCAAGGTTCTGGCGCAGCTTCGAGGGGGTCCGTACGAATGCACGGACCTCTTGGCCCTGGTCGAGGAGGCGTTGGAGGATGTGGATACCGAGGAACCCTGATGCGCCGGTCAGCATGACAACGCTCATGAACCGCAGCCTAGGACCGTCCTGGCCGCGCCAGCATCGCTCATCCGGGGGATCAACAGAGTCGCACAAGACCTCGTCGAGCGTGCGCTTCAGCCGTCGAAGCCTTCGGCCAGATCGGCTGGGGCAGCGGCCAGCCAGGCGTCCACAGGTAGAGGCGAGCGGTCATGGTCGGCGGCGGGTGCGGCTGTCCAATCGCGTCGTTCAGTGCAGAAGTCGAGGGGCAGAGCGCTCGCTCCTCGGCTTCGGCGCGTGTCCATTGCCGTCCTCTTCTGCGCCGGCCGCGGAAGGCACCTGCAAATTCACCGCGGGAGGTATCACGCCCCGATTCGGCCGACTCATCTATCCAAAGGCTCTGTCTCGGTCGGGGTGGGGCGCATACGGAGCTGATCGGAGTGGAAACATGCCGCAGACCGTGCGGAAGTACTGGGGTCCTTTCCAAGGGCGGGTGACCCTGAATCTCAACTGGGACGCGATCAACCATGACTCCGTCGTGCTCGTCACGGCGTCGGAGTACCAGGTCACCACGCCGGTGACCTCCGAGCATCGCTTCATCGGTGCCGCGAACATCACCGTCGACAACATCGCGCCGCACGGACCGCCGTACGACAACAACCACGGCGTCACCTTCGTGGTCAACGTCAACTGGGGCAGCCCGTTGAACATCGTCACGGACATCACCGTCCTGGACGCTGCTCCCATCGAGGTCCAGGTCTAGGACGGGGCGCCCTGATGCAGACGATTCGGAAGGTCTGGGGTCCTTTCCAGGGCCGCGTGAGCCTCAACTTCAACTGGGACGCGATCGACCAGGACTCGGCCGTGATCGTCACGGTCTCCGAGTGCACCCCAGACGGTGTTCGCTTCATCGGCGCGGCGAACATCTCTGCAGACAACATCGCGCCGCACGGACCGCCGTACGACAACAACCACGGCGTCACCTTCGTGGTCAACGTCGACTGGCCCGAGCCGCTCCACTTCGCCACAGACATCACGGTCCTTGACGCAAAGCCGGTCGACGTCCAGTTCTACGAACCCGACGTCAGCCACAACCTGGGCATGCGCACCCAGTACCAACAGAGCGGACTGTGGTGCTGGATCGCGACCGCGGTCAGCGTCGACCGCTTCTACGACCCGGCGAGCACGTGGACACAGTGCCAGGTCATGACGCAGATCGGGCAGGAGATCAACGGGTACCCGACGGACACCAGCGCCTGTCCCACGGACGCAGCGCTGCGGGCCAACCCTGGCCTGGCGACACGGCTCGCCGATCCGTACGACATCGCCGCCCGGTACGTCATGGATGACCCCGCCCTCGGCGTCGACCGGCGCTACCTCAAGTCCGGCGGCGTCACCGACGCCCTGAAGAAGACCAACAACCTCGCCGGTTGGCGCGGCCCGGACGTGACCCTGGACCAGCTGGCCCAAGAGGTCAACGCCGGGCGGCCCGTCATCGCCGGGATCACCTGGAAGTCCGGCGGCAGCCACTACGTGACCATCGCCGGCGTCCAGGGTGAAGGCCTGCTCATCCTGGACCCGGTCAACGGCCAGTCGCTGACCGAGCTCGGGGAGTTCCCAGGCACCTATTTCGGCGGCGCGACCCTCGACGGATATGCCTTCACACGACCCTGAGAAGCCTTTCGGGCGGAGGGCCGCGGGATGAACCGACTGGTCAGGTCGATCGCGACGGCACAACCACGCGAGCGCTGATCCGCCACCCATCCGCCGTCCGCACGACGTTGTCCTCGTACACGACGGTTCCCGCTCGCCCGTCCGCCATGATGGAGAGTCCCTTCGAGCGCACCTGGGCGCGGTCGTCGAGATCGGGATCCGCGGTGACGATCACGTTCGTCACATGGTGTCCGATCGGTTGGTCACCGGGCGCGGAGGAGAACAGCTCGATCAGCGCCGGCAGCCCCTGGACGACCCCCAGTCCGTAGGCGGACACGTCATACGACGCGTCGGGCGTCAGCAGTAGGTCGAGGTCCTTGGACCGCCGGTCGTCGGCCAGGTGCCCGTGCAAAGAGACCAGCTCATGAATGGCCAGCCGGTCCGTGGTGGTGAGTGGCATCGGGGTTCCCTGCGATCGGTGGAATGATGCGGATGATGAGTGATCCTAAGCGGGGCGTGCGCCCCGTTTCAACCAGACCGCGACGGGCGGACGCTGTCGCCAACCGTGCCAAGGTCGTGGCCGCGGCCCGTGAAGCGTTCGCGACTGCTGGGCTCGAGGTGTCCCTCGACGAGATCGCCCGGCGCGCGGGTGTCGGCGCCGGCACCGTCCATCGGCACTTCGCGACGAAGGCTGAGCTGGTCGACACCGTGCTTGCCGCGGCAGTCGAGGATCTGGTGGTCACGGCGGAGTCGTACGCCGCGTCCGAGGACGCGGGTGGAGCCCTGCGGGCGTTTCTCCGGCATCTGGTTACCGAGGGAGCCGCGGCCCACGAGCTCGCCGCCCGGCTACACGCTGGCGCGGGCGATGTCGACGCCGCGGTGTCCAGGCCTGTGGCGGAGCTCAACCGCGCGTTGGGTGTCCTGCTGTCCCGCGCTCGCGACGCCGGCGCTGTCCGTGACGACGTCGATAGGCGCGACCTGGCTGCGATCGTGGCGGCTGCGCACGCGGCGTACGTCCATCCTGCCGGCGGCGACCGCGCGGTGGCGTTGGTCCTGCGAGCGCTCGACTGATGTGCAGGGGGCCTTGTCAAGGGGCATGGTGAGGCGCCCGTCGCTCCGGATGAGGCCCCGAAGTTCCCTTGCGCGTTGAACGGGATCACCAACTTGGGCGATCGGGCACGCGGCTCTCCGGACCTCGGCACGATGGACGTGATCATGGGGCTGGCGGCGGCGCAACGATTCGGCGGCGCGAACGAGCTGCTCGGAGCACACATCCTGCCCTCAGCACTTGAGAGTGCTACGGGCGATCCTGACCCACGCGGCCGTGACCAAAGGAGCTGGGCGATGAATCTCTCTGAAGTCGTGCTGACGTCGTTGCTGGGGCTCCTCGCGGGGTCGGTCACCGCTTGGCTAGGAGCCAGGTGGTCGTACCGCCGGAAGTTGCAGGAGCTCAAGTTCCAAGCGGCGCACGAAGCCAGGCGCGGGACGTACGAGGCCACCCTGCAGTGGGTTCGAGCCGCGTCTCTGGCTTCCCGACTGCAGGCGGAGCAAGGTCGGCACGGAGGCGCCGAGGAAGTCGACTACGAGAACTGGCCGCAACCCAGGCCGGAGCAATGGGAGCTATACGTGTCCGATCGCGTGAAGGACCTTCATCAGAGATTCCTTGCGGCCGCCGGACGCGTGCACACGACCGCGGGACGTCTTCGTGCGACGCGCGAACTTCTCGAGGTCGCCTCGGGTGTCGATACCCCTGATCCGACGCCACTCGCAGACGTGGTCACCGGACGCGACTCGCTCGACGCCGAACTGACCGAGAGGTTGGTAGAGCTCGACGACTCGCAATCGGCTCTGCTGAAGGCGATGAGGTCAGAAGTGATCGGCGACAACTAGGCTTCGATGCCGGGAGCCGTCAGTGGGTTGCGAGCCCGAGATCAGTCGATCGTCGTTCGACAGTGCCTCAGCCGTCGAACGCTTCGGCCAGATCGGGTGGGGCGGCGGCCAGCCAGGCGTCCACGAGGAGGTCGCGGAGGTCGCCTGAGGCGATGACGTCGAGCTCGATGAGCACGGCGGGGTAGTTGTTGAAGTGCTCGATGGTGAAGACCCCGTCGATGCCGGCGGCGAGCACGCCTTCCTTCTCGTGCAGGTCGGCGGTGTTGACCGCGAGGATCGGTTGGGCGGGTGGGGTCTGGTCGCCGAAGCGCTTGAGGTCGGCCTTGCTGAACGGGCGTAGCCAGGCGATGCTCTTGCCGCGTACGGACCACGTCGGGTGTCCGTGGCGCTCGCCCTCGGTGACCTCGGGCAGCTCGCCGATGATCCGCGCGAGGTCTTGCAGCGTTGCCATTCCACGAGCGTAGTTGTTGGCGCTGCTCGCTCGACCCGGATCGACCAAGTCGGTCGATAAGGTCCGTAGGGTGTCGTCCAGGATCGATTCGGCACACCGACGACTCATAGGAGACCGAGATGCGTCGCAAGTGGCTGTGGTTGCTGAAGAACACGCTCAACCGGGTGACGACCCGAGCGGCCCGCTCGGGTCGCGGCCCGTTCTCGCTCGTGCGGCACGTGGGCCGGAAGTCAGGGAAGACGTACGAGACGCCGATCGTGGTCGCGCGGGTGCCGGAGGGGTTCATCGCGGAGCTGACGTACGGCGAGGACGTCAACTGGTATCGCAACATCGTCGCCGCCGGTGGCTGTGAGCTGATGGTCGACGGGCAGTGGCACCAGGTGTCCGCAATCGAGCCCTATCCGTCCGAGGCCGGCCGGGACGCCTTCGGCTATCCGGCCAAGCTGGTGCTTCAGGTGCTGCAGCGGCACGAGTTCAGGCTGCTGCGTACGGCCTGATCAACCGGTTACGGCCCGCCCTTGCCGACCGGCGGGCACGAAACCCAGCTCGGGTGAGGCACGCACACCATCTATAGTCGCGGCCTGCGACGGGTGAGGACCGTCGGACGCCGAGGGCTAGGAAGTGGGTTGATGTGACCACGGGAGTCGATCTGCTGCAGCAGGTTCGTGGCGTCCAGGCGGATTCCTGGTCGTCGTTGCTTGGGCCAGGAGTCTCCGAGTCGGTCGAGTCGGTGGTCAGGCCGGCGGTCGTCGCCACGTTGCTCACTGAGCGGGACGCGAGTGATGTCGACCTGCTTCGTGCGGTCACCGCGTACGAGACGGCTTCACGCGCCGAGGCAGGCGACGGCTGTGGGGATGTCCTGCTGGCCTGTTGCTGGATGCTCTTCTGCGATGGACATCTCGACGATGTTCCGTTGATCTGGCAGGCGAAGAAGGCCAACTTCGACGCGTACTGCTACATCGACGGTGTCTTCCTCATGCCTCATGGTCTCGACGCCTCTCTGGCCCTCGCTACGCAGACAGGACACGGAGACCTGCTTGCCTATCTGCAGCAAGCGGGGCTCGGCGATTCGGCCGACGAGATCGAGGCGTGGCGTACGTCCACGTTCTTCGCTGCGTGCCCTGCGCCGACATCGCCCATCGACGACCTGGCCGCGTGGTTGCGCGGATGAGCGTTCCCGGTCTGAGCAATGGTTGCGGTGAGATCGACCAACAATCCGCGCAGCTATGTTGCAGGAGCGCTGAGAGTACGTAGGTGGCTGCGGAACTCGGCGCCGTCGGCAGGGGAGCGGTACTCGAGCTCGTGAGCAACCTCGCTGGCGACGAGCAGAAGGCTGGGTTGAGACCGTCGCGCTTGGTTCAGGGCGGCGCCTGCGAGCTCGAGCGCGGTGACCGGGCTGCCGTCGCGGGCGGCGATTACGAGCGGTGGACCGTTGGGATCAACGGTGATGCTCCCCATGGTCGACTCGGCAATTTCACCGCATCGCCGCGATCGAGCCCTATCCCTTCAAAGCCGGCCGGGCGGCTTGATCATCTCAACTAGGCTTCCGCGGGTGTCCAGCATGCTGAGCAGTGCCCGCAGCGAGGCGCGTCGGCTGGTGGAGCCCCTGGGGCGTCGCTGGTTGCACGTGCAGATGGTGGCGGCCTCGGCTGTTGACGTAGCGGCCAAGCTGGGGTTGGACTCGGAGACGCTGGTTGCCGCGGCGTGGCTTCATGACATCGGCTATGCCGACGAGCTGCGAGAAACGGGCTTCCATCCCGTTGACGGCGCCCGTTTCTTGAGGCGCAGGGGGTGGAGCGAGGAGGTCGTACGCCTCGTGGCCCACCATTCGTGCAGCAGATTCGAGGCTGGGCTGCGCGGGATGGGCGACACGCTCAGCGAGTTCCCGCGCCCCTCTCCTGAGCTCGAGGATGCGTTGTGCTTCTGCGACATGACCACGGGGCCAGGTGGAGAGCGTGTGACGGTCGTGGATCGGCTGGCCGAGATCAAAGCGCGCTACGGGGAGGACGGCGTCGTCGGGCGTTTCGTGGAGGCAGCACGTGACGAGCTCGTCGGGACGGTATCCCGGGTCGAGGACCGTCTTCTGACCGTCGGGTGATCAGGGGTTGGGATCCAGGTGTGGATAGCTGCGGTTGAGCGCCCAGTCAATCCTGATGCGCTGGCTGCGGTCCATCTGAAGACTCGGCACTCTGTCCGGGGAGACCCACTCGACGTGAGTGCTCTCCGCCGACGGGGTGGGTTCGCCCGTGAGGTAGCGGCCGGCGTAGATGATGGTGAACTCCTGACGGACCTCGCCGTCGGAGGTGTACTCGATGCGATGGCGAGGATCGGTCCAGATCCCGACGAGGCCCGTCACCTCGATGCTGATGCCGGTCTCCTCGAGGGTCTCGCGAACCGCGCAGGCCGTCAGCGACTCACCCGGGTCCATCGCCCCGCCCGGCATGGACCAGTTGCCGTTGTCGTCGCGGCGGATCAACAGGATCCGGCCAGGGTCGTCGCGTACGAAGGCGCCGGCGCTGGGTTTGATGCTGTTGACCTCGGGAGCGGAGGGGTCGTCGTACCAGTCGATTCTGCGGCCCATGTCGATTCACCCTATGGGGGCCGGGGGAGTGGCCGTCTCCCAGACACGGTCGAACGCCTTCTCGTAGTAGCCGAAGAGCCCGCCGGACCCGACCCGTTCGTAGTGAAACACCGGTGAGTCCTTGGCACCGATCCCGTGGGTGTGCGGATTGACGAGCATGTGGTCGTCGAAACGGTAGAGCGAGACGTACAGCGGCACGTCATGGACCCGGATCTCTACTCCAGGAAGGTCGCGTACGTCCCGGAGATAGTCGAGGGTCGAGGCTGCGCGCGCGGGAAGGGTCGGGAGGCCCTCGGCCACACCTCGCCGCCGGACCTCTTCCGAGTCGGCATCCCCGAGCAAGATCCGGACGCTGCCGTCGTCGGCGGCCATCCGTCTGATCTCGCGAGGTAGCCCGAATGCCTCGACGACGAACCCGCCGGAGTAGACGAGCACTTCGAGTCTCTTGCTGACTCGTGAGGAAAGGGACCGCCACACGTCGCCCGGGACGCTGTCCCGCGTGGGCCACATGCTGACCAGCTCCGACGCGGTCGCCGCCGTCGCGCCCAGCCCGTCCCGGAGGCTCGGCCAGAGGTACGTCTCTTCGTGGCCGAGCACAGTCGCAACGCGGGCGCGGGTGCCTCGGTGTGGGACGCGGTCCTGAGTGAGCCAGCGCTCCACGCTCTTCGGATCGACTCCGACGGTGGCGGCCAATCCTGCGGTGGTCATGTCGCGAGCGGCGAGCGCGGATCGGAGCCTGTGATTCGGCATGCCGCCAACGTACCGGACAAACGTCCCCATATGTCCCTAACGGGAGGTGCAAACGTCCCGTGCTTCGAGGTGATGGTGGTTCACGCCCCCGGCGCGCCGGGCTGCGAACGGCGTCGGAGCGCTGGGGGCTTCCAGCCAGACATGACTCTCTGCGAAGGAACCCGATGAGCACGTACGCGCTTGCAGGCGCTGCACCTCCCGGCCGGCCCCGTGTGATCCCTCGTGCGGCGAACGGGGCCGCGCCTCGCGATGAAATCCTTCAGGCTGCGGCGCAGCTCTTCGTCAACCGCGGGTTCGCGGCGACGTCGACCCGGGACATCGCGGAGAAGGTCGGGATCCGGCAGGCGTCGCTCTACTACCACTTCGCGGGCAAGCCCGGCATCCTCGCTGAGCTCCTCGAGCTCTCGGTGCGGCCGAGCCTGGAGAAGGTCGAGAGGATCGAGCTGGAGTGCCCGGCCGACGTCCCGGAGGCAGCGCTCTACCTGCTCGCGCTGATCGACGCGGACACCCTCGCGACGGTCCCGCACAACATCGGCAGGCTCTGCCGGATGCCGGATGTCAGGAGCAGCGAGGTCTTCGCGGAGTTCGAGCCGGCGCTTCAAGAGCTGGTGGCTGCGTACGGTCGGCTGGGTGCCGGGGTCGTCAGCGGCCCGGTCGCCGCGACCGTGGGAGTGGACCAGTTGGGTGGGCTACTGGTACAGGCAGTCGAGGTGGTGATCCGGATCCGTTCTCGTGGCGAGGAGGTCACCCGTGGTCAGGCACAGGCGATCGCAGCCACCTGCCTGCGGATGTGCGGCGTGTCCGAGAAGAGGATTGCCCGCGCGGCGTCGTCTGCCGAGGACCGGTGGGCGTGACAAGGCCTTTCGACCGGGCCGAGGGAGGCGCTTGGCCCTGCTGCGCCGAAGGCGGGCTTCCTAGCGTGGAGGCAACCGAGGAGGTCGCATGAAGTACGACGTCACGATCGAGCACGAGAACGGTCGGTTCCTGGCCGTGCATGCCTTCGATGGCCGGCTGGACGAGATGGCCGAGAAGCAGGGACAGGCCTTCGGGACAGTTGCTGCTCACCTGGCAGCCATCGGTGTCCCGATCGAAGGGGCGGCAGTGTCCTGCTACGAGATGTCCGACGACACCTTCCACGTGTCCTCGGGATTCGTCGTGGGCGGGCCCATCGCATCCGGTGACGGCGTCGAGTCGCTCCAGCTCCCTGACGTCGATGTCGCCAGTACGACGCACATCGGTCCCTACAACCAGTTGGGCATGGCCTATGAGGCGTTGAAGGAAGGCGCCGAGGCGAAGGAGCGCCACGTCGACGCGTCCGCGATGATGTGGGAGGAGTACCTCACCGGTCCCGACTCCCCACCCGATGAGATCACCACGGTGGTGCACTGGCCGCTCGAACCTGCCGGGGTCTGAGTCGGCGGTGCGTCGAGCCGGGACCAGGCACCGCCGTGAACCCGCGCTGAGGAAGCGAAGCAGATGGACCCTGCAACCGTGGGAGACAACCGGCGCCGTGCCGTCGAATGGCTTCTTGCCGGCGACCCTGCGATCCGCTGGCAGACCTTGGATTCCCTGGTCGACGCGCCTGCAGCCGATGTGGACACGGCACGGGCCGCTGTGACCACGGAAGGTTGGGGAGCCCGCCTTCTGGCTCACCAGGATCCCGAGGGCACCTGGGCACAGGGCCTCTATTCGCCCAAGTGGGTGTCGACCACCTACACGATGCTGTTGCTGCGCGAGCTCGGCCTGCCGGCCGACGATCCGCAGGCCCACCACGCGTGCGCCGTCCTGCTGGACAGTGCCGTGGGACCCCAGAGCCGGGGCGGGATCGGGTGGGCGTCCGAGACGTGTATTACCGGACTGGTCCTCTCGATCCTGTCCGCGTTCGAGTTCGACGACGATCGGCTCGAGCGCTTCGTGGACCACCTCCTCGGCGAACAGATGGACGACGGGGGATGGAACTGCCGATACCGCCGGGGCGCACACCACGCCTCGATGAACACCACCATCCTCGCCTTGGAGGCACTGGTCCGGTACGAACGGCACCGAGCCGAGAAGACGGGAAGGCAGGCTGCGTTGCGGGAGGCTCAGCTTCGTGGCCGGGAGTTCCTACTGGTCCACCACCTGTACCGCTCGCATCGCACGGGCGAGGTAATCCAACGCAACTATGTGCGATTCGCATTTCCCCCGCAGTGGCACTTCGACGTGCTGCGTGGCCTCGACTACTTTCGCGATGCCGGGGCCGATCGGGACCCGCGTCTCGTCGACGGCATCGACCTGGTCCGCTCGAAGCGTGGCTCCGACGGCCGGTGGACGCTGGAGCACCGCTACAAGGCGCGTGACTGGTTCCAGATGGAGACTGTCGGACGCCCCTCGAGATGGAACACGCTTCGTGCCCTGCGTGTCCTCGACTGGTGGGAGAACCCGGCCTCCTGAGGCCTCTGCCTGCTGATCGGGCCACCAGTCATGTTGAGGAGTCGAGCAGCGATCTACAGCGTGGCCGGTCACTCGTCCCTCGGGGCTCGGCGACCTTGGTCGCTGACGTGACCTTCCGCTGCATGCACTCGACGCGGCGAACGGCCCGTCTGGCTCCATGACGCCCTGAAGCCGAACACTGCTCCGGCCACGAGGAGGGCGATGTCGGCCAGGGCGAGTAGGACCGAGTGGTCCCAGACCTCCCGTGCGTTGGCGGCATAGCCCTCCTCCAAGCCCGCGAGGATGTGCAGGTTCAGCACCACGATGACGGAGACGATCAGCCCTACCGCCACCCCTGCCAGGGCGAGAGCCACCCTCCTGAACAGATGGTTGGCACGCGTCTTCATGAGGCCTCCGTCGGGCAGGCAGGCCGATTTCACGCCGGCCGCACCCATCCATGGTTGGCCGCCCAGGGCGTTGGCTACAGAGCTGGACGTCAGCTCTCATCGTGACCAAGGACCCGGCCGGCTCACCGAACCTGAGGCGGCGGATCCTGTCAGGGGTTGGGGTCGAGGTGGGGGAAGTTGCGGTTGAGGGCCCAGTCGATCCGTACGCGCTGGCTGCGGTCCATCTGAAGGCTGGGAACGATCGTGGGATTCACCCATTCCGCGTGGGTGTTCTCGGCTGAGGGAGTGGGCTCGCCGGCGAGGTAGCGGCCGGCGTAGACGATGCTGCACTCCTGGCGTACCTCGCCGTTGGTGGTGTTCTCGATGCGGTGGCGCGGGTCGGTCCAGATCCCGACCAGGCCGGTCACCTCGATGGTGATGCCGGTCTCCTCGAAGGTCTCGCGGACCGCGGCCGCCGTCAGCGACTCGCCGGGCTCCATCGCTCCGCCGGGCATCGTCCAGTTGCCGGTGTCGTTGCGGCGGATCAGCAGGATCCTGCCCGGGTCGTCGAGCACGAAGGCCGCGGCGCTGGGTCGGATGCTGTTCACCTCGGGAGCCGAGGGGTCGTTGTGCCAGTCGACTCGGCGGCCCGTGCTGCTCACCTCAGGGGAGCGAGGACGTGGCGGTTGTGCAGACGCGTCGATGGCTGGCCGAGATCCCACGCTGGCGAGCATAGCCGAATCTGCCGAGGTCAGGCGCACACAAGCAGGGCCGTTCCCGCCACCAGTTCGATCCCGAAGTAGAACCAGATGGGATAGAAACGTACGGGGGTATCGAGCAGGCGCGAGACGAATCGGCCGCCGGCCATCCCGATCAGAGCGAGGCCGACAGCGGTCACGGCGCCGGCCCGGATGTCGCCGATGTCGAGGGCGGCGGCGCCGAGCACCGCGGCCATGGCGATGCCGAACCCGCCGTAGACCGCCCGGATCTCCGATCGGGACTCGGGCGTCTGAGCCGAGAGGTGGAACGGGGCGGCGAGTGCGCCCGGGGCGACCAGGGCGTACGTCCCCATCGCGAGGAAGAAGACGCCGACGACGGCGATGGTCAGGCTGGCCACGGTGTTCACCGTGGGATCATGACGCGCATGGCGACCGAGCCGCTTCCGGATTCGTGCTGCGACGACGCGCGGCCGACGGTGTGGCTCTGGTCGGGACATGCGGCGTACCGCGGTCCGTCGCTGCGGCTGGGCAGTCATTCCGGGTCGGTCACCTGCTTCGCGCTGGGCCTGGACGCTCCCTTCCTGCTGCGATCAGGTCAGGCGGCGCCACGGTCGGTGCGGAGCGCGCTGATCCCGGCGCGTACGCCCCATCAGATCCTCTCGGGCGAGGGGGCGAGGATGCTGTTCTTCTACGTCGACCCGAGTGTGGCGGGGGCGGCGTCCCTGCTGGACCGGATGACCGACCGGGCGGACGCGGTCGCCTATCGGCACCGCGACGAGGCTGCGCTGCTCGCGGACTGGAGCCATGCTCCCGTGCCGGATCCGGAGATGCTGCGACGACGTCTCCTGGATGTCGGTGAGGCGGAACCGGCCGACGAGCGGATCCGCGTCGCGATGCAGCTCCTTCGTGACCGACCCGGTGAACGGGGGAGCGCGGCGGAGATGGCCGCCGCGGTCAACCTGTCCCCGTCTCGCTTCCTGCACCTGTTCTCGGCCCACGCGGGGACGAGCTTTCGCCGCTATCGCTTGTGGGCCAGGATGCGTTGCGCGGCAGCGGCCGTCGGCCAGGGCGCGGACCTGTCGACCGCTGCGAGTAACGCAGGGTTCGCATCGCCGAGCCATTTCAGTGACACCTTCCGGGCTATGTTCGGACTCACTGCCACGGAGATGCTCGCCAACGGGCTCCGCATCGTGGTGATGGATCCCTAGGCGATCGAGGAAACCTGGTTGCGGTGGAAACCTCGAGGATCGGACGATGCGTACCGTGAAGAAGATCGATTGGGCCGTCGCAGGGGCGACGGCGGTCACCACGAGGGTGACCGGATGAGTGCGCGGCTGCGCGCGCTCGCGCGGGAGAACGAGCACATCATCGAGGCAGGGTCCTACCGGCGTACGGATGGCACGAAGGTGGTCATCGGCGAGGCCGTGCGGGCGGCGCGGGAGGGGACGCGGCTGTTCGGGCCGGAGCCGGTCGAGGTGCCTTCCATCGCGCCGGTGAAGACGCGGTTCGCGGTCACCGGCGGGAGCAGCCTGTGGGAGGCGCGGCGGCTGCCCGGCCCGGTGGCGGTGCTGAACTTCGCCTCGGCGAGGAACCCCGGCGGCGGGTACGTCAACGGAGCTCAGGCGCAGGAGGAGGCGTTGTGCCGGGCGTCGGCGCTATACACCTGCCTGCTGGAGGCGCCCGCCTACTACGTGCATCATCGCGCCATGCGGGACCCGTTCTACAGCGACCGGGTCATCCACTCGCCGGGGGTGCCGGTCTTTCGCGACGACCGCGGCCAGCTGCTCGACGAGCCGTTCGAGGTCGGTTTCCTGACCTCGCCGGCGCCTAACGCAGGCGTCATCCGCACGAAGGCTCCCGAGCGTGCGGACGAGATCCCGGCCGTGCTCGAGGGCCGTGCGGCCCGGGTCCTGGAGACCGCGGCGGCCAACGGCTATCGCAGCCTCGTCCTCGGCGCCTGGGGATGCGGCGTGTTCCAGAACGACCCCGCGATGGTCGCCGGATCGTTCCGCGACCTGCTCGGTCCGGGAGGCCGGTTCGAGGGGACCTTCGAGCAGGTGGTGTTCGGGATCCTCGACCGTACGCCGGGAGCAGTCGTCCGGCGGGCGTTCGAGGATGCCTTCGCGGACCTTGTGTCATGACCTCGACGGAGCGTCAGGGCACGCGCTTGTAGAGGATCGTTTCCTCGACTTGGTCTCCGCCGGTGATGAGGTAGTTGTCGGAGTAGGTGATCGGCTCGCGATCGTCCTCGGTGACCATCGGGTGGGCGATCTCGAGCCTGTCGTTGGGCGGGAAGGCTACCTTGCGCGGCTTGAGCCAACCCTCGCATGTGATCCCCCGAGCATGTAACCGTAGGCATCCAGCGTGCCCCTGGCGCAACGTAAAGGGTCGACTCGGGCTGGTCAAGCCAGCCGGGCTATGGCAACCCGTGAACCTGGGGAGGGTTGTCCGAACCTGGCTCGGACAACCCTCCCCAGGTTTACTGCCTCTCGGCGACATGGGGGCGCGCGTCAATCGGCTGGTGCGTCCTGGCCCACATCGACGCCGGTCGGCAGCGACTCGACGTACTCCTCGCTCGGCCCGAAGTCCGGGTCCGGGTGCACCTCGACGCACGTCGCCGGGGCGGTCAGGTCGAGGACGGCGACCTGGTTGGCGCCGGCGCGCCACAGGGGAGCGGGGGCGTAGAGGCGTCGTTGGGGACCGCGGCTCCACAAGCGGCCGAGCAGGGTGCCGTTGAGCCAGACGAAGCGGTCTCCGTCGCCGGGGACGGCGAGCCAGCCGTCGGCGGGGGCGTCGACGTCGACGACGGCATGAGCGACCCCGTTGAGGTCGTCGTGGTCCCAGCGGTCGAGGGGAGCGAGGTGGTGGTCCCAGCCGTGGACGAGGCGCCGGTCGACCTGGACGCCGCCGAGGATCCCCTTGTGCTCGCCGAGCAGCGGGCCGTAGTTGACCCGGCCGAGCGCCTCCACGACCAGGGTCAGCTCGGCGACCCGGCCGAGGCCCGGAAGCGTCAGCACCGCGGGCTCGGCGTCGTCGCGCTCGAGGGTCCCGAGCGGATCCCCGTCCAGAAAGACGTACGCCCTGTCGTGCAGTCCGCGCACGGTGAGATGGACGTCGTGGCCGGGGAGCGTGACCGAGGACCGGTACGTCACCAGGCCGGCGTCGATGCCGAGCTCCTCGAAGCTCAGCGGCCGTGCCGCGCGGGTCGCCGGCCCCCGGGTTGTCAGGGAGGGCAGGCCGGCGCCGGACGGCGAGAGCGGCGCCGAGCAGAACGCGTGACGCTCAACAGTCGGCGGAAGCGCAGGCAGCGCGTCGACCGTGCGCCCGCTGGCAGGCGCCAGGATGTCGCGGTAGAGCCGGAACTTCTCCGAGACCCGGCCGTCCTCTCCGATCGGAGCGTCGGAGTCGTAGCTGGTGACGGTGGGCTGGATGCGGCGGCCGTCGTGGTTGGCGCCGGCCCAGAGCCCGAAGTTGGTGCCGCCGTGCGCCATGTAGACGCTGACCGAGCCACCGAGGTCGATGATCTTCCGCAGCGTCCCGGCGGCGCTGGCGGGGGAGCGCATGTGGTGGTTCTCGCCCCAGTGGTCGAACCAGCCGTTCCAGAACTCGGCGCACAGGAACGGCTCGCCGGGCCGTCGTGACCGCAGCATCGCCTGGGCCTCGGTGGCGCGGCTGCCGAAGGTCGCCGCGGCGAGCGTGCCGTCGACCATGCCGGTGTCGAGCATGACCTCGGTCGGACCGTCGGCGGTGTAGAGCAGCTCGGTGATGCCGCGGTCGAGGAGCCCCCGCCGGAGCCAGGCGAGGTGAGCGGCGTCGTCGCCGTAGGAGCCGTACTCGTTCTCCACCTGCACGGCCACGACCGGGCCGCCGTGAGCGGCCTGGAGCGGGACGAGCCGGGGGAGCAGGACGTCGAGCCAGGCCGAGACGGCCGCCTGGTAGACCAGATCGGTGCTGCGCGGTGCGCGGGTGTGTGCGGTCAGCCACGACGGCAGGCCGCCGTTGGTCCACTCGGCGCAGATGTAGGGGCCGGGGCGGACGATCACGTCGAGCCCGAGATCGCCGGCGATCGTGATGAAGCGGGCCAGGTCGCGAGGCCCGGTGAAGTCCGGGGACCCCTCGTCGGGCTCGTGGAAGTTCCAGGCGACGTAGGTGTCGACGGTGTTGAACCCGGTGGCTGCGACCCGCCGCAGCCGGTCCTCCCACTGGTCCGGGTGGATGCGGAAGTAGTGGATGGACCCGGACCGGATCCGGTGGGGGACGCCGTGCTTGAGGAACTCGCCGTCGCGCCAGGTCAAGGTGGGGGGCACCCGGCCGAGGTTATGACACCTTTTGAGCATAATCTAGCCAATTCGCGCAAAACTCTGCATGATGGAAGGTCGCACCGTCGGCCGATGCGGCCGAGTCGAGCTATCGGCTCACCGGCTCCGCGACGTACGTCGGTGATGCCGGTGAGGGGAACGGAAACGACCATGCCGATTGGGCCGACGCGGCCTTCCACTGCGCGGGCTGAGATCTGCGTAGGCTGTCCGGGACCCAGGAAGGGGGCCCATGAGGCAACAGCGACTCAACCAGCTGCTCGAGCTGATCAGCGAGCACGGCCATGTGTCGATCGCGGAGGTGGAGAGCGCGCTCGGTGTCTCGGCGGCGACCGCCCGCCGCGACATCGGGCATCTCGCCGACCAGCGGCTGGTGACCCGGACACACGGCGGTGCGACGGCGCTCGGGTCGGCGTACGAGCTGCCGTTGCAGTACAAGATCAGCCGCCAGGCCGAGGCCAAGCAGGCGATCGCGGCCGCCGTCGCCGACCTGCTCGTGCCGGGCGAGACGGTGGCCCTCAACGGCGGGACGACCACCAGCGAGGTGGCGCGCGCGATCGGGCGCCACCCCGACCTGGCCGAGGACGACAGCATCACGGTGGTCACCAACGCGCTCAACATCGCCTACGAGCTCTCGATCCGGCCCAACGTCAACATCGTGGTGACCGGCGGCGCCGCGCGCACCCAGTCCTACGAGCTGGTCGGGCCTCTGAGCGAGGGGGTGCTGTCGAAGATCCACATCGACACCGCGATCCTCGGCGTCGACGGCATCAGCACGCGCGCCGGCCTCACCACGATCCACCCGGCCGAGGCCAAGATCAGCGCCGACTTCATCGCGGCCGCGCAGCGCACCATCGTCGTGGCCGACAGCACCAAGCTCGAGCATCCGACCTTCGCGCGCATCGGCGACCTCGACCGTGTCTCCATGCTCGTCACCGACCGTGCGGTGCCCGAGCCGCTCGCCAAGGCGCTGGCCGAGCGAGGGACGGAGATCGTGATCGCGACTGAGCGAAAATGATCATTTGAGCATGGTTATTGACATAAACGATCACTACGTTGGATGATTCAGCCATGACCGCATCCGCACCGACGACGCATCTCGCTGCCGAGATCGCGACTCAGCCCGCCAACTGGATGGCCGCCAGGAGCACCGCCGAACGCTTCGCGGACGCGCTGCCGAAGGCGGGGGAGAAGGTCGCCGTCGTCGGCTGCGGCACCTCGCTCTACATGGCGCAGGCCTACGCCGCGCTCCGTGAGGAGCAGGGTCTGGGCGTCACCGACGCCTGGACGCCGACCGAGGCCCGGATCGACCGGGGCTACGACCGGCTGCTGGCGATCAGCCGCTCCGGGACCACCACCGAGGTCATCGACCTGCTCGCCCGCGTCGAGGGCAGGATCCCGGCGTCGGTGATCTCGTCCTCGCCCGGCACACCGGCACTCGAGGTGGCCGAGCCGATCCTGATGCCCGAGGTGGACGAGAAGTCGGTGGTCCAGACCCGCTTCGCGACCACCGCGCTCGCGATGCTGCGCTGGCACCTCGGTGAGGACCTGAGCCTGGCCGCCGAGCAGGCGCAGCGGATCATCGACGCCGGCGAGGACACGTTCGGTCCGGCGCTGACCGCCGACCAGCTCACCTTCGTCGGCCGCGGCTGGACCAACGGCCTGGCGCAGGAGGCCGCGCTCAAGCTGCGCGAGTCCGCGCAGCTGTGGACCGAGTCCTACCCGATGATGGAATACCGTCACGGCCCGGTCTCGATCAGTGCCCCCGGCCGGGTCGTGTGGGCCTTCGGCGACCTGGTGGAGGGCTTCGCCGAGGACGTCGCCGTCACGGGCGCCGACCTGGTGCATCATGAGGTCGACCCGCTCGCCGAGCTGGTGCGGGTGCATCTGCTCTGCGTGGCTCGGGCTCACCTGGTCGGTCTCGACCCCGATGTGCCGCGCAACCTCACGCGCTCGATCATCCTCAGTCCGGCCGCTCCCCCGTCCGCGTGATGCGATCGCTCGCCCTTGCGTTCGACGTCGGCGGCACCTCGGTGCGGGGGGCCGTGGTGGGGGCCGCCGACGTCGTGATCGCCGAGTCGCGGGTGGCGACCCGGACCGGTCCGGCCGTGCTCGACGACATCGCACGGATGGGCGAGGAGCTGCTCGCCGGCCTGAGCCACGCCGCTCGGGCGGAGGTGGCCGGGGTCGGGGTCGCCTTCCCCGGTCTCGTCGACACCGAGGCCGGCGTCTCCCGCCGGGCGGTCAACCTCGGTCTCGTCGACACCCTCGTCGCGGCCCCGCTCGCCGAGCGACTGGGCCTTCCGGTCACGGTCGTGCACGACACGGTCGCCGCCGCGGCCGCGATCTGGGCCGATGCCGGTTCGCCGGCCTCCGCGTTCGTGGCCGTGCTGGGGACGGGTGTCGCCGGGGTGACGTACGTCGAGGGGAGGGCGGTCGTCGGGGTCTCCGGGCAGGCCGGCGAGATCGGCCACCTGGTGGTCGACCGGGCTGGGCCGCGGTGCGGCTGCGGGCTGCGCGGCTGCGTGGAGGCGTACGCGGGTGGGCGCGCGATGCTGGAGAGGTACGCCTCGATGGTCGGCGACACCACGATCTCGGGCGTCGCCGACCTGGTCGCGCGGATCGGGCACGACCACTTCGCCGCCCAGGTCTGGTCCGACGCGATCACCGCCCTCGCCGACGGTTTCCTCGCCGTGGGAGCCCTGCTCGCGCCCGGCGAGATCATCCTGGGCGGCGGTGTCGCCGAGGCCGGGCAGGACCTGCTCGACCCGCTGCGGATCCGGATGCGCGAGCGGGCCGGCGTGACGGCCGTCCCGCCCGTACGACTCTCCACCCTCGGTGGCCGCGCCGGCCTGGTCGGTGCCGCCAGGCTCGCCCTGGATGCGGTGAGGACGAACCCATGATCATCACCGTCACCCTCAACCCGGCGATCGACGTGACCTACCGGCTGCCCCGGCTGACCGTCGGCGAGGTCCACCGGGTCACCGAGGTCACCACCCGGCTCGGCGGCAAGGGCGTGAACGTCGCCCGGGTGCTGCACCAGCTGGGCGAGCCGACGCACGCCGTCGGTCTCGCCGACGAGCGCTTCGCCGAGGCCCTGGCGAGCGAGCTGCCGTCGACCTTCCTGCCCGAGCTCGAGGACGTACGCCGCACCGTGGTCGTCGTCGCCGACTCGACGACCTCGCTGTGGGAGCCGGGGCGGCAGGCGGCGCCCGGCGCCGACCGGCGACTGCTCGACCTCCTCGAGGCTCGGATCACGAACGCGACCGCTCTCACCGTCTCCGGCAGCCTGGCGCCCGGAGTGCCCACCGACCTGCCGGCGCGGATCGCCCGGCTCGCCGCGGCCGCCGGCGTCCCGGTGCTCCTCGACCTGGACGACGCGGCGCTCGCGGCCGCGGTCGGGACCGGCGCCGTCCTGACACCCAACGAGGACGAGGCGGCACGCCTTCTCGGGCACGCCCCCGACGACCCGGTCGCGGCCGTCGCCGAGCTCGCCGCCCGCCACGGGGGACCGGTCGTGCTGACCCGCGGACGCCTCGGGCTGATCGCGTACGCCGGCGGCGCCTGCTGGGAGGTGCGCCCGCCCGCCGGGATCACCGGGAACCCGACCGGCGCCGGGGACGCGGCCGCCGCGGGGCTCGCCCGCGGACTCGCCCATGGCAGGCCGTGGCCGGAGATCCTGCGCGATGCCGCCGCGCTGGGCGCCGCCGCGGTGGCCGCACCGGTCGCCGGCGAGATCGACGCCGAGACGTACGCGTCGGTCCTGCCGGACGTCCGGGTCGGACGGGTCGGACGAGTCGACCACGAGGAGGCCTGAGATGCCCCTGGTACCGATGTCGCTGCTGCTCGACAACGCCCGTGGGACCCGACGCGGGCTGGGCGCGATGAACGTCATCCAGCTCGAGCTGGCCGAGGCGATCGTCGCCGGCGCCGAGCAGGCCGGCCGCCCGGTGGTCCTGCAGATCTCCGAGAACACCGCCGATTACCGCGGAGCGCTGGCGCCGCTGCTGCGCGCCACCATCGCGATCGCCGAGCGCGCCACGGTGCCGGTCTGCGTACATCTCGATCATGCGACCCGCGTCGAGCTCGTCGAGGAGGCCGTCGAGCTGGGCTGTCCCTCGGTGATGTTCGACGCCTCCAAGCTCGACTACGACTCGAACGTGGCCGCCACGGCCAAGATCGCGGCCTGGTGCCACGAGCGCGGCGCCTCCCTCGAGTCCGAGCTCGGCGAGGTCGGCGGCAAGGACGGCGTGCACGCGCCCGGGGTCCGCACCCAGCCGGCCGAGGCCGCGGCGTACGTCGAGGCCACCGGTGTCGACGCGCTCGCCGTCGCGGTCGGCTCCTCGCACGCGATGACGACGCGTACGGCCTCGCTCGACAACGAGCTCATCGCCCGGCTCGCCGATGCCGTCGACGTGCCCCTGGTCCTCCACGGCTCCTCCGGGGTTCCCGACGAGCGCATCGTCGCGGCGATCGCCGCGGGAATGACCAAGATCAACATCGCCACCCACCTCAACGCGACCTTCACCCGGGCGGTCCGCTCGGCGATCGCGGACGAGGCGAAGGTCGACCCCCGCAAGTACCTCGGCGCCGGCCGCGACGCCGTCGCCGGCGAGGCGGCGCGCCTGCTCGCCCTGATCGGTGGACCGAGGGTGGACCGGGCCGTGTGACGAGCCCGAAGGGTGGCGGGCCGACCGGTCGCACTGCTTACATGACCCTCAGGAGCCGCGTCGTGCGGTGACCGAGGAGGGCGGTGGGCGGTGCGGCCGGGGAGTCGTGGTGAGGTCGCGCTCTGCGCCGTCCTCGTGCTGATCGCCCTGGGCTGGATCGTCACCGGGCTGCGGGCCGACTCCGGTGAGCTGCACGAGGCGCCGGTGGTGCTGGTGGGGCCCGACGTCGTCACGGCACCGCTCGTCAAACAGGCCGAGGCGCTGCCCGGTCGGCCGTTCTCGGCGGGCGCGGTCGAGGACCGGGGCGAGGCCGCAGAGCTGCTGGCGAGCGGTGAGGCCGTCGCAGTCCTCACGCTCGATCTGTCCGGGACCGAGGACGAGCTGCGGCTGGCCGCCGCTCACCGGCCGGAGCTCGCTCGTGCGGTCCGGGCGGAGGTCGGGCGGATCGAGAGAACCCATGGACGTACGGTCGCGCTCGTCGGGGCGGAGGACCGGTTCGAGGAACGGTCCTTCGCCGGGATCACCTTCGCGACCGCGCTGGCCGGCTTCCTGCTGGTGTGCCTCGTCTCGCTCGTGTGGGGCCCGCTCGCACGTACGCTGCCCCGGCTGCTCGCGCGACTGACCGCGCTCGCGTCGCTGGCGGTGGGTGCGGGCGTCGGTGGCTGGTTGCTCACCGCAGAGGCGCCGGCGGGCGAGCGCATGCTGGTCGGATCGGTTCTCGCCGCCACCGTGGTCGCCGCGGGTGCGCTGACCTTCGCCTGCGAGGTCGTCGGCGGATTGCCGGGCCTGCTGCTCGCGGCGACGGTGATCGTCGCCGGCCCGGTCCCTCTCCTCCTCGCCGGTGACCGGCTGCTTCTCGACACCACGTGGTCGGTCGGCTCCCGCTGGACGATCGCGGGAGCTGCCGAGTCGCTGGTGTGGGCGGCGGCCGGACACGGCAGCACCGGCATCACCCAACCGTTGGTGACCATCGCGGGGTCGGCGTTGCTCGGCCTGATCGTGCTCGTGGCGACCCGGTGGCTGCTTCGAGGTCTCGTCGCGCCCGAGCACGGTCCGGTCTCGGTGAGCGGGTGGCGGAGGAGCCTCGGCGTGGTCCTGGCCTCGGCCACCTGCCTGACGGTGCTGGCGACCGCGGCGACCTCCGCCCTGCACGCCGAGGCGGTGCCGCGCCCGCTGGCCAGCCTCGCCTCGACGACCCAGTGCGTACCGTCCGGTCCCGTCGAGGACGTCGACGACCTCAACCGGATCACCCGGCTCCGCGCCGAGCCGGCCCTCCAGGGCGGAGACGTGGGGGTGAGCGCCGCACTGGGCGACGGGCGCAGCATCTGGATGTTCGGCGACACCCTGCGGGACGAGGACCTCCCCGGCGCCGGTTTCGTACGCAACTCGATGCTGCTCGTCGAACCCGACTGCCTGCGCGTCGTCCTCCCGGAGTCCGGGGGCGCGATCATCCCCGACCGCGACGACGGCGTGGGCTACTGGCCGATGTCGGTGACCACGCTCGACAAGCCGGGATACGCGCTCGTGGTCGTGGCCGCGCAGCGGGTGCGTACGACCTCCAAGGACGTGTTCGGGTTCGAGGCGCTCGGGCCGGCGATCGCCCAGTTCGTCGTCCCGGACGGCGGAGTGCCGCAGCTGATCGCGGTGACCGACATCGGTGCCGACGATACCGACACCCGCCGGCCGATGTGGGGCGCCGCGGCGGCGATGTCGGGGGAGTGGCTCTACCTCTACGGCACCGCCCGCGAGCCCCACCCACAGCTCGGCACCGGCTTCGCGCTCCACGTCGCCCGGGTCGAACCGGACCAGGTCGCCGACCCCGTCCGCTGGACCTACTGGGACGGCAAGGCCTGGACGAAGCGGGCGGCATCCTCGAGCGAGCTGATCCCTGCGGCCGACGGCGTCTCCCAGACGCTGAGCGTCTTCGAGCGCGCCGGCCGCTGGTACGCGTTCAGCAAGAGCAACGAGTTCCTCGGCGACGAGCTGGTCTTCTGGACCTCGTCGTCGCCGAGCGGTCCGTTCCGGGCGCAGCCGCCGGTCGGCACCCTGCCCTCGGGCGTCGCGCGCGGCGAGCTCCGCTACATGCCGCTGGCCCATCCCGACATCCTCGAGGAACCCGGCTCGGTGATCGTCTCCTACAGCCGCAACAGCACGGACTTCGGCGCGGTGCTGCGCAACCCGCTCCTGTACCGGCCGAAGTTCATCCGGGTCGACCTCCCGCGAGGCTAGCGCCGGGGCCGGTGGCTGAGACGCGGGTCGCCTGCCCGGATCAGGATGTCCTGGAGGGTGAAGTTGGCCGCGATCGCCTCGCGCAGCTTCTCCAGGCTCTCGCGGATCGCCCGCATCTCCTCGCGCGGCTGCCTGCGTTCGAGATAGGTGCGGATGCGGCGTACCTCGTCCTCTCGGGTGGGGTGATCCCGGCCGAGCTCGTCGCGAAGGTTGTCGAGCACCGTCCAACGGGCATGGTGCGCCGGCCGCACCTCCGGCCACCGGATTCCGTCGTCGTCGACCTCGACGGTCGTCGTCCCGAGCGGGAGGTGGTCGAGAGTGAGCGCGTACGAGAGCTGGTCCAGCGCCGAGCTCTTCATGCCGAGCAGGAACTCGAGGGAAGCGGACGACTCGCCGTCGAGCACCCCCAGCTCCCAGTGCAGCGCCTGCAGACGCCCGGTGATCTCACGGAGGTCGGAGATCTGCTCCGGCACCAGCCGGAGCAGTGTCCCGCGCGCCGTGGCCAGCTCGAGGTCCGTCGCCCGGTCGTAGCGCTCCATCTGGGTGACGATCAGCTCGGCGCGCACGAGGACGTCGTTGATCTGCACGTAGAGGAGGAACAGATCCGCCCCGAGCCGCGCCGCCTGGTCGCGTTCGTTCTTGCTGAGGATGCCGGGAACGGCCTTCACAACCAGGTCGACGACCAGCTTGACGAACTCGATCATGCGGCGATGGTAGTGCTGGGTCGGCCCGTAGGCTGGCGATATGAGCACGGCAGTGGTGGTGGGCAGCGGACCCAACGGACTGGCCGGCGCGATCCGTCTCGCCCAGGCCGGGATGGACGTCACCGTCGTCGAGGCGTACGAACGGCCCGGGGGTGGCACCCGGACCAGCGAGCGCACCGTCCCCGGTGTGCTCCACGACGACTGCGCGGCGTTCCACCCCACCGGGGTGGCCTCGCCCTACTTTGCCTCGCTGGGCCTGGAACGACACGGCCTGCGCTGGCTGTGGCCAGAGATCGATCTCGCGCACCCGCTCGACGACGGCCGGGCGGGGGTCGCGGCCCGTGACCGGGAGCTGACCCGGCGCTCGCTCGGTGACGATGCCGACCGGTGGGACCGGCTCTTCGCCAACGCGACGGGCAACTTCGAGGCGCTCATCGCGGAGGTGTTCCAGCCGGTGGTGCACGTGCCGCGCCACCCGGTCGTCCTGGGTCGCTTCGGCGTCGACGCCCTGCAGCCGGCGACCTGGGCGGTCCGCCGGTTCCACGACGACCCGGCTCGCGCGCTGTTCATGGGGGTCGCCGCCCATGCGTTCGGGCGCCTCGACACCCCGCTCAGCAGCTCGGTCGGCCTGATGCTGACCGCGGCCACCCACGCCGTGGGGTGGCCGGTCGCCGAGGGTGGCAGCGAGAGCATCACGCGTGCCCTGCTCGCCGAGCTGGGCACGCTCGGCGGGAAGGTGGTCACCGGGGTCCGGGTCACCTCGCTCGACGAGCTGCGCGACCTCGCCGGTGGCCGTCCCGACGTCGTCCTGCTCGACACCGCGCCGGCCGGCGTGCTCTCGATCATGGGCGACACGCTGCCCGCCCGCGTACGTCGCGCGCTGGGCCGATACCGCTACGGTCCGGCGGCGTTCAAGGTCGACATCGCGATCGAGGGCGACATCCCGTGGACGAACGAGGAGTGCCGCCGCGCCGGCACGCTGCACCTGGGAGGTACGGCCGCCGAGATCGCCGCCATCGAGAAGGAGACGACGCGCGGCGTGATGGCCGAGCGGCCCTTCGTCCTGCTCGGACAGCAGTACCTCGCCGACCCGACCCGGTCCCACGGCTCGATCAACCCGATCTACGCCTACGCCCACGTCCCGCACGCCTACGACGGCGACGCCACCGAGGCTGTCCTCGGCCAGATCGAGCGCTTCGCGCCCGGTTTCCGGGAGCGCATCGTGGCGGTCTCCACGCGCACGCCCGCCGAGTTCGAGACGTACAACCCCAACTGGGTGGGTGGCGACATCAGCGCCGGCGCGAACACCGCTCGCCAGATCGCCTTCCGGCCGCGTCCCGCCCTCGATCCGTACGCCCTCGGCGTCCCGGGCGTCTATCTGTGCTCCTCGGCGACACCACCGGGCGGCGGAGTCCACGGCATGGGCGGCTTCCATGCGGCCGAGGCCGCGCTGAAGCGGCTGCGCTGACCGGGCGCGTCAGCGGGCGAGGGTGTGGAGGAGGCCGGTGACGGCGGCCGCGGCGGCGCCGGGGTCCTGGGCGCGGATCGCGTCGAAGACGGCGGCGTGCTCGTCGGCGATCTCGGCCGTCTCGTCGTCGAGGTGGATGGTCGCGCGCAGAGTGTCCTCGAAGCCGGCGTAGAGCTCGATGAGCAGCGGGTTGTGGGTCGCGGTGACCACCCCGAGGTGGAACTCCGCGTCGGCATCCGCGAAGGCGCCGGCGTCGCCGGCCGCGACGGCGGCGGCGCGCCGTTCCATCACCGCGGTCAGCGCGCGTAGGTCGTCCTCGGAGCGGCGCTCGGCGGCCAGCGCCGCGGCCCGGGTCTCGATCGCGTGGCGGACCTCGAGGACGTGCTGAAGGTCGACCCGGCCGACCTGGCGTCGCATCATCGCGGCGACCTCGTTGGACGCTGACACGTACGTCCCGTCCCCGCGTCGCACCTCCAGCACGCCGTTGTGGGCCAGCGCCCGCACCGCCTCGCGCACGGTGTTGCGGCTGACGCCGAGCGCCGCGGCGAGCTCGGGCTCGGGCGGGATGCGGGCGCCGACGGCCCACTCGCCGTCGGCGAGCAACGCGCGCATGCCGTCGATCGCCTGGTCGACCAGGGAGCGAGGCGTGGTGGTGGAGAGCGGCACGATGCCGTCCTTTCATCCAATCATCCGATGTCTGGCATTCTAGAGGGTGTGACCTCCCGACTCCAGAACCGCCCCGAACCCACGACGTCGAGCTCAGCCCTCCGGTCGACCGGGTGGCTCCTGGTGGCGGTCCTGCTGGTGGCGGTGAACCTGCGTGGTGGCATCACGTCCCTCGGCGCCCTGCTCGACGGGCTCGACGGGCTCTCGGCCGGCACCAGGTCCTTCCTGACCTCGCTGCCGGTGCTGTGCTTCGCGGTCGTCGGTGCGACCGGGATGACGCTCGCGCGCCGGCTCGGTGTGCACCGCGGCATCGGCGTCGCGCTCGGCCTCCTGGTGGCCGGGCTGCTGGTCCGGGTGATCGGCGACCCCTGGCTGCTGCTCGCCGGCACGTTCGTCGCCTGCGCCGGCATCGCGTTCGCCAACGTGCTGCTTCCCGCCGTCGTCAAGGAGGGCTTCCCGAACCGCGTCGGCGCCGTCACCGGTGCCTACAGCGCGGTGATGTCGCTGGGCGCGGCGATCGCTGCCGGGGTCACCGTGCCGATCGCCGAGGCGGCCGGAAGCTGGCGGGTCGGGCTCGGCGTCTGGGCGCTGCTCGCCCTCCTGGCGCTGCTGGCGTGGATCCCGCACCTGCGCGACCACGGCCGGCGCCGCGACGGTGGGCCCAGGGTCTCGCTGTGGCGCGAGCCGGTGGCCTGGGCCGTGACGGTCCTCTTCGGCACCCAGTCGCTGTTCGCGTACGTCGTGATGAGCTGGCTGCCCAGCATCTACGCCGACGCCGGCTTCAGCCATGCCACGGCGGGGCTGCTGCTCGCGGTGAGCATCCTGGTCGGCGTACCCGTCTTCTTCCTCGCCCCCTCGCTCGCGATCCGATCCTCCTCGCAGGGGCACCTCGTCGCGGTCCTGACCGCGCTGCTGGCGATCGGCTTCGCCGGGCTCTGGCTCGCCCCCGTCGCGGGCGCGTGGCTCTGGGCGGTGCTGGTCGGCATCGGCGGCGCGGTCTTCCCTGTGGCGCTGACCCTGTTCAGCATTCGCACCGCGACGACCGCCGGCACCACCGCGCTGTCCTCGATGGCGCAGAGCATCGGCTACCTGCTTGCCGCCGGCGGCCCGTTCGTCGTCGGCCTGCTCCGCGAGTCCACCGGCTCGTGGTCGGTCCCGATCGCGCTCCTGCTCGGCATCGCGGTCATCCAGATCTGTGCCGGGTACGTCGCCGGCCGCCCGGTCGTCATCGGGGACCGGGGCGGGGACTGACCGATTCGGTCGGTCGTTGGATCGGCCAGGGCCGGACCTGGGGAGGCCTGTCCGAGCCGGGTTCGGACAGGCCTCCCCAGGTTCGTCGAACTGGAATGCGTTGAAAGAGTCAGGCGGTGTGTCACGGCACGCGCTTGTCGAGGATGGTCTCCTCGGCTCGGCTTCCGGGGCGGACCGCCGTTCGCGTTCTTAGGTAAACCTTTCTAAGGTTTGGTTTGCCTTACTCGTCGAAAGGATGGCTGTGAAGCCTCTCTCTGCTGTCGTGGTCTCGGTCGGTGTCGCCCTCCTCGGGACGACGCTGACCTCCTGCTCCTCCGGTGACGCGCTCGTCGTCTACAACGCCCAGCACGAGCAGCTGATGGAGGAGCTGGTGCCGGCGTTCGAGAAGGAGACCGGGATCGACGTCGAGCTGCGCAACGGGTCCGACCTCGAGCTCGCCGCGCAGCTGGTCGCGGAGGGCAAGAAGTCACCGGCCGACGTCTTCCTCACCGAGAACTCCCCGGCGATGGCCGCCGTCGAGCGCGAGGGCCTGCTGGCCACGCTGCCGGACGACGTGACCGCGCCGATCCCTGAGCAGTACCGGCCGGCGAGCAACGCCTGGACCGGCTTCGTGGCCCGCTCCACCGTGCTGGTCTACAACACCGACGAGATCACCGAGGCCGAGCTGCCCGCCTCGCTGCTCGACCTGGCGAAGCCGGAGTGGAAGGGCAAGGTCTCGTTCTCGCCGACCGGCGCCGACTTCCAGGCGATCGTCGCCGGTGTCCTGGCCACCGAGGGCGAGGCGGCCACGAAGACGTGGCTCGAGGGACTCAAGGCCAACGGCACCGTCT
Source organism: Nocardioides sp. NPDC051685 (assembly GCF_044453405.1). Lineage (NCBI taxonomy): Bacteria > Bacillati > Actinomycetota > Actinomycetes > Propionibacteriales > Nocardioidaceae > Nocardioides > Nocardioides sp. NPDC051685. The sequence goes on along the minus strand of NZ_JBITCR010000002.1, from coordinate 978,880 downwards.
ACGACGGCAACAACGTCGTGCTCGAGTCGGTCAACGCCGGCGAGGTGCCGGTCGGTGTCATCTACCACTACTACTGGTATCGCGACCAGGCTGAGTCCGGTGACGTCAGCGACCACTCGAAGCTCCACTTCTTCGGCAACCAGGACCCCGGCGCCTTCGTGAGCGTCTCCGGGGCCGGTGTGCTGGCTTCGGCCAAGCACAAGTCCGATGCCGAGAAATTCGTCGGCTACCTCACCGGCAAGACCGGCCAGCAGGGGCTGGCGGACAGCTACGCCCTGGAGTACCCCCTCAACCCCGAGGTGCAGCTCGCCCCGCCGGTCAAGCCGTTCGCCGAGCTCGACCCGCCCGCCGTCGCGGTCTCCGACCTCGACAGCGACGCGGTGGTCGACATGATGACGGAGGTTGGCTTCCTCTGAGCACAGTGCATCTCGGCACGTTTCCGGGCACCGCCTCCGGGAGGTGGCTGATGCCGGCGCTCGCCGGCGCGATCGCTGCCGTCTGCCTGTTGCCGGTGGCGTACGTCCTGTGGTCGACCGCCTCGCTGGGGCCGGCCGAGGCGTACGACTTCCTGGTCCGTCCGCGCATCGGCGAGCTGCTGTGGAACACCGGCAGGCTGCTGGTCGGCGGGGTCGGGCTCTCGGTGGTCTTCGGGGTCTGCGGCGCCTGGGTGGTCGAGCGGACCTCCCTGCCGCTGGCCGGCTGGTGGCACGGGGCGCTGTGTGCGCCGCTGGCCATCCCGGCCTTCGTCAACGGCTATGCCTGGGTCGCGACGACCCATGCGGTCCAGTCCTACCTCGGGGCCGTCCTGGTCGTCTCGCTCTCCTACTATCCGCTGGTCTACCTGCCCGCGGTGGCGGCGCTGCGGCGCCTCGACCCGTCGCTCGAGGAGGTGGCGGCGGCGCTCGGGCAGCGGCCGCGAGAGGTGTTCCTCCGCGTGGTGCTGCCCACCGTCGCGCCCGCGGTGCTCGGCGGTGCGCTCCTGGTCGGACTGCACCTGCTGGCTGAGTACGGCGCCCTCCAGCTGCTCAACTACCCGACCCTGACGACCGCGATCCTGCAGCAGTACGGCGCCGCCTTCAACGGTCCGGCCGCCACCCTGCTGGCCGGGGTGCTGCTGCTCGCCTGTCTCGGGCTGCTGGCCCTGGAGATGCTGGCCAGGGGGCCGGCCCGCCGTGCCCGTGTCGGCAGCGGCACCGCCCGTCCCGCGACCCGGCTGCGACTGGGGCGGGGGACCGTGCCGGTCGTCATCGCGCTCGGGGTCTTCGTCGCGCTCGCCGTCGGTCTGCCCGCGGCGAGCCTGGTGCGCTGGCTGGTCCGGGGCGCCTCGGCCGAGCTCGACCTGGCCCGCCTGCTGCCGGCCGCCGGCACCAGCATCGCGCTGGCCGCCGTGGCCGGTGTCGTCGCGACCGCCGCGGCCCTTCCGGTCGTCTGGCAGGCGGTACGCCGCCGGACCCGCTGGTCGCTGGGTGTCGAGCGGGTCGCGTACGTCACCAGCGCGCTGCCCGGCGTGGTCGTCGCGCTCGCCCTGGTCACCGTCGCCATCGGCTGGCTGCCCGCGCTCTACCAGACGCTGCCGCTGCTCGTGGTGGCGTACGTGATCCTGTTCCTGCCGCGCGCCCTGGTGGCGGTGCGCGGTGTGCTGGAGCTGGTGCCGCCGCGGCTGGAGGAAGTCGCGCTCAGCCTGGGGCTGAGCCGGGCCGGGGCGATGCGGCGGGTGACCCTGCCGCTGCTGCTGCCCGGGCTGGCGACGGCGACCGCGATGGTCGCGCTCGCGGTCTCCACGGAGCTGACCGCGACGCTGCTGCTGGCCCCGATCGGGACCACGACACTGGCCACCGAGTTCTGGAGCGAGGCGTCCTCGGTCGCGTACGGCGCCGCGGCGCCGTACGCGCTGGCGCTGGTGCTGCTCGCGATGCCGGCGACGATCCTGCTGGGTCGTTCGTCGAGAGGGGAGGCCCGATGAGCGAGCGTCAGCGAGCGAACATCGGATACATCATCGGGCCGCGTCCGTATTCTGGCGCTTGCGCTACGGATGTGGCCCGATGACCGCGGCGTTGGAGGTGCGCGGGCTCCGTGCCGGACACGGCGGCCAGCAGGTCCTCGACGGGCTCGACCTGACCGTCGAGCGCGGCGTGACCGCCGTGCTCGGAGCCTCGGGCTGCGGAAAGACGACGCTGCTGCGGTGCGTGGCCGGGTTCATCACCCCGAGTGCCGGGGAGATCAGGATCGGCGGACGTTCCGTGGCCGGGCTGGCGCCGCGCCGGCGCGGGGTCGGGTACGTCCCGCAGGAGGGCGCGCTCTTCCCGCACCTCGACGTCGGCGGCAACATCGCCTTCGGGCTGGGGCGGAAGGTGGCTCGGGCCGAGCGGCAGGCTCGGGTGGCCGAGCTGCTCCGCCTGCTCGAGCTGCCCGCCGAGCTGGCCGGACGTCATCCCCACGAGCTCTCCGGCGGCCAGCAGCAGCGGGTCGCGGTCGCCCGCGCGCTCGCGCCCCGGCCCCGGCTGGTGCTCCTCGACGAGCCGTTCTCATCGCTCGACGCAGGCCTGCGGGAGGAGTCCGGGCGCGCGGTCGTGCGGGCGCTGCGTACCGCCGGCGCGGCAGCGCTGCTGGTCACCCACGACCAGGGCGAGGCGCTCTCGCTGGCCGACCAGGTGGCCGTCATGGCCTCCGGGCGATTCCTGCAGGTCGGCTCCTCGGTCGACGTCTACCTGACCCCGGAGCATCCCGGCGTCGCCGCCTTCCTCGGCTCGGCGACGCTGCTCCCCGCTGAGGTCGTCGACGGCCGGGTCGTGTCGCCGCTGGGGGAGGTCACGCTCACCACGGCGCAGCCCGCCGGACCGGTGACGCTGGTCGTCCGCGCGGAGCAGGTGCAGGTCTCGGCCGACGCCACCTCCGGCACCAAGGGCGTCGTCGAGGAGGTCTCCTTCTTCGGCCACGACGCCACCATCCGGGTGCGGGTGAGCGATGACGTACGTGTGACCGCCCGTGTCCCGGGGACCGGGATCCCCGACATCGGCGCCACCGTGACCCTCGAGGTCGTGGGGCCGCTGGTCGGCTACCCCGGGGACGCTCCGTGAGTTCTGCGATCGAGGCGGGCGCCCACCTGCTCCTGAACGGGCGGCCGGGGGATCCGGCGGTGATCACCGCCGAGACGACCCTGACCTATGCCGAGCTGGAGCAGGCGGTGCTGGACCGGGTGGCCGCCCATCGTGGCTCCCAGGGCATCGTGCTGCTCGAGGCGGGCAACGACCTGGACTCGGTGATCGGCTACCTCGCCGCGCTCGCCGCTCGGCGTCCGGTGCTGCTGACGCCGCCGGGAGGCGATCTCGGCGAGCTCCGGAGGCGCTACCGGGCCGCGTTCCAGGGCGAGTCCGAGATCCACCCCGACCTCGCGCTGCTGCTGTCGACCTCGGGTTCGACCGGGTCGCCGAAGCTGGTCAGGCTGTCGCGGGACAACCTGGCCGCCAACGCGGCCGGCATCGCGGCCTACCTCGGGCTCACCTCCGCCGACCGGGCGATGAGCTCGCTGCCGCTGCACTACTGCTATGGCCTCTCGGTGCTCAACTCCCACCTGAGCGTCGGCGCCGCGGTGATCCTCACCGACCTCTCGGTCGCCGACGACTGCTTCTGGGACGTCGCCGCCCGCAACGGCGCGACGTCGTTCGCCGGAGTGCCCTACACCTTCGACCTGCTCGACACCTCGGGCTTCGCCGACCGCTCGCTGCCGTCGTTGCGCTACATCACCCAGGCCGGCGGCAAGATGCCGCCGTCGACGGTCCGTCGTTATGCCGAGCTGGGTGCCTCGCGCGGATGGGACCTGGTCGTGATGTACGGCCAGACCGAGGCGACCGCCCGGATGGCCTACCTCCCTCCGGACCTCGCCGCGAGCCGGCCGGAGGCGATCGGCATCCCGATCCCCGGTGGCCACTTCCGCCTCGATCCCGTCGACGGCCTGGAGGAGGGTGTCGGCGAGCTGGTCTACACCGGCCCGAACGTGATGATGGGGTACGCCGATAACGTCGGCGACCTCGCCCGCGGGCCCGAGCTGACCGAGCTCCGCACCGGCGACCTCGCCCGTCAGGCCGACGACGGGCTCTGGGAGATCACCGGCCGGCGGAGCCGGTTCGGCAAGATCCTCGGGCTGCGTATCGACCTCGACCGGATCGAGTCCGAGCTCGGTTCCGGGTCCGTACGTGCCGTCGCACCCGGCAGCCGCCTGCACCTGTTCACCGACGACCACCAGTCCGCCGGCCAGCTGCCGGCGCTCATGGACGGCATCGTGACCCTGCCGCGAGCCGCGGTCGAGGTCCACCGGATCGCCGAGGTGCCGCGTACGCCGAACGGGAAGGTCGACTACGCCACGCTGAACGCCTGGGCGAGCCTGGCCGAGGCGTCCGGGGAGCCGGGCGGGGCGTTGGGCGCGGGGCCGGTCGAGGGTGCGGACGCCGAGGCGCTGCGTACGGTCTATGCGGCGGTGCTGCGGCGCCCTGACGCGACCGTGTCGGACAGCTTCGTCTCGCTCGGCGGCGACTCGCTCTCCTTCGTCGAGATCGCCACCCAGCTCGGCGAGCGGCTCGGCACCCTGCCGGCTCGCTGGCAGCACCGGAGCATCGCCGAGCTCGCCGCGGGCGCGAGGAGTCCCCGGCGATGGCTGCGCCCCGTCGAGATCCCCGTCGTGCTGCGCGCGGTGGCCATCGTCGCCATCGTCGGCAGCCACGCGGACGTCTGGACCCTCCTCGGCGGCGCGCACATCCTGCTGGCCGTGGCCGGCTTCAACCTGGCCCGCTTCGGGCTCACCGCACCGACGCGGGTTCTGCGTACGCGTCGGCTGCTCCGGGGCGCGGCGGCGGTCGCGCTCCCGGCGGGGCTGTGGGTCGCCGCGGTGGCCCTGGTCAGCGACCGCTACCACTGGCCGACCGCGCTCGGGCTCAACCAGGCACTCGGCAGCGACGAGTGGACCCGCGACTGGCAGCTGTGGTTCCTGGAGGTCATCACCTGGTCCTTCACCGGCCTCGCCCTTCTGCTCCTGGTGCCCGCTCTCGACCGGTGGCAGCGGCGCCATCGTTTCGGAGCGGCTCTCGCCGTCGTCGGCGCGACCCTCGCGATCCGGTATCTCTGGGTCGGCCTCGAGGCCGGTGCGACCGAGCGCTACACGATCGGCTGTGTCCTGTGGTGCCTGGCGCTTGGATGGGCGGCGGCCGAGGCACGGCGACCGTGGCAGCGTGTCCTCGTCGCGGCTCTCGTCGTGGTGGCGACGTACGGCTTCTTCGGCGATTCTGTCCGCGAGGCCACGGTCGCCCTCGGCATCCTCGTCCTGCTGGTCCCGTGGCCGATCCTGCTGCCCTGGCCGCTGGCCCGGCCGGCCGCCGTGCTCGCCGCCTCCTCGCTCTGGATCTACCTCGTCCACTGGCAGATCTATCCGGGTCTCGAGGCCGCCGGGCTGGGGTGGCTGGGCGTCCTCGCCTCGCTGGCCGCCGGCGTGGCCGTCGCGCGCGGTCCGGCAGCCTGGGCGGCCAGGGCCCGAGTCCCTGGCGCCCGGCTCGCTAGATTGACCGCGTGAGGATCACGGTCGTACGTGGGGACATCACCGAACAGCAGGTCGATGCCGTGGTGAACGCCGCCAACTCCTCGCTGCTGGGCGGGGGAGGGGTGGACGGGGCGATCCACCGGCACGGCGGCCCGGCGATCCTCGAGGAGTGCCGGGCGCTGCGGGCCGGACGTCTCGCCGGCGGCCTGCCGGTCGGGCGGGCGGTCGCGACGACCGCCGGCAACCTTCCGGCGCGGTGGGTGATCCACACGGTCGGGCCGATGTACACCGACGGCCAGGACAACCCTTCGACAGGCTCAGGACATCGCATCGCGCTGCTGACCTCGTGCTTTCGCGAGTCCCTCCGGGTGGCCGACGAGCTCGGCGCTCGCACCGTCGCTTTCCCGGCGATCTCGACCGGCGTCTACCGCTACCCCCTCGAGGAGGCCGCGTACGTCTCGCTGTGGACCCTCGCCCGCACCCCGACCGTTGTCGACGAGGTGCGCCTGGTGCTCTTCGACCAGAAGGCGTACGACACCTTCGACCGCGCCCGCGGGGCCCTCGATCCCTCGGACGCCGAGGTCGAGGACGAGCTGCGGCGCGTGCCGGAGAACAAGTGGCGTGAGCTCTTCGAGCTCGCCGACGGCTTGACGGCCGAGGACCGCGAGTTCACCTGGGGCGGCGGTGAGAAGAACGAGGACGGCGTGATCCAGTGGCCGTACCCGAGATACAGCGATCGGTTGCGGCAGCTCTATGTCGCGCTCCCGAGCGCGAACGCTGACTGGATGAAATGGATGAGCGGCAACCCGCTGCGCACCGAGCCTGCTCGTCTCGCAGCAGCGCCGGTCGCCGATGCGGCGCGGCTGGCGACCGTCTATGTGCGGGGCGAGCGGTTCAACGACGGGGTGTTCGGGCGTGCGTTCCAGGACGGCTCCATGGACGCGATCATCGCCCGGCTGCGTACTTGGTACGACACCGAGCGCTGACATCATGACCCTTGTCTCGGGACCGAAGGCGAATGTCATGAGCTCTCGTGTCGCCGTCATCGGCGTCGTGATCGTGCTGCTGTTGGCGGGCGGTGGCCTCTTGAAGTGGCGCAGTGGCCTGACGCCTCATTACGAGAAGGCGACGGTTTGCGGCGTACGGGCCGCCCTCGTCGAGGACCTGCTCGGGACGGACAGGTTCGTGGAGCGGTACGGCTTCGGCAAGCGCTGCTCGGCCCTCGTCGGCGGAGAGGGGTCTGACGACGGCGAGCTCGAGTTCATGGCGCTCACCGATGATGCGGCGAGCTGGCCGAGGCGGCTCCGGACGGTCGAATCGAGCTCGCACCGAATGAGCTTCAACGACGGCCGCGCCGGTTTCGATCGCACCGACGGCAGTTTCGAGGGCACCTGGGTGTGCTCGCGATACTGGCCGGGGATACCGGCGATCTCCGTCTGGTCCTCCTCCGAGATCGAGGGATCGGCGAAGGCGTTCGGCAAGGTGTTGAGGGCAGCGGCCGAGTATGCCGCCGGTTGCGCCGCCGATCCCCTGGACGGACCGTTCGAGACGTACGCAGAGCCGACCGCCTGTGGGATGAGCACCGGCCGTGTCGTATCGGTGCTCGGCACCGCCTTGTTCAGAGCCGTCGATCCCGAACCGCTGCCCCTCGAGGATCGGGAGAGCTGGACCTGTGACCTCGTCACTGACAGCGTCGGCGGAGAGGTCGGCAGCCTCGTGGCCACGGCGTCGGTCGAACAGAACGACTGGGACGACGAAAACCGTCGCATCGGTACCGTGAAAGACTCGTTCGCCGTCGCCGGCGGGCGGGCGTACGTCCGTGGCGGTGGTCGCAGCGCGCGGGCATTCTGGGCGTGCGAACTGGGACCGGACGTCGCCGGCGGTGGCACGGTCGCCACCATCGGTGCCGCGGGTGTTTCGCAGCGGCCTGTTGCTCTCGGTGATCTTCGGGTGATGGTTGCCGAGGTCGCGAGGGCTGTTGGTTGCGGGGTGCGCGACGCATGATGACGATGCCCCGGTGGTCGAGCTTGTCGAGCCCCGTCTGTGTGGGAGCTGTTTCTTCGGGGTTGGGGTGGGCCGCCGACCCGTTCTCGAGGGTCTTCTCGGCGGACCCCGGAGTCAAGGACGGCCTGCGGCCGCCGGCTTCGCCGGCCGCTTCGCGGTCATCTCGACAAGCTCGATACATCGCCTTGACACCGGGGCCCGTCGAGAAAATCTTGGCTGGCTATCGGGGCGGCGGCCCGGGTGTGGCCGCGGGAGAGTCTTGCCTGGGACAGGTGGTGTTGGTGGGGTGGAAGTAGTGGCCCTTCGGGCCACTTACCATCCACAGGAACGACACCGTTCGCTCACCGCGAAAGTGTTTCTGACCAGGGAAAATAGATAGTCAGAGAGGTGGTTGGCGAGTAGAATCAGGACCATCACAGCACACCTCTGAAGGGGAGGGATGGCGATGAGTCTCGGCCGCTCGATCGACCACTGGGGCACCAACCCCGGCGATGCGATCGACGCCGCCCTGGTCGCCATCGAGTCCGCCCTCCACGACCTGCTCGCCACCGACCCGTCTTATTGGCGCATCGGGCAGAAGAAGGACCTGCTCGTGCGGTTGGAGAGGCTTCAGGCCCAGCAGGCCGCGTTGAAGCTCCGCGTCCTCGCTGCTGCCGGCGACATCGCCGAGGAGACCGGCGACAAGGACGTCTCGGGGTGGATGCGTGCTGAGCTGTTGGTCGACAAGGGTGCGGCGCGTTCGCAGATCAAGCTCGCGACCGGGGTCGCGAAGTACGACCTCGTCAGTGCTGGTCTGGCCGAGGGTGTGGTGTCTTTGGACAAGGCTCGGGTGATCACGGCGGCGTTGGACAAGATCGATGCCGATCCTGTGGCCAGCCGTGAGGACGTGGTCCTGGCTGAGAAGCTGCTGGTCGAGTACGCCACCCGGCTGACTGCCAACGGGCTGAGGGTCGTGGGGAAGCGGATCCTGGCCGAGATCGACCCGGCCCGGTTCGAGGACGCCGAAGCCAAAGCACTCCTGGCTGAGGAGGAACGGGCTCAGCAGAGGACCGCACTCCGAGTCTGGGACAACCACGATGGCACCCTCGGATTCGAAGGTGTGTTGCCGCTCTCGGTCGGGATGAGGTTCAAGCGACTGGTGGAGGCCTACGCCCAGCCCCGCAAACAGCAGCTGTTGGACAAGGGTGCGTCGTTGCCGCCCTGGCAACGGTTGATGGGGCAGGGGTTCTCGCGGTTGTTGGAGACCCTCGATCCCGCCGCCCTGCCGAGGCACGGTGGCGACGCCACCACGATCAACGTGGTCATCTCCCTCGAGGAGCTCCGCAAGGACCTCGGGGTAGCGACCCTCGGGTTCGACGAGACCAACGGCACCACCATCTCAGCGGCCGAGGCCCGGCGGATGGCGTGCAACGCCACCATCATCCCCTGGGTGCTCGGTGGTGACAGTGAGGTCCTCGATGCCGGCCGGGGCAGCAGGTTCTTCCAGCCGATCCAACGCAAAGCACTCAGGCTCCAGCAGAAGTGCTGCCAGGCCGAGGGCTGTGACGTGCCCCCGGAATGGTGCGACGCCCACCATCTGGATCCCTGGGCAGCAGGCGGCAAGACCAACCTCAAAGACGGCGCACTGCTGTGCCTCCATCACCACCGGCTGGCCCACAACCCTGCGTACGTCCATGGCCGACTACCGGACGGCACGATCCGCTTCACGCGCAGACCCTGACGGCACGCACGCCCCGAGCTCTTGATCCGCCGTCTCAGGAGCCGATCTTGATGAGCTCGTCCTCGGTCACCACGACAGCGCCGCCGAAGTCGCCGTTGGCGGTGGCCAGGATGTTGGTTGCCGCGACGCCGGAGGTCTTCTCGCCAGTCTTCGTGCTCCAGGCCTCGATCTGGTCGTTGGGGATCTCACCATTGTGCAGGGCGAGGTGGTGCCAGATCGGGTTGTAGTCCTTCGTCACGGTCAGGGTGCCGCCGTCCATGGAGACGTCGGCCCGGTCGGGCAGTTGTTTGCTCCACAGTTCTTCACCGGTCGAAACCGAGAAGGCGGTGAGGGTGCCATCGACTCTTCGTACGGTCTCCTTCTCCGTCATGAAGGTCTCGATCGTCGTGGCGTCTTCTGGGTACGACGGAAGCTCCACCAGGCGGGCCTTCCCGGTCTCGACGTCCAGCTTGACGATCGCGTGGCCGTGCGGGCCGTCCCGATAGGAGAGCATGAGGCCGTTGCCGAACACCTGTATCCCGGGCCAGCTGAGATGGTCGAGCGGGCAGGCGATGGCCGAGTCCCACAGGTGCCGGCCGTTCTTGACCGCGTCGTACCTGCAGCTGTTGCCGTGGTCGGTGATGCCGATCAGGGTCTGCCCGAACTGGACCGGTGAGCCGTACTTCTGCGAACGCACCTTCGCGCCCCACGGCTTTCCGTTCTCGAGCATGACCGCGTAGGTGTCGGTGACTTCGACGGGCATCGGTGGGACGCGACTGAGCGCGGGATCTCGGTCACCGTCGGGCGTGAAAGTGCTTCGGACGGCGCTGCTCAGGTCGGCGGAGCTTGTCGAGTATCTCCAGGTCTCGCGGCCGTGGGCAGCCAGATGGACGATCTCGCATGCCTTCTGGCCCGGGCAGCTGAGGTAGCTGAGATCGCCGTCTCCGATGGCGACGATCGAATTGAGGTGGGGCCTTCCGTCCAGGTCGCGCCGCCACAGCACGTTTCCCATGGGGTCGAAGAAGCTGATCGTGTCGGATCCGGCCAGTGCGAAGTGCCCGGTATCGCCGATGGCGGCGACGTAGGCGTCGCGGTGCTCGCCGACGGCGATCGAGATGCCGTCTGGCCCGTGGACCTCCACCTCGTCACGGGCATAGACGTAGGTGTTCTCGCCGACCACGACGGCACCCGCAGGGTCGGCGATGCCGATCGGTGCCCGCCACACGACATCGCCCGCCGTGTTGTCGTGGGCTCGCCCCTTCGCGACGACGACCACAGCGCCGATGAGGAGCGCGATGACGATCAGCGCGGCCGACAGATACGTAAGCATGCGGCGTCGCCGCGGCTCTGATGTCGTGCCCGCCCCATGAGGAGTCGTGCTCATCCTTGTCACCCTTGTCCCGAGAACGATGCTGCGCTCAAGTTACCCGGACCGTAGGGAAGGCTCGCGCACAATGCGCCGTCCGGTTCCCGCCGGACGTCGCCGGTCGTGCGCCCTAGGTTCGAGACATGGGAACGCATGTCGACATCGATCCGGCCATTCTCTACTTCGGCACGCCGGTGGTGCTGCTCTCGACTCTCAACGAGGATGGCAGCACGAACCTGATGCCGATGTCGTCGGTGTTCTGGCTGGGACGTACGGCGGTTCTCGGGATGGGGGCTTCGTCGCAGACGGCGCGCAACGTGCGGGAGCGGCCCGAGATCGTCCTCAACCTTCCCGGAGTCGACATGGTCACCCAGGTCGACCGGCTGGCGCTGACCACCGCCAACGCGGCGATGTCGGCGACGAAGGCGGAGCGTGGGTATGTGCAGGTGTCCGACAAGTACGCACACGCCGGGCTGACCGCGTACGGATCGGACACGGTGCTGCCGACGTCGGTCGCCGAGTGCCCGGTGCACATCGAGGGGACGATCTCGGCGATCCACGATCTCGGTGAGCCCAAGCTGCTCGCCGTGGAGGTCGCGGTGACCGCGGTGCGGGTCATGCCCGACGTACGCCTCGAGGGCCATCCCAACCGGATCGACCCGGACCGCTGGCGGCCGCTGGTGATGAGCTTCCAGCAGTTCTACGGGCTCGGGGAGCGGGTGCATCCGTCGCGGTTGGCGAGCATCGACGAGGAGCTCTACCGCTGATCCGCGCCGGATCGATACATCCGGGCGGCGAATTGTGGTCCGGGTCGACATAGACCCGTGGCGACCGTCACATCTACCGTCGATCTGCCCGCCGGGAGGCGGCGGGCGGGTCACCCTCAGGAGGATCGGTCATGCGTCTCGGGTCACGGATCTCACCCAGGTTCCGGCAGCGACGGATCGGTGCGGCGCTCGCGGGCCTCGGCCTGGTGCTGGCCGGTGGTGCGGCGCTCGCGGTGGCGCCCGCCGCCGATCCTGCCGTGGCAGCGGGCACGTGGACGGCCCGGACGGCGGGCGGGATGACGACCCAGCTGTACGTCCCCGGCACCGCTCCGACGCTCGGGACCGGGCGTGCGCTCATGGTCAATCTGCACGGCTGCGTCCAGACCTCGACCAACCTGCGCGACGGTGGCAACTGGGCCGCGACCGCGGACGCTCGCGGCATGGTCGTGGCGATCCCCGCGGCACCGAACGGCGGCGTACTCCTCGGCTGCTGGGACTACTACGACAGCAACCACTCGCGGACCTCGCCGGGGCGCCACGACGACAACCTCCTCCAGCTGGTCAGCGACCTGCTCGCCGATCCGGCGCTCGACATCGACCCCGACCAGGTCTACCTCTCCGGGCTGTCGTCGGGCGGCGGGGAGACGATGGTGATGGGCTGCCTCGCGCCCGACGTGTTCGCCGGGATCGGGATCAACGCCGGCCCGTCGGTCGGGACGACCTCGGGGCAGATCGGGTCCGTGGCGGTGACGCAGTCACAGGTCACCAACACCTGCCGGACCTTCGCCGGCTCCGCCTCCTCGGGCTTCGACAGCCAGATCACCTCGGTGGTCTACGGCTCCAACGACACCACCGTCGCGCCCGGCTACAACACCCTGAACGCGCAGGTCATGGCCGGGATCTACGGTGCCGGGTCATCCTCGTCGTTCTCGCTGTCGGGCCTGGCCGGCAACAACACCGCCGGGTCCGGCACGCTGTGGTCGGACGGCAGCGGTCCGCGGGTGTCGCTGATCCAGAACACCGGGATGGGACACAACTGGCCCGCCGGTGGCGGCCCCGGTGGTTCCTACATCACGACGAACTCGATCGACTACCCGGCGTACGTCACGGACTTCTTCTTCGACAACAACCGCCGAGTCCAGCGGGGCACGGAGCCGACCGACCCGCCCACGGAGGAGCCCACGGACCCGCCGACCGAGCCGGGCCTCTACTGCGGTGCTGCGACCAACGCCCAGCACGAGGCCGCCGGGCGCGCGCACTCCTATGGCACCAACCCCTACAACCCGTTCTACGCCAACGTCTCGGAGGACTATCTGGGTCAGGGCGACGCCACGGTCACCACCCTCCGGGAGTCTGCGGGCGGCCGCTTCGACGTGGTCACGACGTGCTGACGTAGGCTTCGTCTCCCGACCAGAACGAGGTGCAGCATGACAGCGAGCAGGTCCGCTCGTGAGCGGAAGGCAGCCTCGCAGGCCGGGCCCCTGGCCACGGTGAGGATCGACCTCGGCGCGCAGGAGCAGTTCGTCTACAAGATCACCTGCACGGAGTGCGTCGCCAGGGACAGGATCAAGTGGGCGACCTACCGTGCCGGTGAGGACAACGGCTTCATGGCCGCGATGGACCGATGGATCTTCCACCTGACGCAGAAGCATCCCGAGGCGGACGCGCCGTGCCTGAAGTTCCTGCCCGAAGCGCAGCAGCGGCTCGAGGAGCGCCGGCAGGGGCGACCCGTCGACTGACGGCCTCAGCCCCGCACGGCGGCGGCCTTGATCTCCTCGAACTGCTCGCCCATCCGGGCGGCGAGGGCCTCGGCGGCACGCAGCGGGCGGACCATCACCTTGAAGTCGACGATCTTCCCCTCCTCGTCGTAGCTGAGGAAGTCGCAGCCGTTGAGCTCGAGACCGTCGACCTTGGCGGTGAACTCGTAGGCGTGGTGGGTGCCGTCGTGGATCTCGCGTACGTAGGTGAAGTCCTCGAACACCTTGACCACCGCGCGCAGGATCGCGGCGGTGATCGCCCGGCCGGGGTAGGGCTTGAACGCGACCGGGCTGGTGAACACCACGTCGTCGGCGAGCATCGCCTCGACGGCGTCCATGTCCTTGGCCTCGATCGCCTCGCGGAAGGTGGTCATCTGGGGCTCCTCCTGGGTCGGTTGCTGGGGGAGAGCCTAGAGGGACGGGTGGTGCGCCGTGTTCCGCGGAAGGCTCCGGCCACCGCTGTTGAGGGCGTAGCCGACCGCGATCCCCACCGCCGCGGGGGCGAGGACGAGCCCGGCGAGGAACGGGGTCAGGTTCCACAGGTCGCTCCGCAGCACGCCGAAGTCGCGACCCTCCTCGAACCAGATCCGGAACGGGCCGCTGAGGCCGATGACAACGGCCACCACCGCCCAGCGGACGAACACCGGCGGTAGCGCCTTCGCGTGGTAGCCGTCCCACAGGCCCCAGATCCCTGAGACGGTGAGCAGCAGCGCGAAGTAGATCAGGCCCGCGCCGATGTCGGCGTCCTCGCTGGGGAAGAGGTTGACCATCGCGATCGTGTAGAGGACGGTGCCACCCAGCATGGCGGCCAGACGTACGAAGAGCTTCATGTCTCCAGGCTCCCTGATCGGGAAGCCGGGCGCATGAGTGCGGATACTCATCAGGTTAGATTCGAGGCGTGAACAGCTCAGCGGGTCGGCGTGCTCTGGTGGTCGGTGCGGGGATCGGAGGGCTCACCGCGGCACTCGCGCTGTCGCGGACCGGATGGCAGGTCACCGTGCTGGAGCGCGCGCCCGAGCTCGGCGAGGTCGGCGCGGGCCTCTCGATCTGGCCGCGAGCGTGGAAGATCCTCACCGACCTCGGGGTCGCGGATCGGCTCGTGGACGGGACCCGGCCGGCGATCCAGGCGGGGTTGCGGCGGCCCGACGGGCGCTGGCTGGCGAAGGTGGGCGCCGACGCCGCCGAGCGGACCCCGGTGATGGTGCATCGGGCGCGGCTGCACGAGGCGCTGGTGGGCGCGCTCGCGGCGCGCGACGGGGTGGAAGTACGCACCGGGGTGACTGTCGCCGGGCTCGCCGATCTCGACGACGTCGACCCGCGCGGTCCGGCCGATCTCGTGGTCGCCGCCGACGGGATCCGCAGCACGATCAGGAACGAGCTGCACCAGCGCCAGGACGTACGTTATGCCGGCTACACCGCCTACCGCGGCGTCACCGCGGAGCCGGTGCCGGGTGACGCGTCCACCACGGGGGGCGAGACCTGGGGGACCGGGGTGCGGTTCGGGTACGTCCCGCTGGTCGACGGCCGGACCTACTGGTTCGCGACCGCCAACCGGCCGGCGGGGGAGAGCGGCGGGGACCACCATGCCGACGTCACCGCGCTGGTCGGCCACTGGCACGAGCCGATCCCGCAGCTGCTGGCGGCGACGCCGCCGAGCGCGGTCATCCGCGGAGACATCTGCGACCTGCGGCTGCCGCTGAAGCGGTTCGATCACGGGCGGGTCGTGCTCCTGGGGGATGCCGCGCACGCGACGACCCCCAACCTCGGCCAGGGCGCCTGCGCGGCGATCGAGGACGCCGCGGTGCTCGCTGCGCAGCTCGCCGGCCACGCTCGGATCGAGAGTGCGCTGGTGGCGTACGACCGCACCCGGCGTCCCGCGACCTCCCGCCTGGTGCGGGCGTCCCGGGTGGTCGGTGTGCTCGGCCAGCTCGAGAACGGCCCTGTGGTGGCGGTCCGCGACGCCGGCCTCGCCGGCCTGGGTGCGGTCGCGGGGCTGCTGAGCAGGTAGGTCCCCGTCACAGCCTCACGGTCGCTGGTGTCTGGATGGACATGACGGCTACCTATCTCACCGTGACCCTCATCGCCTCGATCGCCGCCCTCGGCGGGGCGGTGCTCAACCTGACCGGACACCGGATACCCGTGACCGAGGCCCAACGGCTCTCGGTGCCGGTGGAGTGGTTGAGGTTCCCGATCGGGGCGTCCTACGGGCTCGGCTTCCTCGGTCTGCTGGTCGGTCTCGCGGTCCCGGCTGTCGGGATCGTTGCCGCCGCCGGCTTCGTGGCCCTCTTCGTGCTCGCGATCGGCGCGCACCTGCGGGTGGGGGACCGGAGCCTGGGGCGCGCCGGGGCCGGTCTCGCGCTGGCGTCGGCCACGCTCGTCGTCACCGGGATGTACGCGGCGGGGCAGGACGATCTCGGCGGGGTCGTGGCGGCGTACGTCAGTGATCTGCCGGACCCGTGGTGGCCCGTCGTGCTGCTCGCGCTGATCCAGATCGGCGACGCGGTGATGTGCTTCAAGCCTCTCGGCTTCATCGCCCGGTGCTTCACCGACGTCGGGCTGCCGCGGGCGCTGTGGCCGGTGATGCCGTGGGTCAAGGTCGCCGCGACCGTCGGCCTGGTCGCGGGGCTGTGGGTGCCGTACGTCGGGGCGCTGGCCAGCGCGGCTCTGGTGGTCTATTTCGTGCTCGCCGTCTCCGCACACATCCGGGCCCGCGACTTCGGCCGCAATCTTGCCCTCAACGCCACGTTGTCGCTGGTCCTGTGCGTTGCCGTGTTCGTCTTCTGCTTCCTGCGCTGAGGCGTGACCGGTCAGCTGTCGGCCCGGCTCGGATTCCTCACGTAGTCGAGCAGGTCGGCGGCCGCCGAGGTGTAGCGGTCGACCTCCTCGCCGCTGTCGCAGGTGCACAGCACGATCGTCACCTCGTCGGCGCGCGGCCAGATCGCCTCCCAGGTCGCGCCGGCCTGCTCCCAGCGGAGCAGTCGTTCGAGGTCGTGCGTCATCAGCATGAGGTGCTCGCTCAGCTGAGGACGGCGTCGACGGACTGTGCCCAGAGGTCGGCGGCCTCGTCGATGGCGGCGGAGTCGACCACGAGGGCGGGGATGAAGCGTACGACCTGGCCCCAGGCGCCACAGGTGAGCAGCAGCAGGCCTCGCTTGACGGCCTCCTGCTGGGCTGCGGCGGCGGTGGCGCCGTCGGGCTCACCGTCGGGGGTGCGGAACTCGTTGCCGAGCATGAGCCCGAGACCGCGTACGTCGGTGATCGCCTCGTGCTTGCACGCGACCTGCTCCAGGGCGGAGCGGAGCTCGGCGCCGCGCTCGGCGGCGTTCTTCACCAGGCCCTCCTCCTCGATGACATCGAGGGTCGCGAGGGCGGCGGCGCAGGCGACGGCGTTGGCGCCGTAGGTGCCGCCCTGCGAGCCGGGCCAGGCCTTCGACATCAGCGCCTCGCTCGCCGCGATCGCGGACAGCGGGAAGCCGGAGGCCAGGCCCTTGGCCGTCATGATGATGTCCGGGCGCCCGCCGAAGTGGTCGTGTCCCCAGAACTCGCCGGTGCGGCCGAAGCCGGTCTGGACCTCGTCGATGATGAGCAGGATGCCGTGCTCGTCGGCTCGCTCGCGCAGGCCGTCGAGGAACGCTGCGTCGGCGGGTACGTAGCCGCCCTCGCCGAGGACCGGCTCGACGAGGAACGCGGCCGTGTCCGCCGGGGCGCTCTGGGTCTGCAGCGTGTAGTCGAGCTGGCGCAGCGCGAACTCGGTCGCCTGCTCCTGGGGCCAGCCGAAGTGGGGCGCGTCGGGGAAGGGGGAGACCACGACGCCGGCCATCAGCGGGCTGAAGCCGGCCCGGAACTTGGTGCCCGAGGTGGTCATCGAGGCGGCCGCGACGGTGCGGCCGTGGAAGCCGCCGTGGAAGACGACGATGTTGGGCCGGCCGGTGGCCTGCCGGGCCAGGCGGATCGCGGCCTCGGCGGCCTCCGAGCCGGAGTTGGCGAAGAAGAGACTGTCGAGGCCGTCGGGGAGCACCGGCCCGAGGCGGTCGACCAGGTCGAGGAGCGGGCGGTGCTTCACCGTCGTGTACTGCCCGTGGACCAGGTTCGCGATCTGGCGCTGGGCAGCCTCGACGACCTTCGGATGACTGTGGCCGGTGCTGGTCACTCCGATGCCGGCGGTGAAATCGAGATAGCGACGGCCGTCCTCGTCGAAGAGCTGGACGCCTTCGCCGCGAGCCGCCACGACCGGGGTTGCCTGCTTGAGGATGGGGGAGAGCTTGGCCACCATGAACTCCTGTCGATTGTTGACAATCCGACCCGCTACTACACTAGGCCAGCGTTGGCCGGCTGTCAGCCGGACGGCCGGATGCTGACCTTGGAGGCAGATGCGTGATGGGCGGAGAACCGAACGAGGCACGGGTCGTGGCAGAGGTGCCGAAGGGGCTTCTTGTCGCAGGTCAGTGGACGGACGCGAGCGGAGGCGAGACCTTCGACGTGCTCGACCCGTCGACCGGGGAGGTGCTCTGCGCTGTCGCCGACGCGACGCCGGAGGACGGCCGGCGTGCGCTCGATGCCGCCGCGGGCGCCCAGAAGGAGTTCGCCGCGACCGCGCCGCGTGCCCGGGCGGACATGCTGATGGCCGCCTTCGACCTCCTCCACGAGCGGATCGACGACCTCGCGCTGCTGATGACCCTCGAGATGGGCAAGCCGCTGGCCGAGGCGAAGGGCGAGATCGCATACGCGGCGGAGTTCTTCCGCCACTTCGCCGAGGAGGCGGTGCGGATCGAGGGTGGCTACCAGACAGCGCCGGCCGGCGGCTCCAGGTTCCTGATCACGAAGCAGCCGGTCGGCCCGGCGCTGCTGATCACGCCGTGGAACTTCCCGATGGCGATGGGCACCCGCAAGCTCGGCCCGGCGATCGCGGCCGGCTGCACGAGCATCATCAAACCCGCCGAGCAGACGCCGCTCTCGATGCTGGCGCTGGGCGAGATCCTGCGCGAGGCCGGCGTGCCCGAGGGGGTTGTCAACATTCTGCCAACCACCCGGCCCGGCGAGCTGACCGAGCCGCTGCTCCGTTCCGGCGTGATCCGCAAGCTCTCCTTCACCGGCTCCACGGCGGTCGGCCGCGTGCTGCTGGCCCAGAGCGCGGAGAAGGTGCTGCGTACGTCCATGGAGCTCGGCGGCAACGCCGGCTTCGTGGTCTTCGAGGACGCCGACATCGACGAGGCGGTCGCCGGCGCGATGGCCGCGAAGATGCGCAACACGGGGGAGGCCTGCACCGCCGCCAACCGGATCTTCGTGCAGCGCTCGGTCATCGACGAGTTCGGCGACCGGCTCGCCAAGGCGATGTCCGAGCTGCCCGTCGGTCGCGGAGTCGAGGACGGCGTCCGCGTCGGGCCGCTCATCGACGAGACCGCCCGGGAGAAGGTGCAGACCCTCGTGGACGACGCGGTCGCCGGTGGCGCGCGCGTGCTGACCGGCGGGGTCGCCCCCGACGGGCCCGGCTACTTCTACCCGCCGACCGTGCTCACCGGCGTACCGGTCTCGGCCCGGATGGGCAGCGAGGAGATCTTCGGCCCGGTCGCGCCGCTGACCCCGTTCGACACCGAGGACGAGGTGGTCGCGGCGGTCAACGACACCGAGTACGGCCTGGTGAACTACGTCTTCACCAACGACCTGCGCCGCGGGCTGCGGGTCGCCGAGGCGCTCGAGTCCGGGATGGTCGGGCTCAACCAGGGCGTCGTGTCCAACCCCGCCGCGCCCTTCGGCGGCGTCAAGGCCTCGGGACTGGGGCGGGAGGGCGGGCGTACGGGGATCGAGGAGTTCCTCGAGACCAAGTACGTCGGGATCGCGATGTGATGCGGGCGGCGGCCTGGGGCTAGACGTAGCCCTCGTCGTTGTCCTCGGCGTGGATGAGGCGCCGCAGCGCCTCGTCCATGTGCTGCTCGACGCGCTTGAGGGTCAGCTTCACGTCGCCGGCCTCGATGGCGTCGACGATCTGGTTGTGCTCCTCGACCAGCTCGAGCGGCTGCTGGTAGGTGCCCTCCAGGGCGGTCAGGCACATCCTGGTCTCCACGATCAGGGTCTGGTGCATCCGGGCCAGGCGCCGGCTGCCGGAGCACTGCACCAGCACGTCGTGGAAGTGGAAGTCGGCGTCGCTCAGCGCCGCCGGGTCGCTCAGCTCGAGAGACTTGGTCATCGCGTCGCAGGCGGCGCGGAGCTCGCGCAGCGCGGCGGGGACCCGAGCGCGGGCGATCATCGCGGCGGCGGCGCCCTCGACAGCTCCGCGGGCCACGTAGATGTCTCGGATGTCGGCCTCGTCGAGCTCGATCACGAAGAGCCCACGGTTGGGCTCGCTGCGGAGCAGGCCCTCCTGGACCAGGCGCTGCATCGCCTCGCGCAACGGGCCACGGCTGACGCCGAACTGGGTCGAGAGCGCGGTCTCGCTCAGCTGTGCACCGGGCTGCAGGGTGCGCTCCATGATCGCCGTGCGCAGCTGGCGAGCGATGACCGAGGCCGTCGACTCTCTGTGCACGGGTTCGAAGCTCGATGTCACTGTCAACGTGATCTCCGATGGGTCACCGAGAAAGAGTTTGATTGTTGACAATCATTGCATGTGGCCGGTCCGGCGGTGAGCGGATCGACCGAGTGTGCCGGGTACGCGGTTCGCACCCGGCACACCCGTTCGCGGACGTCGGTCAGACGGTCTTGTCGAGACTGTCGAGCTCGGCGAGCTCCGCCTCGGACTCAGGCGTACCCGGGATCTCGGTGCCCCGGATCGACTTGCCCGCCGTCTCGACGACGAAGAACAGCGCGATCAGACCGATCACCGACCCGGCGATCATGTAGTAGGCCGGCATCAGGACGTCACCGGTGGCGCCGATGAGCGCGTTGTTGACGTACAGGGCCGTGCCACCGAACGCCGCGGTGGAGATGTTGTAGCCGATCGCCATGCCGCCGTAGCGCACCTGCGAGGGGAACATCGCCGGGAAGGTCGCCGAGATGGTCGCCAGCTGGGCGACGTAGACGATGCCCAGCACGGTGAACCCGAGGACCGCCGGCCAGAAGCCCTGACCGATCAGCAGGAACATCGGCACGGACAGCACGATCAGACCGATGAAGGAGCCACCCCACATCGGCTTGCGGCCGACCTTGTCCGAGAGCGCTCCGGCGACCGGCAGGAAGATCAACATCGCGACCTGCCCGAAGATGACCAGCAGGTCGGCGTCGGCGCTGTCGAAGCCGGCTTCCTCCTGCAGGTAGGTCGCCATGTAGGCGAGCAGGGTGTAGTTGGCGATGTTGAGCGCGGCGACGAGGCCGATCAGGGTGAGGATCGGCTTCCAGAACAGCGAGAAGAGATCCTTCAGCGCGGCGCCCGCGCCGCCCTCGACGGCGTCCTGCGTCTCGAGCTCCTGGAAGACCGGCGTCTCCTCGAGCTTGGTCCGGATGTAGAGGCCGATGAGGCCGATCGGACCACCGATCAGGAACGGGATTCGCCAGCCCCAGTCGGTCATCGCTTCCTGGCCGATGCTCTTCTCGGTGATGAAGACGACGGCGATGGCGGCGGTGAAGCCGACGATGGTGCCGAACTCGAGGAAGCTGCCGTAGAAGCCACGCTTCTTGTCGGGCGCGCACTCGGCCATATAGGTCGCGGCGCCGCCGTACTCGCCGCCGGTCGAGAATCCCTGGATCACCCGGAGCAGCACGAGCAGGACCACGGCCCAGATGCCGACCGAGTCGTACGTCGGCAGGCAGCCGACCAAGAAGGTCGCGCCGGCCATCAGGATGATCGTCGTCGCGAGGACGCGCTGGCGCCCGATGCGGTCGCCGAGCGGGCCCCAGAAGATGCCGCCCAGCGGTCGCAGGATGAACGAGATCGCGAACGTCAGAGCCGTGCCGGCGAACCCCATCTCGGGGAAGAAGTTCGCGGTGATCTCGGTGGCGACATAGGCGAAGGCGCCATAGTCGAACCATTCGGTCGCATTGCCGACCGCTGAGCCGGTGATGGCTCTTCGGAGCATCGGTTTGTCGGGCTGTTCCTCGTGGGAGGGGATATTGGGGGTTCCGGACATTTCTTCTCACCTATTCGGTGTGATTGATGGCTGGGGACCGCATTTGACCCGCAGTGTCGACAGTAGGGTTGTCAACAATTTGCGCCACGTTAGCGCTGTCTGTACGCCCTGGCTAGGGCGCGTGCAAGGTGGCGCGGGGTGGGACGGGAGGTTTGTGCAAAGCCTCGACGCTACCTGAACAGGGCTCCGAGCCCGGGCAGGGGACGGGGCTTCCCGGCGATTCGCAGGCCTTCCCAGACCGTCACCTGGTTGGCCGTCAGCACGGGCTTCCCGAGCTCCTTCTCCAACGTATCGATGCAGGTCAGCGTGTGCATCGCGGTGTCGGGGACGAGGACGGCCTCGGCTTCGGGAACGTCGACGGCCGCGACCATCTCGGCGACCGCCTCCGGGCCGAGACGGCCGACGTCGACGGCGGTGAAGATCCCGCTGGCGCCGAAGGAGACCACCTCGATCCCGCCCGCGGCCAGGAACGAGCGGAAGTGCTCGGCGAGATCCGCGGGGTAGGAGGCCGCGACGGCGACCCGCTCGAGCCCGAGCGCCCGGGCCGCCTCGATGAACGCGATCGAGGTCGACGAGGCGGGGATGCCGAGGCGCTCGCTGATCGCGGCCGCCTGGGCCGCGGCACCGTCCGGGCCGTAGACGAAGCTCCCCGATGTGCATGCCCACATCACCGCATCGGGGGAGTGAGCCGCGATCGCGTCGGCGCCCTCGGCGAGCCTGGCCGCGGAGCCGGTGTCGAGGAGAGCTTCGACGGTGTGCTCGTCGCGCCCTATCGAGGTGTGGATCACGGGCAGCCAGATCGCGCCACCGAGGGCGTTCTCGAGCGCCGGGAAGTCGTCCTCGGCCGCATACCCGGGATAGAGCAGTCCGACGACCGGCGGCCGGGTCATGACGCGTGCCCCAACAGGTGCTCGGCCGTCGGCGGGGTGCGACCGACCAGGCGGAGCGCCGCCTCCATGGTCGCCCGGTTGGCGGAGATCACCGGCTTGCCGAGCTCGGCCTCGAGCCGGCCGATGAGGTCGTACGTCGCCAGGTTCGTGCACGAGACGACGACCGCCTCGGCGGCGTCGGTGTCGGCGGCCCGCACCAGCTCGAGCGTCGTCTCGTACGGAACCTCCCAGATGTGGTGGCTCAGGCCGAGGTCGCCCGCGCTCACCACGGAGATCCCGGCCTCGCCCAGGAAGCTGCTGAATCGGGCGGCGAGGGCGATGTCGTACGGCGTGGCGACCGCGACCTGGGTGACGCCGAGCGCGGACAGCGACTCGAGCACGGCGCCGGAGGTGGTGATCGCCGGCGCGCCACCTGCGCGGTGCATCGCCGCGGTCAGCCGGCGCTCGCCGTGCCGGCCGTGGACGAAGCTGCCGGAGGTGCAGGCGTAGACGTAGGCGTGCGGTTCGGCGGCCGACAGGTCGCGCACGGCCTGCTCGAGGACCGCCGTCTCGCTGATCTCCTCAGCCATCTCGAGCGTGACCGCGCGGTCGGTGTAGGGCGTCCGGGTGAAGAGCAGGCTGGTATCGGCCGGGGCCCACCGCCACAGCTCATGGTCGAGCACCATGTCGTGGGGCACGACCACGGCGATGCGTACTGTTGGGGACATCGCACCTCGCTAGGATTGTTGACAATCTGCAATCTTCCCTCCTAGCGTAGTCTCGGATTGTTGCCGAGGTGTGTCGAGTGCGACGGAGGATTTTCTTGGAGACGTCCCGGCGCCCCGCGATCACGATCCTCTGCCCGCCCGACGGCGGCAGACCCGCCGGGATGGAGCTCCTCGAGGCGGATGCCGAGCTCACCTACACCGATGCCGCCGGCCTGTCCGACGCGCTCCGCGGAGCCGACGCGCTGCTGCTGTGGGACTACTTCTCCGAGGCCGTCCGTGACGCCTGGGCGAGCGCCGACTCGCTGCGCTGGATCCATGTCGCCGCCGCGGGGGTCGACAAGCTGCTGTTCCCGGAGCTGGTCGCCTCCGACGTGGTCGTCACCAACGCCCGCGGGATCTTCGACCGGGCGATGGCGGAGTTCGTGCTCGGCTCGATCCTGGCCGTGGCCAAGGACATCCATCTCAGCCACGACCTGCAGACGGCCCGGAAGTGGCACCGCCGCGAGACTCGGCTGATCAGCACGGAGACCGCGCTCGTGGTCGGAACCGGCGCGATCGGCCGTGAGACCGCCCGGCTGCTGCGTGCCGCCGGGATGGACGTACGCGGCGCCGGCCGCACCGCCCGCAGCGGTGATCCCGACTTCGGTGAGATCGTCGCGAGCACCGACCTGGTCGCCCACGTCGGCTGGGCCGACCACGTCGTCGTCGCGGCCCCGCTGACCGATCAGACCCAGGGCCTGATCAGCAATGACGTGCTCGCGGCGATGAAGCCGGGCAGTCACCTGGTCAACGTCGGACGCGGCCCGATCGTCGACGAGACCGCGCTCGTCTCCGCGCTCCGGGAAGGTCCGGTCGAGGCGGCATCCCTCGACGTCTTCGAGGTCGAGCCGCTGCCGGCCGAGAGTCCGTTGTGGACGATGCCGGGAGTGGCCGTCTCGGCACACATGTCCGGTGACTACCAGGGCTGGCGGGAGGCGCTGGCGCGTCAGTTCATCGACAACGCCCGGCGCTGGCTGAACGGTGAGTCGCCGCTGAACATCGTCGACAAGCAACGCGGCTTCGTCGTCGCGGATGAGGGGGAGAGGCCATGACCGACCTCAGCGCGATGACCGCGGCCGAGCTCGTCGCCGGCTATCGCTCCGGCGCGTTCACGCCGCTCGACGCCACGCGTGCGGTGCTCGACACGATCGAGGAGCGCGACGCCGCGGTGAACGCGTTCGTCCGTGTCGACCCCGACGGGGCGTTGGAGCAGGCGACCGCGTCCACCGAGAGGTGGCGGGCGGGGCAGCCGCGAGGCGCCGCCGACGGCGTACCGACCTCGGTCAAGGACATCCTGTGGAC
The DNA here is from genome assembly GCF_044453405.1 of Nocardioides sp. NPDC051685. Lineage (NCBI taxonomy): Bacteria > Bacillati > Actinomycetota > Actinomycetes > Propionibacteriales > Nocardioidaceae > Nocardioides > Nocardioides sp. NPDC051685. The sequence continues at coordinate 954,765 of NZ_JBITCR010000002.1, read as the reverse complement.
AGCAGGATTGCCGACAATCCGCGGAACCTGGCTCATCGACGAGGCTGGACCATGGCCGGAGGACGCTCCCGCGGTCGCGCGGCTGCGCGAGGCCGGCGCCGTGATCACCGGGAAGACGACCACGCCGGAGTTCGCCTGGAAGGGCGTCACCGACTCGCTCCGCCACGGCTCCACCGGCAACCCCTGGGACCCCGGCCTGACCTCGGGCGGCTCCAGCGGCGGCGCCGCGGCGGCGGTCGGCCTCGGCATGGGCCCCTGGGCGCTCGGCACCGACGGCGGCGGGTCGGTGCGGATCCCGGCATCCTTCACCGGCACCGTGACGATCAAGCCGACCTACGGTCTGGTGCCGCTCTATCCCGCCAGCCCGTTCGGCACCCTCTCCCACGCCGGCCCGATGACCCGGACGGTCACCGATGCCGCCGCGCTGCTCGACGTGATCGCCGGCTTCGACTCCCGCGACTGGTCGGCCATGCCCACGCCGCGGACCTCCTTCCTGGCCGGGCTCGACGACGGCGTCGACGGGCTGCGGATCGGGTTCTCACCCACGCTCGGGTACGTGAAGAACGACCCGGAGGTCGAGCGGCTGGTCCGCGCGGCGGCCACGGTGCTGGAGGCCGAGGGCGCCCAGGTCGAGGAGGTCGATCCCGGCTTCGCCGACCCGGTCGAGGCCTTCGACGTGCTCTGGTTCTGCGGCGCCGCGAAGGTGCTCGACGCCTATCCGCCCGGTGCCATCGACAGGATCGATCCGCTGCTGCGCGAGGGCATCGAGACCAAGGGCCGGGGCTCGGCCGCCGACTACCTGGACGCCACCGCGGTCCGGATGGACCTCGGCCGGTCGATGGGGCGGTTCCACGAGACGTACGACTTCCTGATCACCCCGACCATGCCGATCACCGCCTTCGAGCGCGGACTGCAGGCGCCGGAGGGATGGCACTCGCCGTGGTGGCCGAGCTGGACGCCCTACACCTACCCCTTCAACATGACCCAGCAGCCGGCGGCGAGCGTCCCGTGCGGGACCACCGACGCGGGCCTGCCCGTCGGCCTCCAGATCGTCGGCGCGCGCCACGACGACGCTCGCGTGCTGCGCGCGGCGCGGGCCTACGAGCGGGCCGGCGGTGAGCTGTTCGTCCGACCTGTCGACAATCCTCGAGGAGCCCGATGAGCCGCTACATCACCGTCACCCTGGAACGCCGCGGCGTCTCCTGCCTCGCCCGGCTGCTCGACGAGGAGGCACCACGCACCGCGGGCGCCGTCTGGGACGCGCTGCCGCTCAGCGGTCAGGTCTTCCACGGCAAGTACGCCCGCAACGAGATCTACCACCTGGTCCCCGCCTTCGCCGCGAAGGAGCCCGGCAAGGAGAACACCACGGTCACCCCGATCCCGGGCGACCTGTGCTACTTCGCCTTCTCCTCCGACGACCTCGGCAACCCGTCCTACGGCTACCCGGAGGACCGCGGCCCGGGGGAGCTGACCGAGATCGTCGACCTCGCCCTCTTCTACGGCCGCAACAACCTGCTCATCAACGGCGACCAGGGCTGGGTGCCGGGCAACGTCTTCGGCACGATCGTCGACGGCCTCGAGGAGATGGCGCAGGCCTGCCAGGACGTCTGGATGAACGGCGCAACCGACGAGATCCTGACCTTCGCGCGCTCCCACGAGGACGCTCCGTAGGCATGTCGTTGAGGCCCTGGTCGATAGGGTTTGAACATGTCGTGGTCGGAGCGAAACACCCATCACTGGGACGACTGGTCGCTGGCCGAGCTCGTCGAGGCGAAGCAGGGGCAGCGGGTCAGTCTCGTCGTCCCCGCGCGCAACGAGGCCGCGACGGTCGGCGACCTGGTCAGCACGCTGCGCAGCAGCCTGATGGAGACCTCCGACCTGGTCGACGAGCTCGTCGTCATCGACTCCGACTCTTCCGACGACACCGCGCGGATCGCCTCGGACGCCGGCGCCGACGTCTACGCCTCGGCCGCGATCCGTCCCGATCTCGGCTCCTACCCCGGCAAGGGCGAGGCGATGTGGAAGTCGCAGTTCGTGACCACCGGCGAGCTCATCGTCTTCATGGACGCCGACCTGACCGACTGGGACACCCATTTCGTACGCGGCCTGGTCGGCCCCCTTGTCAACAATCCGACGATCGAGCTGGTCAAGGGCTTCTATCGGCGCCCGGGGGAGCACGGTCTGGACGGCGGTCGGGTCACCGAGCTCGTCGCCCGACCGCTGCTGGCACTCCATCGCCGGCCGCTGCGCGACCTCATCCAGCCGCTGGCGGGGGAGTGGTCGATCCGGCGCTCGCTGTTCGAGCGGCTGCGGGTCCCGACCGGCTACGGCGTCGAGCTCGCCGCACTCGTCGACACGCTCGACACCCGCGGGATGGACGCGATCGCCCAGGTCGACCTCGGCCAGCGCGACCACAGCCACCAGGATCTCTTCGACCTCGGTCTGATGGCGACGCAGATCGTGGGGATGATGTCGCGCCGCCTCGGCACCGGTCCGGCGGGCGATGATGTGGAGATGCGTCAGTACATCCCGATCGACGGCTCGACCAAGGTCGTCGACCGGAGCGTGAGCCTCCTGGAGCGGCCGCCGGTGCGCGACGGCTCGGGCGGTATGGTCGCCTGATGCTGCGCCTCGGACGACACGACTTCGGTGATGACGACGCGCTGATGATGGCGATCGTCAACCGCACCCCGGACTCGTTCTTCGACAAGGGAGCGACCTGGGCCGAGGATGCGGCCTTCGAGCGCGTACGCCTGGTGGCCTCCCAAGGCGCGGAGATCGTCGACATCGGCGGGATCAAGGCGGCCCCCGGGGCAGAGATCGACGCGGCGGAGGAGAAGGCCCGGGTGGTCGACTTCGTCGCCCGGGTGCGGGAGGAGTTCCCCGCGCTGGTGATCTCGGTCGACACCTGGCGCGCCGAGGTCGGCGACGCGGTGTGCGCCGCCGGTGCCGACCTCATCAACGACGCCTGGGGCGGGGCCGACCCGGAGCTCGTCGACGTCGCCGCCGCCCACGGCGCCGCGATCGTGTGCACCCACACCGGCGGCGTGACGCCGCGGACGCGGCCCTACCGGATCGAGTACGACGACGTGGTGCGCTCGGCCATCGACGACACCCTGGGCTATGCCCAGCGTGCCCTGGACGCCGGCGTCGCCAAGGACTCGATCGTGATCGACCCCGCCCACGACTTCGGGAAGAACACCTTCCACTCCCTCGAGATCACCCGCCGGCTGGGCGAGATGGTCGCGACCGGCTGGCCGGTGCTCGTCTCGCTCTCCAACAAGGACTTCGTGGGGGAGACCCTCGACCTGCCGGTCGGGGAGCGCCTGCTCGGCACCCTGGCGGCGACGACCGTCTGCGCGATGGCCGGCGCGCGCATCTACCGGGTCCACCAGGTGCCGGAGACCCGGCAGACCGTCGACATGGCCTGGACGATCGCCGGGAGACGGCTACCGGCGCGAGCGATCAGGGGGCTGCAGTGACGCGAGTGGCGCTTGTTCCGGGATGTCTTGCCCTGCTGCCGGAGTACTCCTCGCTCGACGATCCTGTCGACGAGCTCCGCGCGGCCTGCCTGGCCGCGGTGGCCTGGCTGGGGGAGGACGTACGTGTCATCGCCGGTGCGCAGGGCGCCCGGGTGGCCGCCGCGCTGCTGGCCGAGGTCGGCACGGCTCCGGTGAGCAGCGGCGAGGCGGCCCATCTCATCGTCGGCAACGGTTCGGCCCGCCGCAGCGAGAGGGCGCCGGGGCACCTCGATCCGCGGGCCGCCGGGTTCGACGACGTGCTCGGCAAGGCGCTGGCGACCCCCGACCCCGACGCGCTGGGCGCGATCGATCTCGGGCTGGCCGATGAGCTCTGGGCCGACGTCGGCCCGATCGTGGAGGCCGCCGATCTGCTGCGCAGTGTCAGGACGGTGGCGGTCGACTACGACGACGATCCGTACGGCGTGCGCTACTGGGTCGCCCGCTGGGAGTGAGGGTCAGTCGAGCAGGTCGGCGAGCCCTGCCGCGTAGATCTTCGGGGTGACGTCACCCAGCATGATCCGCTGCAGGATGAAGCCCGGCAGCAGGCCGGTGAGGACCATCGCGATCCGTTCGGGGTCGGCGCCTCGGCGGAACTGGCCCGCGTCGATGGCCTTCTCGGCGTAGTTGCGCCAGGCCTCGCGGATCCGGTGGGCCTCGGGCGCCATGATCGCGTGGATCTCCGGGTCGCGCGCGGCCTCGGCCCAGGTCTGCAGGGCGATCCGGGGGAGATCGACGCCCAGCTCGGTGCCGAGATCGAGGAGATGCTGGGTGGCGGCCTCGATCGCCCACTCCGGCGGGGGAGCGTCCATGCCCGAGCCCTCTTCGGGGATGAGGCGGTTGATCGCGGCGGTGACACCGGTCAGGCCGGACTGGGCGATCGCGTGGATGATCTCGTTCTTGCCGCGGAAATAGGTGTAGACCGACCCTGCCGAGAGGCCGGACTCCTTGACGACCGCGGCCATCGTCGTCTTGTGGAAGCCGTCGCGCTCCACGCAGCGCAGCGTCGCCGCGATGATCTGCTGGCGCTTCTCGGCACGGTGTTCGTCGCTGACCTTGGGCATGTGACGAGGATACCTCAAAAGAAAACGAACGTTCATTCTTGATAAATCGGCGGGGAGGGAGGAGAGTTCTCTCAAAGAGAATGAACATTCGTTTTTTTAAGAAGGAGCCGACATGCCGAAGTCAGCGAAAGCCGTGATCAGGGTCAGCCTCGGTCTGGTCACCCTGCTCACCCTGCTCATCACCGCATTCGCCTGGCCCTCCAGCGAGATGGAGCCACGGGAGCTGCCGTTGGCCGTCGCCGGTCCGGAGCAGGCGGTCGCCCAGATCGAGACGCAGCTCGCCACCACCGCGGGCGAGGACGCCTTTGACGTCATCGCGGTCGCCGACCGGGACGCGGCGGTCCAGGCGATCGAGGACCGCGAGGCGTACGGCGCGATCGTCGTCTCCGCGGAGGGTCAGGAGGTGCTGACCGCTACCGCCGCCAGCGCCAACGTCGCCCAGCAGCTCACCGCGATGGCGACGGCGATGGGCGCCGAGACCGGCACCGCCCCGAAGGTGACCGACGTCGTCGCCGCTCCTGAGGACGACCCGCGCGGACTCGTCTTCGGCACCGCCGCGCTGCCCCTCGCGCTCGGCGGCATCATGGCCGGGGCGATCACCTCGCTGGCGCTCAGGCGCACCCGCGACCGCGTCGCCGCCGCGTTCCTGATCGCGATCGGAGGCGGGCTGGCGATGACCGGGATCATCCAGGGCTGGCTCGGTGCCCTCGAGGGCACCTACCTGGTCAACGCGGGTGTCGTCACCCTGGGCATCCTCGCGGTCGCGCTGCCGATCGTCGGCCTGCGCCACTTCATCGGCATGGCCGGCGTCGGGATCATGGCGCTGCTGGTCATGTTGGTCGGCAACCCTCTCTCCGGCATCTCCTCGGCCCCGGAGATGATCCCGTTCGGCTGGCTCGGCCAGCTCCTGCCCCCGGGCGCGACCGGCGCGGCGCTCCGCGGCCTGTCCTTCTTCGACGGTGCCGGCTCCACGACCCCGCTGATCGTGCTCGCCTGCTGGGCTGGTGCGGGTCTGCTCCTCACCCTTCTCCCGCACCGTGAGAAGAGTGGCTCGGAGACCGAGCAGAAGGCGGGTGACCTGGAGCCTGTCGCAGGGTAGAACTGTAGGGATGACTCATCCACACGAGCCGGCCGGCGAGTGGTGGCGCGACCAGGTGGTCGCGCTCCACCGTTGGGGCCGGCTCGTGCTGCGTGGCGAGGACGACTCGGTCCACCAGATGCGCGTGACCGTACGCAGGCTGCGCAGCGTCCTGGCGACGTACCGCAAGTTCCTCGACCCGGAGCGAGTCGAGTCGCTCCGGGTCGAGCTGAGGTGGCTCGCCGACCTCCTCGGAGAGGTACGCGACACCGAGGTGCTCCGCAAGCGGCTGCGCGGTTGGGCGGCCGAGCACGGTCCGGGCCCCACAGGTGTGGACGCGCTCCGGACCGCGCTGGCCGAGCGCCAGGCCCAGGGTCTTGCCCGGCTGCTCCCGGAGCTGGAGGGGGAGCGTTACCGCGCCCTGATCGCGGCCTTGGCCGCCACCGACGGTCTTCCCTGGTCGGACGGTGCTCCCGGCAAGAAGGCGCTGCGCAAACGGGTCCGCCGCACCTGGCGGCGCCTGGCAGCAGCGGTCGATGCCGCCGAGCTCGCCGAAGGTGCCGGTGAGCGCCGCCGACAGCTCCACGAGGTGCGCAAGAAGGCCAAGCGCACCCGCTACGCGGCCGAGTCGCTGCACGAGCTCTTCGGCAAGGATGCCGAGCGCCTCGCCGCTGCCGCGAAGTCGATCCAGTCGACCCTCGGTGACCTCAACGACGCCGCCGTCATGATCCGGACGATCGAGACGGTCCCCGGTCCCGATGACGCGATCCGTGAGCTCCGGGCCGCCGAGGAAGCGGCCGCCGAGGACGCCGAGGAGCGGTTCGCCTCCGTCTGGAAGAAGGCGAACCGCTCGAAGGTCCGCGGCTGGCTGGGCTAGTGGCTAGCCGATGGGGCTCTATTCGACAGGAAAGGCGAAGTAGGTGTCGGGGTAGGGCTCCTCGATCAGCGAGTAGTGCCACCACTCGCTGTCGTAGCGGCTGAATCCGCACGACTCCATCACCGCGCACAGCTGCGCCCGGTTGCGGGCTGCCTCCTCGGAGACCCCCGCGGCGCCGTGGTGGGAGATCTCGTCCATCAGGTCGTGGGGGCCGCCCATGTCCAACAGCTCGCCCGACGCCAGGGAGAAGAGGGTCAGGTCGACGGTGCTGCCGCGGCTGTGGCCGGACTTCCTGGCGACGTACCCCTTCTCGAACATCTCCGGGCGGGTGATCGCGGGATAGTGGACGGCCTTGCGTGCGTCGTCCGGCCCGGAGGGCTCCTCGGCCCAGCGCAGGAACGCGTCGACCGCGCGCTGGGGGCGGTAGCCGTCCCACAGCAGGATCCCGAAGCCGAGGGTGGCGGCCTTGTCGCGCGCCTGGGCGAGCGCGGCGCACAGCTCACGGGTCCCGACGATCCGGTTCACCAGGTAGCCATCGACCGGCTTGCCGGTGAAGTTGTCCCAGGTGGCGTACTTGCTGTCCCAGCGGATGCCCGGCACCAGCTCGTCGACGAAGGCGAAGCCCTCCCTCATCGGGCCGCCTCCTCCAGCGCGAGCGTGACCGCACGGTCGAGGAACTCGGTCATCGAGATCCCGGCGGCCGCCATCATCCGCGGGTAGCGGCTGTAGGAGGTCAGCCCGGGCAGCGTGTTGACCTCGTTGAGCACCACGGTGCCGTCGGCCTTGAGGAACATGTCGACGCGCGCCAGCCCGCGGCAGCCCAGTGCGCGGTAGACTCGCTGCGCCTCGGTCTTGACCAGCTCCTGCGCCTCGGCCGGGATGTCGGCGGGCACGATGAAGGTCGCGTTCTCCGAACCGGTCTCGGGCGCGTCCTCCTGGTGGATCTTGAAGAAGCCGTGCGAGAGGGCGACGTGGTCGACCTCTCCGGTGACCAGCTCGGCACCATTACCGAGGATCGCGCAGCCGATCTCCTCGGCGACGACCCCCTCCTCGACCAGCACCTTCTCGTCGTACTGCCGCGCCGTCGCCACCGCCTCGGACAGCTCCTCGGCCGAGGTCACCTTGCTGACCCCGAACGACGACCCGGAGCGGGCCGGCTTCACGAAGACCGGATAGGGGAGTACGCCGGGATCGATCTCCTCGCCCGGCGACAACGCCCAGAACGTCGGCGTCGGGATCCCGGCATCGGCGACGACGGTGTAGGCAAGCGACTTGTCCATGCACAGCGCCGAGCTCTGCACGTCGCAGCCGACGTAGGGGATCCCGGAGAGCTCGAGGAGCCCCTGGATCGCGCCGTCCTCGCCGAGCTTGCCGTGCAGGACCGGGAGCACGGCGTCGAGCCGGATGGTCTCGTAGCTGCCTTCGTCCAGGACGAGCAGCCCGTGGACGCTGCGGTCGGGGGAGAGCACGACCGGGCGGTGTGCGCTGTCCTCCCAGCTCGGGTCGGGTCCGTCGCACAGACGCCAGTCACCGCTCTTGGTGATGCCGATCCAGTAGGCCTCGTACGCGTCGGCGTCGAGGTTCTTGGCCACCTCCTGCGCCGACTTCACCGAGACGGGGTGCTCCTCGAAGACGCCTCCGAAGATGATGCCGACCTTGCGCTTAGACATGCTGCAACCTGCTTTCGAATTCACGACAGTTCACGATGGAGTTCTCGACCGTGTCCCGCAGGGCATGGTCGGTGAAGTAGGCGATATGCGGGCTGACCAGCACGTTCGGCATCTCCTGAAGCCGTGCCAGCCAGCCGTTCGGGATCTCGCGTCCGCGGAGATCGGCGTAGAAGATGCCCTCCTCGCCCTCGATGACGTCGAGGGCCGCGCCGCCCAGACGGCCCTCCTCGAGGGCGGTGATGAGTGCCGGCGTCTCGATGAGCGCGCCGCGACCGGTGTTGATGACGTACGCGCCGGGGCGCATCCGGTCGATGCGCCGCCGGTCGAGGAGGTGGTGCGACTCGGCGCTGAGCGGCGCGTGGAGCGTGACGATGTCGCTGCGCCCGACCAGCGTGTCCAGGTCGACGTGCTCGACGCCCTCGGCGGCGGGCCGAGGCCGGATGTCATAGGCGAGTACGTCGCAGCCGAAGCCCCGCAGCCGGGCGATGACCGCCGCGCCGATCCGCCCGGTCCCGACGACACCGACGGTCAGGTCACGCAGCTCACGGCCCCGGGTGATCGCCGGGCGGTAGTCGTGGGCGTCGGTGCGACGGATTGTCGACTTCGCCTGGCGCACCGACATCAGCATCAGCATCAACGTGTAGTCGGCGACCGAGTCGGGTGAATAGGCGACATTTCCGACCGTTATCCCGATGCTTGCCGCGAAGTCGACATCGATATGGTTGAACCCGACGCTTCGCGTCGAGATATACCGGGTTCCGACCTTTTCCAGAGCGAGAAGCGTGTCGTTCGATATCGGCGTCTTGTGGCTGACGCTGATGCACCGGTCTCCCTGTGCGAGATCGGCGTTGTGCTCGGAGACGGCCTCGGTCGTCGTGGTCAGCGAGATCCCGAGAGTGGGTGCCAACGAGTCGAAAAGAAGCTTCTCATCAGGGGCGCAGCCGTAGACCGTGATCCCGACGGTCGGCGTGATCACGGGGTGCTCCGACGGCTGGGTCGCTGCCGTCAAGGTCGGCTCTTGGTAGATCATCCACGCCAGCAAACCGCAGGAGCGGTTGCCGGCCCGTATGGAATTTCCGATATGCCGACGATAGGCGGTTCGCCGATCCCGAACAGAGTTATCGTCCGCATATCGATTAGCGCATACACGTCGGCAACGTGGAATTTCGAAGACTGATGGGATGATTCCCCTCAGCTTGGACGAAATCGCCTCGTTGGTCGGCGGGAAGGTCATCGGCGACGGTTCGGTGACGGTGAGCGCCCCGGCCGTGATCGACGGCCGCGAGGCCCACCCGGGCGGACTCTTCGTCGCGTTCGCGGGCGAGCACACCGACGGCCACGAGTACGCACCACAGGCCGCCGAGGCCGGCGCCGTCGCCGTGCTCGGCTCGCGCCCGACGGCGCTCCCGACGGTCGTCGTCGACGACGCACAGGCTGCGCTGCAGCGGTTGGCCGCCCATGTCGTCGCGCTGCTGCGCGACGGGCTGACCGTGGTCGCGGTCACCGGCTCCCAGGGCAAGACCAGCACCAAGGACATGATCGAGGCGGTGCTGGCGAGCGCGGCACCGACCGTCGCGACCTCCGGCTCGTTCAACAACGAGCTCGGCGTACCGCTCACCATGCTCCGCGCCGACGCCACGACCAGGTTCCTGGTGCTCGAGATGGGCGCCCGGCACATCGGCGACATCGCCGAGCTGACCGGCCTGGTCGCGCCCGACATCGCCGTCGTCACCAACGTCGGCCAGGCCCACCTGGGCGAGTTCGGGTCGCGCGAGGCCATCGCCGTTGCCAAGAGCGAGCTGGTCCGCGGCTTGGCGAGCGGTGGCACCGCCGTGCTGCACGCCGACGACCCGCGAGTGCTCGCGATGGGCGACCTCGCCGAGGGTCCGGTGCTGGCCTTCGGCGCCGGTGAGCGAGCGGCCGTGCGTGTCCGCGACCTCGCCCTGGACCGGCTGGGCCGTCCCTCGTTCCGTCTCCAGCACGGCGACGAGAAGGTGACGGTGACGCTCCCGTTCGTCGGCGCCCACTGGGCGCTCAACGCCGCGGCCGCCGCGGCGGCGGGCCTGGCCGCCGGTGTTCCCCTCGAGCAGGCCGCGACCGCGCTGAACACCGCCTCGATCTCCAAGTGGCGCATGGAGCTGAGCGCCCTGGCCAACGGCGCGACCCTCATCAACGACTCCTACAACGCCAACCCCGAGTCCACCCGCGCCGGCCTCGACGCGCTCGCCTCGATCGAGGCCAGGCGCCGCATCGCCGTGCTCGGCGAGATGCTCGAGCTCGGCGAGACGAGCCGCGACGCGCACCACGAGATCGGGACGTACGCCGCTACCCGGGCCGATCTCGTCCTCACCGTCGGCGACGCCGCCGCCGTCATCGCGGACGGCGCGGGCGCGACGGCGGTGCCACTGCCCGACAACGCCACCGCGATCGACTGGCTGCGAAGCCACCTCGCCCCCGGCGACGTCGTGCTCGTCAAGGCCTCACGCGGAGCCCGCCTCGACAAGGTCGCCGCGGCGCTGGTCTGAGGTCGGCGGAACTGATCGCCTGCGGCGCCACCACGGCCACGACAGGATCGCGGCGGCGGTGGCGCCGCCGGCGTTGAGGATGACGTCGTCGACCGAGGAGACGCGGCCGAGGGGCAGAAGGTGCTGCAGCATCTCGATCGACACCGAGGCCGCGCCGGCCAGGATCAGGACCCGCCACACCGAGCGGAGCACCGGGAAACGGATGGGGCCGAAGAAGCCCAGCGCGGCGAAGAGCAGCAGGTTGCCGATCAACCCGAGGGGGCCCATGGTCGACATGTCCTCGAAGGGCACCAGGCTCACGTTGCCCGAGAGGATGCCGTTGTTGCCGGGCAACAGGGTCAGCAGCACACCCGGCACGGTGCCGTAGACGATGGCGACCTCAGCCAGCGAGTGGCGCCAAGCCGGCCGCCACGCGACCCCGAAGACCCGGCGCAGCACCGCCAGCATCGGCACCGCCAGTACCGCCACGGGAAGCGCCAGCACGGTCAGCACGACGATGCCGGTCTCCGTCAGCGAGCCCGATTCGTTCACGATCATCATCCGAGGCCACCTTCCCTGATCTGCCTGATCTTCTTGTTCGACATCTGCTTCATCGACTCCGCCGTCTCATGTAGAGATCGAACGCCCGGTAGAGGATCGGCCGCAGCGGCAGGTCCCACTCGCCGACGTACCTCACCGCCTGCCCGCCGGTGCCGACCTTGAACTGGATCAGCCCGACGTGCGGGTCGTCGGCGGACAGCGTCGGGGTGATCCCGCGCAGGTCGTAGACGTCGCAGCCGCCGGCCAGCGAGTCACGGATCATCGCCCACTGGAGGGCGTTGGAGCCGCGTACGTCCCGCTTCTCGGTCGAGGAGGCGCCGTAGACGTACCAGGCGTGAGCGCCGACGCGGACGTAGATCGTCGCGGCCACCAGGTCGCCGTCGTGGCGCGCGAGATAGAGCGTGATCCGCTCCGGGTCCTCGGCGGAGAGCGCGGTGAACATCTTCTCGAAGTAGGCCAGCGGCCGCGGGGTGAAGTGGTCGCGCTCGGCGGTGTGGACGTAGAGGTCGTGGAACGCCTTCAGGTCCTCGCCGCCGGTGGCGGTGGTGACCTCGACGCCGGCCTTGGCGGCCTTCTTGATGTTGCGCCGCCAGAGCTGGTTCATCCCGGCGAGAACCTCGTCCTCGGACCGGGTGGTCCGATCCGGGTGCCGCAGCCGGATCTCGTACGTGAACTGCGGCTGCCCCGCCCCGAACCCGTCCTCCGGGTTCTGCGGGATCCAGCCGGAGTCGCGCAGGTAGCGGGTCACCTCGGCGCCGACCGGGTCGGCCCGGCCGGGGATGTCGGTGAGCCGCCCCACCTCGGGGTCGGCGATGCCCTCCTTGACCTGTGCGGCGCTCCAGGTGTCGGTGGGCACCGGCGGAGCGACCCGGATCGCGAACGCGCCCTGCGACCGCAGGTAGGCGACGAGCGGCGGGAACCAGACGGTGAGCCCACCGGCCCAGTCGATGTCGGGGCCCCACGGCAGGTACGCGAGCGTGCAGCCCAGCCGCGGCACCGGCCGGTGCAGCACGAGCCCGGTCGCGGCGAGCCGGTCGCCGGCGTACCAACCCAGCGACTCGCTGCGCCACTCGGTCTTGACCTCCGCCCAGGCCGGGGTCTGCAGGAAGCTGACCGACCGCCGCGACCTGACATGGTCGAGGTGCTCGGCGGGGCTGATCGGTCGGACGGTGAAGGTCACCGTGCCAGTCAACCCGAGCAGATGTCGCCAGGGCGTATGGCCTTTCGGATACGTCCGCGATATGTCATCGACACCTAGGATCAGAGCATGCGGGTGCTGGTGGTCGAGGACGAGCCGTTGATGGCCGGGGCGATCCGGGACGGGTTGCGGCTGGAGGCGATCGCCGCCGACGTCGCCGGTGACGGTGATACGGCCCTGGAGCTGTTGAGCGTCAACGCCTACGACATCGCCGTGCTCGACCGCGACATCCCGGGCCCCTCGGGGGACGAGGTCGCGAAGCGGATCGTCGCCTCCGGCACCGGGATGCCGATCCTCATGCTCACCGCGGCCGACCGGCTCGACGACAAGGCCTCCGGGTTCGAGCTGGGTGCCGACGACTACCTGACCAAGCCGTTCGAGCTGCGTGAGCTGGTGCTGCGGCTGCGGGCTCTCGACCGGCGGCGTGCCCACAACCGGCCGCCGGTGCGGGAGATCGCGGGCCTGCGGGTCGATCCGTTCCGCCGGGAGGTCTACCGCGACGGCCGCTACGTGGCGCTGACCCGCAAGCAGTTCGCGGTGCTCGAGGTGCTCGCCGCCGCCGAGGGCGGCGTGGTCAGTGCCGAGGAGCTGCTGGAGCGGGCGTGGGACGAGAACGCCGACCCCTTCACCAACGCCGTACGCATCACCGTCTCCGCCCTGCGCAAGCGGCTGGGAGAGCCGGCGATCATCGCGACCGTGCCCGGTGTCGGATACCGGATCGATGTCGATTCCTAGACGCCCGGGGATGAGCGTCCGGCTCAAGCTCACCCTGAGCTACGCCGGAGTCATCGTGGTCACCGGAGTCCTGCTCCTCGCGGTGGTGTGGGTCTTCCTGCTGCGCTACGTCCCCGACGGGGTGTGGATGGAATGGCCGCAGCAGCCGGGGAGGCCGAGCGCTCCCTTCGTCCCGAACCGCTCCGACCTCGAGCGCGCCTTCGTCCCGCGGGCGGCCACGATGATGGGCTTCCTGCTCGTGTTCGGGCTGTTGGGAGGCTGGATCCTGGCCGGCCGGATGCTGGCGCCGCTGCGGAAGATCACCGAGGCCACGCGTACGGCCGCGACCGGTTCCCTCTCGCACCGGATCGAACTCGAGGGCCCCGGCGACGAGCTGCGCGAGCTCGCCGACGGCTTCGACGACATGCTCGAGAAGGTCGAGTCGCAGGTGGCCGAGCAGCAGCGGTTCGCGGCCAACGCGTCCCACGAGCTGCGCACCCCGCTCGCCATCACGCAGACGCTCCTCGACGTCGCCGGCAAGGACCCGAACCGCGACGTCGACGAGCTCATCGGCCGGCTGCGCCTGATCAACTCCCGCGCGATCGACCTCACCGAGGCGCTGCTCGTGCTCAGCCGCGCCGACCAGCGCTCGTTCGTCCGTGAACCGGTCGATCTGTCGCTGGTCGCCGAGGAGGCGGTCGAGACGCTGCTGCCTCTCGCCGAGCAGCGCGGAGTGCGGATCGAGACCTCCGGCGACCAGGCCTCGGTCAGCGGCTCGCCCGCCCTGCTACTACAGGTCGCGACCAACCTGATCCACAACGCGATCGTCCACAACCTGCCCGAGGGCGGGCCCGAGAAGGGGTCGGTGTCGGTCACCGTCGCCACCGGCGAGAGGAGTGTCGTCCTCACCGTCGCCAACACCGGCGAGAAGCTCTCCCGTGACCTCGTCGCCACGCTCACCGAGCCGTTCCAGCGAGGCACCCAGCGCATCCACGGCGACCACGCCGGCGTCGGTCTGGGCCTGGCGATCGTCAAGAGCATCACCCATGCCCACGACGGCAACCTCGCCGTCCTGGCCCGTCCGGGCGGTGGCCTGCGGGTCTCCGTCGAGCTTCCCCGCGCCGTCTGACCCACGCGTCAGCGCCGCGCCGCTCCGGTGCGCAGCAGGTCGAGGGTGCGCGGCTCGATGAGCGTGGAGAGGGTGACCACGCTGGTCGAGCGGACGACCGCATGGGACTGGTCGATGCGGACGAGCACCTCCTGGAGCTTCGCGTGCGACCCGGTCGCCACCTTGCAGAACACGTCGAAGGAGCCGGTGGTGACGTACGCCTCCAGCACCTCGGGGATCTCGGCGAGATCACGGCGTACGTCCTCGAGCGCTCCCTGGGAGATCTCCAGGGTCACGAACGCCTGGACGGTGTGGCCGGCTGCGGCCGGATCGATCGTCGGCGCCCAGTCGCGGATCACGCCGGCCTCGGCCAGCTTGCGCAGCCGGCTCTGCACGGTCGCGCGGGCGACGCCGGCGACCCGGGAGAGCTCGAGGTCGCCGACCCGCGGGTGGGTGTGCAGGGTCTCCAGGAGGGTGACATCGAGGTCATCGAGGTTCATGGCTCGATGGTAGTCAGATTGCCTAGCCGACGGGAGTGAATGCTGGTCCGATCTGACAGATTGACCAGTGCCCGGTGGTCAACTTGTTTGGTGTGATCCGGCCCACTTGACTTGCCCGCATGACGCTTGCAGACACCCTGACCAACCAAGAGAAGCTCGCCGGACTCGGGCTGGCCGAGCTGGAGCAGCTCGTCGGCCTCGTGGCCTACGACGACACCTCCGACCCCTTCCCGGTCACCGGCTGGGACGCGGTCGTGTGGGCCGTCGGCAACGCCACCCAGACCGCCCACTTCTTCCAGAGCGCCTTCGGCATGGAGCTGGTCGCCTACTCCGGTCCCGAGACCGGCAACCGCGACCACCACTCCTATGTGCTGCGCAGCGGGGGAGTGCGGTTCGTGATCAAGGGCGGCGTCGCGCCCGAGAGCGAGATCATCGCCCACCACGCCCGCCACGGTGACGGCGTCATCGACATCGCCCTCGAGGTGCCCGACGTCGACCGCTGCATCGAGCACGCCCGCAAGCAGGGCGCCCGTGTCGTGGAGGAGCCCCACGACGTGACCGACGAGCACGGCACCGTACGCATCGCCGCGATCGCCACCTACGGCGAGACCCGCCACACGCTGGTCGACCGGTCCGGCTACGACGGCCCCTACCTGCCCGGTTACGTGACCCGCACCTCGACGCTGAAGAAGCCCGAGGGTGCGCCCAAGCGGCTCTTCCAGGCGCTCGACCACGTCGTCGGCAACGTCGAGCTCGGCAAGATGGACGAGTGGGTCGACTTCTACGGCCGCGTCATGGGCTTCACCAACATGGCCGAGTTCATCGGCGACGACATCGCCACCGACTACTCCGCGCTGATGTCGAAGGTCGTCGCCAACGGCAACCACCGGGTGAAGTTCCCGCTCAACGAGCCGGCGATCGCGAAGAAGAAGTCGCAGATCGACGAATACCTGGAGTTCTACCAGGGCCCCGGCGCCCAGCACCTCGCGCTGGCCACCGGCGACATCCTGGCCACCGTCGACGCGCTGCGCGACGCCGGCATCGAGTTCCTCAACACCCCCGACTCCTACTACGAGGACCCCGAGCTGCGCGCCCGGATCGGTGAGGTGCGGGTGCCGATCGAGGAGCTGCAGAAGCGCGGCATCCTGGTCGACCGCGACGAGGACGGCTACCTGCTGCAGATCTTCACCAAGCCGATCGGCGACCGCCCCACGGTCTTCTTCGAGATGATCGAGCGCCACGGCTCCCTCGGCTTCGGCAAGGGCAACTTCAAGGCCCTCTTCGAGGCCATCGAGCGCGAGCAGGAGCGCCGCGGCAACTTCTGATCGCCGAATCTGTAGTTGTGGGCGACGAAACTGTGGTTTCGTCGCCCACTTCTACGGTTTCGGCGGCTGGGACTGGCTGACCAGGCGGACGGGGGCGTTGCCGGCGCCGTAGCCGTCGTAGCGATCCCGCCGCTCGACGAGCTCGAAGAAGACCTCGCCGACGGTCTCGGTGTAGCAGTGCAGGTACTCGCCGTCGGCGTCGCGGTCGTAGAGCAGGTCGAGGTCGCGCAGGGTGGCGACGAGGTCGTCGGGCAGGCCGAAGCGGGCGATGAGGTCGTCGTAGTAGTTGCCCGGCACCTTCAGCGGCCGGAGCCCGCGCTCGCGGGCGGCGGCGACGACGCCGATGATGTCGGGACAGGCGAGCGCGATGTGCTGTGCCTGGCCCTGCTGCCCGGTCGGGAGCAGGTTGAGCGGCAGCCGTACGCCGCCGGCCGGCGAGCTCATCACCTGGCTGCGGACGAGGCCGGAGGGGCCGGCGACCTCCTGGGTCGGTTGCGGGGTCAACGACAGCACGCTGGTGTAGAAGAGGACCGCCTCGTCGAAGCTGTGCCACGGCTGGACCAGGTTGACGTGGTCGATCCGCGCGGCGTGTCCGTCGGGGCTCGACACGCCGCCGTCGAACTCGCCGATCCAGTCCTCGGCGTGGGAGAGGAAGACCTCGGTGCCGTCGGGGGAGGTGAAGGCGCGCAGCGCCTGCTCCCCGGCGTACGTCCGGCGGTGGACCGGCGGCGCCATCAGCCGCGCAGCCCGCTCGGCTGCCGGGTCCGAGTCGGCGACGTCGAAGCCGACGGCCGCGATCCGCGGCTCGGGGGAGGCGCTGGGGACGTCGTTGCAGACGATCCGGGCCGCACCCCAGGTCCACAGGCGCACCTGCTTGCTCCGGTGGCGGCCGCGGAAGTCGAAGCCGAGCTGCTCGAGCAGCACCTCGACACCGGAGGTGTCCGGCGCCTTGATCTCGACGAAGTCGAAGGCCTCCGGCGCGGCCACCTCGGGCAGCCGGGGGAGGGGGCCGGCGGGGAGACCGGCCTCCTCGCCGAGCAGGTCGGCGGTGCGGTCGGCGAGCCAGCGCAGCGAGCGCTGGGCCTGGCGGGCGGTGCGGACCGGATCGGTCTGGCGGAAGGTGTCGTTGAATACCTCCAGCGAGAGCGGTCCGTCGTAGCCGGCGCGCAGCACGTGACCCAGGAAGGCCGGCAGGTCGAAGCTGCCCTCGCCGGGGAAGAGCCGGTGGTGGCGGCTCCAGGAGAGGACGTCCATGCTGAGCGCGGGGGCGTCGGCGAGCTGCAGGAAGAAGATCTTCTCGGCCGGGATCTCCTCGATCTGCTTCGGGTCGTGACCGCGGGAGAGGATGTGGAAGCTGTCCAGGCAGATCCCGACGCCTGCGTGGTCGGCGAGCTCGACGATGCGCCACGAGCGCCGGTAGTCGTCGACGAACCGTCCCCAGGCCAGCGCCTCGTAGGCGAGCCGGATCCCGTACGTCGCCGCGAGCTCGCCCAGCCGCCGCAGCTGTCCCGCGGAGACCTCGTCGTCGTCGACGGTCGCGGTGCCGACGTTGCTGCACACCAGCATCAGGTCGATCCCGAGTCGCCGCATCAGCCGGAACTTCGCCTCGGCCCGGTGCAGCACGTCGGCGAAGGCCGATTCGTCGACGCCCTCGGCGTCGCGGAAGGGCTGGTAGAGGTCGAGGGTGAGCCCGAGCCGGTCGGCCAGCGCCCGGATCTCCTCGGGGGACTGGGGTGCGGCGATGAGGTCGGGCTCGAAGATCTCGATCGCGTCGAAGCCGGCCTCGGCCGCGGCGTACATCTTCTGGACCAGGCCGCCGCTGAGGCAGACGGTGGCGATCGAAGTGCGCATGGGTCTCCGTTCGTCGCTAATGTACGAAACGGTACATACATCGCTGCGCGAAGGGAAGCGGGCCGTGCTCTAGGCTCGGAGCATGGTTCAGTCGCGTGATGCCGAACGCACCCGGTCCGAGCTGCTCGAGGTCGCGACCGAAGTGTTCTCGGAGCAGGGCTACTCGGGCGCCCGCGTCGACGAGATCGCCGAGCGCACCCGCACCACGAAGCGGATGATCTACTACTACTTCGGCGGCAAGGAGGGGCTGTTCCTGGCGGTGCTCGAGGCGGCCTATCGCCGGATCCGCGAGCTCGAGCAGGGTCTGCACGCCGGCGATCTCGAGCCGGTCGACGCGATCCGTCGTATCGCCGAGCTCACCTTCGACCACCACGTCGATCACCCCGACTTCATCCGCCTGGTCTCCGTCGAGAACATCCATCGTGGCCGGCACATGGAGAAGGTCGAGTCGCTGCGTGAGCTCGGCGCCCCGGCCGCCACCGTCCTCGAAGACGTCCTCGCCCGCGGCCGCGCCTCGGGTGAGCTCCGCGCCGACGTCGACGCCGTCGACGTGCACATGATGATCAGCGCCTACTGCGTCTTCCAGGTCGCCAACAGCGCCACCTTCGGCTTCCTCTTCGGTCGCGACATGCTCGCTCCCGACGTGCGTGAGCGCAACCGCCGCATCCTCGGCGACATCGTCGTCGGCTGGCTCACCGCTCGCTGACCTCCGGCCGCAAGAGCCCGTCCCCGCGCCGCGGGGACGGGCTCTTTTCTGTGCAGGGGTTGACGAGCCGGGGTGGAATGTGATGCCCTTCACTCTCGTAACGTACTAGTTCGTACATTAAGGACCATCTGGATGAAGTCTTCGTTTCTTGTCGGCCTGATCGGCGCGGGCGTCGGACCCTCGCTGAGTCCGGCGCTGCACATGCGCGAAGGGTTCGAGCACGGGTTGTCGTACGTCTACAAGACGCTCGACATCACCGCTCTGGGGGTTCCGGCCAAGGGCGTGGGCGACCTGATGAGGGAGGCCCGGCGCCTCGGCTTCGACGCGCTCAACATCACCCATCCGTGCAAGGAGCTCGTGATCGAGCACCTCGACCGGCTCGACGAGACCGCGGCCCGGCTCGGTGCGGTCAACACCGTGGTCTTCACCGAGGAGGGTGCGGTCGGCCACAACACCGACACCACCGGGTTCGGCCACGCACTGCGCACCGGGATGCCGGACGCCCCGCTCGGCACCGTCGTCCAGCTCGGCGCGGGCGGGGCGGGCTCGGCCGTCGCCCACGCGCTCGTGGGCCAGGGCGTCGACCGGCTGGTCATCGCCGACATGGACCTCGACCGTGCCCAGATGCGGGTCGAGGAGATCCGGCGCCACCACCCGGACAGCGCCGTCGAGGCGAGCCACGTCGACAAGCTGACCGCGCTCGTGCCCGAGGCCGACGGACTGGTCAACTGCACCCCGATGGGCATGGCCGATCACCCCGGCACGCCCCTGGACACCAGCCTCCTCCGCCCCGAGCTGTGGGTGGCGGACATCGTCTACCGGCCTCTGGACACCGCGCTGCTGCAGGCCGCGCGTGAGGTCGGCTGCCGGACGCTCCACGGAGGCCATATGGCGGTCTACCAGGCCGTCGACGCCTTCCGGCTGATCACCGGCATCGACCCCGATGCCGGGCGGATGCTCGCCCACCTGCGCGAGCTGGCCGCGGCCGGCTGAATCTCTGAACACATTCATCCCCCCCCACATCCCGCGGTCAGGACCGCGGGACAGACCCCGAGGAGGACCCGATGGCGGGACCTGACACCGAGAACCGAGAAGGCAAGACCCCGGTCCGGGCCGCACTGGCCAGCTTCATGGGCAGCGCGGTCGAGTACTACGACTTCTTCGTCTTCGGCTCTGCCGCGGCGCTGATCTTTCCGCACGTCTTCTTCCCCAGCGCCGGTGACGCCGCGCTGGTGATGTCGTTCGCGACCTTCGCCTTCGCGTACGTCGCCCGTCCTGTCGGCGCGATCTTCGTCGGTCACTTCGGTGACCGGATCGGTCGCCGGAAGGTCCTGCTGTTCACCCTCCTGCTGATGGGCGGCGGCACGTTCCTGATCGGCTGCCTGCCGACGTACGACCAGGCGGGCTGGATCGCGCCCGCACTGCTCATCGTGTGCCGCCTGCTCCAGGGTCTCTCGGCCGCCGGCGAGCAGGCCGGCGCCAGCTCGCTCACCCTCGAGCACGCCCCCGACGACAAGCGCTCCTTCTACACCTCCTGGACGCTGACCGGCACCCAGGGCGGCCAGATCCTGGCCGCGCTCGTCTTCATCCCGGTCGTGGCGCTGCCGGACGAGATCAAGTACGGCATCGGCTGGCGGATCCCGTTCTGGCTCTCCGCGATCGTGGTCGTGGTGGCGTTCTTCATCCGCAGCCGCCTCAACGAGACCCCGGAGTTCGAAGAGGCCAAGGCCAACAACGAGGTCGCCAAGCTGCCCCTCGCGGTGCTGCTGCGTGACCACTGGGTCGACGTGCTGCGGGTCATCTGCTGCGCCTTCATCGCGGCCGTCTCCACGGTCTTCGGCAACCTGGCCATCGCCTACGGCGTCGCGGTCGGCATGGTCGACTCGATCACGCTGTGGCTGGTCGTCGCGGCCAACGTCGTGGCGCTGTTCACCCAGCCGATGTTCGGCCGGCTCGCCGACCGGATCGGGCGCAAGCCGGTGTTCATCTACGGCGCCGTCGCCAGCGCGGTCCTGATGCCGTTCTACCTGCTCTCGATGAGCCAGGGCAGCGAGCTGCTCGTCTTCGCGCTCGCGATCCTCACCTTCTCGTTCGGCTACGCGGCCGCCAACGCGACCTGGCCGTCCTTCTACGGTGAGATGTTCTCGACCCCGGTGCGCTTCTCCGGCGTCGCGATCGGCACCCAGATCGGCTTCCTGCTGGCCGGGTTCACGCCGTCGATCGTCACCGCTCTGGGTGGCGTCCAGGAGGGTGGCTGGGTCGTCACCGCGGGCTACACCGCCGTCGTCTGCCTCGTCGCCTCGGTCGCCGCCCTGACCGCCCGCGAGACCAAGGACGTACGCACCGCCGACCTCGGTCTGCGGACGGTGGCCCCGCAAGGCGCGACGGTCTGACCAGAACCCGCCGAGTCGGCGCGTCATGACGCGCCGACTCGGCGGGATTCTTGGTCAGGATGAGCCGACTCGGCTAGGTCACTGCCCGCGGCGGTGGCGGTTGCGGCGGCGGACGACGTCCTTCAGATCGGCCACCGGGCCGAGGTGGCCGAGCTTCTCGGGGTTGGTGACCGAGCGGATCCGCTGGATCTGGCCGTCGAGGATGTCGAGGGTCCAGGTGCCGAGGATGGCGCCGTCGGCGTCGCGCAGGATGGCACCCGGTTCGCCGTTGAGCTCGCGCTGCTCCAGGCGGGCGCCGATGGCGAGCAGCGGCGGCACGGCCGCGATCAGGATGCGGGCGGCCTTCTCCGCACCGAACCGGCCACCGACCCCACCGGCCACGCCGCCGCCGTCGTTGACGGTCTCGACATCGGCCGCCAGCAGGGCCTGGAGTCGGTCGAGATCGCCGTCGCGCAGCGCCTCGAAGAACCGCGTCGACAGCTCGACCCGCTTGCGGCGATCGGCCTCGAACCGCGGCTTGCCCTCGTCCATGTGCCGTCGCGCCCGGGAGGCGAGCTGACGGCAGGCGGCCTCGGAACGGTCCACGGCCGCGGCGATGTCGGCGAAGCCGAAGTGGAAGACCTCGCGCAGCACGAAGACCGCCCTCTCCAGCGGGCTGAGCCGCTCCAGGAGCAGCAGCGCGGCCATCGACACCGAGTCGGCCAGCTCGGTCGCCCGCTCCGGGCTCGCGTAGATGTCGACCGGCTCGTCGATGTGGGTGTCGGTCGGCAGCGGCTCGGGGAACCACGGCCCGACGTACGTCTCCCGCCGGACCCGCGCGGAGCGCAGCACGTCGAGGGAGATGCGGGTGACCACGGTGGACAGGTAGGCCTTGAGCGACTCGGGCTCGGTCGAGGTCCCCTCCAGCCGGATCCAGGTCTCCTGCACGGCGTCCTCGGCCTCGCTCACGCTGCCGAGGATCCGGTAGGCGATCGAGAACAGCAGCGGTCGCAGCTCCTCGAACTCGATCTCGGTCTCAGGTGTCACGTTCGTCCTCCCTCAGGTCACATCTTCCACCCCTGGGACGAGACGGCGCCCGAGACTGTGACACCGGACGGGAAGTTTCTGGCGGCCTGCACCCGTCCGGCGCGCGAACGGTCCTTGAGGCCGAACGCGGATCCGGGCCGACGCGCCTCCATCCCCAGGGCCCAGACCGTGCTGCGGCAGACCAGCTCCTTGGCCTTCGCCGCGGGCGCGCCACGAAGCCGGGCGCCCACAGCGGAGTCGTCCCGGCGCGAGAAGTTCACCAGCCCCAGCCCACGGCCGATGCTGATGCACTGGCCCACGAACCCGATGCTCACCGGCTGCGGTGTCGCACCGGCGAGCCGGGCGAGCACCGTCTCCGCGGCCAGCGGCCCGAGCTGGTTGGCGGCCTGGCAGCTCATCCGGTACGCCAGTCCCGACGGTGCCGCGGCGTCGCCGGTCGCGACGATCCGGTCGTCGTCGACGCTGGTCAGGGTCTCGTCGGTGAGCAGCCGGCCGAGCTCGTCGGTGGACAGCCCGCTCGCGCGGGCCAGGTCCGGCGCGGCGAAGCCGGCGGTCCAGATGGTCACCGAGCTGGGCAGCTCGCGGCCGTTGTCGAGGCGTACGCGGCCGTCCATCACCTCGGTCACCCGGGCGCCCTCGACGATGTCGACGCCCAGCCGCCGCAGGTCACGTTCGGCAACCGTCCGGCCCTTCTCGTGCAGCCACGGTCCGATTCTGTCTCCGCAGATCAGAGCCACGTTCCGGCCTGTCTCGGCCAGCTCGGAGGAGACCTCGATGCCGGTCGGCCCGCCGCCGACGACGACCACCGGGGCATCGGCCGGAGCCGCGTCCAGCACCGACCGCAGCCGGGTCGCC
The DNA here is from genome assembly GCF_044453405.1 of Nocardioides sp. NPDC051685. Taxonomy (NCBI): domain Bacteria; kingdom Bacillati; phylum Actinomycetota; class Actinomycetes; order Propionibacteriales; family Nocardioidaceae; genus Nocardioides; species Nocardioides sp. NPDC051685. The sequence goes on along the minus strand of NZ_JBITCR010000002.1, from coordinate 931,817 downwards.
TCCTCGTAGGTCGAGACCCCGTAGGCGTGCTCCGCCACGCCTGGGACCTGAGCCGTGCCCGCGCTGCCGACGGCGTAGACCAGATAGTCGTACGCCATCTCCTGCCCGCTCCCGAGCGCGATCGTCCGCGCACCCGCGTCGATGGAACCGACGGTGTCGGCCACGAGACGCACCCGCTCGCCGAGCACGTCGACGTAGGCCACCACGGCCTCCGAGGACCCGGCGGCCAGCTGGTGGAGCCGGATCCGCTCGACGAAGTGGTCGCGCGGGTTGACCAGGGTGATCGCGACGTCGTCGCGCTTGGTGAGCCGGTTGGCGGCCATCACGCCGGCGTACCCGCCACCGATGACCACCACGTGGGGCTTGCTCATGGGTTCCTCCTGCTTGTCGAGGTTCATACCCATGGGACACCGGCGGTGCGCTGGTTGTGACAACGCACCGTCGCGGATGATGAGGTCAGCGGAGCAGGTCGGTGACGTCGATCTTGACCGGGAACGGCACCGGGACGTCGAGCCGGTCGCGGAAGATCCCGGTCGCGACGTAGGCGTTGGTGAGGTCGTCGCGCTCGTAGACGTGGATCGCGGGCGCGCCGTCCTCGTTCTCGATGAGCCAGTAGTGGGAGATGCCTGCCTCGGCGTACTTCTGCGGCTTGATCGTCCGGTCCCGGTGCTCGGACTCCGGCGAGACGACCTCGACCACGAGCACCACCGAGTCGGCGTCATAGAACGAAGCCTGCTCGGAGATCCGCGCGGTGCTCACCAGCACGTCCGGCTCGGGCCGGTTTCGCCGGTCGAGCACCACCGTCAGCTCCCGATCCACCTCGAATCCGTCGGGCGCCTGCGCCGTCAGTGCGTTGGTCAGGGCGGTGACGAGCCGACTGTGCCAGCGGCGCTGGGGTGACATGTTGAAGACCAGGGCTCCGTCGATGAGTTCGGTGTGGGGAGGCGCCTCGACAAGCATGTCGAGGTCTTCGGAGTACCAACCCTCTTCACGGGGCGGTTGCATCCAGTCGGGCAACGCGGTCATGTCTTGAGGATACCTGCCTGTCTCGTGCTGGATCTCGCGTAAGCGACTGTACATTCGTGGGGTCGTGCGGGCATCGGCCTGCCGTCCTGAGTCAGGAGGACATGTGCAGCGTGGCGAAGTCTGGTGGGTGGAGTTCGACGAGCGGCGGCCGGTCGTGCTGCTGTCGGGAGACGACCCGTCCGGGATCCAGGTGATGCAGGTCGTCCCGCCGGCGGGCGTCGACATCACCGGTCTGGGCATCGAAGTGGCAGTGGGCACCCCGGAGGGCCTGCCCTTCGAAGGCGTGCTCCGGTTCGCGCTCCCGCGTCCGGGCTTCACCCCGTGCACGTGGCTGACCACGCTGTCCCGGGACGACCTGATCGAGCGCGCAGGCACGCTGACCACCGCGAAGATGAGCGAGATCGACGACGCCCTCAGCCGAAGTCGATGAGTCGCCCGTCCTCATGCATGACGCACCCCCGGCCGATCCAGGCGACAGCGTGCTCCTTGTCGCCCACGGCGATGTGCGAATAGCTGGGCGGAACCCAGACGAGCTCGTAGTCGACATCGCCGAGAGCCTCCTCGGTGGCACGGACGGCGTCGTCGGAGGGGTCGAGGGTGCGAACGGCCTGCTCGACGGAGTCGAAGTATCTTCGGCCGGCCTCGGAGAGCTCCTTCGCGCACCACGCGCAGGTGCCCAACGACTCGATCTGCGCGGGAGTGGCCTTCAACGGGGCGTCGAGGCCGAGGAGCTGGGGGCAGGCCCGGACGTGCAGGAGACGACCCGTCGCGTGTGCCACGAAAAGGGTCTCGGGGGTCTCGGAGGGCATCTGAGGAGCCTAGGGGAAGTGAGGCATGCCCCGGGAGGTACCTGGGGCGAAGTCAGGACGTTCGGCCCCCATGATCGGTGTGGTCAAGGTCACGTACGATCCGGGGTATGGCGCATTACCAACAGCGCGGGCACATCCCGCCCAAGCGGCACACCCAACACCGCGACGGAGAAGGGAATCTCTACTACGAAGAGCTCATGGGCGAGGAAGGGTTCTCCTCGGACTCCTCCCTGCTCTACCACCGCCACATCCCCTCGGCGGTGAAGGACGTACGCATCTGGGAGCTGCCCGACCATGGCACCACCCCCAACCATCCCCTGCGCCCGATGCACCTCGGGCTGCACGACCTCTTCCCGGGGGAGGAGTGGAAGAGCGCCGATGCGATCACGGGCCGCCGGTTGGTGCTGGGCAACGGCGACGTCCGGCTCCACTACGCCGTGGCGGGGGAGGCCTCGCCGCTCTACCGCAATGCGATCGGCGACGAGTGTGTCTACGTCGAGTCCGGGACAGGTGTCGTCGAGACGGTCTTCGGCGACCTGATGGTGGGAGAGGGCGACTACGTGGTGATCCCACGCGCCACCACCCACCGCTGGGTGCCCGTCGGCGACGCTCCGCTGCGGGTCTACGCGATCGAGGCGAACTCCCACATCGCCCCGCCGAAGCGCTACCTCTCCCGGTTCGGCCAGTTCCTCGAGCACGCCCCCTACTGCGAGCGGGACCTCCGGCTCCCGACCGACCCGCAGACGGTCGACGCGAGTGAGGCCGAGGTCTACATCAAGCATCGCGGCCCGGGCGCCGGCGGCATCGCCGGCTCGGTCCACGTCCTCCCGCACCACCCGTTCGACGTGGTCGGCTGGGACGGCTGTCTCTACCCGTACGTCTTCAACATCGCCGACTACATGCCGATCACCGGCAAGGTCCACCAGCCGCCGCCGGCCCACCAGGTCTTCGAGGGCAACAACTTCGTGATCTGCAACTTCGTGCCCCGCAAGGTGGACTACCACGAGCTCGCGGTGCCGGTGCCCTACTACCACTCCAACGTCGACTCCGACGAGGTCATGTTCTACGTCGGCGGTGACTACGAGGCCCGCAAGGGCTCCGGGATCGGCATCGGCTCGATCACCCTCCACCCCGGCGGCCACGCCCACGGTCCCCAGCCCGGCGCCATGGAGCGCAGCCTGGGCGCGGAGTTCTTCGACGAGCTCGCGGTCATGGTCGACACCTTCCGGCCTCTCGAGGTCGGCGAGGCCGGCGCCGCCGTCGACGACGGCAAGTACGCCTGGACCTGGGCTGGGGGTCGCCAGTGACCGGGTGGCTGGACATCGGTGACAGTCAGTTCGGCCTCGAGGCGCTTCCGTACGCCACCTTCCGCACCGCCGCGGATCCGACCCCGCGACTCGGGGTGCGGATCGGTGACCTGGTGCTCGACGTCGCCGCCGTCACGGGCGTCGGCGCAGGAGGCCTCGACGCGCTGCTCGCCGCCGGACCGGCCGTCTGGAAGGACGTACGCGCCGAGGTGACCCGGCTGCTCAGCGACCCGGCGAGTGAGGACCAGGTGCGACCGCACCTGGTGCCGCTCGAGGACGCCGATCTGCTGCTGCCGTTCACGGTGGCCGACTACGTCGACTTCTACGCCTCCGAGCACCACGCCTCCAACGTCGGGAAGATGTTCCGCCCCGACTCCGAGCCGCTGACGCCCAACTGGAAGCACCTGCCGATCGGCTACCACGGCCGCTCCGGCACCGTGGTCGTCTCCGGCACCGATGTCGTCCGGCCGGCCGGGCTACGGAAGACCCCCGACGGGATCGTCGACGGCCCCTCGATCCGCCTCGACATCGAGGCCGAGCTCGGGTTCGTGGTCGGCGTCGCCTCGGAGCGGGGCACCCCGGTCCCGCTCGCCGAGGCCGCCGACCACATCTTCGGGGTCACCCTCGTCAACGACTGGTCGGCGCGGGACATCCAGGCCTGGGAGTACGTCCCGCTGGGCCCGTTCCTCGGCAAGTCGTTCGCCACCTCGATCTCGCCGTGGGTGCTCCCGCTGGCGGCGCTCGAGGCGGCCCGGGTGAGCCCGCCGGAACGAGACGTTCCGCTGGCCGGCTACCTGAACGACTCGTCGCTGGAGCCGTGGGCGCTCGACCTCGCCCTCGAGGTCCGGCTCAACGGAACGCTGGTCGCCGAGCCGCCGTACGCCACCATGTACTGGACCGCCCCGCAGATGCTCGCGCACATGACGGCCAACGGTGCCTCGCTGCGCGTCGGCGACCTGTTCGCCAGCGGCACGATCAGCGGCCCGGAGCCGGGCCAGCGCGGCTCGTTCCTCGAGCTCAGCTGGTCGGGCGCCGAGCCGTTCAAGCTCGACGACGGGTCGGTGCGTACGTTCTTGAAGGACGGCGACGAGGTCACCATCACCGCCACCGCGCCCGCGCCGGGCGGCGGCCGGATCGCCCTCGGCGAGGTCAGCGGGCGGATCCTGCCCGCGAAGGAGCGGCCGTGACGACGGTCTACGAGTTCACGCCCCGCTATCTCGAGGTGGACATGCAGGGGGTGATGTTCAACGGCTGGTACCTCGCCTACGTCGACGAGGCGATGACCCACTTCATCGAAACCTGTGGGGTGCCCTATGCCCGTTGGCAGGAGCTCGGCGTCGACGTCCAGCTCGCCCACGCGGACCTGGACTGGAAGGCGGGAATCGGCCTCGGCGAACGGGTCCAGGTGCCGGTGCGCACCACGCGGATCGGCACCAAGAGCTTCACCCTGGAGTTCGAGTTCCGCCGGGGCGAGGAGGTCGCCTGCGCCGTGTCGGTCGTCTATGTGGTCGTCTCCACCGACGGGTCGGGCTCGACCGCCATCCCGCCGGAGATCGCCGCCGCGATCGGCTGAGCCCGAGCAAGAACGGTCAAGCAACCCGGAGGACGTCGGGGTGAGACTCGTCGGGTGCACGAGACAGACGAAGAGATCGCCGACCTGCAACGCCTCCTGGACGCCTCGATCGGCCGCGCGAGCGGCCATCTGACCGGCATCGTCAACGACGAACGACGCCTGAACGCCCGTCAGCTCGTCACGGAGCTGACGGGCATGAAGGTGCTGGTGCTGGCCACCGTGACCGCCCGGGGCGAGCCGCGGACGAGCTGCGACGACGGCCACTTCCGCCACGGGCGCTGGCTGTTCGGGACCTCTCCCACCGCCGTCAAGGCCAAGCACATGCTCGCTCGCCCGGCTGTCAGCGCGACCCACGTCGACGGTGAGCGCATCGGTGTCTTCACCCACGGCGCGGCGCACGTCGTCAGCGAGGGTCCGGAGTTCGAGGAGCACAACGCCTACTTCACCGAGTTCTACGGCTCCGACCCCCAGACCTGGGAAGGGCCTGGTGTCGTCTACGCCACCATCGAGCCGAGGTGGATGGTGGCATACGCCGCGGATCCGGCCGCCTTTCCGGAGCAAACGAACGCAGACTGATGGTAGTGACAGAAAACGGTGAGTGATGGGGGACATTTCTGACAGCGGCGAGGCGGAGCGTGGTGGGTGTCCGACAGGAACACCAACCAAGGAGATCATCATGAAGCTCATCCGAATCGCTGCTGCCGCCCCGCTCGCCGCTGCCCTGATCGCCGGCGGTGCCCTGGCTACGTCGGCATCCGCCTCGACCGCCGAGGGCGGCTGGGAGTACACCGGCCGCGACTTCTACTGGCAGGACGACTGTGCCGCTGCCGGCGCGGAGATGCTGGAGGACGGCGACATCACCGCATGGCGGTGCGACGGCTCCGAGTCGCCGTTCGACGACTACTCGCTGTTCGTGATCTGGGCGGGCTGAGGGCTTTACGGCCCGAGTGCTTTACGGCCGAGTCGGCGCATCTGCCCCCTCCCGCTCGCTTCGCTTCGCGAGACACGGGGGCAGATCCGCCGACTCGGCCCCATGAGACAGGCTTTTCTTGATCTCGGTCTTGAGCACCTTGCCGACCTTCGAGCGCGGCAGGTCCGGCCAGACCTCGATCTGCTTGGGGGTCTTGACGGCGCCGATCCGCTCCTTGACGTACGCCTTCAGGTCGCCGACATCGACCGAGGCGCCCGGCCTGGGCAGGATGACGGCGGTGACGCGCTCGCCCCACTTCTCGTCGGGGAGCCCGACCACGGCGCAGTCGGCGATGGCGGGGTGGGTCATCAGCGCCTGCTCGACCTCGGTCGAGTAGACGTTGAAACCACCGGTGATCACCATGTCCTTGGCGCGGTCGACGATGTGCAGGAAGCCTTCCTCGTCGAGGAAGCCGATGTCGCCGGTGTGGTGCCAGCCGTGCGCGCTCGCCTCGGCGGTGGCCTCGGGGTTGTCGAGGTAGCCCCGCATGACCAGGGAGCTGCGTACGACGATCTCGCCCCGATCCCCGGAGCCGAGCAGCGCGCCGCGCTCGCCCATGATCGACACCGTTACCAGCGGTGCCGGACGACCGGCCGAGGAGAGCCGCTCGGTGGCGACCGTCCCGTCCGCGTGGAAGTGGTCGGCGGGCGACATGGTCGCGATCATCATCGGCGCCTCGGTCTGACCGAACAGCTGCGCCATCACCGGTCCGATCCGGATCAGCGCCTCCTCCAGGCGGGTCGCCGACATCGGCGCCGCGCCGTACCAGAAGCAGCGCAGCGACCTCAGGTCCGTCGACGGCAGCGCCGGGTGGTCCAGCACCAGGTAGATCAGCGTCGGCGGCAGGAACGTGTGGGTGACGTGGTGGCGCTCGATGTGCTCGAGGAACGACCCCACGTCCGGCGTACGCATCACCACGATCTGGCCGCCCAGGCACATCACCGGGAAGCAGAGCACCCCGGCGGCATGGGTGAGCGGCGCGAGCGCGAGATAGGTGGGACGTTCAGGCGCGCCCTGCCACGGGTAGGCCATCAGCGTGATCGCCGACATCGTCTCCAGGTTGGTGCCGGTGAGCATGACGCCCTTGGGCCGCCCGGTCGTCCCGCCGGTGCCGACGACCATGGCCAGGTCGTCGGTGACCTCGACGGGCTCGAACGCGTCGGGGGAGCCGAGGAAGTCGTCCCAGCCGATCGCCCAGTCATAGGTCGCGTCGAGACAGACCAGGGTGGTCAGCTCCGGGAGGTCGCCGCGGATCTGGTCGACCAGACCGGCGAAGGCCGACTGGAAGATCAGCGCCGAGCAGCCGAAGAGGTCGAGGAGCTCCCGGTTCTCGGCCGCCTCGCTGCGCGGGTTGATCGGGCACCAGACGCCCCCGGCGCGGCTGATCCCGAAGACGGAGGCGAAGGCGACCGGGTCGTTGGCCGAGAGGATGGCGACCTTCGCCCCCGGCGCGACGCCGCGGGCCTGCAGGCCCGCGGCGACGCGCACCGAGAGATCGACGACCTCGGCGTACGTCCAGGTGTCCTCGCCGCAGACGAGACAGGGCGCGTCGCCTCCCAGCGAGGCACCCTTGTCCAGATAGTCGACGAGCCGCATCGGGCCGCCCTCAGCCGCGCTGCCGGGTCACGACCGGCTCCGAGACCAGCCCGAAGGCCTGCAGCTGGCCGAGGAGCTCGCGGTGACCGAACGCCTGGCAGCCCGAGGCGAAGCCCACCCGGCGAGGCGGCTGCTGCAGCAGCGAGTAGGCGACGTACGCCTGCAGCAGCCCGGTCTGCTTGTAGTTCTGGTTGCCGTGGATGACGCAGTGCGCGCGTCCCAGCGGGCCGGAGGCGTGGACCGAGTCGAGCGACTTGTTCAGCCGCGGGTTCTCGCGCGGCGGCATCTGGTTCATCACCTGGGCCGCCGTGGCGGTCAGCGCCTCGTCGCGCTGCTCGGGGTCCATGTCCTTGGTCGCCTCGAGCGCGCCCGCGACGATCTGCGGCACCCCGTTCATCAGCGCGGCGTTGAAGACGCCGCCCTGCGCCTTGCAGCTGGCCACCTTCGGGTCACGGCGGTACCAGACCGGGTGCGAGGTGCCGCCCCACGGCAGCGAGAGCGCCAGCTCGTGCTGGCCGGGGACCACGAGCGGGACCAGTCCGGCGGTCGGGTCGAACTCGACGTACGCGTTCTGCTCCAGGTAGTGCGCCTTCGAGGTGGCCGCGTTGACCAGGATCGTCCGCGTCGAGGCGATCGTGGGGGAGCCGCCCCAGAAGACCGCGATGTCGAGGGTGTCGAGGCCGGGCTGCTCGAGGCAGATCTCGGCGGCGATCTCACCGGTGGTGTACATCTGCGCGATGCCCGGGGCCAGGAGCAGCCCCTTGGCGGCGTAGTCGGCGCCGTACGTCTCGTCGCAGGTGATCAGCCAGTCCTGCTCGCCGGTGGTGTCGGTGTAGTGGACCCCGGCGGCCAGCGCGGCCTCGACGACCTCGGGCCCGTGCTTGGAGAAGGGGCCGACGGTGTTGAGCACGACCCGGGCGCCGGTGAGCAGCTCGGTGAGCGCCTCGACGGTGTGCTCGACCTCGGCGATCTCGTAGTCGGCGGTCTCGATGCCGGGGACATGGGAGGTCATCGAATCGACCAGCTTGTCCTTGGAGCGGCCGGCGGCCACGAACGGCACCCCGAGCTCGCGCAGGTATTCACACACCAGCCGGCCGGTGTAGCCGGAGGCGCCGTAGACGACGACAGGCTTGTTCTCGCTCATCTTCACATCCCCATTCCACCGTCGACCGGCAGGCCGACTCCGTTGATGAACTTCGCCTGGTCGGAGGCGAGGAAGACGACCGCGTCGGCCATGTCCTCGACCGTGCCGAGGCGTCCCGACGGGGTCAGCTCGACGACGCCGGCGACGGCTGCGTCGGGCGACTCGAAGAGCCCGAGGTTGGCGCAGTCGACGGCGAGGCCGACGCCCATCTCGGTCGGCACCAGCCCGGGGTAGATGCAGTTGACGCGTACGCCGTAGCCGAGCTTGCCGCTCTCCATCGCCGCGACCCGGGTCAGCCGGTCGACGGCGCTCTTGGTGGCCGAGTAGACCGAGATGCCGGGGAAGGCGATCGTGGCCGCGACCGAGGCGACGTTGACGATCACGCCGCCGTTGCCGGCAGCGCCGTCGGGCCGCATCGCACGCAGGCCGTGCTTGAGGCCGAGGGCCGTGCCGAGCACGTTGACCTCGAGCATCTTCTTGACGTCGTTCGGGTCGAGCTCGGTGACCAGGCTGGTGATCTCCACGCCGGCGTTGTTGACGAGCACGTCGAGTCCGCCGAGGCCCTCGACCGCGGCGGCGACCCCGGCTTCCCAGGAGGCGTCGTCGGTGACGTCCAGGTGCACGAAGGTGCCGCCGATGGACTCGGCCACCTTGGCGCCCTGGTCGTCCTTCACGTCCGCGACGGCGACCTTGGCGCCGGCCGCGGCGAGTGCACGGGCCATCCCCTCGCCCAGGCCTTGGGCTCCGCCGGTGACGAGTGCGGTGCGTCCGCTCAGATCGGTCATCTGTGACTCCTTCGTCGCTGTGATGTCGCTGTGATCCGGCTCACAGACAATCGCGTATCTTGACGACTGTCAAGATTTCTTTTGACGATTGACCAGAAAATGGTCCGGATGGCGCGAAGGAGCGCACGGGAGGGGGTATCGTTGCGGCCCATGACCCAGGTCGCCGCTCCGAAGGCGTCTCGCCGCACGCCCGCCGACAAGCACGACGAACGCCGCAAGGCGCTCGCCGAGTCGGCGCTGCGTACGTTGGGGGAGCTGGGCTACGCGCGCGCCAGCCTGCGCGAGATCGCCAACAACTCCGAGTTCAGCCACGGCGTCGTGCACTACTACTTCAACGACAAGCTCGAGCTGATCGTCTTCTGTGTGCGCTACTACAAGGAGACCTGCGTCCACCGCTACGACGGCGTGGTGGCCGATGCGACCTCGGCCGAGGACCTCGCCGAGAGGTTCGGCGACAAGCTGGTCGAGACGATCGTCGAGGAAGCGCCGATGCACCGGCTCTGGTACGACCTGCGCTCGCAGTCGATGTTCGAGGAGAGCCTGCGCGAGGCGGTCACCCAGATCGACCAGAGCCTGGAGGACATGATCGCGAGGATCGTGGACCGCTACGCCACGCTCTCCGGCGTCGAGCCCGCGATCGCCGCGCCGGTGGCGTACGGGATGTTCGACGGCATCTTCCAGCAGGCGCTGCTGGGTCACCTCAACGGTCGCGAGGGTGCCCTCGAGGACCTGCGGGCCCAGGTGATCGGGCTGATGCCGATGCTGCTGGCTCGGCCGAAGGGTTAGGGCTCTCGCCCCGTCAGGGCGCGGGGTGCCAGTCCTCCCGGAGCGAGACCAGCGCCTCGCTGATCAGCCGGGTCGGGCGAAGCCCGGTGGGCAGCGAGGCCATCACGGCGTTGCGCGGCGTCCCGTCGGCGAGGGGGCGGTAGGTCAGCGGGCGGCCTTCGGGGCTGTTGCTGGTGGGCTGCATCAGCAGGGAGTAGGCCAGGTTGCGGCCGACGACGTTCTGGATCGCCTGGACGCTGGCGGAGCGCCACACCACCTGCGGGGTCACACCGGCGGCCTCGAAGGCCGCCAGGGTGCGCTGGAGGGCGGGTTCCTCGTCCACCAGGATCGCCGGGTGGCGGGCCAGCTCTGCCAGCGGCACCCGGTCGAGCCTGGCGAGCTCATGGTCCGGGCTGACCGCGACCATTCGCCGGGCGTCGTGCAACAGGGTTCCGGCGCATCCGGCGGCGAGCTGGGCCTCGTAGATCGCGCACAACTGGACGCGGCCGGCCAGCATCTCGTCCTGGATCTTCGGGCCCGAACCCTCGACGAAGTCGAGGTCGACTCCTGGGTGGTGCCGGGTGAACCAGTCGATGAGATGCGGGATGGCGTACATGGCCAGGGTGCGGAAGACGCCCACCACGATCCGCCCCGAGAGCCGGCCGTGGAACTCCTCGACCACCGTCGCGATGTCGGCGACCTGGTCCGTGACCTGGCGCGCACGGGCGGCGACGATGGTGCCCTCGGGGGTCAGGGCCACGCCCTTGCCCCGACGACGGATGACCAAGGTGGCTCCGACCAGCCGCTCGAGCTCGGCCAGTGCGAGGCTCACGGCCCCTTGGGACACGTTGCATCGCTGGGCTGCCGCGGTGACCGTCCCGGTCTCGGCGATCGCGGCGAAGTATTCGAGCTGGCGCAGTGTGACCTCGTGCATTAGCCCAACTTATATGAAACCCAAAGATCTCTAGTTAGACAAATGATGTGGCCGACGTCACGCTGAAGAGGACCTGATCCGAAAGGAACCTCCGTGACAGAACCCATCCCCTACGTCGTCACTCTCGGGACGGCTGGTGGCCCCCGCTGGTGGAGCGACCACCGCGGCGAGCCGCGCGCCGGCATCGCCACGGCCGTCGTCGTCGACGGCGCCTGGTACCTCGTCGACTGCGGCTATGGAGCCGGCCGCCAGGCCAGCCGGGCCGGGCTGTCGATGACGGGACTGCGCGGCGTCTTCATCACGCACATGCACTCCGACCACGTCGTCGACCTGCCAGCGCTGCTGCTCTTCGGCGCCTTCGAGCTCAAGGACGCTGCCCCGGAGGCGATCCCGGTGATCGGTCCCGGCGACCGGGGCAAGCTGCCGCCGCTCTCGCCGCGCGCGGTGCGTACACCTGATCCGATCGCGCCCGATCACCCGACTCCCGGGGTGGGGGGCCTCCTGGACGGGCTGCTGGCTGCGTACGCCACCGACGGCAACGACCGGATCTTCGACTCGCTGGCCAAGTCACCGGCGGACCAGTTCCGCGCCGAGGAGATCGCGCTTCCGGCCGGGTGCGGGTTCGACCCCGACGAGCGAGTGGCGCCGTCGATGGAGCCGATCGTGGTCCACGCCGACGAGCGGGTGACCGTGCGGGCGATCCTGGTCTCGCACCACCCGACCGCTCCGGCCTTCGCCTACCGCTTCGACACCGCGGCCGGCTCGGTCACCATCTCCGGTGACACCGCGCCGTGCGAGAATCTGGTGCGGCTCGCCGCCGGCACCGACCTGCTGCTGCACGAGGCGATCAACCTGGAGTCGCTGGCCCGGCAGTACACCGACGCGGAGATGCTGCAGGCCACCATGGACCACCATCGGCGTGCGCACACCACTCCGGTCGAGGCTGGGGAGATCGCCACCCGGGCCGGGGCGCGGCATCTCGCCCTCCACCACCTGGTTCCCAGCCATGACTCGCCCGACGTGTGGGAGCGAGCCACGGAGACCTACGACGGCATCCTGACCGTCCCCGACGACCTCGCCATCATTCCCTTCGGCCAGCCCGCCGCCGCCACGGCGGTGTCGGCCGCCGCCGGACGTTGAGGAGAAGCCATGACTCAGAACACCTCCAGCTCGGCCGGACCGGCCGGCTACCACGCCTCGCCGGCGGAGATGCGCCGGATCCTCGTCTCCAGCGCGATCGGCACCGCGGTGGAGTACTACGACTTCATCCTGTACGCCACCGCCGCCGGAATCGTCTTCAACCAGGTCTTCTTCGCCGATCTCGACCCCGCGACCGCACTGATCGTCTCGTTCGCCACCCTGGCCGCGGGCTACCTCGCCCGGCCGCTGGGCGGCCTCGTCTTCGGTCACCTCGGCGACCGTCATGGTCGCAAGACGATCCTGGTCGGGACCGTGCTGCTGATGGGTATCGCGTCCACGTTGATCGGGCTGCTGCCCTCCAGCACGCAGATCGGCATCGCCGCGCCGATCCTGCTGGTCTCGTTGCGGGTCGTGCAGGGTATCGCCGTCGGCGGTGAGTGGGGCGGCGCGATGCTGCTGGCCTTCGAGAACTCCAAGAAGGAGTCGCGCGGCTTCGCCTCCGCCTTCGCCTACATGGGCGCCCCGATCGGGACGGTGGCGGGCACCTTGATCCTCTCCGCTATGACGATGCTGCCCGCCGACGCCTTCCTGGCCTGGGGCTGGCGGATCCCGTTCCTGTTCTCGGCGGTCTTCATGTCGCTGGCACTGTTCATACGGATGCGGGTGAGCGAGTCGCGGGTCTTCAAGGAGCTCACCGCCCAGGCGGAGCAGTCCCGGCGGCGTGTCCCGGCGGCAGAGCTGTTCCGGAAGCATCCTCGCTCGCTGCTGACCGCGGTCCTCGTCGGGCTCTCCGGACAGATGACGCAGGGCCTGATGGGCGCCTGGGCGGTCGCGTTCGCGGTGCAGCAGGCGGTGCTCTCCCAGACTGCCGTGCTCAACGTCAAGGCGCTCGGTGGCGTCTGCACGGTGATCGTGATCGTGATCGCCTCGAAGCTCTCGGACCGGCTCGGCCGCCGCCGAGTGCTCATCGCCGGCAACCTCGCGGCGATGGTCCTCGCGATGCCGGTGATGATGCTGCTCGACATGGGTTCGACCGTCGGGTTCTTCCTGGCGATCTTCCTCGGTCTCTCCGTGGTCCAGGGGTTCAACTCCGGGCCGTACGGAGCCTTCGCGGGCGAGCTGTTCCCGACGTCGGTCCGATACTCCGGCACCTCGATCGGCTACCAGCTCGCCTCCACGCTGGGGGCCGGGTTCACCCCGATGATCGCCTCGACGCTGGTGGTTGTGGGTGGCGGGTCGCTGTGGCTGGTCGGAGCGCTGTGGATGAGCTTCTCCGCGATCTCGTTGGCCGCACTGGTCGTCAGCCGGGACCGTGGCCGACTCGACATCCTTCAGCTGGACCGGAGTGTCGCCGGCGCCGCGGACGACGGCCCCGGTGTCGCTGCGCCGGGCGCGGTCGGCGCCGGCGCCAAGGAGATGGGCTGATGCCCGCGGGGTCCGGCGCTCCGAACCGCTGGCCACGCTCGGTCTACGCCGACGGTGAGGAACCGGACCCCCGGTTCAGCCTCGCGAACGAACGGACCTTCCTGGCGTGGCTGCGCACCGCGCTGGCACTCATCGCCGGTGGGGTGGCACTGGAGACGGTGCGCATCCCCGCCGCCGGTGCGCTGCGCACCAGCGTCTCGGTCGCCGTCATGCTTCTCGGTGTGCTCGCCGCCCTCCACGGCTGGCGTTCGTGGGCGCGCGCCGAGTCGGCGCTGCGGCGCCGACAGCCGCTGGGTGGACCCGGCCCAGCGCTGCTGGTCGGGCTCGGTGTGGCCGTGGCCGGACTGGTGCTCGGAGTCAGGGTCGCCCTCGGACATGGCTGAGGACCGACCGCCCGTTCGGGTTCACGACATCGGGCTCCAGCTCGAGCGCACCGCACTGGCCTGGCGGCGCACTGCACTGGCGCTGGTGGCCGCCGCCCTGATCTCCACCAAGGCGATGGCGCTGCGGGAGACGGTGGTCCCCGGCATGGTCGCCGCAACGCTGCTCCTCATCGCCGCGGGCGCGGCCTGGATCGGTCCGTGGCGCTACCGACGCGGGGGAGAGCTCTTCCGCCACACGAAGACCGACGATTCCTCGACGGTGCCGGCAGAGGTCCGCTCCGGGATCGGAGGGTTCTGCCTGGCGGCGAGCAGCGGTTCGGTCGCCCTCGTCGGAGTCGGTGCCATCGTGTGGGTGCTGCTCGGCGGGGGCGGCTGAGAACGCCAGCGTGCTCACACCACCATCGTGACCACGGCCGCCGCGGCGAGGATCGTCGCGGCGACGCGTACCCTCCCGATCGGCTCGCGCAGCACCAGGGCCGCCGCGAGCGCGACCCAGATCAGGCTCGAGCTGCGCACCGCGGCGACCAGCGAGACCGGGGCGTGCAGGGTGGCGTAAAGGCTGAGGACGTACGAGGTGGGGACCAGGACCGCGAGCACGGCCACGGTCCGCGCATGGATCCGGAGCTGGCGCAGTCCCTCGGCGTACTTCCCGCGCACGATCACGCTCCACAGCACCACCTGGACGACGGTGCCGACGGCGTAGTACGCGATCGGGTCGAGTCCGCGCTCGACGACCACCCAGCCGTCGTAGGTCGTGTAGCCGGCGATCGAGGCGGCGATGCAGCCCGACCAGAGCAGCGGTTTCGCCTGCAGCGAGCCCCGGGTGCGGATGGTCTCGAACAGGAGCGCCCCGACCGCCGCCGCCATCAGGAGTACGCCACCCCACTGTGCCCAGCTCAGCCACTGCCCGAGCACGACCATGCCGGTGAGCGCCACGACCACGGGCGCGAGGCCGCGGGAGAGCGGGTAGATCTGGCTGACGTCGAAGTCCTGGTAGGCGACCTGGACCAGGCCCATGGTCAGCGCGTGCATCATGGTGCTGCCCAGGGAGAGCAGGAGGAGCTCCCACGTCACCGTGATGCCGTGCCCGCGCACGATCATCACCACGGCGGTGACCGTGACGACCAGGCAGCACTCCACGATCGCGACCGCCCACAGAGCCGGCCGTCCCGCAGGAGCGATGGTCTTCGACGCCGTGTTCCAGGCGGCGTGGGCGACCGCCGAGCCCAGCGCGAGGGTGACTCCGAGGAGCAGCATTCGGGAGAGCCTACGGCGTCCCTCCGTGCATCGTGCCCGGCCGCCTCCTAGGCTGGGCCGACCACTTTCCACAACAGCGAGGAACCCCTCTGATGGATCCCGTCGATCTGGCCCTGATGCTGCTACGTCTCGCGGTGGGCGGCACGATGATCGCCCACGGCGTCAACCACTGGCGTGGAGGCGGGAAGATCGCCGGCACCGCGGGCTGGTTCGAGAGCCTCGGTCTGCGCTTCGGCACGCTTCAGGCGTGGGCCAGCGTGGTCACCGAGATCGGGGCCGGCGTACTGCTGATCCTGGGTCTGGTCACGCCGCTGGCGGCCGCCGCCGTCGTCGCGGTGATGCTCGTCGCCGCGCTGCTCGCCCACCGCCCCAACGGGTTCTTCGTCTTCAAGGACGGCTGGGAGTACGTCATGATCCTGGCCGTCGTCGCGGTCGTCCTCGGGGTCACCGGGCCCGGGACGATCTCGCTCGACTCGGCCCTCGACATCGTCTACGACGGCTGGGTCGGCGGCGCGGTCGCGCTCGGCGGAGGTGTCCTCGGCACCGCCCTCCTCCTCGCCGCCTCCTATCGACCGCAGCGCGACGACGCTCCCGCCGACGACGCCTGACCCCTCGCCGAGTCGGCGGGGTCAGCGGCGTGAGCGCATCCCGAGCCGGGCGGTCTCGCCGGTGGCGGAACGCTCCAGCTCGGCGATGAGGGTGCGGGCGTCGTAGCGGCCCTCGTGGCGGTGCACGCCGACGAAGAACGTCGGCGTGCCACGCGCGCCGCTGTCGTTGGCCGAGGCCATGTCCTCGCGGACGTGCTCGGCCAGTGCCGGGTCCTCCAGATCGCGGAGGAACTGCTCGACGTCGAGCCCGAGGACTCCGGCGTAGCCGGCCAGGTCCTTGTGCTCGAGCTCGTTCTGATGGTCGAAGAGGTGCTTGTGCATCTCCCAGAACCGGCCCTGCCGCGCGGCGGCCTCGGCGGCGACGGCGGCCAGCTCGGCGTGCGGGTGCTGGGGGAGGGGGAGGTGGCGTACGACGTAGCGGATGCGGGGACCGAAGTAGTCGCGGACCTCGTTGGCGGTGCCGGTGGCGCGGGCGCAGAAGGGACACTCGTAGTCGAGGTATTCGAGCAGGGTGATCTCGGCGTCCTCCGCGCCGTAGATGTGGTCGCGCTCCGGGTCGACCGGAATCGCGAGCACCTTCGGCAGCGCCGCGTCCCGCTGGCCGAGGAAGCGGGCGGCGAGCTGGAAGATCACCCAGCCGAGCGCGGAGGCGATCACCACGGAGAGGAGCACGCCGACGATCGCGTCGCGCTGCAGCGTCTCGGAGTCGAAGGCGAGGGTGGTGATCAGCAGTGCGACGGTGAAGCCGATCCCGGACAGCGCCGCACCGCCGAGGACGTGGCCGCCACCGACGCCCTGAGGCAGCCGCCCGAGCCGCAGCCGGGTGGCCGTGAGCGCGCCGCCGCCGATCCCGAAGGTCTTGCCCAGAACCAGGCCGGCGACGACACCCCAGGTCACCGGCGAGCTCAGCGCCTGCCCGAGGACCCCGTCGCGCAGGTCGACGCCGGCGTTGGCGAGCGCGAAGACCGGCACGATGAGATAGCTCGTCGGCACGTGCAGCGACACCTGGAGCCGCTCGTTGACCGAGATCGTGCGGGTCAGCTCGTCGCGGGTCTCGCGCTGCAGGGTGGGCAGCGGCGACTGCCGGAACGCCCGGAACCGCGAGGTCGCGACCTCCATCTGCGCCCGGGTCGGCTCCGCCGCCGGCACCAGCAGCCCGGCCAGCATCCCGGCGATCGAGGCGTGCAGCCCGGCGCTGAGCGTGGCCACCCAGGCGATCAGGACGAGGACCACGTAGGGCCAGGCCCGCCACACCTTCACCCGGTCGAGCACGAAGATCCCGACCAGGGCCAGCCCGGCCACGACCAGCGGGCCGACCGACAGGTGCTCGGTGTAGGCCACCCCGATGACGCTCACCGCGACGATGTCGTCGATCACGGTCAGGGTGAGCAGGAAGATGCGCAGCTGGGTCGAGACCGCCGGCCCGACCAGGGCGAGCATGCCGAGCAGGAACGCGGTGTCGGTGCCGATCACGATGCCCCACCCGCGGGCCGCCTCGCCCGAGGGGTTGAGCAGCAGATAGATCAGCGCCGGCAGGATCAGGCCGCCCGCTCCGGCGATCAGCGGCACCACCGTGCGGCGGCGGTCGGTGAGCTCGCCGACGGCGAGCTCGCGGCGTACCTCCAGGCCGACGACGAAGAAGAAGACCACCATCAGGCCGTCGTTGACCCAGTGGTGCAGGTTCATCGAGAGCCCGATGTCGCCCAACCGCACCGACAGCACCGTCTCCAACAGATGCTCGTAGCCGTGCGACCACGGCGAGTTGGCCCAGGCCAGCGCCAGCAGCGAGGCGACCACGAGCAGCGCCGCGCTGGTCGACTCCAGATGCATGAAGTGCCGCAGCGCCGTGCCGAGCTGCCCGGTCAGGTCGTCGTCACGCCGGCACTTGGTCTGCTGTGTCCCCACAGGGAGATCCTAGGTGTGCTGTCCCTGCGGTGTGTTGGCGCGCTGCATCTCGGCCACCTCGCTGAGCCGTCGGGCGACGCCGTGCTTGGCGACGACGAGCTGATAGATCACCGCGAGCGGCAGCTCGAGAACCTCGGTCAGGGTGACCGCCGTCGCGGTCAGGGTGCCGCTCTCGCGCAGGAGCGCCTCGGCGGTGACGACCTGGCCGCGGTCGAGGCGCGCCACGACGACCGCGCCGGCCGAGCCGCCCGAGGAGTCGGCGGGCGCGGTCACCTCGACCACGCCACTGGCCACGAACCCGTACGCCGTCGGCACCCGCCCGGGGCGGACGATGTGCTCGCCCGCGCCGAACGTGTTCAGGCGGCATTGCGGGGCCAGCGCCTCGATCTCCTCGTCGGTGAGCTCGAGGGTGGTCGAGACCGACCGGAGCGCCTCCTCCACGTCGGCCGTGGGACGCGGCTCCGGCGCGACGCCGTCGAGGGTGAGACCGGCCCGCCGGGCCGCGTACCAGAGCCGGGTGCGCAGGGTGGAGCCGGCGACACCGGCCTCGGAAGCGGTGGCCAGCGGAAGGGTCACGTCGTAGGTGCCACCGCCGGCGGCACGTACCGTCGCGACGGTGCCCGGACGCAGCGACGGCAGTGCTGCGGCGGTCACGGTCACCGTCTCGACGACCTCGTGCGGGGGGTCGGTCGGACCGAAGGCCAGGCTGAGCGTGTGGTCGTGCGCGCGGGTGGGGCGGCTGTCGTTGGTGAAGGAGGCCGCGGCCAGGGAGGAGTTGGGGATGACCTGCACCCCGCTGCCGGTGTCGAGGTGCGTGGAGCGCCAGTTCATCTCCACGACCCGGCCCCTGACGCCGGCGACGTCGAGGGTGTCGCCGAGCCGGAACGGCTGCTCGAAGAGCAGCAGCAGTCCGGAGACGACGCTGCCGATGGCGTTCTGCAGCGCCAGGCCGATGACGATCGATCCGACGCCGAGCGTCGCCCACAGCCCGCCCACGTCGAAGCCCCACACCATCGAGGCGACGAACGCGGCTCCGGCCACCACCAGGACCAGCCTGGCCAGGTCGATGAAGATCCCGGGCAGTCGCTCGCGCCAGCTACCGCGGACCGCGTTGCCGAAGAGCAGCGCGTTGAGCGCCCCGAGTGCGATGCTCACCGCGAGCACGCCGACAATGGTCGCCACGATGCGTACGCCGTTGTCGTCGGCGGAGAGGTCCCCGACCTGGGTGAGCAGCACCAGCAGCGCGGCCCCCGGCAGCAGCCACAGCCGCAGCCGGTTGACGGGGGAGGCGAGGGCGCTGCCACGGCGCACGAGTCGCAGGTGGACCTCGGAGAGGATCAGCAGGAGGATCGGCAGACCGACGATGAGCACCATCGCCCAGCCGAACCACCGGGCCCCTCCGATGTCGACGATGTGCGTCACGACAGCACCACCCGCCACACCGGGCTGTCCTCGATCGTGCCGACCTGCTCGAAGTCGTACGCCGAGGCGAGCTGCTCCTTGACCTCGTCGGTCACGTAGATCCCCGGTTCGCCGGCGACGGTCCGGACCCGGTACGCCAGGTCGACCGCCTCGCCCCACAGGTTGTAGACCATGTCGCCCTGGCCGACCAGGCCGCCGCGTACGTCTCCGGTGTGGACGCCGGCGCGCATCACCAGGTCGGCGCCGTTGGTGACGTTGAAGCGCTCCACCATCCGGGCCACGTCGACGGCGAAGTCGGCGACCCGGCGGACGTGGTCGACGCGCTGGACGATGAGACCGCTGCTGCCGATGTAGCCGGTGCCGACGCTGCGTACCTTCTCGATGCCGGCCCGGTGCGCGGCGGCGTCGAAGCCGGAGGTGAGCTCCTTGAGCATGGCCAGCGACTCCTCGGCCGGTCGTTTGCCGGCGAAGGCGTCGAAGCCGTCGATCTCGGTGTAGACGACCGAGGCGTTCTGGTGCTCGGCCGAGATGGTGGTCTCGCCGTGCTGG
Organism: Nocardioides sp. NPDC051685; assembly: GCF_044453405.1. Lineage (NCBI taxonomy): Bacteria > Bacillati > Actinomycetota > Actinomycetes > Propionibacteriales > Nocardioidaceae > Nocardioides > Nocardioides sp. NPDC051685. The sequence goes on along the minus strand of NZ_JBITCR010000002.1, from coordinate 912,219 downwards.
TAGCGGTTGGCGACGGCCTCGGGCATCAGCGAGCGCAGGATGCGGGAGTTCTCCGCCTGCTGCGCGTCGACGAGCTCCTGCTTGGCCGCCAGGCTCGCGCTGAGGTCGTTGAACGCGTGCGCCAGGTCGTCGAACTCGTCACGCGAACCCGAGGCGACCTGGGCGCCGAGGTCGCCCCCGGCGACGGCCCGTACCCCGCTCATCAGCCGTCCGACCGGCCGGGTGAAGACCCGGGCCAGCAGGATCGAGATGGCGCAGACGAGCAGGACGACCGCGGCCGTGGCCAGCAGTACGTTGCGGGCGAAGTCCTGCACCGGCTCCAACGCCTCGTCGGTCTCCATGGTCGCGACCAGCGACCAGTCCAGCCCCTCGACCTCGAGCGGTTCGTAGGCTGCGAGCACGTCCTTGCCCGCGTAGTCGGTCATCTCGGCGACCCCGGTGCTGCCCTCTTTGGCGACCTCGGAGATGTCGGGTCCCGCGGAGAGCAGGCCGACGGCCAGCTTCATCCGGAGCATCTTGTCGACCGTCTCCTCGCTCGCGCCGTTGTCGCGCATCTGTTCGGCGAAGGCCTTCGGATCGGTCAGCAGCCTGCGCGAGTTGGTGCGCAGGAGGCCGTCGGTGCCGACGATGTAGGACTCCCCGGTCTTGCCCAGGCCGGTGACCTTGTCGGCGGTGCCGGACCCGGTGGTGAGCATGGTGATCGCGTTCGAGGAGACCTCGTAGACCAGCACGCCGGCCGCGTCGCCGCCGGTGCCGATCGGGGAGGCGACGAACATCCGCGGCCGGCCGAAGGCCGGCTGATAGCTCTCGTAGTCGGAGATCGCCACGTAGTCGCGGTTGTTGGATCGCAGGGCCTCGCGCCACAGCGACTCCAGCGCCCCGTCGCGGAGCTCGCCGGTGTCGACGTCGCTGCCGAGGTCGGAGCCCTTGTCGGCGGAGTAGACGATGCGCCCGTCGGTGTCGATCATCATCACGTCGTCGAGGCCGAGCGAGTCGCGTACGGCACGCCAGTAGGGGTTCCACTTCTTGTTGGCCGCGGTCCAGGCCGACCCGTCCCCGGCGTCGTCGATGTCCGCGACGGGACGCGAGGTGTCGCTCTCGGTGGTCGCCTTGACCGTGTAGCGCGCCTGGAGATAGGTCCGCGCGGGCGACGTCGGGATGAAGGCCTCGGCGTTGATCTCGCCACCGACGTTCTCCTGCAGGCGTGGCGCGTAGTAGTCGTTGTAGTAGCGGGTCAGCGCCGCGGTGTCCGCCGGGTTCACCTTGCCGCGCGCGAGCTCGTTGTACGCCGCGCTGAAGTCGGCCATCGACTCCGGCCCGACGCCCTGGCTGTCGAGGACCACGCCGCCGGAGACGTTGTTGATCAGCGCCGAGACCCGCGAGGCGCGCTCGTCGAGCACGTCCTGGAGGCGGCTGCGGGTGGAGTCCTCGAGCGCCTGGGTTCCGCTGCGGTAGCCGAAGTAGCCCACCACGATCGAGGACAGCACGCTGGTCAGCACCAGCATCAGCAGCAGCTTGGACTGAATGCTTCCGAACCCGCCGCGGCCGCCACGCCGCCGGGTCGCCAGCGGTTCGCCCGGCCCGCCCGTCTCACCATGTTCGCCGTGCTCGGCCTCGGCTCGGCCGGCTGCCGCCGGCACCTGCCTCTGTGCAGGTCTCGCGTTGCCGCCCGCCCGCTGGACGACTGCGTCACTCTGGCCCATGTGCTCTTCCCCCTTGCCGATGCGCACCCGTGGCGGGGAGTCCCGAGACGAGTGCTCCAGGCACCGTGAGATTTCACTTGTCGATAGGTGTGGGGGAGTTGTCGCGCGAGCGGCACGACCGGGGCGTGCCACCCGGGCGAGCGTACCTATGAACAGAGCCAACGCGCAGCGATCCGCGTCAGATGACGTCATCCGGACGAATCGGGAACCATCGAGCGGATGGATGGGTGATCCGTGTGGCGCTCGCCACAGGCGTCCCACGAATGTCCAACAGATGCGTGACCTGTCACCCACATCGTCGTTAGCCCCTGTGACGGCGGGTAACAGCCGGATGGCACCACCGAAGCACATGGTGGGACCTGGTGCTCAGCCGTTCATGGGGGCTTCCGGTGTACGCGTCCGGGTGTTGACGGGCGCAAACACGCACATCGTGGACATAGCCCGATCGAGCTATGTCCAATAGGTCCTATGACTCATTTTTTGTAGAGGATAAAGTCCTTTCAAGTCTTCCTTGAAAGTCTGGACGGGAGTTAGATGGGCAACATGACAACTAGGCGTTCTCGGCCCGGCCGCCCTAGGCATGTTCCCGACTCAGGTACGACCTCACCGCGCGACCAGATCCTGGATGCCGCATCGCGGCTGTTCGTCTCCCAGGGTTTCGCGGCGACGTCTACTCGCGAGATCGCCGACATGGTCGGCATCCGCCAGGCATCGCTCTACTACCACTTCGCGGGGAAGGACGAGATCCTCGGCGAGCTGCTCCGCCGATCGGTCCGTCCGACCACGGACAAGGTGGAGAAGATCCTCAACCGCGTGCCACCGCTCGACTTCGAGACCGCGCTCTACCTGCTGGTCCTCGTCGACGTACGCACCCTTGCCGACGTGCCGCACAACGTCGGCATGCTCTACCAGCTGCCCGACGTGGCCAAGTGCGAGGTCTACGACGAGTTCCGCAACGAGCACGCCGAGCTGGCCTCCCACTACGCGGACCTGGCCAGCGAGGTCGCCTCGAAGACGGTGCGCTCGACGGTCAGCCGCAAGCAGCTGGGTGACCTGCTGATCCAGCAGGTCGAGGGCGTGATCAACATGCGCACCGAGGACCCGGACCGCAAGATCCCGTGCCGCGAGGCGTGGGCCATCGCGGCGACCTGCCTGCGGATCTGCGACGTGCCGCAGGAGAAGATCGACGCCGCGGCGCCCATCGCCATCGAGCTGCTCCCGCAGTTCATCGACGAGAAGGTCGTCGAGCCGGTCTGACCCCAGCCTGTGTGACCGTCAAAACCCGGTGGACTCGGGTGCGCGCGTAGGTTTCGATGTGGGCATGACCCTCTTCGTCTCGCACACCACCATCGACTGCCACGACGCGTACGCGCTCTCGGAGTGGTGGAAGGCACTGCTCGGCTACGTCGACGTGGAAGGTGACCCGAACCTCCCCGGCCACGAGGAGTGCATGATCCTCGACCCGGAGACCGGCCACCGGCTGCTGTTCATCGAGGTGCCCGACGAGGAGCTGCCCGCCAAGCGGATCCACCTCGATCTGCGCCCGCGCACCGGCACCCGCGACGAGGAGGTCGAGCGGCTCCTCGAGCTCGGTGCGACCCAGATCGCCGACCATCGCGGGAAGTACGGCCCCGGCACCGGTTGGGTGATCTTCGCCGACCCCGAGGGCAACCAGCTCTGCGTGCTTCGCTCCGAGGCGGAGGTCGCCGCCGGGGTGGCTCAGACGTCAGAGGCGTAGGTGGGCGACGCGGGGCCATGGCTGAGGACGGCCCGGTGGAGGGTGCCGTCGGCGGTCGCCCACTCGACCTCGGCCGAGGTGGTCGGGTCGCTGGCCTCGTACGAGAGGACTGCGGTGGTGAGGGCGGACAGGTCCGCCGAGCCGGCGCCGAGCCGCGCGGACGCTCGGGCGGGGCCGGCGGTCATGGTGAGGGCGAAGGTGTCGAGGTGGTCGGGCATCGGAGCTCCTCAGGGTGTCAGTGGTTCCACCCTGGCCCGACCACCTGTGAAACAGCCGTGACCTACATTCGCAGTTGCTGAGATCAGCCGGTCGCGACCGGAAGGTCGTGGTTGCTCCACTGGCTCCACGAGCCCGGGAAGAGCGCGGCGTCGTAGCCGGCGATCGCCAGCGCGGCGACCTCGTGGGCCGCGGTGACGCCGGAGCCGCAGTAGGCGGTCACGGGGGAGCCCGCCTCGACCCCGAGCGACGCGAAGCGGGCCCGGAGCTCCTCGGCGGACAGGAAGCGCCCGTCGGAGGCCAGGTTGCCGACGGTGGGCGCGGAGACCGCACCGGGGATGTGCCCGGCCTTCGGGTCGACCGGCTCGACCTCGCCGCGGTAGCGCTCGGCGGCGCGGGCGTCGAGCAGCACGCCCTCGTACGCCTCGACCTCCTCGAACGGCAGCACCGGCAGGTGGCCCGGGGACAGCGTCACCATGCCGGTCACGGGCACGACGTCGTCGGTGGCCAGCGGGTGCCCGGCGGAGGTCCAGGCGCCGAGGGCGCCGTCGAGGAGGCGTACGTCGGCGACGCCCGCCCAGCGCAGCAGCCACCAGGCCCGGGCGGCCGAGGTGTTGCCGACGGCGTCATAGGCGACCACGCTGTCACCCTCGGAGATCCCCCAGCGGCGAGCGGCTGCCTGCAGGTCCGCGAGCTCCGGCAGCGGGTGGCGCCCGTCGGTCGGCTCGCCGTGGCGGGCGAGCTCGGTGTCGAGGTCGACGTAGACGGCGCCGGGGATGTGGCCCTCGAGGTAGGACTCGTGTCCCGGCGGACCACCGAGCTGCCAGCGTACGTCGAGGAGGACCGGGGGCTGGTCGGACGCGAGCGTGGTCGCAAGCTCGTCGGCGCTGATCAGTACGTTCACGGGCGGATTCTTGCAGGAAGGGCGGTGGCGGGGCGTGTAACACGTCGTTCGTAGGACTTTCCGGTCGTTGCGATAGGGCGAGTAGTCCTACGAACGACGTGTTACAGCGGCGCCGGCCCCGCGCAAGGCGCCAACACCCACCCCTGGCGGTCACGCCGGCAGCGGAAGCACCTCCACCGGGCAGTCCGCCTCTCGCAGCATGGCCCGGGTGACCCCACCCAGATGCGGGTAAGCGTTGAGGTGCGCTGCTCGCCCGACGACGAGGAGCCTGGCGGCGTCGGCGGCGGCGACCAGCGCGTCCGCGGGGGCCTCCGCGAGGACTCGGCCCTCGATCGGCGTCCGGGCTGCCTCGGGAGCGTGTGCTCGGGCCCTGCGGATGAGGTCGTCCACGTAGGCTTCGGCGCGCAACGTCCAGTCGCGGGTGGTGGCGTGGTCGGCCAGCTCGGCGCCCATGGCCATCAGCTCGAGACCGTAGACGACGGTGACCGGTTCGTTCAGGCGGGTCGCCTCGTCCAGGGCGTGGCCCAGCACCTGGTCATCGGTCTTGTCGCCGCTGATGCCCACCACGACCCCGGCGCGTCCTTCGGCCGACCAGCCCTCGGGGACCACGGTGACCGGGCAGCCGGCATGTGCCGCGATGCGAGCCGAGATGGACCCGGTGAACACCCGGCGCACGCGGGAGAACCGTCGGCGCTGGAGCACGACACGGTGTGCGCTCTCCGACTCCTTGATCAGCGCATGGGCCGCGTGGCCGCGCACCAGCTCGCCGGAGACCTCGACCGCGCCGTCGACGACCTCGCGGGCGATCTCGGTGGCGTCGCGGAGCAGTTGGCCGGCAACTCGTCCGACCGCGGAGTCGTCGATGAGCATCGACTGGGGCTGCAGCGCACCGGGAAGTCCGAGGATCGGGTCACCGAAGAGGACGTTGGCCTGGTGGACGTGCACGAGACGCAGAGGGTGCCCGCAGGCGGCTGCCAGATGGCCGGCGTGCTCCAGCAGGGCCGCCTCCGAGGACGGGTCGAGCGTGCCGACGACGATGGGCTCGGAGCCGACGGGCGCGGACGGCGTGGTCATGCCGACACGCAGACGTGGTCGGTGAAGCCGTCGAACCCCTGGTGCATGCCCGGGTTGTGCATACCGTCGAAACCGACGGCCTCGACGCAGTGGACGACGTGCTCCCCGAACTCACGTCCGTCAGCGGCCGCGCCAGGTGAGGGGACGGCGAGTGCGGTGCTGGCCGCTGCGGCGGCCGCGAAGATCAGGATGCGTTTCATGGTGAGATCACTCCTCGGATGTCGGGGTTTCTGACTGATCGATCCGTACGCGGGTGACGCCGGCGACGGTGGCTGCGGCGGTCTGGGCCAGGGCACGATCCTTCGGTGTCTCCGGCCCGGTGATCACGACGCTCCCGTCGGCGACCGCGACGAGCCAGTCGGGGTGACCGAGCTTGTTCACGAGCGCGGTCAGCTCCCGGTCCAGGGTGTCGTCGTCGCGCGCCAGGGCGGCCGTCACATCGCTTCTGCTGATGACGCCGACCAGGGCGTCGTCGTCGTCGAGGACCGGCAGGCTCTTCAGCCCGCGCTGCGCCATGATGTCCACCGCCACGGACACCTCGGCGCTCGCGCGAACGGCGACCGACACCGGGGTCATCACGTCCTCGACGTACGCCGGTGGCCGATCGGTCACGGGCTCCGGCGGGAGCACGTGGGCGCGAGGGTCGGGCAGGACACGGTCGCGGATCAGGTCGATCTCGGCGACGACGCCGCAGAGCCGGTCGGCCGACGTCACCACCGGCATCGCGGTGATGTGGTGGTCGCGGAGCAGGGCGAGCGCCTCCCGGACGGGAGTCTGCCTTCGGGTGGTGACCGGCGACGAGGTCATGATCTCTCGAACGAGCATGCTCATCACCGCCGCGAGTGTTGGATCGTCATGCGGCGAGCCTGGTCCGGCCGGCGAGCAAGGTCATGAGCGCAAGGTCCTGCGGCCAGGAGACCTTCGGCCCACCGCAGGACCTTCGTCATCGTCCCCACGGACGAACGTCGTCGTGGTCGGGACCGCGCGGCACTCCTGCCGGGACCGCGGTCGGGATGTGCTGGATCCGTCCGTGACCCGTAACGAAGGAGAGGGCCATGTCCCTTCTCGACCGAACCCCGTTCCACCGCGATACGCGCGGTGGCTTTGCCGGCAAGGAGACGCCACCGCCCCGGCCCACCGACCGACCGGTCCCCGGCGGCGAGACGCCCGCCGGCCAGCTCCGGCTTCCGTCGGCGACGGCGCTGGTGATGGGCTCCATCATCGGCGTCGGCGTCTTCAGCCTTCCGTACGCCGTCGCCTCCTACGGTCCGATCAGCCTGGTGGCGATGGCGGTCGCGACCGTCGGCGCCGTCGCTCTCGCGCTCGTGTTCGCCGTTCTCGCCCGGCGGATGCCGGCCGGTGGCGGGCCGTACGCCTATGCCCGAGCCGCCTTCGGCGACGGCTGGGGTTTCAGCCAGGCCTGGCTCTACTGGATCACTGCCTGGGCGGGCAACGCCGCGATCGCGGTCGGCTGGGTCTTCTACGTCGAGACCTTCCTCAACGAGGGGGGCGCCACCGGCTGGTCGATCGTGATCGCGTTGACGGGTCTGTGGATCCCGGCGGCGATCAACCTGACCGGCGTACGGTCCATGGGCGTCTTCCAGCTGTGGACGACCGTCTTGAAGTTCGTGCCGCTGGCGCTGATGGCGACCGCGGGCCTCTTCTTCATCAAGGCCGGCAACTTCACGCCGTGGAACACCAGCGGTGAGACGAGCATCTCGGCGATCGGGGGTGCGATGGCGATCTGCCTGTTCAGCTACCTAGGTCTCGAGACCGCGTCCGTCGCCGCCGCCCAGGTGCGTGACCCTGCCCGGAACGTCCCGCGCGCGACGGTGCTGGGCACCGTCGGCAGCGCGGTGGTCTACCTGCTCTCGCTGGTCGCGGTCTTCGGCATCCTGCCGGCCTCGGCGCTTGCTCAGGACGCCAACCAGGCCTCCTACTCCGCGGCCGCGAACGAGGTCTTCGGCGGCAGCGTGGCGGGCGACATCGTCGCGGCCGCGGTGATCATCTCCGGGATCGGCGCCCTCAACGGATGGACCATGATCTGCGCCGAGATGCCGCTCGCCGCGGCGAAGGAGGGTCTGTTCCCACGGCTCTTCGGCCGGATCTCGCGCCGCGGGGTGCCCGCCGTCGGCATCGTCGCCTCCGCGGCCCTGGCCTCGGCCGCCGTGGTCGTCAGCTACCTGGGCACCGACGGGGCCACCGTGTTCACCACACTGGTGCTGATGACCGGGATCACCGCGGCGATCCCGTACGCGTTCTCCGCGCTGGCCCAGCTCAAGTGGCGCTGGCAGGACCACCGCCGTGGCCCGACGCCGCACCTGGTCCTCGACCTCGCGGTCGCGGTCGTCGCGCTGGTCATGTCGATCGCGTTCGTCTACTACTCCCGCAACACCGACAACAGCTGGTACGTCGTGTGGGGCCCGTTCCTGATGACCGCTGCCGCCGCGATCCTCGGCGTGCCCGTCTATCTCACGCAGCGACGCAGGCTCCAGGCTGCGGCCTCCGTCGGCACCACCCCGGAGACGAACGACGGGAGCGACTCGTGAGCGCGGAGCAGCGATTCCACGTCGACTCCGAGGTCGGCCGCCTGCGGCAGGCGATCGTGCACCGTCCCGGCCTCGAGCTCAGCCGGCTGACCCCGAGCAACATCGACCGGCTCCTCTTCGACGACGTCCTGTGGGCCGAGCGGGCCCGGGAGGAGCACGACGGGTTCGTCGCCGCGCTCGAGGCACGCGGGGTGGTGGTCCATCACTTCGCCGACCTGCTGACCGAGGCGCTCGACCAGCCGGGTGCGCGCGAGCTACTCCAGGAGGAGCTCTCCACCGCGCACCGCTTCGGGCCGGCGCTCGACCAGCCGCTCGACGACCTGGTGGCCACCACCCCGGCCGGGGAGCTGGCCGGCTATCTGATCGGGGGCGTGCTCAAGTCCGACGTCGCCGACCGGGTGCATGCCAGCAGCCTGCTGCTGGAGTATCTCCGCGACGACGACTTCCTGCTCGCCCCGCTGCCCAACCACCTGTTCCAGCGGGACAACGTGGCGTGGGCGTACGACGCGGTCTCGCTCAACCCCATGGCGAAGCCGGCCAGGCGGCGCGAGACGATCAACTCGAAGGTCGTCTACGACTTCCACCCGATGTTCCGGGACCGGGTCGCCTACCTCTACGGGCACGACGCCCTCGACCACGGCGGGGCGACCCTGGAGGGCGGTGACGTCACCGTCATCGGCAACCGGGCCGTGATGGTCGGGATGGGGGAGCGGTCCACGCCGCAAGGCGTGGAGAACCTCGCCCGCGCGCTGTTCCGGCGCGGCACGGTGGACACCGTGATCGTCGTCGAGCTGCCCCGCGAGCGCGCGTTCATGCACCTCGACACCGCGATGACGATGGTCGATGCGGACGCCTTCTCGGTCTACCCCTACCTTCCCGACCGGCTGCGTTCTTACTCGCTCTACCGCGTGGGGACGGGCGGAGAGTTCAAGCTCGAGGAGAACGACGCGTTGTTCCCGACCGTCGCCGACGTCCTCGGGCTCGACCACGTGCGGGTGCTGCGGGCGCCGATCGATCGGCTGGGTGCCGAGCGCGAGCAGTGGGACGACGGGAACAACTTCCTCGCCCTGGCGCCCGGTGTCATCGTGGGCTACGAGCGGAACACCACCACGAACGCCTATCTGACGGACCAGGGCATCGAGGTGATCCCCATCGTCGGTGAGGAGCTCGGCCGCGGCCGCGGTGGCCCCCGGTGCATGACCTGCCCCATCGAGCGAGAGGCGGTGCCGTCATGACCCTGCTCGCCCCGCACGCGACGGTCAGGTCGCTGGCCGGCCGCGACTTCCTCAAAGAGGTCGACCTGACCGTCGAGGAATGGCGCTCGCTGGTGGCGCTGGCCGCGGAGCTCAAGATGGAGCGCCGACTGCCCGGCAGGGCTCCGCGTCTCGCCGGACGCTCGATCGCCCTGCTCTTCGAGAAGGCCTCCACCCGGACCAGGTGTGCCTTCGAGGTCGCGGCCTACGACGAGGGGGCGCACGTGACCTACCTCGACCCGTCGAGCTCGCACCTGGGCCACAAGGAGTCGATCGCGGACACCGCCCGGGTGCTCAGCCGGCTCTACGACGGCATCGAGTACCGCGGCTCGGACCAGGTCACGGTGGAGACCCTGGCGGCGTACGCCCGGGTGCCGGTGTGGAACGGCCTGACCGATGCCTGGCACCCGACCCAGTCGCTGTGCGACGTGCTCACCATGCTGGAGCAGTCGAACAAGGAGGCCGCGGAGATCTCGGTCGCGTACGTCGGGGACGCCCGCAACAACGTCGCCCGCTCGCTCCTCGTCGCGGGCGCGCTGATGGGCATGGATGTACGGCTGGTCTCACCGACCGAGCTGGCTCCGGGCCGTGACGCGGTGCGCCACGCCGAGCGTATCGCCGCGGCCACGGGTGCCCGGCTGATGATCACCAGCGACCGCCGCCGTGGCCTGACCGGCGCCGACTTCGTCTACACCGACGTGTGGGTGTCCATGGGGGAGCCGCCCGAGCTGTGGGACCGGCGGATCGCGCAGCTGGCACCGTACGCCGTCGACGACGCGCTGCTCCGGCTCACCGGCAACCCGGAGGTGAGGTTCATGCACTGTCTGCCGGCGCTGCACGGCACCGACACGGAGCTCGGCCGGCAGCTGGCGAGCCGCACCGGGCGTACGTCGCTCGAGGTCACGCCCGAGGTGTTCGAGTCCAAGCGCTCGATCGTCTTCGACCAGGCCGAGAACCGTCTGCACACCATCAAGGCCGTGCTCGTCGCGACGATGGCCGCCGGAGGCCGGCCGGGCGAGGAGGTGGCCGGATGAGGATCGTCGTCGCGATCGGCGGCAACGCCCTGCTGCGCCGCGGGGAGCGGCCGGACGCGGCACCACAGCGCCGGCACGTGGCTGCCGCTGCGGCCGCGCTCGCGGGCCTGGCCCGGGACCACCAGGTCGTGGTGGTCCACGGCAACGGCCCGCAGGTCGGCCTGCTCGCGCTCGAGAGCGGTGCCGACCCGACCCTGTCCGAGCCCTATCCGCTCGCCGACCTCGTCGCCGAGTCCCAGGGCCTGATCGGGCTGTGGCTCCAGCAGGCGCTCCTGGACGAGGGGATCGGCGACGTGGTGACGCTGGTCAGCCAGACGGTGGTGGATCCCGAGGATCCGGCGTTCCAGGAGCCGACCAAGTTCATCGGCCAGGTCTACGACGAACCGACGGCCCGTCGCCTCGCCGACCTTCACGGCTGGACGATCCGTGCCGACGGCGGTGGCTGGCGACGGGTGGTCGCGTCCCCGCTCCCGCGCGACATCGTCGAGCTTTCCGTGGCCGCGTGGTTGCTCGACGCGGGCGCCACCGTCGTGCTTGCCGGCGGCGGTGGGGTCCCGGTCGCGAACCGTGACCACCGCTACGAGAGCGTCGATGCCGTGGTCGACAAGGACCGCGCCGCAGCGCTCGCCGCGGAGCGCCTCGACGCCGACCTGCTGCTCGTGCTCACCGACGTGGAGGGCGTGATCCGGGACTTCGGCGGCCCCGCCGAGAAGGTGCTGCGCGAGGTGAGCGTCGCCGAGCTGTCCTCGATGTCGTTCCCCGCGGGATCGATGGGCCCCAAGGTGGACGCCGTCTGCGCCTTCACCCGCCGGACCGGCCGGCGCTCGGCCATCGGCTCTCTCGACGAGATCAACGGTGTGCTCGCCGGTACGGCGGGCACCCAGGTGCGGGGCTGAGGCCGGTGCCGACGCGTACGGGAACCGAGTCCGGCGGGCTCACCGCGGTCGAGGCGTCGATCCGGTTGGCGCGGGACGGCCCCAACGCGGTGCCGGCTCCTGCCCCGGCCACACTGGTCGGTCGCGTCCTCACCCAGCTGCGGGACCCGATGATCCTGCTGCTCGGAGCCGCGTTCGTGGTCGTGCTCGCCCTGGGCGACGTGCCCGACGCGAGCATCATCGCGGTCGTGGTGCTGGTCAACACCGCCATCGGGGTGGTGCAGGAACGGCGGGCCGAGCAGGCCATGACGGCCCTGGGCCGGATGGCCGCCCCGCGCGCCGGCGTGCTCAGAGACGGCCGGGTGAGCGACATCGAGGCGGCCGGGTTGGTGAAGGGCGACGTCGTACGCCTCGAGGCGGGTGACGTCGTGCCGGCCGACCTGGTGGCCGCCGAGGCGGTCGGCCTCGAGGTCGACGAGTCCTCGATGACCGGTGAGTCCGTGCCGGTCGGACGGGTGACCGGCGACGAGCTGCTCTCCGGGACCGTGGTCACCAAGGGACGCGGCTGGGGCGTGGTCGAGCGGATCGGCGCCGAGAGCGGCCTCGGCCGGATCGCGGCGCTCATCGCGACGACCAAGACCGAGCCGACGCCGCTCCAGGCCCGGCTACGCCGGCTCTCCCGCCAGCTCGTGGTGGCCACCGCGGCCATCGCGATCCTCGTCCTGGTGCTGTCCGTGCTTCGTGGCGCCTCGTTCGGCCAGTCCCTGATCCTCGCGGTCAGCCTGGCGGTCGCCGCCATCCCCGAGTCGCTGCCCGCGGTCGTCTCCGTCGCGCTGGCACTGGGTGCCCACCGGATGGCGAGGCAGTCCGCGATCGTGCGCTGGCTGCCGGCGGTCGAGACGCTTGGCTCGGTGACGGTGCTCGCCTCGGACAAGACCGGCACCCTCACCGAGGGCCGGATGAGGGTGCAGCGGATCTGGACGCCGGACGCCGTCGACGAGCCGACCCTGCTCCGGGACGTCGTGCTGTGCAACGACGCCCGCCTGACTGGATCCGAGACCGACCGGACCCTGATCGGCGAGCCGATGGAGGCCGCTCTGCTGCTGGCCGCCGCCGCCCGGGGCATCGAGGCAGCGCAGCTGCGCGATCAGTGGACCCGCGTCGACGAGGTGCCGTTCGAGAGCGAGAGCCGGCACATGGTGACGGTGGACCGGGACGAGGACGGCGTGCTGCTGGAGGTGGTCAAGGGCGCGCCCGAAGTGGTGTTGGGCATGCTGCCCGACGACGCGGACCGGCACCGTGGAGCAGCGGTCGCCGAGGAGCTCGCCGGTGCCGGGTTCCGGGTGCTGGCCGTCGCACACCGGTCGTGGCGGCCGCCGCAGGAGCAGCCGGTCTCTGTGGTGCTCGCCGGGCTCGTCGGCATCGCCGACCCTCCGCGTACGGATGCCGCCAAGGTGGTGGCCGAGTGCCGGGACGCGGGGATCAGGACCGTCCTGATCACCGGCGACCACCCGGTGACCGCGGGCGCGGTCGCCCGTGACGTCGGCATCCTGGCCGGCGGTCCGCCGGGACCGCGGGCGGGCGTCGAGCCCGACGGCGAGGTGATGGACGGCGCGGCGGTCGACCGTGGCGAGCACGTAGACGCGGTGGACCGGGTCCACGTCTACGCCCGGACCCGGCCCGACCAGAAGGTCGACATCGTCGATGCGCTGAAGGCGCGCGGACACATCGTGGCGATGACCGGGGACGGCGTCAACGACGGCCCCGCTCTGCGTCGTGCCGACATCGGTGTGGCCATGGGGAAGCGCGGCACCGAGGTGGCTCGGCAGGCCGCGGACGTGGTGCTGGCCGACGACAACCTGCGCACCCTCGTCGTGGCTGTGGGTGAGGGCAGGCGCGTGTACGCCAACATCCGTACGTTCCTGCGCTATGGGCTCGCCGGCGGCCTGGCCGAGGTTCTGGTGATCCTGCTCGGCCCCTTCCTCGGTCTGCCGTTCCCGCTCGGCGCCGGGCAGATCCTGTGGATCAACATGCTCACCCATGGCGTACCCGGTGTCGCGTTCGGCGGTGAGCCGCTCGACCGACGGGACATGCGGCGCCCGTCACCCTCGCCCGAGCGCTCGGTGCTGGGCGGCGGGCTGGCCCGCCAGATCGTCATCTCGGGGCTCCTCATCGCCGCGGTCAGCATCACCGCCGGGCTGGTGGCCCAGCGCCAGGGCTGGCACGTGCAGTCCGCCGTGTTCCTCACCCTCGGCGTGGCCCAGCTCGGTCTGGCCCTCGCGTTGCGGGCGCCGCGACGAGGCTGGAGCCTCGCCGGCCGTGGGATCGAGCTCGCCGTGTCGATCGCGCTGCTGCTCCAGCTGGCCGGACTGTGGTTCGGCCCGCTCCGGGCGCTGCTGGGGACGGCGGTCCTCGAGCCACGGGCTCAGCTGCTGCTCCTCGCGCTGGCCTGCCTGCCGGGCCTCGCGATTGCCGTGGGACGCGTCGCCGGGCGTCTGGCCCGTCGTGGTCAGGACGGCTGACCCGCACAGCGACGGGCACTTAGCCTGGCCATGGTCTCGGTTGGCCTGGCGGCTGGCGGCTGGCGGAGCGGGCGACGGCTATTCGCGGTGCCGAGCGTGCCGGCTGTGGTCTGATTTACCCTGCTTGACCGACACAGCCACGGTCCGGGAGTGGTCATCAGCGCGAACAGGGTGCGGGGCGTCCGCGCCGAAGACTGCCTGCTCCCTAAGGGCGTCGAAGACGCGCACGAAGTGGGAGATCGTCTCGGGCCGGGAGGTCTGAAGGGACGCCGACCAATACTCTTGCCGGAGCAGCGTCTCGTCGTAGAGGTAGAACGCTTCACCCGGGAACAGACTCCGCCGCTGCCCCAGCGGGATGATCCCCACCGAGACGTACGGCATCTGCTCGACCTCGAGAAGGTAGTCCAGTTGTCCCCCATCACATCGGGTCCACCGACGTTGCTGTACAGCGCGTACTCCTCCCATCACGAACACGAACGCCGGCTGCCCGTTCAGCCCCTCGTAGATCCGGAACAGTCTTGTGCGGGCGTATCGGTCCATCAGGTCGAGCTGCAGGTTCTGCCCTCGACGCCGGCATCACCGGTGTGGAGAGCGGAGCCGCTTCAACCGCGAGCCGAACGCCCTCTTAGCGGATTCGGACGGATGCTGTTCAGACACGTCGGGCTACGGCGCGTACGTGCCGTTGGGTCTCCCGAGTGACCACGCTTGTTCGAACGCCTCAACGCACAGCTTGACCACCTCGGGGTCTGTGGACAACTGCATGCCCACGGATTCGTTGTTCCCTCCGAGGAGGTTGAACACCACCAGGTCGTCCCTGACGAGACAGTCGTTGACCGGGAGCACGATCGTCGCGGCCTCGGGGCGCGGCAGCCATCGAAGTTGTTCGCCGGTGTTCGCGATCTCGACCGCCATCCGCTGGTACTCCGACAAGGGCTCAGACACGACACGGACCCGCCGGTAGTTGATGCCCTTCTCCTTCAGCCCTTCGATGTCGGCATCGTTGGCGACCCGCCGGCGCTCCAGGAACTCGCGGTCGTTGGTTCGCCACGCGTCGATGAGTTTCCGGTCGATCTCGTAATGGTCCCGGAGTTCCAGTTTCCGGACCTCCCCAGGATGCCCGAATACGAGCTCACCGCGACGCTCAGCCGAGATCAGTTCCATGCCGCTCCTTCACGTACTTCGTCACGAATGCGTCTACCGTGCGACCGGACATCTCGCCGTACGTCTCGTCTGCTGCGAGGCCCACAAGCTGGTCACGGACCTCGGGGCCGGTGACCTTTGCCTGCACGATCCATGAGCCTCGGTCGGTTTCGAAGAACGTCTCACAGTCCCGTCAAGGAACCTTCGGGAACTTCGTTCCGCTGATCGCGCCGGTCACTTTGACGTCGGCCATGCCCGGAACACCGAAGGTGTCCGCCGATACATGGGCCGAAATTCAAGCAATCTGAAGCAACATCCTGTTGCAGTCCCGGGGGAACCGGGCATCCTGGCCCCGGCCTGAGATCCGCGACGGACTCACCAAGGATCAGGCGGCCAACGCCGACAAGTTGGCATACTGACCGCAGATCGGCCCACGAGGCAGGGGCTTCTCGGCAGTTCGACCAGGAGGAAGAACATGGACTACACCCCGACCCAGGACGACAACCTCACTGCTACGTTCTTCATCAAGGACCCCGACTCAGGCGCGCTGGAACACTGTGAGACGTTCTACGAGACGGATCGCGATTCGTGGATCGTCCAGGGCAAGCATCGGGGCTCGGCGGTGGCCGCCCAGCTCGTCAGTTTGGCTGAGGACGAGACGTTCCTGGAGGTCTCGAACCGGACCGTGGACGCGTTCGTCCGCAAGTATGTGAAGGAGAACCATGGAGTCGATCTCGGCTGAGCAGCTCGGAAAGCTGCTCTGGACCGGTACCTCCTCGATCCTCAAGCTCGAGTTGCGCGACCGGTACGCGTTCGACGACGACCTGTTCGATGCGTGGCGCCGTGGTGACCAGGCGGCCGTCGACGGATTCCTCGGTGGCTGGCGCGACAGGATGGCGTCGGAGGCCGCCGCAGGGCGACGTATCCGGCGCATCCGAGTCGTGTCCGAACCACTCTCGGACTACCAGCGAATGCTGGTCGACACCAGCGGCCCCTCGGTAGATGCCGGCGAGGAACTCCGTTGGCTCCCGCGTCGGCTGGTCTCCGCGCTGCCGCTGCCCGGCAACGACTGCTTCGTACTCGATGACTGCGTCATGTTCAACGTGATCGGTGGCAATGACGAGCCCGTCGATATTCAGTTGTCCCGCGAGCCGGGCGTGATGAAGTTCTGCAGGGACTCCTTCGAGTCTGCCTGGGAGATCGCTACGCCTCATCGCGAGTTCGAACCTGCCTGAGGGGCGCGGCCGTGGCCGATACGACACCGTCGAGCGCGGCGAAACGGGCGTTCGCCGTACGTCTGCGAGATCTCCGGCTCGACGCTGGCCTGAGCGGCAGGGTGCTGGCAGAGCGGTGCGGCTGGCACCCCGCGAAGATCTCCAAGATCGAGCACGGCAACCAGAACCCAACAGAGGCCGACGTCAAGGCATGGGCGACAGCGTGCGACGCCGAGGGTGAGGTGGCGACCTTGATCGCGGCTCGCCGCGAGGTCGAGCAG
This sequence comes from Nocardioides sp. NPDC051685, assembly GCF_044453405.1. Classification (NCBI taxonomy): domain Bacteria; kingdom Bacillati; phylum Actinomycetota; class Actinomycetes; order Propionibacteriales; family Nocardioidaceae; genus Nocardioides; species Nocardioides sp. NPDC051685. The sequence goes on along the minus strand of NZ_JBITCR010000002.1, from coordinate 895,716 downwards.
ATGTGGCTGGAGGTTCGTCGCGAGCTCCGCGCCGGAATGAAGCACATCCAGCGTCGTGCCATGCCGTTGTATGAGCGGACGAAGCTGCTCCGCGTCTACGAGTCGGTTCATGTCCCGGGCATCTTGCAGACCTTCCAGTACACGGTCGGACAGTTCGAGATCCACGCACGCCACCATGGTCTGCCCATCGAGGACATCGAGGAGGCCGCGAAGAACAGGGGCATGCGGCAGCGGCTCCTCGGCACCGGAACAAACTCATTCGTGTTCGTCATGGAAGCGTTGGCGCTCTACAACAACATCGGTGGCCCCGAGGTGATGAGCGAGCAGTTCGACTACCTGCTAGAGGTAGCTGCGATGCCGTACGTGTCGGTCGGAGTCATCCCGTTGGGACAGAGGCGAGGGGCGCTCTTCCCCGGTGACGGATTCTACCTGTTCGACGACCAGCAAGTCGCGCAGGAGTTCTGGTCTGGTGCCCTCCGCTCCTCGCGCCCCGAGGACATCGCCTACTTCCTGCGCACCTTCGATGCGCTCAAGGAGCAAGCGGTCTTCGGTGCTGCTGCGATGGCGCAGATCGAGGCAGCGCGAGCGCGACTTCAAGCAACCTGAGGCAATTTTCTGGCTGTTGGTTCGCGGGCCGGACAAGACTGGCGGAGCCCCGGGGCGCCGAAGGGTCTCCTAAGAACTTGCGGCGGCGGCCCGGGCACCATCCCGCCAACCACTCGCGACGGAGTCTCATGAGTTCCGCAGTCCGTACCAGACGTTCTCGTCCAGGCCGCCCGCGACACGTCCCAGCCGTCGACGACACGCTGTCGCCCCGTGACCAGATCCTCGACGCATCCGCGCGGCTCTTTGTGGGCAGGGGGTTTGCCAACACCTCTACGCGGGAGATTGCCGATGCGGTCGGCATCCGCCAGGCGTCGCTCTACTACCACTACGCAGGCAAGGAAGAGATCCTCGGGGAGCTGTTGTCGAGGACCGTGCGACCCACCCTGGACCAGATCGAGAAGATCGAGGACATCGCTGCCGAGAGCGGGTGGGCTGCGGCGCTCTACGCACTGGTGATGATCGACTCCAAGACCCTGGTCGATGCCCCGCACAACTCTGGCCTGCTGGCGATCTGCCCCGATGTGACCAGCTTGGAGATGTTCAAGCCGTACAGGTCGACGTTGCGCGATCTGTGTGCCGCGTACGAGCGCTTCGGCCGTGCCGTCGCCAGTGTTCCTTACGTCTCCGGGGTACGGCTGGAGCACGAGGTCTCCATCGTCGTGAGGTACCGCGCTGAGGGCGATGTCGTCTCCGTGAGGGACCGTCACGTGATCGCCGCGGGGGTGCTCCGGGCCTGTGGTGCTACCCGAGAAGAGATCGAAATCGCGGCCGCCGTCTCCTGGGCCGAGCTGCTCGAGGACGAGTAACTCCACAGACCCCCGGCCGGGCCGCCACTGGCTCTCGTGTGGCGGTTCGGCCGGGTCAACGTCCGCACATGCCAACAACGCGGACGTGACGCGGGAGCGCGCCATGCCTGAGTACACACTGCGTATGAGGAGAAGACTGTGTCGACGATGATCGCGACTGACCTGGAGGAGTTCTACGGAAGCCGCTATGACGAGAGCCTGAGGTTGGGCTCGAGTGTCAAGGGCCGGTTGGAGCTGGCCAGGGTCCGCGAGCTGGTGACCCGGCACCTGCCTGTATCCGCCACCAGGGTCGCCGACATCGGCGGTGGGACAGGCGCGCACGCGCGGTGGTTACGGGCGGAGGGCTACGAGGTCGACCTCATCGACCCCATCCCTCGTCACGTCGAGGCAGCCCGTGCCGCAGGGATTCGGGCACTCCTCGGTGATGCTCGGGATCTCCCCTGGAACAAGGACCAGTTCGACGTCGCCCTGATGGCTGGACCCCTCTACCACCTGACCGACCCGGAGGACCGTCGCGCCGCTCTCCTCGAGGCTGCACGGGTGGTCCGGCCAGGCGGCTTGGTCGCCGCGGTGGCGTTCAACCGTCACGCCAACTTGCTGGGCGCGACCTTGGCGAACCAGTTCTTGGAGCGGCGGCCGGTCATCGAGGACATCGAGGCCGCCGGGTTCAGCGACCGCAACGACCGGGTCTCACCCGCGACGTACTACACGACGATCCCAGAGTTGACCGACGAGATGTCGAGCGCCGGCCTGACCAACATCGCGATCCTTGGGCTGACCGGCCCTGGTGGATGGCTCGGCATCGTGATCGACGCCCACTTCCCCAACCCCGCCGACTGGCCCCAGACCCTCACTAACCAAGGCCCCTTGAAGACAGCGCTCGCCAGCGCACGCGCTGCCGACGAGCACCCGGAGCTGGTGCCCGCCTCGACGTTGTGGCTGGCGGTCGGAACGGTCGCGTCGTGACCCCGCGGGTCGGAGTGATGCCGCAGCCGCCGAAGCGGTTGGCCCGCATCGCAGCCGAGTACCTTGCCCGCGGCTGGCCCGCGGTCAGGCTCGCCGCACCACGCAATGGCCGCTGCCAGTGCGGCGACACCTGCGCGCAGCCGCACCTGCTCGACGAGGAACCGATCCGAACGTCCGACGAGGCCGAACAGAACTGGGGCGAGTTCGAGATCGCATTCACCACCCAGTTGTTCGAGGTCCTCGACCTGCCCGCCCACCCGGGCGTGGCGCTCAACGCTGCCCTGACCAACCGGTGCCCCACGGCGGTCGCGAGGCCGGGTAGGAGGTTCGACACCCTCCTGGAACCGGGGCCAGTGCGGTGGCACTTCTATCTCAGTCGCGGCTCGGTTGACCCCGAGAAGGTGACCCGTGCCGGCGGGAGACTGCATTGCGGCCCGGACGGTTGGATCGCTGCGCCGCCCTCGCGCACACCGGCGACGGGCCGCGTGAGATGGAATGTCCACCCGATGCAAACCCTGTGGCGACCCCACCGTCCTGCCAGCATCTTTGAATCCTGAACGCGTCCCTGCGCGGCCTGGCCTAGGCCAGCGGCCTACGTCGCTAGGACCCTGGGGTCGTTCAGCTGGTGGGCGGCGGGCTGGTCGGCGCAGCTGATCCTTCTTGCGGTCGCTTGCTTGCCCGGCGGGCGTTGCGCCAGGCCTTGTGGACCCTGTCGCCGAGCAGGAGGGCGAACCCGGACCCGAGCGCCCACAACCAGCCCTCGCCCGAGGGCCAGCTGCCGCCGAGCGTCTCGGAGAGCCATGGCAGGCCGAGGAATCCCGCGAGCAGGACCAGCTCGACCGCGACGGCGGCCACCACCAGCGGGTTGCGGCGGGGGTCGACACGCCATGCCGGCCGGGACTCGCTGCGGCAGGCGAACGCGTTGGCGACCTGGCCGACCGCGATCACCGCGAACGCCGTCCCCGACGCTTGGCTGAGCAAGGTGGTACCGGGGGTCTCGCCGAGCCCCCAGCCTCCGCTGGTCAGGACCCAGAGGAAGGCGGCGACGGCGGTGACCGCCTCGATCGGTCCCAGCACCAGGAACGCGCGACGCAGCACCGATCCGCTGGCCACCCGCTCCTCGCTCCGGGGACCCGCCATCGTGCGCCTGCTGGGTGGCTCCGCCCCGAGTGCGAGTGCCGGGAGCATATCGGTGCCGATGTCCAGCGCAAGGATCTGGAGCACGCCGATCGCGGCCGGGATCGAACCGCCCGAGAGCGCCCACACGGCGAACGGAGCGAGCTCGGCCACGTTGTCGGTCAGGTGGAAGGTGAGGAACCGGCGGATGTTGGCGTAGGTCGCCCGCCCGAGCTCGATCGCCTTGACGATGGTCGCGAAGTGATCGTCGAGCAGCACCAGGTCGGCGGCATCCCGTGCCACGTCGCTGCCGCTGAGCCCCATCGCGACGCCGACGTCGGCGCCGCGCAGCGCAGCGGCGTCGTTGACCCCGTCGCCGGTCATCGCGACGACGTGACCGTGCAGCCGGAGCGCGTTGGCGATCCTGAGCTTGTCGGCCGGGGTGACCCGGGCGACGACTGCGCCCCGGGGATCGTCGAGCAGGTCCGCCAGCGCGGTGTCGTCGGTCGGCAGCCGGTCGCCCTCGACGACGACGCCGCCCGGCCGCAGCAGGCCGACCTCCGTGGCGATCGCCGCAGCGGTACGCCCGTTGTCGCCGGTCATCATGGCCACCCGGATGCCCGCGGTGCGGCACGACTCCAGCGCCTCGCGTACGCCGTCCCGCGGAGGGTCCTCGATGGCCAGCAGCGCCAGCAGCTCCAAGGGCTCGTCCAGGAGGCGGGCGAGCTCGTCGGGGGTGGTGGGCCGGCGGTGACCGGCGGAGCGGGCGACGGCGACCACGCGCCGTCCTTCGTCGGCATAGGTGTCGAGGACCTCGGTGGCTGAGCCTTCCGCCTCCCCGCAGCTGGGCAGGATCCGCTCCGGAGCGCCCATGAAGTAGCTCCGACCCGCGACGACGGCGGCGCTGAAGCGCCGCTCCGTGACGAACGGGACGTGGATCGTCGCCTCCGCCGGGTCCGTGCCCAACCGGGCGGCCACGACGTCGATGGCGACCTCCATCGGGTCGCCCGACGGCTGCCAGATGCCGTCCTGGAGGACGGCTCGCCCGGTGACGCAGGCCCGCGCCGCGACAGCGGCCTCGGCCGCGACGCGTAGCGCGGCCGGCCCGCCGGACACGGTCCCCGTGGGCTCGTAGCCCACCCCCTGCGGGACCACGCGCCCGTCCGGCGTCCAGAGCTCGACCACCGTCATCTCGTTGCGCGTCAGCGTACCGGTCTTGTCGGTGCAGATGAACGTGGTGGACCCGAGCGTCTCCACCGCCTCCAGATGCCGCACCAGCGCCTTGCTCTCCGCCATCCGCTGCGCGCCCCGGGCGAGAGACAGCGTGACGGTGGGCAGCAGCCCCTCGGGGACGAGCGCGACGCTGACGCCGACGGCGAACAGCAGGGCGCCGGTCGCGGTGCCGCCGAGCAGCAGGGAGACCACGCCCAGCACGATTCCCACCGTCAGCGCGACGACGGCGATGATCCTGACCAGCCGGTCGAGCTCGCGGGCCAGCGGGCTCGGCGGCCGGTGGGCGCCGGCGATGAGCCCGGCCATGGACGCGACCTCGGTCCGGGCGCCGGTGGCCGTGACCACGGCCCGCCCGCTGCCCTGGACCAGGAACGTGGCAGCCCGGACGACGGCGCCCACCGGCTTGCGTACGGGCACGCTCTCGCCGGTGAGCATCGACTCGTCGGCAGCGACCTCCTCGCTGCGCAGGAGCGTACCGTCGGCAGGCACCCGGTCTCCGGCCTCGAGCAGGACGACATCCCCCGGGACCACCTGGGACGCCGGAACCTCCTGGGTCCGGCCGTCCCGGATCACTCGCGTGTCGGCCGGCATCAAGGACCCCAGCTTCTGGGCGGCCTGGTCGGCGCGGTGCTCCTGGGCGTACGCGAACACGCCGTTGAGCAGGACGATGACCGCGATCGCCAGGGCGAGGGTCGGCATCCCGGCCAGCAGGGCGAGCGCGGCGGCGCCCCACAGCAGCACCGCGAAGAAGTGGGTGAGCTGGGCGACCAGGAGCCGCCACCAGGGGCGCCGCGGCGGACGGGGGAGCTCGTTGGGTCCGACACGGGCGAGCACGGCTGCGGCATCGCCCGAGGTCAACCCGTGTTGCTCGTCGGTCACATCGCTCTCGGCCTGTCCAGCGGTCAAGGTCTCCTCCTTCGGGCCACGCTCGAGTCCCTTCGCTCGACTCTTCACGACGGCAGTGGCGTGCCGCAGGTCCATTGGTCCCCGGGCGAGCAGACATCCGTCCCGGCCTCCGGCGGGGGAAGCGGTCGGTGCCCGGCCGGACTCGTGGCGCCGAGCGGACCTAGGTCCTCCGCTCGCGGCACCGATGACCCTGACCGCTGCGCGGCCGGTCCGACGACAGTGGAGACGCCGGGCCGGCCGGAGGTGCCGAGCCCATGAGGAGGGCAGATGTCCGAGCGTGAGCGGATCATGGTCGCTGTCGACGGGGGAGAGGGCGGCCGGGCGGCAGTCCGCTACGCGGCGGGCAGAGCCCGCCGAAGCGGTGCTGACCTGTGGCTCGTCCACGTGGTCGACCTCGCCATCGCGACCGGCGTCTTCTACCCGTACGGCTATACGGGCCTGGCGGACCAGATCCGCGAGGCCGGTGCGACCGCGCTGGCCCACGCGGAGAAGGAAGCCGCCGAGATCGTCGGGGCGGAGCATGTGACCTCGACGCTCCGCGACGGCGGAGTGGTGACCGAGCTCGTGCACGCGGCAGCCGAATCCGCGATGGTGGTGCTCGGCGACGAGCGCCACCACGGCCTGGCCCGCATCGTGACGGGCTCGGTGACCGGCCGGGTCGCCTCGCGCGCGCCGGTGCCCGTCGTGGTCGTGCCGGCCGACTGGCCTGCCGAGCGGGACACCCGCATGGTGGTCGTCGCGGTCGCGGACTGCGATGCCTCGACCGAGCTCGTCGTCCGGGCCCTCGGAGAGGCGGTGGACCGTGACGGCGGCCTGGTGATCGTCCACTCCTGGGAGGTCCCGGCCGTCTACTACGAGTCGACGCTGGGACAGCTGGACGCGGCCGGCGTGCTGGCGGACGCACGGCACCGGCTGATGCAGACCCTCGAACGGGCACGACAGCTGGTCCCGAACTCTGCCGGGGTCGACGCCTGGATCGAGGTACGCCGCGGCCAGGCCGCCCAGATCGTCACAGAGGTATCGAAGGACGCGGCGCTTCTCGTCATCGGCCGGCGCGGGCACGCCTTCCCGCTGCGCCGTATGGGTGGCACCGGCCACGCTCTGCTGCGCGAGTCCAGCTGCCCCGTCGAGGTGGTCCCGCCGGCGCCCGAGACGCCATGAACGTCGAGGCCTCCTCGCTGCGCGCGGCCGACGCCGCGCCGGTGAGGACGCAGGAGGTGCTTCGGTGCACCGACCTGGCCCGGTCATTCGGGTCGGTCAGAGCGGTGGACGGGATCTCGTTCCGGATCGAGCGCGGGGAGACGTACGGCCTCCTCGGGCCCAACGGAGCCGGCAAGACAACCGTCATCTCTATGGTGTCGGGAGTGCTCGCGGCCGACTCCGGGTCGATCCTGGTCGACGGTCTCGAGATGCATCCCGGTGCGCTCAGGGCTAAGGCGGATATCGGCTACGTCCCTCAGGACGTTGCGCTCTACCCCGACCTGACCGGCCGGGAGAACCTCTTCTTCTTCGCCTCCCTGTACCGGATCGGCCGCCGTGAGGCGCGCAGCCGCGTCGCGGAGGTCCTCGACATCGTCGGGCTGGCCGACCGTGCCGGCGACCGCGTCCAGAAGTACTCCGGCGGCATGAAGCGCAGGCTCAACATCGCGGTCGGCCTGATCCACCGGCCCCGTCTGCTGGTGCTCGACGAACCCACGGTGGGCGTCGACCCGCAGAGCCGCAACGCCATCCTCGACAGCGTCGAGCGACTCAGCACCGAAGGGATGGGCGTCCTCTACACGACCCACTACATGGAGGAGGCCGAGCGGCTCTGCGACCGGGTCGCGATCATGGACCTCGGCCGCCTGGTCGCCGAAGGGACGCCGCGGCAGCTGACCGCGCGGCTCGGCGAGTCCGAACACATCCGCCTCACCCTCGACGGGGACCCGACCGGTGCGGCCGCGGCCCTGCGCGCGCTCCCGATCACCGGCGGGGTCAGCGGAGTCGACGACGTGGTCGACGTGCTCGTGCAAGACGCGGAGTCGGCGCTCCCGCAGGTCATCCAGGTGGCGGCGGCACATGGCTCGGTTCGCTCGGTCACCGCGGAGGAGCCGGACCTCGAGACGGTCTTCCTCCAGCTCACCGGTAAGCGGCTGCGGGACTGAGGATGCATCCCGCCCTCCAGATCGCGGCCAAGGATCTGCGACAGCGTGTCCGAGACCGGTCCGCCTTCGTGCTCGCGATCGTGGTGCCGTTCGTGCTCACCGCGATCTTCAGTCTGCTGTTCGGGCCGGCCGCGACGCCGCGGGCCTTCGCGTACGCCGTCGTCGACCAGGACCACACAGCGGTGTCCCGCACCTTCACCGACGACGTCCTCGGCGCGTTGGAAGCGCAGGGCGTCGCCCAGGTGAGCGAGCTCGAGGAGGCGGAGGCCAGGGCCGGTGTCCGCGAGGGGGACCTGGACGTGGCGTTCGTCCTGCCGCCCGGGTTCGCCGCGGACGTCGCGAGCCCCCGTCCCGCCGAGCTGCGGGTGGTGGGCAGCGCCGACGCGCCGACGGCTACCACGGTGGCGCGTTCGGTCGCCCGGTCCTACGTCGGAGGTCTCGACGCAGCCCGGGTGGCGGCGGCCGCGGTCGGGGCCGCGCGGCCCGGAGTGGCACCGGCCGAGATCGAGCGGGTCGCGCAGGAGACCGTGCACGGGGTCCCACCCGTGACGATCGACGACGTCTCGGCGACCACCCGAGTGCTCGACGTGAAGACCTACTTCGCGGCCGCGATGGCGGTCTTCTTCCTGCTGTTCACCGTGCAGTTCGGGGTCTCCTCCTTGATCGACGAGCGAGGCGAGGGCACCTTGGCGCGGCTGCTGGCCGCACCGGTGCCGCGATGGGCGATCCTGGTCGGGAAGCTGCTCACCAGCATCGTGCTCGGCATCGTCAGCCTGACGGTCCTGATGGTCGCCAGCACGCTGATGCTCGGCGCGGACTGGGGCGATCCGCTGGGGGTGGCGCTGCTGGTCGTCGCCGGCGTGCTGGCCGGAACCGGCATCACCTCCGTCATCGCCTCGCTGGCCAAGACCTCCGAGCAGGCAGGGACCTGGCAGGCCGTCGTCGCGGTCTCCCTGGGGCTGCTCGGTGGCTCGTTCTTCCCGGTACGTCAGGCCGGTGAGGTGATCGCGAACCTCAGTCTGGTGACACCGCATGCGTGGTTCCTGGGTGGTCTGGGCGCCCTCGCGGGCGGTGGTGGAGCCGTCCAGGCACTCCCGTCCGTCGCGGTGCTGCTCGGCATGGCCGCGGTCACGACGGGCGTCGCGCTGCTGCGGATCGGGCGGGTGCTGGCGCCATGACCGCGTTCACGATCGCGTGGACGAACGTGCGACGCTCCCTGCGGGACCGCACCAGCGCCTTCTTCTTCGTGCTCTTCCCGTTGCTGATGATCACGGTGCTGGGCATCGCATTCGGTGGGACGTACGAGCCCCGGCTCGGCGTGGTGGAGCCCGCCACCGGCGCGCTCGCGGACAACCTGGTGGCTGCCTTCGAGGACGCCGAGGGCATCGAGGTGATCCGCCTCGATGATCGGGCCGCGGCCGTCTCGGCGGTCGAAGGAGGCGACGTCGAGGCGGCGGTCGTGATCCCGGAGACGTACGACGCCCGTCTCACGAGCGGGGACGAGACCGCGTTGCAGTACCTGTCCAGGTCCGACCGGAGTGCTCAGCAGATCGGCATGATCGTCCGTGCCGTCGTCGACGACCAGGCGGCGCGATACCGGGTGGCCAGGACGCTGCAGCACGAGCTCGGCGGCGACTTCCGGGCGAACCTCGACCGCGGGGACGCGTTCGCGGACCGGGTCGCCGACGTGGGCGTCTCGACCACCACGGTCGGGGCAGCGCCGTTTCCCGAGGACTTCGGCCGCTTCGACCTCGGGGCGAGCAGCCAGCTGCTGCTGTTCACCTTCGTGACGTCCATGACGACGGCCGCGTCGCTGATCGAGACCCGGCGGCTCGGGGTCTCCCGGCGCATGCTCGCCACGCCCACCCGGGCCTCGACGATCGTGGCGGGGGAGGCGCTCGGGCGCGTGGCCATCGCGGTCGTCCAGGGCCTGGTCATCATGATCGGGGCCGCCGTGCTGTTCGGTGTCTCCTGGGGAGATCCGATCGCCGCAGCGCTGGTGATGCTGCTGTTCGCCTCGGTCGCCGGCGGTGCCGGCATGGTGCTTGGAGCCGCTGCCACGAACACCCAGCAGTCCACCGCGGTCGGCCTGTTGCTCGGACTCGGCATCTCCGCTCTCGGCGGTTCGATGATGCCGCTCGAGTTCTACTCGCCCACGCTGCTCACCGTCGCCCATCTGACCCCGCACGCGTGGGCGGCCGACGCCTTCGCGACCCTGGTGCGCCACGACGGCACGGTGCTCGACATCCTTCCCGAGCTGGGCGTGCTCGCCGCGTTCGCGGCCGGTCTCTTCGTGGCGGGGTCGTGGGCGCTTCGTCGCCGGATCCTCGCAGGTTGAGGCGATCCGTCCGAGCACGCCTCGCCTCAAGGACGAAAGGCCCCGAGCCTTCGGACTCGGTTCTCTGCAGGCCGGTGGGCTCTTGGCGGTTCGCTGGTGGACATGGCCCATGGATCGGCAGCAGGAGGTAGCGCGGTGACCGCGAAGACGGAGGCAGACGTGGAGAGATCATCCGGGGTGGACGTGCTCCTGCGGGACGGCACGATCGCCCGCGTACGTGATGCGGTTCCGGAGGACCGGGACCAGCTGGTGGACCTGCACCTCCAGCTCTCGGACCTCGGCCGCTACCGGCGGTTCTTCCACGTCGGCCACTTCGACAGCGCGCACTTCGTCGACCAGCTGCTGCCGCAGCTGACCCGCGGGGACGCGGTCGCGAAGGTCGCGGTCGTCGACGGCCGGATCGTCGCGCTCGCGAGCGCCACGAGCACCGGCGGTGGGACGGCGGAGCTCAGCCTGGTCGTCGCCGACCAGCACGCCCACCGCGGCCTGGCGACCCTGCTCCTGGAGCACCTGGCCGTCGCCGCGACGGAAGCGGACATGACCGAGCTCGTCGCGTACGTGCTGGCCGACAACGCTGACGTGTTCGACGTCCTGCACCATGTCGGGTTCGAGGTCACCTCGACCTCACACCAGGAGACCGTCGAGGTGCGGTTCCCGATCCGGCTCACCGAGCGTGTCCTGGAGGCGATGAGCACCCGTGAGCAGCGGGCCGACGCCGACTCCATCCGGGCCCTGCTGCGGCCGGGTTCGGTGGCCGTGATCGGCGCCAGCCGTCAGGAGGACCACCCTGGCCACCAGGTCGTACGCAACCTGCTGCGGGCCGGGTTCACCGGCAAGGTCCACCCCGTGAACCCGCACTGCGACTACCTGCTCGGGCTCAAGTGCCACGGCTCGATCCGCGAGGTCGCCCCGGTGGACATGGCGATCATCGCGGTGCCGGCGGCCCAGGTGCTGCAGGTGGTGCGCGAGTGTGCCGAGAGCGGCGTACGTGACCTGGTGATCCTCTCCACCGGCTTCGCCGAGGCCGGTCCCGACGGGCGTCGTCGTCAGGACGAGATGCTGGCGATCGCCCGCCGAGCGGGGATGCGCGTGGTGGGCCCCAACTGCCTCGGCGTCGCCAACACCGACCCCGATATCCGTCTGGACGCCACCTTCTCACCCACCTCCGCAGGACACGGGCGAGTGGCGCTTATGGCGCAGTCCGGCGCGGTGGGCATCGCCGTGCTGCAGCGGGCCGAAGAGCTAGGCGTGGGGCTGTCGGCTCTCATCTCCGCGGGCAACAAGGCCGACGTCAGCTGCAACGACCTGCTCATGTACGCCGCCGAGGACGATGCCACCGACGTCGTCGCGCTCTACCTGGAGTCCTTCGGCAATCCGCGCAAGTTCTCGCGGCTGGCCCGACGGCTCGCCGCACGCAAGCCGATCGTCGCCCTGATCGGTGGCAGCAGCCACGCCGGGCGGCAGGCGGCCATCGGCCACACCGCCTCGGCCGTCACGTCCTCGACCGCGGTGGACGCGCTCTTCCAGCAGTGCGGAGTCATCGGCGTCCAGGGCCTCGAGCAGCTGCTGCAGACCACCAGCGTGCTGGCCAACCAGCCGCTGCCGGCTGGGCGGCGGGTCGGGATCATCAGCAATGCGGGCGGTCCGGCCGTCCTGGCTGCCGACGCGTGCGAGAGCGTCGGTCTGAGCCTGGCCACGCTGAGCGCCGAGACGATGGCGCGGATCCGCGAGATCGTGCCCGATGCGTCCTCGGAGCGGATGCCGGTCGACCTGGGATCGGGTGTCGGCTGGGAGGCGTACGCGGAGGTGGTCTCGACCGTCGCCCGCAGCGGTGAGGTCGACATGCTGGTCGTGATGCGTACGCCGCTCCCCGCGCTCTCGTATGCGGCCTTCGCACGCGCCCTGCGCACGTCGTTGCGTGCCGGCCCGGGAGAACAGGCCCTGCCGGTCACCACCGTCGCGGTCATGCTCGACACGCAGGGTCCGAGCCGGCCGATCAGGGCGGGGAGCCACCATGTGCCGGTCTTCGCGTTCCCCGAGGACGCCGCCCGCGCACTCGGCCCGATCGCCACCTATGCGGAGTGGCGGGCGGCACCGCGCGTCCCCGTCGCCGAGACGGCGGCCGGCAGCCGGGCAGCGGCTCGCGACGTGGTCGTCCGGACACTGCGGGCGATGCCCGCGGGTGGCCGGCTCGCGGAGCCCGACGTACGGCAGCTGCTCGCTGCCTACGGGATCGGTGTCCTGCCGAGTGTTGTCGCCGGCGGCGTCGAGGAGGCGGTCGACGCCGCCACGTGGGTGGGTTATCCGGTCGCGGTCAAGATCGCCGACCCGGACATCGCCCACCGCACCGATGTGGGAGGCGTACGCCTGGGGCTCACCGGTCCGGACCAGGTGCGCGCCGTCGCGCAGGAGCTGCTCGGCGTCCCTGTCGATCACCCCGGCCTTCTCGTCCAGCGGCAGGTCGGCGCCGGGATCGAGCTGATCGCCGGCGTCACGCACGACAAGGTCTTCGGGCCACTGGTCATGGTCGGTTACGGCGGCATCTACACCGAGCTGATCGGTGACCGCAGCTTCCGGCTCACCCCGCTCAGCCGCGCCGATGCCGCCTCGGCCCTCGCGGAGCTGCGTACCGCGCCGCTCCTGTCCGGCTATCGCGGTGCCCCGCCGCCGGACGCCGCTGCCGTCGAGCACCTGCTGGTCTGCCTCGGCCGCCTCGCCGAGGACATTCCCGAGATCGCCGAGATCGACCTCAACCCGGTGATCGTCCACGAACGCGGTGTCTCGGTAGTGGACGCGAAGGTTCGCCTGCACCCGGCGGCGCAGGCGCCCGACCCCGACCTGAGGCGACTGTCCCCGCCGATCGGGCCGGTCGGGTCCGGCGGGAGCACCTGATGGCGAAGATGCTCGGGTGGCGTACGACAGGTGGGGGCCGCCTGTCGGCCGGCCAGATCGATGTTCCCGAGCCGGACCCCGGGGAGGTCCTGATCGCGGTGGAGGCGTGCGGCGTGTGCCGGACCGACCTGCACGTGATCGACGGTGATCTTCCCCGCCACCGCAGCCCGGTGGTGCCCGGACACGAGATCGTGGGCCGGGTCCTGGCCCGCGGCGACCACGAGGTGGGCGCGCCCGAGGTCGGCGCCCGGGTCGGGGTGCCGTGGTTGCGCTCCACCTGCGGTCGGTGCCGATGGTGCCGCAGCGGCGCCGAGAACCTCTGCGAGCAGTCTCGCTACACCGGGTGGGACGCCGACGGCGGCTACGCCGAGTACGCCGTCGCGCCGATCGACTACACCTACCTGATCCCGGAGTCGCTGACTCCGCTCCAGGCGGCGCCGCTGCTGTGCGCGGGGATCATCGGCTATCGGGCGCTGCGCCGCTCCTCGCTGCCACCCGGCGGCCGGCTCGGGCTCTACGGGTTCGGGGCGAGCGCCCACCTGACCGCGCAGATCGCGATCCATCAGGGCGCCGAGGTGCACGTCGTCACCCGCGGAGCTGAGGCGCGCCGGCTGGCGCTGGATCTCGGCGCCGTCACCGCGGTCGAGCCTGGCGGTGACGTCCCGCCGCTCGACTCGGCGATCGTGTTCGCGCCGGCCGGTGAGGTCGTACGCGAGGCGCTCGCCGGCCTCGAGGCGGGTGGCACCTGTGCGGTGGCCGGTATCCACCTCTCCGACATCCCGCCGCTCGACTACCAGCACCATCTCTTTCGCGAACGCACGCTCACCAGCGTCACCTCCAATACCCGGTCCGACGGGGTCGAGCTGTTCAGGCTCGCCGGCCGGCTGGGGCTCCACGCCGAGGTCACCCGCTACTCCCTGGGCCACGCCGACCAGGCGCTCGCCGACCTCGCCGAGGACCGGGTGCGGGGTGTCGCGGTCCTGGAGACGAACGGCCCGACCAGAACCGCGGTGCCGTCGTGACCGCGACCGAACCGATGCTGGTGGGGATCGATGGTGAGGCGTACGGAGGGCTGCGCGAGACCCACTCGGGGCTCGTCGTGTTCGTCGGGCAGACTGCGTACAAGCTGAAGAAGCCCGTCGACCTGGCGTTCCTGGACTTTCGCGAGCCGGAGGTCAGGCGCCAGGTCTGTCGTCGGGAGCTGGAGCTCAACCGCCGGCTCGCGGCGGACGTGTACGTGGGGCTGACCGAGCTGCCACTGGCGGACGGCTCGTCCGAGCCGGCGATCGTGATGCGGCGCATGCCCGACGAGCGGCGTCTCGCCACGCTGGTGCGCCGAGGAAAGCCCGTCACGGGGGAGGTGCGCAGGATCGCGCGGGTCATGGCCGCCTTCCACGCCCGCGCCGAGCGAGGACCCGAGATCGTGGCCGAGGGCGGCATGCCGGCGCTCCGGTCGCGCTGGCGGCACAACCTGGACGAGGTCGCCCGGTTCCGAGGCACGCTCCTCGACGAGGCTCTCGTCGACGAGGTCGACCGCCTCAGCAGCTCCTACCTCGACGGCCGTGAGCCGTTGCTGGCCGAGCGGGCCGGCGCCGGGCGAGTCGTCGACGGCCACGGCGATCTCCTCGCCGATGACATCTTCTGTCTGCCCGACGGCCCGCGCATCCTCGACTGCCTCGAGTTCGACGACCGCCTGCGCCGTCTCGACGGTCTCGATGACGTCGCCTGCCTGGCGATGGACCTCGAACGGCTCGGTGGGCCCCATCTCGCGGCGGAGCTGATGGCCGCCTACGGCGAGTTCGGCGCCGACACCTACCCCGACTCCCTCGCGGACCACTACATCGCCTACCGCGCGTTCATGCGGGCCAAGGTGACGGCCCTCCGTGCCGAGCAGGCTCACACCCGTCAGGAAGCCGGCGCGGCAACCGCGGAGGCCGTACGTCTCGCAGAGCTCGCCCGCGACCACCTGCGCCGCGGTGAGATCAGGCTCATCGCCGTCGGTGGGTCTCCGGGAACCGGGAAGTCGACCCTGGCACGAGGTCTTGCCGACCGGCTCGGCATGGTGGTGCTCAGCAGCGACCGGCTGCGCAAGGAGCTGGCCGGCATCGACCCCGAGCACCACGCGGCGGCCGGGTGGCAGGAGGGCATCTACGACCCGGCGTGGACGGCACGGACCTACGCCGAGCTGCTCGAGCGCGCGACCACGCTGCTGGCCCACGGAGAGTCCGTCGTGCTCGACGCGTCCTGGACGGACCCGGAACATCGGGTCCTCGTGGAGAACACCGCGCGCGCGGCGTACGGCACTCTCACGGTCCTGCGCTGTGACGTCGCCCCCGAGGTGGCGGCAGCCCGGATCGCCGCTCGCGTCGACATCTCGGATGCCGACGACATGGTCGCGGCCAACCTGAGGCGTGCCGAGAGGCCCTGGCCGGGCGCCGTCACGATCGACACCGGTGGCTCCGTCGCGGAGACCGTGGAGATCGCGATCGCCACCGTGCTGGGTCCGCGAAGCGATGTCGGGAACGCGCTCCGATGAGGCGTGGCGCGGGGTCTCCGGGTATGGACAGGTCGCCCAGACCGGTCGAGGAGCTGTTGCTGCGCGGCGGCCGCCGTCCCGAGGCGGCGGCCTACGGCGCGGCGACCTACTTCGCCGACACCCGGGCGCCTCGTGGCGACCGGCATGTGCGGCTGTGCACCGGGACCGGCTGCTTCGTCGCCTCCGGCGGACGCCACGTCGAGGAGGTCGAGGCGGCCTTGGGGGTGGGCGTCGGCGAGTGCTCGGCCGACGGCCGCGTGTCCTTACAGGCGGTGCACTGCCTCGGCTACTGCTATGGCGGCCCCGCTGCGCTCGACGGTGACCTTCCCCGCGTCGGCCCGGGCCTGGCCGGGCAGCTCGCCGGGCGGGAGGAGCCGCAGGACCCACCCCTCCCCGTGGTGCCCGGGGAACGGTCGGTGCTGCTGGACGAGCGGCGAGCGTCGTGGCAGGTGTGGCCGGCGATGGTGGGCGCGGCCGATGGGGCTCAACGGGTCCGGGACGAGGTCGACCGGGCCGGGCTGCGCGGTCGCGGCGGCGCGGGGTTCCCGACGGCCCGCAAGTGGGCGTCGGTGACGGCCTCGAACGACGGCGGCCCCCGGTTCGTGGTGGCGAACGGTGACGAGGGCGACCCCGGTTCGTTCGCGGACCGGATGTTGATGGAGTCTCACCCGGACCTGGTCCTGGAGGGGCTGGCCCTGGCCGGCCTGGCCTGCGGCGCCTCGTCGGGATACGTCTACGTACGCTCGGAGTACCCGCGTGCCCACGCCTCGATGAGCCGGGCCGCCGCCGAGGCCCGGGCAGCGGGGCACCTGGGGGCCGACATCCACGGAAGCGGCCTCGACTTCGACGTCACCGTCGTCTCCGGACACGGGTCGTACGTCGCGGGGGAGGAGACGTCGCTGCTGCGCTCGCTCGCCGGGCTGCGGGGCACGGTCACGGCGCGCCCGCCCTACCCGACCCAGCAGGGCCTGCTCGGACGTCCGACCGCGGTGAACAACGTCGAGACGCTGGCGGCGGTGCCGGCCGTGGTGGCCGGGGGCGGGGCGGTCTATGCGCGCCTCGGCAGGGGTGCCGAGACCGGCACCCTGCTGGTGAGTCTCAACGAGCGGTTCCTCCGTCCGGGCGTGTTCGAGGTCGAGTTCGGCACTCCGCTGCGGGCGATCGTCGAGGATCTCGGTGGTGGCCTCCGAGGCGGGGCGGTGTTGCGCGCGGTGCAGATGGGAGGTCCGCTGGGCGGGTTCCTGGGGCCGGACCAGCTCGACGTCCCGCTGCTGGCCTCGGAGCTGGAAGCGGCTGGGGTGTCGCTGGGCCACGGAGGCATGGTCGCAGTCGACGACCGGACCTCGCACGCCGCGCTCCTGCAGCATCTGTGGCGGTTCGCCGCGAGCGAGAGCTGCGGGGCGTGCACTCCCTGCCGTGAGGGTACGCGTCGGGGCGCCGCCGACCCGCAGACGACAGCCCTCGACGACGCCCTGCTCGGCACGATGGAGCAGGCGAGCCTGTGCGCCTTCGGCCGCCGGGTCCCCGCCGCGATCCGCAGCCTGTCCGCGGTGCGGTGGGGGTGAGGTCATGGACCTGAGAGTCGACAGCCGACCGGTGACGGTCCCGGACGGGGCCTCGGTGCTGGATGCGACGAGGGCCGCCGGAGCCGCCGTGCCCACGCTCTGCCACGACGACCGGTTCAGCCCGCAGGGCGTCTGCCGGCTGTGCATGGTGCGCGCCGACGGGACACCGGTCGCCGCATGCCTCACCCCTGCGCGCGAGGGGATGCAGATCCACACCGACGATCCCGATCTGGCCGAGCAGGCTCGCCTCCTGCTCGAGCTCACCGTCGAGCGGCTGCCCGGTCGAGCGCTGGACCAGCCCTCCGAGCTCGCCGACCTGTGCCGAGGTCTCGGAGTCGGCGCCGACGCCTTCGGCCGCGACGGACGCGGCCTGGCCTCCGACGACTCCCATCCCTACCTGCTCCTGGACCGTGACCTGTGCGTCGCGTGCGGCAGGTGTGTGCGGATGTGCGACGAGGTTCAGGGCGCCTTCGCGCTCACGCTGGTCGGTCGTGGTGCGGAGACCACCGTGACCGCTGGAGCCGGAGGCCCCTGGGTCGACTCGGCCTGCGTCAGCTGCGGAGGCTGCGTCGACACCTGCCCCACCGGGGCGATCTCGCCACGGTCGACGACAGCCGAGGCGGCCCCGGACACCAGGATCACCCGGACCACGTGCGGCTACTGCGGGGTCGGCTGCACCCTGGACGTACACACGGCGGGCGATCAGGTCGAGTCGGTGACACCGGCGCTCGACGGCGCGGTCAACCGGGGCCATGCCTGCGTCAAGGGCCGCTTCGCCCACGCCTATGTCCGTTCTCCGGAGCGGCTGACCACACCGCTGCTGCGTCGGGACGGCCGGCTGGAACCGGTCTCGTGGCCGACCGCGCTCTCGTACGTCTCCTCGGAGATGACCCGGATCCGCGGCAGTCATGGTCCGGACGCGATCGCCGCGATCTCCTCGGCCCGGGCGACCAACGAGGAGAACTACCTGATGCAGAAGCTGATGCGGACCGTCATCGGCACCAACAACGTCGACAACTGCTCACGGATCTGCCACGCGCCGTCGGCGGCGGGCCTGACCGCGGCCTTCGGTCTCTCCGGGGGCACCAACAGCGCCGACGACATCGACGGCGCCGACATGATCCTGATCGCCGGCAGCAACACGACCGAGGCCCATCCGGTCATCGGTGCGCGGATCAAGCAGGCGGCGCTACGCGGCGCTGCCCTCGTCGTCATCGATCCGCGCCGCACCGAGCTCGCCGGGCTGGCCGACGTACACCTACGGGGCCGCCCCGGCTCCAACGTCGCCGTGTTCAACGGTCTCGCCCGGTTGCTCCTGGAGGGAGGCTGGGCGGATCTGGACTTCCTGGCTGCGCGCGCGAACGGCCTGGACGCTCTCCGTGAGCTGCTCTCGGACTTCCCGCCCGAACGCGTGGAGCAGATCAGCGGCATCCCCGCCGAGCTGCTGTGGCGAGCCGCCGACCTGTACGGGCGCGCGGAGCGTCCGGCCATCGTCTACGGCCTCGGCGTGACCGAGCACGCTCACGGCACCGACGGCGTCCGGACCCTGGCCAACCTCGCGATCCTGCGCGGCGCCGTGGGCACCGACCGCGGCGGAGGCGTCAACCCGCTCCGAGGCCAGAACAACGTCCAAGGAGCATCCGACATGGGTGCGCTGCCCGACCTTCTGCCCGGCTACCAGAAGGTCGCGGACCCCGACGTACGCCGCCGCTTCTCCGCGGCCTGGGGAACGGCGGTCCCGGAGAGTCCCGGCCTGCGGATCCCGGAGATGTTCAACGCCGCGGTGGCCGGCCGGGTGCGAGCGCTGTACGTGATGGGCGAGGACGTCGCGCAGACCGACCCCGACTCCGGTCATGTCCGGGCTGCCCTGGAGGCGTGCGAGCTCCTCGTCTGCCAGGAGATCTTCCTCTCCGAGACCGCACGACTCGCCGACGTGGTCCTCCCCGCCGCGACGTTCGTGGAGAAGGACGGCACGTTCGTCAACTTCGACCGGCGGTTCCAGCGGGTCCGGCCGGCGCTGCCCCCACCGGGGGCGGCTCGTACGGACTTCGACATCCTGCGTGCGGTCGCCGCCTCGCTGGGCAGCGACCTGGGCCCGGCAACGCCGGCGGCGGCACTCGACGAGTGCGCCCGGCTCGCCCCCTTGTTCTCCGGCATCTCCCACCGTCGGCTCGATCGGGAAGGCGGCCTGCACTGGCCGTGCCGTGGCGAGGACGACCCCGGCGAGGCGCGTCTCTACCGGGACTCCTTCGCGACGCCGTCGGGACGGGCCGAGCTGGCCGCACGGGACTGGCTGCCGCCCGGCGAGGAGCCGGACAGCGGCTACCCCTACACCCTCATCACCGGACGCCGGCTCGCCCACTACAACGCCGGCACGATGACCCGGCGCACCCCGAACATCGAGATCGACGCCGCCGAGCACCTCGACATCCATCCCGACGACGCCGCCCGCCTCGGCCTGGGCGAGGGCACGGGTGTCCGGGTCACCAGCCGGCGCGGATCGATCGTCGCCCTCGTCCGGCGCACGGACGAGGTCTCGCCCGGTGAGGTCTTCATGAGCTTCCACTTCCCCGACGTGCCCGCGAACGTGCTCACCTCCGAGAACACCGACGAGGTCACCGACTGCCCGGAGTACAAGGTGACGGCTGTACGGCTGGAGCAGGCTGACTGGTCGGAGTCACCGCTGGGTCACCGGGGCGGCGACCGGTGAGGAGTGGGCGTCGGTGCCCGTGGTCATGAGCTGGACCACGCTGGGGATGTCGAGCTCGGTGGTCGGGCGCACGGCGACGAGGCGGCCGAGGTAGAACACCGCGATCCGGTCGGCGACGCGGAAGACATCGTTCATGTTGTGAGAGATCACGATGACGCCGATTCCCCGGCCGGCGAGCTGCTGGATCAGGTCGAGCACGACCTCGGTCTGAGCGGTGCCCAAGGCTGCGGTCGGCTCGTCCATGATCACGAGCTTGGCGTGCCAGAGCACGGACTTGGCGATGGCCACCGACTGGCGCTGACCGCCGGAGAGGGAGCCGACCGGCTGCCGCACCGAGCGGATCGTGGTCACGCCGAGTCCACGCAGCGTCTCCCTGGCGGCCCCTTCCATGTCGTCCTCGTCGAGCAGCCGGTGGTGGAGTCGCTCGCGCCCGAGGAACATGTTCTGCACGACGTCGAGGTTGTCGCAGAGCGCGAGATCCTGGTAGACGGTGGCGATTCCGAGGTCGGCGGCCTCACGCGGCGTTCGCGGGTCGACCTGCCGGCCCTCCCACAGGATGCGCCCGCTGCTGGGCCGGTGGATCCCGGCGACGCACTTGATCAGCACCGACTTGCCCGCGCCGTTGTCACCGGCGAGCGCGGTCACCTGGCCGGCTGGGATGTCGAGGGTGACGTCGGTGATCGCGTGAACGGCACCGAAGTTCTTGGACAGGTGCTCCAAGCGGAGCAGCGGCTCGTCCATCAGATCTCCTCCGGCACCATCTCGACGGTGAACACCGACCTATCCCTGAGACGCTAGGCGGTTGCTTCTGCGGCGTCACGGGACGTACGGCCCGAGCCCGCGAGGCGTACGTCCGGCGGCTTCCGGCGTGAGGCCGAAGGTCACCTCCGCGCGGGCCATGTGCACCTGCACCCACGACGCCCGCGGGGAGAGGCTGGCAGCACCGACGAGATCCGAGGAGGGATCATGAGTGGAATCGGCTACGCCGCGCTGGGCGCGGCGATCCTCGTCGTCGTGCTGGCTCTGGCGATCAGGGTGGTGCGGCAGTACGAGCGCGGGGTGCTGTTCCGGCTCGGCAAGGTGATCGGGGTGCGTGAGCCGGGGCTGCGGCTGATCATTCCCGTGGTCGATGTGCTGCAGCGGGTGACGCTGCGCACGGTCACGATGCCCATCCAGTCGCAGGGCATCATCACCAGGGACAACGTGAGCATCGACGTCGCCGGTGTCGCGTACTTCCACGTCGTCGATCCGGTCAAGTCGGTCGTCGCGATCGAGAGCGTGACCACGGCGATCGACCAGATCGCACAGACGACGCTGCGCAACGTGGTCGGTCAGCACACCCTCGACCAGACCCTCTCGGAGACGGATGCGATCAACGCCAACATCCGGGAGATCCTCGACCGGACGACGACCGAGTGGGGCATCGTCGTCACGCTCGTCGAGCTCAAGGACATCCAGCTTCCCGAGAGCATGAAGCGGGCGATGGCCCGGCAGGCCGAGGCCGAGCGGGAGAAGCGTGCCAAGATCATCGCCGCCGAGGGCGAGGCGGCAGCGGCCGCGGCGCTCGGTCAGGCGTCGGACACGATGATGGAGCACCCGCTGGCGCTCCAGCTCCGCAACCTGCAGAGCCTGGTCGAGATCGGGGTGGACAAGAACACGACCGTCGTCTTCCCGGCACCGCTGATGAGCACGATCGCCGACCTCGGTGCCTTCCTGCGGCGCGAGAGCGTGGCCGCGGAGGCCCAGCGCGGGCCGTCGTTGGCGCCGCTGGCCGGCGACGGAGAGCTTCGGCACGAGCCAGCGGCTATGCCCCGGTAGTCGTTGCTGCTCCGACTCCCATGCGAGAAGGCTCGCCTTCGGCTGCGGGCGCCGGCAACCGCAGGCGCCGCAGCAGGAGCGCGTTGACGGCGACCAGGAAGCTCGAGCCCGACATCGAGAGGGCGGCGATCTCGGGACGTAGCATCAGCCCGAACGCCGGTACGAACACGCCGGCTGCGATGGGCAGCGCGATGGCGTTGTAGCCCACCGCCCAGCCCAGGTTCTGGCGCATCTTGCGCAACGTGCCGCGCCCGATGACCAGGGCGACCGGAACGTCGAGCGGGTCGGACCGCATCAGCACCACGTCGGCGGCCTCGATGGCCACGTCGGTCCCGGCTCCCACCGCGATGCCGACGTCGGCCTGGACCAGCGAGGGGGAGTCGTTCACGCCGTCACCCACCATCGCGACGACCCGGCCGTCGGCCTGGAGCCTGGTGATCTGGTCGGCCTTGTCCTCGGGCAGCACCTCGGCGATGACCGTGTCGATGCCGAGCTCGGCGGCGATCCGGTCGGCGGTCGCGCGGTTGTCGCCGGTGAGCATGACGACGTGGATTCCGGCCTCGTGCAACGCTGCGACGGCAGCCGCCGAGGTCTCCCGGACGGCATCGGCGATGCCGATCACCGCGACGGCCCGCCCGTCGACGGCGACGAAGATCGCCGTGCGGCCGCCGGCGGCGATCTCGTCGCGCCGCGACCCGAGGTCTCCCGCATCGACGCCTTCGGACTCGAGCAGGCGGCGGTTGCCGACGGCGACGCGGTGTCCGTCGACCTCGGCGACGGCGCCGATGCCCGTGAGGTTGTGGAAGCCGGTCGCGCGCAGCTGCGGGACGGCGGCCCGGTCGACGTAGCGGACGACGGCGCGGGCGAGCGGGTGCTCGGACTCGCGCTCCACGGCGCCGGCCAGGGCGAGGAGTCGGGTGCGGTCGATGTCACCGAGGACGTTGCCCAGGACGAGGTCGGTCACCTCCGGCTCGCCCTTGGTGAGGGTGCCGGTCTTGTCCATGACGACCGTGTCGATGCGGGCCGAGGTCTCGATGGCGGTCGCGTTCTTGAACAGGATCCCGCGTTTCGCGCCGAGGCCGGAGCCGACCATGATGGCGGTCGGTGTCGCGAGCCCGAGGGCGTCGGGGCAGGTGATCACCACGACCGTGATCGCGAACAGGAGGGCTGTCGTGACCGCAGCGCCACTGGCCCACCAGACGAGGAAGGTGGCGGCTCCGCCGACCAGCGCGACGAGCACGAGCCAGAAGGCGGCCCGGTCGGCCAGCCGCTGACCCGGCGCCTTGGAGTTCTGGGCCTGCTGCACCAGCGCCACGATCTGCGCGAGCGCGGTGTCGGCGCCGATCTTCGTGGCACGCACGCGCAAGGTGCCGTCGGCGTTGACGGTGGCACCGATGACCGCGTCGCCCGGTGCCTTGTGGACCGGCAGGCTCTCTCCGGTGACCATCGACTCGTCGACCTCGGACTCGCCCTCCTCCACGGTGCCGTCGGTGGCGACCTTCGCGCCAGGACGGACCAGCAGGAGATCTCCGACCCGAACCTCGGAGGTCGCCACGTCGACGGGCCGGCCGTCCCGGATCACCGTGGCCCGGGGCGGGGCGAGGTCCAGCAGCGTACGGATGGCGTCGTTGGCTCCGCCGCGGGCGCGCATCTCGAACCAGTGGCCGAGCAGCACGAACGCGGCCAGCACGGTGGCGGCCTCGTAGAAGACCTCGCCGCCGCCGGTCAGGGTGACGCCGAGGGAGTAGAGCCAGCCGGCGCCGATCGCGACCGCGACCAGCACCATCATGTCGAGGGTGCGCGCACGCAGTGCGCGCCAGGCGCCGTCGAAGAAGATCCAGGCCGAGTAGAAGACCACCGGGATCGACAGGATCAGGCTGAAGACGTCGTCGCGCAGCCCGAACGGCGCCGGTGCCTCGAAACCGAGGACGTCGCGTCCGATCGGCGACCACAACAGGATCGGGACCGAGAGCACCAGGGCCACCAGGAACCGGTTGCGCATGTCGCGGACCATGTCGGCCATCGACATGCCCGCGTGGCCGCCGTGACCCATCGCCTCGTGCGGCGACATCGTCGGGGCGTGCTCGTGGTCCGCGTGGTCCGCGTGGTCAGCGTGATCGGCGTGGTCGCCAGGAGACGCGAGCGGGTCGCAGATGTGGCCGGGCACCGACTGCCCGGAGCAGTGGTAGCCGCACTCGACGATCCAGTCGCGCAGCTGCGTCACGTCGGTCAGCTCCGGGTCGAAGGTGACGGTCGCCGTCTGGGCGACCGGGTTGGCCTCGACCCCGAGGACACCTTGCCGCCGCCCGAGGACCGACTCGGTGACCGCCTTGCTCGATGCCCAGTGGACTCCGGAGACCTCCAGGACAACTGTGCTCGTCATCCCTCGACCATACCCCATGGGGGTAATATGGCAAGCCGCAAAGGTCCTGGTCGCCCGCGGACCTTCGGACTCTGGTCGGGGTACGTGGTGCCCTGCTGTCAGCTCCCGGTCGCTTGTGACGATGGCGCGGAGGGGCCGGCCGAGAGGAGCAGAGCCATGCGGTGGACCACGACCGACGTCAGTCGCCGGAGTCTTGTGCTCGGCTCCCTCGGCGTCCTGGCGGCCGGAGCCCTGAGCTCCTGCGACGGCGAGCTCGGTCCGGCCACGTCCCGGCTCATCGGGCCGGACGCGAGGGAGGTTCGTGCGGCCGAGCGGCTGCGGCGTACGTCGTCCCAGCATGTCGTGACCCGGCGGATCACCGCTCGGCCGAGCGCCGTCGACCTGGGCGGCCGGACGGTGCGGACCTGGGCCTACGACGACGCGCTACCCGGACCCGAGCTGCGGACGAAGGCCGGCGACCTGCTGCGGGTCGAGCTGGCCAACGAGCTTCCGGCCGAGACGAGCGTCCACTGGCACGGGCTGGCGCTGCGCAACGACATGGACGGCGTGCCCGGCATCACCCAGGACCCGATCGGCGCCGGTTCGAGGTTCGTCTACGAGTTCACCACCGCCGACCCGGGCACCTACTTCTTCCACCCGCACACCGGGGTCCAGCTCGATCGCGGCCTCTACGGCGTGCTGATCGTCGAGGACCCCGCGGAGTCGGGCGGGTACGACCAGGAGTGGGTGGTCGTTCTCGACGACTGGGTCGACGACACCGGCCGGAGCCCCGACGACGTGTACGCAGACCTGGTCTCGTCATCGGGCATGGGTCACGGCGGGATGATGGGTGGGATGCGCTCCGACCTGCTCGGCGGTGCCGGAGATGTCGACTACCCGCACCACCTGATCAACGGACGCACGCCTCAGGCTCCGGTGACCTTGACCGGCCGGCCCGGGCAGCGCGCCCGGATCCGGATCGTCAACGCCGGCTCCGACACCGCCTTCCGCGTCGCACTCGGCGGCCACCGGATGACGGTCACCCACTCCGACGGGTTCCCGGTGACACCGGTCGCCACCGACGCCCTGCTGATCGCCATGGGCGAGCGCTACGACGTGATCGTCGACCTCTCCGACGGGGTGTTCCCGTTGATCGCGCGGGCCGAGGGCAAGACCGGGGCCGGCATGGCGGTGGTGCGCACCGGCGCCGGCTCGGCGCCCTCACCCGGAGCGACCGTTCGCGAGCTCGACCGGCAGGTCCTGCTGGGCACCGACCTGGCTGCGGCGGACAGCGTGCGGCTCGACTCCCGGAGCATCGACCGGGACCTGGACCTCGTGCTCGGCGGCGGTATGATGTCGTATCGGTGGACGATCAACGGAGCGACGTACCCCGACACCGAAGCCTTGGCGGTCGCGCCCGGCGAACGGGTCCGGCTGCGTTTGCGGAACACCTCGATGATGTTCCACCCGGTGCATCTGCACGGCCACACCTTCGCGCTGTCCCAGGGTGGGACCCGCAAGGACACGGTCATCGTGCGCCCGCGCCAGCGTGTCGACGTCGACCTCCAGGCCGACAACCCGGGGCAGTGGGCGCTGCACTGTCACAACGCCTACCACGCCGAGGCCGGCATGATGACCGTGCTCTCCTACCGCAGGTGAGGGCTCGCCTCACACCAAGGCCAGGACCACGATCACCACGGCGACGGCCACGCCGGCGATCCCGGCCGCGGTGACCGCGGCCACGGGCGTACCGGCGGAGAAGTCATGGGCGGGCGTCACCGCCTGTGGCTCGGTGTGCCGACGGCGCGCGATGAACAACCCGGCCCCGACGAGCAGCGCGCCCACGACGAGCATGACGATCGGCGCGGCCAGCTCTCCGGGGAACAGCTCGATGACGGAGGACGGCAGCACCATCAGCGTGCCGAGCGCGCCGACCGCGAGCATCAGCAGGTCGCGGAAGACGACAGCTGTCGCGACGACGGCGACCGACGTCGCGAGAGCCAGGACGATGCCGGCGTGCGTCGGGATCGTCGTCAGCGCGCCGGCGAACATCCCGGCAGCCCCGAACGCCATGGCGAGCCGCCTCGGCTCCAGTACGCCGCCCCAGCCGAGCAGCAGCCAGATGAGAGCGACGCCCCAGACGGCGAACCCGGGCAGTGCGTCATTGACCTCGAGCTCGTTGGTGAGCGCCGCAGCGGTCAGCATGAGGCCCACCATCATGGCCAGCTGCTGCACGGGGGTGCGGCCGACGACCCACAGGCCGGTGGCGTACGCCGCGACACCCGCGCTCACCATCAGGAACACGTGCTCGCCGGCCAGATCCAGCGCGTCCCCGCCGAGCAACCCCAGGAATCCGGCGAATGCCCCGGTGGAGGCCAGCCACAGCACCGAGCGGAGCCGGAGACCGACGTCTCCGATCCGCTGCGGGATGGCGAATCCGGCAGCGAGCAGGACGGCGGCGACGCCGCCGACGATGACGAGCCGCGCGGTGGTGCCGACCTGGTCCCAGTACAGCGACGCGATCAGGATCGACGCGACGACGATGATGACACCGCCGAGGTAGCCGAGGGCCTCGGTGACGAGGGACGAACGCTCGTGCGGGAGCTCCTGCACAGCAGGCGGCTGGGCGAGGACGTCGCCCCGGAGGCGGATCCGGTCGGCCTGTTCGGGGGTGATGAGCTGATCCGCGACCCAGGTCTCGAGAAGGGTGGTCAGCGGCACGGGCCTTCGCGTGGCAGCGTGGTGAGACATGGTCTGCCCCTTTCTTCAGAACTTCAGTCTTCGCCGCGCGCGCCGCGCCGCTCAGTGTCGAAGGTCCCCTCGGTCGGGGAAGGAAGCCACCACGTCGGCAAGGGGCTTGTCGGGAAGGTCGTCGGTGAACCTGGCGAGATCGTCCAGGGAGAAGACCGAGGTGCCTGCCGTGGCGATCATGGCCGCGCTGCACGACAGGCCGAGCCGGGCCGCCCGCGGCTGGTCCCAGCCGTGCACGAGCCCGGCGACGATCCCGGCGACGAGCGCATCTCCGGCGCCGACGCCGCTGACCACCTCGCCCGCCACGGCCGGGAGGAGCCGGTCGCCCGCGGGCGTCACCAGTGCGATCCCGAGGTGGCCGCGAGAGAGCACGACGACACCCGCCTGAGCGGTCTCGAGCAGCTCGCGTGCGCCGGCCAGCTGCTCCTCCACGGACGGCAGCCGGCGCCCCAGGTGGTCCTCGAGCTCTCGTACGCTCGGCTTGAGCAGGAAGGCGCCATGGGCTCGGTCCAGGGCGCCTCCGGACGCATCGAGGACCAAGCGCGCACCGAGCGAGTCGGCCAGGCACCGCACCTGGGAGACGGTGTCGGGCGAGGACCCGGGCGGCAGGCTGCCGCTCAGCACGACGTACGCGGCGTGGCGTCCCTGACGACGCACGACCTCCAGGCAGCGGCCCAGGTCCACGGCGGTGAGCGGCTGCCCCGGGAGCACGAACCGATATTCCAGACCGGTGTCGAGCGCGGTCACATGGTGGCTGAGACGGGTCTCGCCGGCGACCTCGATCGCCTCGAACGGAAGCCGCTCGCTCTCCAGCAGCTCCGTCAGCGCCTGCCCGATGTGACCCGCCGCGGGGAACACCGCCAGCGTCCGAACCCCGAGCACGTGCAGCACCCGGGCGACGTTGATCCCCCCGCCGCCGGGGTCGATCCGAGGCGCGCTGCTCCGCATCTTGCTGCCCGGGACCAGTCGCGGCACGGAGAAGGCGTAGTCGAGCGCCGGGTTCAGCGTGATGGTCACGACGTCGGATGAGGCGGGCATCAGGGGTCCCTTCGGGGCCGTCGAGGTTGCGTTCCCTAGGCAACCATCGTCCGCTCGGTGCGACAGGTGGCGGAGGTCCCGGCGGAGATGACCAAGGTCTCGTGAGATGTGGTCCGGCGACTACAAGAGTGGGGGATGGACGAGGGTGCCCGACGGGCATCCGTTATTCAGGGAGGACAGATGAGCGCCATCATCAAGCGCCCGACCAACCCGTTCGCGGACCTGCTCGGCTGGCTGGAGACCGAGTCGGCGGCGATGCGATCCTTCGGGTCGGCGCCGTACATCAGGGTCGAGGACTTCGTCGAGGCCGACAACTACGTCGTGCGTGCGGAGATGCCCGGCGTCGACCCGGACAAGGACATCGAGATCGATGTCATGGGCGACGTCCTGACGATCCACGGCGAACGCCGTGAGGAGGAGCACGACCGCAACCGCAGCGAGCTGCACTACGGGTCGTTCGAGCGAACCCTGCCGCTGCCGCGCGGGGCCAAGGCCGAGGAGATCAAGGCGACCTACACCAACGGCGTGCTCGAGGTGCGGGTGCCGTACGCCGCCGACGAGCCGAAGGCGACCCGGGTCGCCATCGAGCACAACGGGAGCTGATCGGTGCGATCCGAGGCGTCACCCGAGATGCTCTCCGACGTGGAGCGCCGTGCCGGCACCGTGTGGGCGATGGACGTGTTCCTCGACCATGACGACGGCACCGTCTATGCCGAGGCGAAGCTCTACGCGGATGGCCGGGAGGTCCTGGTCGGAACCGGGGAGGCGGGGCTGTGCCCGGGCCAGGACCTGGCCGCGGGGGAGGAGCTGGCCGCGAGCCGCGCTCTGGAGCGGCTCGCGGCCACCCTCCTCACCGACGCACGCCACCGGATCGACGGTTCTGTGCAGCAGGGGAGCACGAAGCCCGATCAGCGGGCGCGCCCGCCGCGTTCGGTGCCGAGGATGCTCGTCGGCACCGACCGGCCGTTCCGCATCACCCCGGCGATCGACTGGTCGGTGGCGCACGCGGGGTCGAGCGGCCTCGGGATCGAGCTGTGCCACGTCGTCGACGACTCCGGCCCGACGTGGGAGGGCACGCTGCGCACCTCCGTCTCGGACGCGAACGAGGAGATGGCCGGGCTGCAGGAGGAGGTCCGTGAGGGACACCCGGGCGTGAACGTATCGTCCTCGGTCCTGGTCGGCTCGGAGAGTGCCTTCCTTGCCCGGTCGGCGGACAGGGAGCTGGTCGTCATCGGGCGTGCGGACGTCGAGGGCGAGGATGTCGCCTACGTGGGCGCGACGGCGATGACCATCGCGCAGGACGCGAGCGTCCCGATCGTGGTCGTGCCGTCCGGATGGTCGCCCCACCCGGGCGCCGATCATCCGGTGATGGTGGCGATCGACGCGCTCGAGCCGCATCTGGAGGCGGTGGAGTTCGCGCTGGCGTACGCCCACTGGCGGGGCCTCCCGCTCCTCGCGGTCTCGGCGTGGGCGCCTCCGACAGGCCCCGACGCCCGGATGCTGCTCGACAGCGAAGAGGAGTGGATGGAGCGCATCGCCGATGGCCTGGACGCCGCGTTGAGGCCGCTGCGCGCGCTCTACCCGGACGTCTCCGTGGTCCAGCGCTCGCCGCACGGCCAGCCGATCGACGTCATCCTCAGCCTCGCCGAGGACGTCTCGCTCCTGGTGGTCGGCAGGCCCGGCCACGGCCGGCACTGGCGGATGCCGCTCGGCTCGGTGAGCCGGCGGGTGCTGCACCGTGCGAAGGTGCCGGTCGCGGTCGTCCCGACCGACTGGCACGCCATGGACAGTGCCATGCCCCATCGCTCGCCGAGCTGACCGGAGGGCAGGTCGGCGGGACAGGTCACGTCGGAGGGTCAGGTCACGAGGACGCCGCGCTCTCGTGGTGGAGGACGTCGTCGACGGCGCGTCGCGGGGTCGGCGGCAGCGGCGGGTGGTGACGCCGGGGCCAGCCGATCCGCACCAGCACCTGCGGGGAGGAGTTGTCGCCGAGCAGGTCGTGCTGCAGCGTACGCCGGGTCGAGCCGACCTCGATCGGCTGCGTGTAGGGCACCAGTGCCAGCCCCGAGGTCGTGCAGGAGAGCCAGATCGCGTCCAGCGCCTCGCCGGTACGCAGCCAGGAGAGCGGGTCGTCGGAGGCGGTCGCGAGGACCAGCCATTCCTCTGCCGGCGGGCCGTCCTCGTCGTGGACGTCGGCGAGCGTGCCGGCGGGGAACCGGGTGTGGGAGTCCGGTGTGCTCTCGGCCGAGAGGAGGCTGGACTCCGGGATTCCCTCCTCGCTGCCTCCGCGGCTCCAGGAGTAGAGCTCGGCGAGGTAGGCCTCGTCGGTCGACTGGTGGGCGCGGGCGGTGTCCAGCGCCGTCTCGAGGACCGGCCGCAGGTGGTCGGGCACGGTGCTCGCCACGACCCCGTACTCGCGGACGAGGCCGATGAGATGCTCGAGCCGCTGACGCGGCACCGGCCAGGACGAGACCCGGCGCCGGTCGGTGCAGCGCTGCTCGAGGGCGGCGAGCCGGCTGAGGTCGGCGACGTCGGGATCGCGGTGTGCGAACGTCACCACCGCGAGAAGGTCGGTGCGTCCTCCCTCGGGGGTGTGGTGCACGGTGCA
The DNA here is from genome assembly GCF_044453405.1 of Nocardioides sp. NPDC051685. Taxonomy (NCBI): domain Bacteria; kingdom Bacillati; phylum Actinomycetota; class Actinomycetes; order Propionibacteriales; family Nocardioidaceae; genus Nocardioides; species Nocardioides sp. NPDC051685. The sequence goes on along the minus strand of NZ_JBITCR010000002.1, from coordinate 865,321 downwards.
TGCCCAGCCCATGCCGGCCGCGGCCACGACGAGCTCGTGCAGCGCGGCACCGCAGCTCATCACCAGGTCGCGCTCGTTGGGGTCGGCGTGGAGCAGCTTGCGGTGCGGATCGGCTCGGAGCAGCAGCATCGTGTCGCGTACTGCCCACGCCCAGGGCTGGGTGTTGTGGACCGACGGAGCACGGCAGGCCAGCTCCAGGATCGCTCGCAGGGTCGTCTCGTTGGGGAAGGCAGACATCTCAGACCCTCACCTGACGCATCATCTGGTGGCCCAGATCCGCGGCCCAGTCCCCGGCGCGGGCCTCTTCGTCGTAGCCCAGCGGGCCCTCCAGGCCGCCGACGTAGAAGCTCACCGCCGGGGCGACGTCGTAGCCACGGCGGCGCAGCAGGTGGGCCACGTGCTTGGCGGCCGAGCCGGGGAGGTGACGCATCGCCCGTGACCGGGTGTCGAAGGCGGCGATACGCACCGAGTCCGCGTCCTGGAGATCCTCGAGCCACTCGCGGACGCCGCGGGCCTCGACCTCCGCGGGAGCGCCCCGCAGGACCGCGTCTGCTCGGGTGCTCGGTCTGCTCATGCCGAGGGCGTGCGTCGGTGCCCCGATCACGACCAGGTCATGGGTGCGGAGCACGTCACTGCCGGCCAGTGCCACCGGGATCACCTTGACCTCCATCCCGGCGCGTCGAAGAGCGTTGGCGACCGAGGTCGCGAGGGTGGCGGTGTTGCCGAACATCGACTCGTAGACGACGGCTGCTCGCATCTGCTTCACGTCCTTCCGTGGCGCCGCGCCCCCTGCGTGGTGCCTGTGGCACCACGCTGCGGCGGAAGGAGTACGCAGGTTCAGTGGCACACGTCCCCGACCCAAGGACCTTGGTCCGATGCCGTCAGGTCCGGTCACGCGGAGGGTGGAGGCATGAACTCAACCGAATCACCGGTGGTGCTGGAGGGCCGGCTCGACCCCCAGGTCAGTCGAGCCCTGTGGCTGGTCAAGTGGCTGTTGCTGATCCCGCACTACATCGTCCTGTTCTTCCTGTGGATCGCCTTCACGGTGCTCAGCGTGGTCGCCTGGTTCGCGATCCTGTTCACCGGGCGCTATCCGCGGGCGATCTTCGACTTCAACCTCGGTGTCCTGCGCTGGACCTGGCGGGTGGACTACTACGGCTACGCCGCCCTCGGCACCGACGCCTACCCGCCGTTCACCCTGGCGGACGTGCCCGGCTACCCGGCCCGCCTCCACATCGCCTACCCCGAGAAGCTCTCCCGTGGCCTGGTGCTGGTGAAGTCGTGGCTGCTGGCGATCCCGCACCTGCTGCTCCTCAGCTTCTTCATCGGCGGCGGGCTGTACGTCACGCAGGCCAACCAGGACCCGGACGCCTGGACCTGGGGGAGTGGCATCGTCGGCCTCCTGGTCCTCTTCGCAGGAGTGGCGATGCTGTTCGGCCGGGGCTACCCGCGGGGCATCTTCGACCTGGTCCTCGGGATGGACAGATGGGCGGCGCGCGTCGCGGCGTACGTCTTCCTGATGACCGACACCTACCCACCCTTCCGGCTCGACCAGGGCGGCAGCGACCCAGCCGGACCCGTGCCGCCGGAGCCGGCCGCTCCTGCGGGCGAAGCTGCAGCGGCGCCGCGACCGACCGAGAACCCGGTCGCGACCGGACAGCCGTGAGCTGGACCTGGCGGGCGCGGCGAGGGACTTTGGTCCTCAGCGCACGGGTAAGACGTGCATTGGCGGGCGTCGTCATCGGTCGTAGGTTTGTCGGGTGACCGATTCAGTAGCGCCCGATGGCGCAGCCGAGCCCATCCGGGTCTACCTGCTCGACGACCATGAGGTGATCCGCCGCGGGATCAGGGACCTCCTCGAGGACGAGGACGACATCGTCGTCGTGGGCGAGTCCGGGCTCGCCGAGGAGGCCCGGCGACGTATCCCCGCGCTGCGGCCCCATGTCGCGATCCTCGACGGCCGGCTCCCCGACGGATCCGGCATCGACGTGTGCCGCGACGTACGCTCCGTCGACCCGAGCATCGCCGCCCTCATCCTGACGTCCTTCGACGACGACGACGCGCTGTTCTCCGCCATCATGGCCGGCGCGGCCGGCTATCTCCTCAAGCAGATCCGCAGCGCCGATCTGGTCGACACCGTGCGCCAGGTCGCGGCCGGTCGGTCGACGCTCGACCCCGCGGTCACCGCACAGGTGCTGGAGCGGATCCGCAGCGGGCCGAAGACCAACTCGGTCTTCGAGCACCTGACCAACCACGAGCGCCGGATCCTGGAGCTGATCGGCGAGGGGCTGACGAACCGGCAGATCGGCAAGGAGATGCACCTGGCCGAGAAGACGGTCAAGAACTATGTGTCCTCCCTGCTCGCCAAGCTCGGGCTGGAAAGCAGGACGCAGGCTGCGATTCTGGTCACCAAGACCTTGCAGGGTTGATAGGTTGGGGGGTGTACCACGCATGCGGCATAGGGGGTCGACGTGGGGCGTACGCCACCGAGACAGCGCCGTGCACCAGATGACACGGTCGGTGGGAGCCTGCGCCAGACACCGCTCGACGAGCTGCTGACCGAAGTGCTCGACAGGGTCACCGACGCTCGAGACGAGCAGGTGCGGTGGCGGCTTCTGCTCGACGCCATCGTCACGATGGGTGCGGGTCTCTCGACCGACGACCTGCTGGACCGGATCGTCGAGGTCGCCCAGGCGCTGGCCGGCGCGAAGTACGCAGCCCTCGGCGTGCTCGCCAGCGGTGGCGAGCGGCGGCTTCGTACGTTCATCACTCGAGGCCTCACCCCGGAGCAGCAGCTCCGGATCGGAGACCTGCCCAGCGGTCACGGTGTGCTCGGTCTGCTGATCGACCATCCGGAGCCGGTCCGCATGACCGACATCACCGAGCACCCGTCCTCCTACGGGTTCCCGAAGAACCATCCGCCGATGGGTTCCTTCCTCGGTGTGCCCGTGCGCATCGGAGAGAAGGTCTTCGGCAACCTCTATCTCACCGAGAAGGCCGACGGTCAGGACTTCACCGACCAGGACGAGAGCATCGTGGTCGCCCTGGCCGCGGCGGCCGGCGTCGCGATCGAGAACGCCCTGCTCGCCGAGGAGGCGGCCCGTCGCGGCCGCTGGCTCGACGCACGCGCCGAGATCACCAGTGCGCTGATGGGCGACGTCGACCGCAACTCCGCTCTGCAGCTCGTGGTCGACCGGGCGCGGGAGATCGCCGGCGCCGACCTCGCCTGGATCGTCACCGGCCCGGAAGCCGACCGGCTGCGGGTCGAGGTCGTCTCCGGCACCGACATCGAGGCCGACGTGCTCAAGCACGCTCCGCTGCGCGAGTCGGTCGCGGGCCAGGCGATCAGGGACGGCGTACCGATGATCGTGGAGGACATCGGGGGCGCGGCCACGGGCGGAAGTGCTGCTGCGGTGATCGACCTGAGCGACATCGGCCCGGGCGTGCTCGTGCCGCTGGGACGCACCGACTCGTCCGAGGAGATGAATGCGGTGGGTGCGCTCGCGCTCGCCTGGCGGCGAGTGAACGCCGAGCAGGCCCAGTATGTCGATCTGGCGGTCGCCGACGCCTTCGCCGGCCAGGTGGCGGTGGCCATCCGGCTGGCGCAGAGTCGTGAGGAGCGGCAGCGGCTGGCCGTCTACGACGACCGCGACCGGATCGGCCGCGACCTGCACGACATCGTCATCCAGCGGCTCTTCGTCATCGGCCTACGTCTCCAGGGTGGCCTCAACCTGGCCGACAACCCGAAGCTGCGCGGCCGTCTGGACCAGGCCGTCGAGGACATCGACGAGACGATCCGCGACCTTCGCCGCGCGGTCTTCGAGCTCGGCACACCCGATCACAGCGGTGACATCCAGTCCCAGGTCACCGACGTGGTCAACCGGGCAGCGGCGTCGCTCAAGTTCCGTCCGAGGCTCGTCTTCGACGGCCCGATCAGGCTGCGCGCCACACCCGAGATCACCAAGGACGTCATCACCGTCCTCGGCGAGGCGCTGTCGAACACGGTCCGCCACGCGCACGCCAGCTACGTGGACGTGTCGCTGTCGGCGGGTGCCGATCTCGTGCTCCAGGTGCGGGACGACGGTGTCGGGATCCCCGACGACGTGGTGGAGAGCGGGTTGGCCAACATGCGCCACCGCGCCGAGGAGCACGGTGGTCGGTGCACCATCGAGGCGGCGACGCCGAAGGGCACCGTGGTGGAGTGGTCGGTGCCGCTGAGCTGACCGCTCACGCGCCGGTGAGGTCGGCCTCGTCACCGAGCATCACGACCTTCATCGCCCCGGTCTCCTGGGCATCGGCGAAGGTGTCGTACGCCTCCTGGATCTCACCCAGGCCGAGCCGGTGGGTCACCAGATCGGGAAGCGCGATCCGCCCGGCGGCGAGCATCGCCATGAGCATCGGTGTCGAGCTGGTGTCGACCAGCCCGGTGGTGATCGTGACGTCACGGTCCCACAGGGACTCCAGGCCGAGGACCGCGCTGCGTCCGTGGACGCCGACGTTCGCGACGTGCCCGCAGGGCCGGACCAGCTCGGCGCACAGCTCGAAGGTCTCGGGGATGCCGACCGCCTCGATGCTCACCTCGACTCCGTCGGCGGTGTTGTCCCGGACCCAGGCGCGGGCCTCCTCGGCATCTGCCAGGGTCACGTCGGCGCCGAAGACCTCGGCCGCCTTGCGCCGCGACTCCGCCGGGTCCACCACGACGACCCGCAGCGGGCTGTAGAGCCGGGCCGTCGCGATCGCGGCGAGCCCGATGGGGCCGGCGCCGACGATCAGGACGGTGTCGCCGGGACCGACGCGGCCGTTGCGGACACCCACCTCGTACGACGTCGGCAGGATGTCGGCGAGCAGCACCGCGGTCACGTCGTCGATCTCGCGGGGAAGGTGGTGCATCGAGTGGTCGGCGAACGGCACCCGGACCCGCTCGGCCTGGGTGCCGTCGATCAGGTGGCCGAGCACCCAGCCGCCGCCCCCGGTGCACCGGCCGTAGCTGCCGGTGCGGCAGTAGCGGCAGCGCCCACAGCTGCTGATGCAGGAGATGAGCACCCGGTCACCGGCTGTGAAGTCACGTACGCCGGATCCGGTCTGCTCGACCACCCCGACCGCCTCGTGGCCGAGCACCGTGCCGGGCGCCACGCTCGGCACGTCCCCCTTGAGGATGTGCAGGTCGGTGCCGCAGATCGTGACCGCGTCGACGCGGACGATGGCGTCCTCGGCATCGCCGATGACCGGGTCAGGGACATCGGTCCACTTGCGTGATCCGGGGCCGTCGTACACGAGTGCTTTCATGGTTCCCCTCCTGGGATCGGTCTTGTGTCGATCCTCGGCGTGGCCGGCACACGACAGGAGTGGCCATCGGCCACCGGCCGTGGGGCCTTGGTCCTGCCTGGGGCGCGGCGGGGGAGTCTCGTGCGAAGGTGCTGTCATGGACGTACGCGACCTGATGCCGTCGTGGACCCGCGGCTACCAGCGGCGCTGGCTGTGGGCCGATCTTCTCGCCGGGGTGACGATCACCGCCTACCTGGTGCCTCAGGTGATGGCGTACGCCGAGCTGGCCGGTCTCCCGCCGGAGACGGGACTGTGGGCGTGTGTCGGAGCGATGCTGGTCTATGGCCTACTCGGCACGTCCCGGTTGCTCTCGGTCGGCCCGGAGTCGACCACGGCCCTGATGACCGCGGCCGCGATCGGGGCCACCCCGGCAGCGGCGCAGGATCCGGCCTCGTTCGCCTCGACGCTGGCGCTCGTGGTCGCCGCGATCTGCGTCGTGGGCTGGCTCGCCCGGGTCTCGGTGCTGGCCGAGCTCTTCTCCCGGCCGGTGCTGGTCGGCTACATGGTCGGCATCGCGGTGCTGATGGTCGTCTCCCAGCTCGACAACCTCACCGGTGTCCGGGTCGAGGGCGACGGTGTGCTGGCTGAGCTCGCGAGCTTCGTGCGCAATCTCGACCAGGTCCATCTCCCGACCCTGCTGCTCGGTGGCGGAGCGGCCGCCGCGATGATCCTCGGCTCCGCGCTCGCTCCGCGCGCGCCGGTCGCGTTGCTCGGGATGCTCGCCGCCACCGGCCTCGTGGCACTCCTGGGTGAGGGACACGGGCTCCGGCTCGTGGGCGAGATCCCGATCCGGCCACCGGTGCCTGGACTGCCGGAGCTCGACCCGGGCGTCCTCGTCTCGATGCTCGCGCCGGCGCTCGGGGTCGCCTTCGTGGGCTACACCGACAACATCCTCACCGGACGGGCCTTCGCCGGCCGCGACGATCACGTCGACGCGCACCGGGAGCTGCTCGCGCTCGGTGGGGCCAACGTCGGATCGGCGCTGCTGCACGGGTTCCCGGTGAGCAGCAGCGGAAGCCGCACCGCCATCGGTCACGCCGTCGGCGGGCGTACGCAGCTGACCTCGTACGTCACGGCCGCCGCGACCGTGGCCGCCGTCCTGCTCCTGGCGCCGGTCCTGGAGGCCTTCCCTCAGGCCGCGCTCGGGGCGGTCGTCGTCTACGCGGCCACCAAGCTGGTCGAGGTGGGCGAGCTGCGCCGCTTCGCCCGGTTCCGGCGCAGCGAGCTCGTGCTGGCCCTGGTCGCGACGGTGGCCGTGCTCGCCGCGGGGGTGATGTGGGGCGTGCTGATCGCGGTGGGTCTCTCCGTGCTCGACCTGCTGCGCCGGGTCGCGCACCCGCACGACGCGGTCGAGGGCTACGTCCCTGGTCTGGCCGGTATGCACGACGTCGACGACTATCCCGACGCCGAGGAGGTGCCCGGGCTGCTCGTCTACCGCTACGACTCGCCGCTCTTCTTCGCCAACGCGGAGGACTTCCGCACCCGTGCGCTGGCCGCGGTCGACGATGCCCAGTGGCCGGTGGAGTGGTTCCTGCTCAACGTCGAGGCCAACGTCGAGGTCGACATCACCGCGGTCGATGCGCTCGAGTCGCTGCGCAGGGCGCTGACCGAACGTGGCGTCGTCCTCGCGCTCGCCCGGATCAAGCAGGAGCTGCGCGCGTCCCTGGCGCCGTCCGGGATCTTGGACAGGATCGGCGAGGATCATCTGTTTCCCACCCTCCCCACAGCTGTCGAGGCGTACCGCCGGCGCGAGGGGTGAGCGGGCGGACCAAGGTCCTCGGGGAGGGGCCCCGACGTCCCTGCCCCACCGACGCCACGTGGATGAGAGTGGAACCGTGGCTCGGCCGGATGTGCCGCGCCCGGGAGGAGACGACATGTCCGAGAACGACCGGATCCTGGTCGGGGTAGACGGGGGAGAGGGCGGACGGGCGGCGATCAGGTACGCCGCTGCCGAAGCCGGTCTCGACGACGCCGACCTCTGGCTCATCCACGCGACCCTGAGCGAGCCCGCCGACGTGGTCCATCCCTATCCCTGGCTCTCGCAGGACAGCCGTCACTCCGGGATGGAGGTGCTGCGGAAGGCAGCTGACGAGGCTGCCACCTACGTGGGGGCCGACCACGTCAGCGGGACCCTCCTGGAGGGCAGAGTGGTCCACGGGCTCGTCCACGCCGCCGCGAAGGCACGCCTGGTGGTGCTCGGCGATGACCGCAGGCATGGTCTGGAACACATCGTGACCGGGTCGATCACCCATCGGGTCGCGGGCCATGCGCCGGTCCCGGTCGTGGTGGTGCCGACCGGCTGGTCGGCGGAGGACCCCGCACGCCGGGTGCTGGTCGCGATCAAGGACTGCGAGAGCTCGGCAGGACTGATCGCGCAGGGGTTGAGGCACGCGGCCGACCGCGACGCGGAGCTGGTCGTCCTGCACGCCTGGCAGCTGGACACGGTCTACGACGACATGACCCTGGGGCACCTGGACGTGACCGGGTTCGAGAGCGCCGCCCGCCATGCCCTCGAGGAGGGGCTCGGCCGCGCCCGCAGCAAGGTGCCGCACGCATCCGGGGTGGACGTACGCATCGAGGTGCGGCACGGACAGCCCGCTCGGGTGATCGCGGATGCGGCGGCGGACGCGGACCTCCTGGTCATCTGCCGCCGGCTCCACTCCTTCCCGTTGGGGCGCCTGGGCAGCACGGGGCGTGCGCTGATGCGCGAGAGCCGGTGCCCGGTGGAGATCCAGCCTCCCGTTCCGGACGTCATCACCGTCGAGGACCTCGTCCTCGAGCACGAGGGCCGGATCGAGAAGGCCGAGGAGGCGCCCGCCCTCTGAGCTCGGCGAGACGGAGAACGGGAGCGAGGGGAGCGATGACCACCACGGTGATCGAGATCGAGCGGAAGTACGAGGTCGGCGAGGACGTCCGCCTCCCCGACCTGGTGGGACTGCCCGAAGCCGTCCAGGTCGACCCCCGGGCGCCGTTGACGCTGTCCGCGACGTACTACGACACCGAGGAGCTCGACCTGATCCGTGCCGGGATCACGCTGCGCCGCCGCACCGGTGGTGAGGACGCGGGGTGGCATCTCAAGCTCCCCGTCGGCACCGATCGGCACGAGGTGCAGCTGCCGCTGCATGGCTCGGGCGAGGAGCCACCGGCCGAGCTGATCGCCATTCTCCGCGGCGTCGTACGTGACCGACCGCTGATCCGGGTCGGTGCCATCGACACGCAGCGCGCCTCGACGCTGCTCCTGGCCGCCGACGGTCGTCTGCTCGCCGAGGTGTGCGACGACCGGGTGACCGCGCGGCGACTCGTCACCGGATCGGACGCGGCCGAGAGCTGGCGGGAGTGGGAGGTCGAGCTCAACGTGGAGCGCGCGGGGCTCGCCGACGAGCTGGAGCGTCGTCTGCTGGCTGCCGGCGCCCATCCGTCTGCCCGTCGGGCGAAGCTGGCCCGAATCCTCACCGCCACGCAAGCGGCCGTTCCCGACGGCCCCGCCGTCCCTGGCCGGACGAAGAGGAAGCAGCTGACGGCGGGGGAGGTGCTGGCGCCGTACCTCGCGGGCCAGGTGGCCGAGCTCGCCCGGCTCGACCCCCTGGTCAGGGCCGACGTTCCGGACGCGGTGCACCGGATGCGCGTCGCCGGCCGGCGGGTCCGCGCAGTCCTGGGAACCTACCGTGGCCTGTTCGACCGGCGGCGGACCGAGCCGCTGCGGGTCGAGGTCAAGTGGCTGGTCGACGAGCTCGGCCACCCCCGTGACCTGGAGGTCCTCCGCAGTCGCCTCGACCTCCTGCTGGACGGCGAGGACTCGCGGATCGGTGCTGACCTCGACGCCGCGCACGAGGCCGCACACCGGGTGGCGGTCGAGGCGATGACGTCGTCTCGATACTTCTCGCTCGTCGACTCGCTTCGCAACCTCGTCGAGGCGCCGCCCTGGTCACCGCGTGCGGACAAGCCCGCGCGCAAGCAGCTTCGCGCCGCGCTCCTCGAGGACATCCGGCGCCTGCGGCGGGCCGTGGCGAAGGCGGGGCGGACCGCCGAGGTCCACGACCGGGCGCTGCGGCTGCACGACGTCCGGAAGGCCGCCAAGCGGATCCGTTACTCGGTCGAGGCGGTGGTGCCGGTCTTCGGGGCCGACGCCGAGAGGTTCGCCGCCAAGCTGGCCGACCTGCAAGACGTGCTCGGAGAGCACCACGACGCGGTCGTCACTCGGCACGAGGTGCTTCGGCTCGCCGAGCGGCACCCGGATCTCGCGGTCTCGGTGGCGTTGTCCGACCTCGACACGGCCACCGATGCCGACGAGCAGGCATACGAACACATGGTGCGCCGGCTGCTGAGACCGAAGTCGAGCCGTTGGCTGCGATGACCGGCCGACCGCTCCTGGACCGGTCGTCCTTCATCCGGTGGACCGTGACGGTCACGGCAGCGGAGAGTGCGGGATTCGTCGCTCCCGCGGTCGTCGGCGCCCTCACGACGGATCTGCCCTGGTACGCAGCTCTTCCGGCGCTGCTCGCGGCCGGCGCCGTCGAGGGCGCCGTTCTCGGCTGGGCGCAGGCGTCGGTGCTGCGGCGCGTGCTGCCGACCGTGCGCGGGCGGCGCTGGGTGATGCTGACGGCGGGGGCGGCGGTGGCGGCGTACGTGCTGGCGACGGTTGCCGTGCTCGCGGCGACAGCGTCAGGGTGGGTGCGGATCGTCGTGCCGGTCGTCTGCGGAGCGCTTCTGCTGATCTCGATCGGTGGAGCGCAGTGGCTCGAGCTGCGTCACCACGTGGCGCGCGCGGCCAGCTGGGTTCCGGCCACGGCACTCGCCTGGCTCCTCGCACTGGGCGCCTTCCTCGCGATCGCCTCCCCGCTGTGGCACGAAGGGCAGCGACTCTGGGTCACCGTCCTGATCGGAGTGGGCGCCGGAGTCGTGATGGCGTTCGTCCAGGCAGCACTGACCGGATGGTGGTTGCTCCGCCTGCTCCTGCCGTCCTGGCAGTCGGGGAGAGGGGCCTGAACGTGGGACTCGTTGGCCGCGGTGACGGTCTTGCCATGAGCTCGCTGGACTCCTGGGCCCTCGGCAGCCATACCGCAGCGGGCGTCACGCACCCGATCTACCGCAAGGGCAGCGGTCCCGGCGTGATCGTGATCCACGAGATTCCTGGCATCACTCCCGCGGTTCTCGGCTTCGCCGAGGACGTCGTGGCCCGTGGCTTCACCGTTGTGATGCCGTCGCTGTTCGGACATCCGGGAGCCCCCGCTACGGTGCTCGAGTCGGTCCGCAGCATTGCAGGTGTCTGCATGAGCCGGGAGTTCACCCTCTTCGCCCTGGCACGCACGGCACCGTTGGCGACCTGGCTGCGGACGCTGGCTCGCGAGCTGCACATGGAGCTGGGCGGACCGGGCGTCGGCGCCGTCGGCATGTGCCTGACCGGTGGCTATGCCCTCGCGATGCTCGCCGATGCGCCGATCGCCGCACCCGTCGTCGCCCAGCCGGCCTCCCCAGCGCCGGTCGGTAGAGCCCGCGGGGCTGACCTGGGGCTCAGCCCGGACGATCTCGAGTCGGTCAGGTCGAAGGTTGCCGCCGGCTGCCAGGTTCTCGGGCTGCGCTATGTGGATGATCCCGCAGTCGGGACGCGCTTCGACACGCTCCGTCGCGAGCTCGGCGCCAACTTCATCGCCGTGGAGTTCCCCGGTCGCAAGCACGCGACCTTGACCGAGCACCGGCAGCAGGAGGGCGTCGACCGAGTCCTGGGGTTCTTCGAGGAGAAGCTGAAGGCTGCGACGCCTGACGCGGACCCTGACTCGGACCCTCGGGCCTCCGACCCGGCCGACTGACGATACGAGTGCCGACTGTCGGACGGCTCGCTCACGAGAGGAGTACGCCGCCGTCCACCACGATCTGGGTGCCCGTCATGTAGGAGGACAGGTCGGAGGCGAGGAACAGCGCGGCCCTGCCGATGTCGTCCGGCTCGCCGAAGCGACCCATCGGGATCCGAGCCGTGAACCGCTCGATCACCTCGGCCATGTCGACGCCCTGGGGCACCTGCGCACCCTGCTGGGCATGCCTGACCCCGGGGGTCGCGATGCCGCCGGGAGCGATCGCGTTCACCCAGATCCGGTGCGGCGCGAGCTCCAGGGCGACGTTCTTCGTGAAGCCCCACTCACCGTGCTTGGAGGCGTCGTAGTGGGCGAGGCCGGCAGAAGACGGGTGCAGCGCGTCGACCGAGGTGATGTTGATGATCCGGCCGCCCTGACCGCGCTCGATCATCCGCTCGGCGACCACCTTCGTGCACAGGAAGACGCCCAGCAGGTTGATGTCGAGCACTCGGCGGAAGTCGTCGGCGGTCATGTTCATGACCAGGATGTTGGGATAGATCCCGGCGTTGTTGACCATCACGTCGATCGCGTCGTACGCCTCGACCACGGCGTCGACCATCTGCCGGACACTGGTCTCGTCGGACACGTCGACGGCCACAGGCATCGCCTCGAAGCCGTCGGCCACCAGCTGCTTCGCGGCTGACGCGGCAGCTTCCTCCTCGATGTCGGCCACCGCCACCCGTGCGCCCGCCTCCGCGAGCCGGTGGGCGATGCCGAGGCCGATCCCCATCGCGCCACCGGTGACGACGGCGGTCTTGCCCGTCAGATCGATCAGGTCGTCGATGGGTCGCAGCTCTTGCTTCATCTCGTACTCCCTCTGTGCGTGACGATCAATGGGGCCCGGGGATCTTGCGTGCCCGCAGCGTCGCCATCCGTCGCTCGTACTCGTCCTCGTCGATCTCACCGCGCGCCAGGCGCATCGCGAGCACGTCCTCGGGCGTGCTCGGTCCGCCGCCGACGGGCTGGTCCTCGCGGAGGAACCGGCGCCCCAGCACGACCGCGGTGGTGATGACCAGTCCCCAGAACAGGACCATGCTGATGGTCATCAGGACGTAGCCCCAACCGCTCATTCCCGAGCCGTACCAGTACATCATCGTGGCCTCCGCGGTGCGTGGTTGTGGGTATGCCTCGACGGTGCTCCGACCGGTTCGGCGCAGCGAGTGGCCAACGACCGGGGAAGCCGGGGCCTTGGTCCCGTGGCGTCGGGATCGTCGCCCCTTCGCGCGGCTGTGGCCGGCATGGACATTGATCTCATGAGACGTTGGGTCTGGAGCGTTTCGGCCGCCACAGCAGTCGGCTGTGGACTGGTCGCACTGGTGTCGTGGTCGATGGCCGCGACGATCGGATGGTGGTTCGCTGGGGCATTGATCGTGGTCTCGTTCCTGGTGTGCCGCTCACCCGACGAGACTCCGATCCGCTGGAAGCCGGTGCTCAGGCGAAGCCTGATGTGGCCGACGATGGTGCTGGCCGTCGGAGGACTCTTCCTGACGCTGGAGCCGGCGACCGCGCTGCTGGTCTCGGTGGCGGCCCTGGCCGCGGCCTGGGAAGCCGGATGGTTCGGCGGGAGCGTCCGTGGTGAGCTGTCGGCCGGAGCGCGCCGTCGGAGTGGATGGCGGGGGTGGCAGCATCGGAGGGCGGGCCAAGCCGGAGCCGCGATGGTCCTCAGCCCCGTGGTGGCCGGTCCGGTCGACGTCGATCCGGTTGACGTCCTCTCGGTCACCGACGGGCTGACGGACGCCGACCTGTGCAGGGCCTGGCGCTCCAGCTACGTCGCGCTCGACCGGGCGGCAGACCCGAGCGAGAAGCTGCGCGCCGTGGAGATCCGCGAGGTGATCCTCGACGAGCTCGGTCGCCGCGACGCGTCGGGTCTGGAGGCGTGGTTCCGCTCCGGTGCCCGAGCGGCCGGGTGGCCCGACCGCTATCTCCGAGGCGAATCGCCCCGGCAGCGCCGCGAGGCGCACTGAGCACGGCAGGCAAGGGACCTTGGCCCCGACCTGCCCGACCTACTTCCCTGGCACCGCGGGCACGGACGGGATTCGCTGGAGACCACTGCAGTGACGACCCGATCTCGTGATGGAGGGGGATATGACCGCAACCGTGAGCCCACCGACTCGTCCGTCACCTCCGCTCGAACCGAGGGTCGTGGTCGGGGTGGACGGCTCCGAGCCCAACCGAGCCGCGGTGGCGTACGCGATCGCGGAAGCGGCCGCCTCGGGCCGGCCGCTGGTGCCGGTCGTCGCCGTCCAGCACCCGGTGCGACATCAGGACGGCGCCGTGGACGGGCGACGATGGCCTGTGCTGAGGGAGATCGAGCGTCAGGCCGAGGCTGCCGATGCCGGGATCAGGACGGTGTCGTTGATCGAGTTCGACCACCCGGTGCCGGCTCTGCTCGGGTACGCCGACGTGGAGGATCTGCTGGTCGTGGGCAAGCGCGGTCTCGGGGGTTCTCGCCGGTTCCTGGTCGGGTCGACGGCGATGAGGGTCGCCGGACGCTCCCTCGGGACGGTGGTGGTCGTGCCGCCAGGGTGGAGCCCCGCGGAGCATCTGAGGGAACCGGTCCTGGTCGGCGTGGACCCGGACACCCACTGCGAGCCGGTGCTGCGCGCGGCCTTCGAGCGAGCCCGGCGCGACCGGGTCGAGCTGGTGGTGCTGCACTCGGTCAACCTGCGACCCGTGCTCGTCTGGGACCCGACCGTCAACGCACCGCTCGTACGCGACGGCCAGGAACGCAGCGATGTGGACCTCGATGCGACGATCAAACCGTTGCGCGACCTGTATCCGCAGGTCCGCGTCACGATCGAACGCGACCGCGGGCGTGCCGCCGGCATCATCCTGGCCAGGTCGGTCGGCGCGCAGCTGATCGTGCTCGGACGACGCCACGACGCTCGGGGCACCTGGGGGCTCGGACCGGTCGCACGCGAGGTGATCCATGGCGCCGAGGTGCCGGTCGCGGTGGTGCCCTGCCAGGCCCAGCCCGACGACCGCGAGGGCTGAGCGGGCCCATGGTCATGGACCTTGATCCCGATCCGTTCGGACCATCGCCTCTCCGGGCGGGTCACGAGTGGAGGGTTTGCTGGAGATGTCAGTGAGAGCACGTCGTAGGAGTTCTGTCATGTCCGCCTTCTCGAGCACCGGCTGCCGCCGTCGGCGCCTGGTCGGAGTGCCGCGATGAGGAACGAGGTCGATCGGACGAAGGTCGTGGTCGGTGTCGATGGCTCCGAGCGCAACCGCGCGGCCATCTACTACGCCGTCGCCGCGGCGCTGGCGACGGGCCGGCCGCTGATGCTGGTGGGGGTGGTCGACGTCGGCCTCCCGGACCAGCCGGAGGCCGATGAGGCCCCTGGCCACGAGTGGCTGCTGCTGGAGGACATCCGCGAGGGCGTGATGGCTGAGCACCCGCGGCTGAGCGTGCGTACGCTCGTCCGGTTCGGCCATCCGGTATCCGCGTTGCTGGCGAGCGTCGGCGAGGATGACCTGCTCGTCGTCGGGAAGCGCGGCATGGGCCCCTCGCGCAGCATGCGTATCGGAACGACCGCACTCCGGATTGCCGCCCGCGCGTCGTCGCCGCTGGTCGTGGTGCCGCCATGGTGGCGGGTCGGATCCCATCACGTGGGCACCGTCGTCGTCGGCGTCGATCCGGCGGCGGACGAGGAGAAGGCGCTTCGGATGGCCTTCCTGGAGGCGATGCGATCGGGGGCAGCGCTGCGTGTCGTGTCCGCGGTGGACCTGCGGCCCATGCTCGTCTGGGACAAGGTCCTCGGGGCACCCCTCTACCGGCAGTGGGAACAGCGCAGCGTGGCGTCGTTGGCGCAGCTGGTCGGTCCGTTCCGCGAGGAGTTTCCCGGCGTCGCGATCACGGTGGTGCGCGACCACGGTCACGCGGCCGACGTGCTGACCGACCATTCCGGAGACCCCCAGCTGATCGTCCTGGGTCGAGATCACCCCGACGGTCTCTCCATCGGCCTGGGTGCGGTGGCGCGGGAGGTGCTCAACGTGGCCGATGTCCCGGTGCTGGTCGTGCCCGTGGTGCGACCGAAGGGCTTCGACGGATCGGCACCGATGTCGGACTCGACCGCCGGGGCGGTGAAGAGCCTCCGGGAGCCGGCCACATAGGGGGTGGGCCGGAGCCGGGGAAGACGCCCGGCGGGGATGATCACGCATCTTTCCCCGCCGGGCCGTTCACGTATCGAGCGGGGCGCGCCAGTCCAGCTGGGTCTGGTCCGGGTCGACGTCGGCGATCTCGACCGTCCCGCCGAGCTCGGTGACGCGGTCCCGGATGTTGCGCAGCGCGCTGGCGGCGTCGCCGACGCCTCCGCCGTCGTCGGTGATGCGGAGCCCGAGCCACTGCTGGCCGTCCGGGTCGGTCTCGACGCGCAGTTCCACAAGGGCCCGGGTGGCTCGTGCCCGCCGGGCGATGCTCGAGAGGACCTGGCGGAGCACGCCGAGCATATCGTCCTCGATCGCCCTCGGCACGGTCGGGTTCAGCGCTCCGGTGAAGCGCAGGTCCGGGGCGAAGCCGAGCGGGTCGGCGTACTCGGCGATCAGCGCGTGCAACGAGTAGTGGATCCCCTCGGATCCGCTCGGGCGGAGCTGGAAGACGGTGGCGCGGATGTCGCGGATGGTGCTGTCGAGGTCGGCGATCGCCTGGTCGATGCGGTGCTGCACCCCGGGCCCGGTCGCCTTCGCCCGGGTGCCCTGGAGGAGCAGGCCGGTCGCGAAGAGGCGCTGGATCACCAGGTCGTGCAGGTCGCGGGCGATCCGGTCACGGTCGGTGACCAGAGCACGTGCCTGACGGTCGGAGACGGCCTGGACCCGGTCCAGCGCCACCGCCGCCTGGTCGGCGAACGTGGCGAGGAGATCGTGCTGGACCAGGGCGGTGCGGAGGTCGGGGAACACCGCGAGGACGACCGCAGGGCCGTACAGATGTCCACGCATGGGCGCCAGCAGAACCGCGGACCCGCAGGACACCGTCACCGGCGGCACGCTCTCACCCTTGGCGGCGATCTCGAGCGCGTCGTGGACCTCGACGCAGGTCGCGAGGAGCTCCGTGGCCGTGAGCCCGTCCGTGGCCAGCACCTCGGGCCCCAGACTGCCGTGCCGCACCACGGCGGCGCCCTCGGCGCCGCAGGCCGGGCGTACGCAGGTGGCGACCAGCTCGACCGCGCGCTCGGTCGTGGTCGGCAGCTGGAGGGCGTCGTACATCTGCGACGACGCGGCCAACCAGGCGCGCTGTCGCTCGGAAGCCGCATGCACCCGCGCGTTCTCGATCACCGTGCCGGCCGCGGAGGCCAGAGCGGTGACCAGGACCTCGTCCTCGTCGGTGAAGGGCCTGCCGTGGGCCTTCTCGGTGAGATAGAGGTTGCCGTAGACGGTGCCACGGATCATCACGGGTGCGCCCAGGAACGAGGTCATCGGCGGATGGTGGGGCGGGAAGCCGTAGGAGGCCGGATGATCCTGGAGGCGTTCGAGGCGGATCGGCCGCGGCTCGTTGATCAGCAGGCCCAGGATGCCGCGTCCGTGGGGGAGCGGCCCGATCCGGGTCCGGGTGGGCTCGTCGATCCCGTGGTTGACGAACTCCACGAGCGTACGATCCTCGCCGAGGACGCCGAGCGCGCCGTAGCGGGCGTCGGTGATGGCGCAGGCAGAGCGCACGATCCTGTCGAGGACCCCGGGGAGGTCCAGGTCGGAGTTCATGACGTTCACGGCGTCGAGCACTGCTCGCGCAGCATCCGGCAGGCCGGCGTGCGGCGATGCCATGAGGATGAGTCTAGTCCGGCCTTGGGCGGGCCGTGTCGGTCGTCGTTGGACCAAGGTCCCGGAGATCGGCACCGACGCCCCTGTTCCCATGCCGGCGACTCCGGTGAGAGTCGGATCGGGCCGGGCCGGAGGTGCCTGTGCCGAAGGAGGGTGACATGTCCGAGACAGAACGGATCCTGGTCGGCATAGACGGCGGGGAGGGCGGCCGAGCGGCGCTCAGATACGCAGCCGCCGAGGCCGAACGCAGTGGGGACGAGCTGTGGCTGGTGCATCTGGTGCCGCCGGCGACCGTCCCCGGCGTCATCGACCCGTACGTCGCCCAGGCCGCCGTCGGAACCAACCATGACATCGGCGCCGGGCTGCTGGAGCGAGCGACGAAGGAGGCGATGACCCTCGTCCCGGCCGACCGCGTCACCTCGACGCTGGTGCGGGGCGACGCCGCCGACGGTCTCGTCCAGATGGCGGCCGCGGCACGGCTCGTCGTGCTGGGCGGCCAGCACCGCCCGGCCCTGGAGCGGATCTTCACGGGCTCCGTGGTCAACCGGGTCGCGGGCCACGCGCCGGTGGCGGTCGCCGTGGTGCCGGACCTGTGGCCTTCGGGTGCCGGTGCCGACCGTGTCGTGGTCGCGGTCAAGGACCTCGACGACGCTGCCGGGCTGGTCGCCCGGGCGATGAGCCAAGCCGCAGACCGCGGGGCCGAGCTGGTCATCCTGCATGCCTGGGAGGTGCCCACGCCCTACGACGGGGTCTCCCTCTCCCGGGGTGATCTGGCCGAGTGGGAGACCTGGATCCGACAGGACCTCGAGCGGACGCTCGACCGGGCCCGGCACCATCGGGCCGCGCCCGAGACGCTCGTGGAGGCCCGGATCGAGGTTCGTCGCGGTCAGCCGGCGAGGGTGATCGCCAACGCGTCGGCCGAGTCCGACCTGCTGATCATCGGGCGCCGTCGGCACACCTTCCCCGTCGGCCGCCTCGGGAGCACCGGCCGCGCGCTCCTGCGTGAGAGCCACTGCCCGATCGAGGTACTGCCTCCTGTTCTCGACGTCATCGAGATCGAGGAGACCGAGGAGACCAGGGAGACCGGGCAGACCGACGACATGACGTCGTCGCAGCCGGTCGGGATGATCGGCGCGTGAGACGTCACGGTCCCTCGTCCTGACCCGCCGGGGACGAAGGGCCCGCCCCGTGCGGACCCCGTTCCCTCACCCCGACGGGCCGCCGGCGGTTGGCTGAAGGCGTCCGGCCACGTCGGCCGGCGAGACCGATGGAGGAATCATGACCTCAATCTCCACGCCCGGCTCCACGACATCGCTGCCCGGGCACTTCCCGATGCCCGCCGCGCGGATGCTCGCGGCGCTGAGGATCGCCTTCGGGCTCACGTTCCTGTGGGCGTTCTTCGACAAGCTGCTCGCGCTGGGCTTCCACACCGGTGCGATCACCAACGACGCGGGCACCCGCACAGGCATCGACTTCTTCGCCAAGGATGCGGCCTGGATCAACGGCGGCAGTCCTACCGATGGCTTTCTTTCCAACGTGCCCGATCACAACTGGCTGCAGGGCACGTGGAACGACATGGCGGGTCAGGCGTGGGCCGACTGGCTGTTCATGCTCGGTCTGCTGGGGGTGGGCCTCACGCTCACGTTCGGCATCGGGATGCGGGTCGGGGCCATCGCCGGCGCGGCGATGTACGCCCTGATGTGGTTCGCCAGCTTCCCGCTCGACAACAACCCGATCATCGACGACCACCTGCTCGGCGCGCTGACCGTTGGCGTCCTGGCGATGACCTACGCCGGCGACACCTGGGGCTTCGGCAGGCAGTGGGCCCGGATTCCGGTCGTCATGCATCACCCGTGGCTGCGATGACGGCCCACGCGGAGCTGTGAATGCCGTCGACCACCGGGACGTCCGTCCGCGAGACGTCCCCCGGACAGTGAAGGTCTGATCATGAGCTACACACGTACGTTCGGGGAGGTCGGCATCGCCGACGTCCCCCTGGTCGGCGGCAAGAACGCCTCCCTCGGCGAGATGTATCGCCACATCCACGATCGCGACATCCGCGTGCCCGACGGGTTCGCCGTCACGGCCGGCGGCTATCGCCACTTCCTGCGCGCCTCGGACATCGACACCGCACTGGTGACGGTCTTCGCCGACCTCGACGTCGACGACCGCGAGAACCTCGCCGAGCGGGCGGAGCAGGCGCGGAAGCTGCTGCTCACCGCGGCGCTTCCGCAGGACCTGGCCGACGAGATCCTGGCGGGCTACCGGGCGCTGCGGCAGGAGTACGGCGACGACGTCGCGCTCGCGGTCAGGTCCTCGGCCACCGCCGAGGACCTGCCGGACGCGAGCTTCGCCGGCCAGCACGAGACCTACCTCCACGTCCAGGGTGAGGAGGCGCTCCTCGACGCCGTACGCCGCTGCTTCGCCTCGATCTTCACCGACCGGGCGGTCGACTACCGTGCCCGGCACGGCTACGACCAGCTGTCGGTGGCGCTCTCGGTCGGGGTGATGAAGATGGTGCGCTCCGACCTCGCCTGCTCGGGGGTCTCGTTCACGCTCGACACCGAGTCGGGGTTCCGGGACGTCGTCTTCGTGACCGGCTCCTACGGCTTGGGCGAGAACGTCGTGCAGGGTCTGGTCGAACCCGACGAGTTCTACGTGCACAAGCCGACGTACGCAGCCGGCCACCGTGCTGTGCTGAGCCGTCGTCTCGGGAGCAAGGCGGTGCGCATGGTGCTGGGGGAGACGGCACAGGAGGGGCCCGTGCGGAACGAGCCCACACCGCCGACCGACCGGGACCGCTTCTGTCTGACCGACGAGGAGGTGCTCGAGCTGGCCGGTGCCGCGATGACCATCGAGCGACACTACGGCAAGCCGATGGACATCGAGTGGGCCAAGGACGGCACCGACGGCCTGTTGTACGTCGTCCAGGCCCGTCCCGAGACGGTGGCCGCCACGAGACGACCGACCGTGACGACCCGATTTGTGGTCGAGGCGCACGGCGACCTGCTCACCTCCGGCCGCGCGGTCGGCGCGAGGGTCGGCGCGGGCACGGCCCGGATCGTGCGCAGCATGAGCGACGACGTCGGGTTCGCGTCCGGCGACGTGCTGGTCGCGCCCAGCACCAGCCCCGACTGGGAGCCGCTGATGAAGATCGCCTCGGCGGTCGTCACCGAGCACGGCGGGCGCACCTGTCACGCCGCGATCGTGGCTCGCGAGCTCGGCATCCCGGCCGTGGTCGGCACCGGCGACGCGACCAGCACGATCGTCGACGGCGAGGAGGTCACCGTCTCCTGTGCGGAGGGCGACGAGGGCCATGTCTACCGCGGTCTGGCCGACTTCCACGCGAACGACGTCGCCACCGAGCTCACCTCACGCCCGCGAACCCACGTCATGCTCAACCTCGGCAATCCCGGGATCGCCTTCGAGTCGTCCTTCCTCCCCAACGACGGGGTGGGCCTGGCCCGGATGGAGTTCATCCTCGCCGAGCACGTGCGGGTGCACCCGCTCGCCGCGCTCCACCCCGACCGCATCACCGACGCCGACCAGCGCGCGGAGGTCGAGCGCCTGGTCGGCGCCGACGGCGCGGCGTACGTCATCGAGAAGCTGGCCGAGGGCATCGGCACCATCGCCGCCGCCTTCCATCCCAAGCCTGTCGTGGTGCGTCTGTCCGACTTCAAGACCAACGAGTACGCGACCCTTCTCGGTGGTGCGGCATTCGAGCCCGCCGAGGCCAACCCGATGCTCGGGTTCCGCGGAGCCGCGCGCTACGCGCACCCCGCCTACACCGAGGGGTTTGCTCTCGAGTGTGCCGCACTGCGCCGGGTCCGTGAGGAGATGGGCCTGGAGAACGTCGTCGTGATGGTGCCGTTCGTGCGCCGCCTCGACGAGGCCGACCGCGTGCTGGCCCGGATGGCGGAGCTCGGCCTGCGCCGCGGCGAGAACGGCCTGAAGGTGTACGCGATGTGCGAGATCCCGTCGAACGTGATCCTCGTCGACGAGTTCGCCGAGCGGTTCGACGGGTTCTCGATCGGCAGCAACGACCTGACCCAGCTCACGCTCGGGGTCGACCGTGACAGCGAGCTGGTCGCCTTCGACTACGACGAGCGTGACCCGGCGGTGCAGAAGATGATCGCCCTCGCGGTCGAAGGCTGCCGGCGCCACGGCATGCACTCCGGCATCTGCGGCCAGGCGCCGTCGGACCACCCCGACGTAGTCCGCTTCCTCGTCGGGCTCGGGATCGACGCGATCAGTGTCACGCCCGACTCGATCATCGCCGTCACCCAGACGGTGCTGGCCGCAGAGAGCTGACCGGCCGTGGGTATCGACCAAAGGCCCTGTGACGAGGACGGCGGTCCCTGTCGGGCCAGGGCCTCACGGAGCGAGTGTTGAGTCATGAACGAGAGCACTGGACTGATCCTGGCCGGGGTCGACGGCACCGCGGCAGGGCTTGCTGCGGCCCGCTACGCCGCCACCGAGGCCGTCCGCGCCGGCGTCGCGCTGCACCTGGTCTACGTGGTCGACCCGTTTGCGCCGCCACTGCCGACCTGGCCACCGGCTCCTACGGACCCCGACTCGAGGATGGGCAAGCTCGGACGAGCGATCCTCGCCGAGGCGGAGGAAGCCGTCGAGACCACTGGAGCGGTGGTGAGCACCTATCTGCTGCTCGGCAAGCCCGCCTCGGTGCTCGTCCAGGCGGCGGCCAAGGCTCGCCTGCTCGTGCTCGGCGACCAGCGACGCAGACTGCTCGACCGGATCATCACCTCGTCGATCCTCGGCCCGGTCGCGGCTCACTCGGCGGTGCCGATGGTCGTCGTCCCGTCCGGCTGGACGGGTGTGGACAGGCCCCGCGAGATCGTCGTCGGGGTCCATGACGTCGCGACCTCCACAGCCCTCGTACGCCGCGGGCTGGAGGTCGCGGCCGAACGCGGCGCCCGGCTACGGCTGCTGCACGCCTGGCACGCGTTCGGTGCCTACCAGGACTACCTCACCGTCGGCAGCGAGGAGCAGGCGTGGGTCGATCGGGCCGAGCGCGAGCTCACCGCGGCCCTCGAGGCCGCCCGCGACGCCTCTGACCCGGCGGCTGCCGAGGTGGAGGCGCAGATCGGCGTGGTGCATGCCCAGGCCGCGTACGCCCTGGTGGATGCCTCCCGGAAGGCCGAGCTGCTGATCCTGGGCCGGGGCCGGCATCTTCTCGGCCTCGGTCAGCTGGGCGGCACCTCCCGGGCGGTGCTCCGGGAGAGCAGCTGTCCGGTCGAGATCGACCCGCACGTGGCTCCGGCGTTCGAGGGGGACGCCGGAGCCATCGGGGCTGCACCGGGCCTCGGCACCGCAGATGACCAGCCGGCCCGTTCGGGGCGAGCGTGAAGAAGGAGCAGACGATGTACTTGGCAGCACGATGGTTCCCGGGTCACCTGACCACGATCGACCGCGACGAGTGCCTGGAGCTGTTGAACCAGAGCGAGGTCGGCCGGGTCGCCTTCGGCGACTCGGAGGGACCGCTGGTCCTGCCGGTCAACCACGTCATGGTGGGTGAGCGGATCGTGTTCCGCACCGCGCCGCGCACGGCGATCGCGGACCACATCGGCACCGGGCCGGTGTCCTATCAGGTCGACGAGTTCGACTCCTACACCTCCGCGGGCTGGAGCGTCCTGGTGCGGGGGACCGCGGAGTTCGTCGACGGTGTCTGGCTGAGGGCGCATGACCTCGAGCCCGAGCCGTGGGCGGACGGCCGACGGTCGCTGCACGTGTCCATCACGCCGACCCAGATCACCGGCCGGCGCGTGGTGCCGACCTGAGTCGCACGGAGCAGACGAGTAGAGCCGAAGGAGTCGAGATGACGTACGTATCCATGCCCGAGGGCGCCGTCCTGGTCGGGGTCGAGAACTGGCCGGCAGCGGCCGAGAGCGTGTCGTGGGCGGTCGAGCAGGCGTTCCGGGACGGGCGCGACGTATGCCTGCTCCATGTGGTGCCCGCCACCACCCTGGACACGCCGCCCGGGTTCCGGGCGGGGGCGCCCTCGGAGCCCGACCAGGACTACGGGGCGGACGTGCTGGCGAGCGCGAGGCGCTACGCCGACCGTCGCCTCGACGAGCTCTCCAGAGCATCGGGGTTCCTCGGTCACCGGCGCCCGGAGGTGAGTGCCGAGCTGGAGGTGGGATCGGTGGCGCACGTGCTGGACGCGGCCTCCGGCCATGCATCGCTGCTGGTGCTCGGGTCCCGGGGGAGAGGGCCGATCCGCAGCCGGATCCTCGGCTCGGTCAGCAGGTCCACCGTCAAGGACGCGCGGTGTCCGGTCGTCGTGCTGCGCCCGGGCGGCGGAGGTGTCGGCCGCGGGGTGCTCGTCGGTATCGACGGGACCGCCGACTCCATCCCTGCCCTGGAGTTCGCCTTCGACCAGGCTGCCCAGCGCAACCTGCCCGTCAGCGTCCTGTACTGCTACCGGGCCGGTGGCCCGGAGAGGCCGGACGGCGACCGGGTGCTGGTCGCGGAGAGCGTGGCGGGACTCAAGGAGCGCTATCCCGATCTCCATCCGCACCTGCGGATCCAGGGCGGGGGCCTCGCGCACGCGCTCGCCGAGCAGGCCGAGACGATGCACCTGGTCGTGGTCGTGAACGGAGCGGTGGCCGACTACCTCCTGGATCACGCGCACAGTGTGGTCGCCGTCGTCCCGTCGACCTACTCGCGAGCCGGCACGACCCCTCCGGCCACGGCGGTGTGAGCGCGGACGTCACCTGGAGCCCGGGCGGCCAGGGACCGGCGTAGCCGGGCGATCGGGCCAGGCTGGTCGATGCCGACCGCGCCCACCTCGCTGCCGTCTCGCCGGTAGACGATGAGGCCGGCCTCGCTCTCCTCCTCGTCGGCCGCCGTGGTCTCGCCGACGACCTGGATCCGGTGACCGTGCCAGGTCGACCAGGCGAACGGTACGGACGCGAAGACCTCGGTGGCGCCGGCGGCGTTCGCGCCGGCGACCCGACCCTGCTCGCCCGCCGCGGTCCAGTGCTCGCCACGCTCGCCGTCGACGCACGCCACGTCGCCTGCGGCCCAGACCCCGGGCGCGCTGGTGGCGAGGCTGCGGTCGCAGAGAACCCCGCCCGAGCGCGGGTCCAGGGCGACGTTGCTGCCGGCGAGCCACGCCGTCGCCGGGTGGGCGCCGATGCCCAGGACCACGGCATCGGCCGCCAGGGTCTCACCGGTGCTCAGCTCGACCTCGTCGATGCCGCGTTCCGAGGCGCGTACGCCCGACACGGTCGTCCTGGTCAGCAGCCGGACACCGGCATCGGCGTGCAGCTGCATCAGCCGCCCGGCCGCGAGCGGACCGACCGCGCGCGCCAGCGGGCGGCTGCTCGCCTCGACGACGGTGACCTCGATGCCGCGGGCACGGGCGGCCGAGGCGATCTCGGAGCCGATGAACCCGGCACCGAGGATCACGACCCGGCGCGAGCGGGTCAGGGAGTCGCGTACGGCGAGCGCGTCGTCGTAGCGACGCAGCACGTGCACGCCGGGGAGCCCGGTCAGCCCCGGGAGGGTCGTCGCGGCGCTGCCGGTGGCGATCACGAGCGCGTCGTAGCCGAGCTCTCCGGCGCTGGTGGTCACCGTCCGGCGCTCGGTGTCGAGGCCGTGGACCCGGACCCCGGACAGGTGGCGCACCTGCAGCTGCTCGATCACCTCGCTCGACCGCAGCACCGGTACGCCGGGGTGCTCCTCGCTGGTGAGCGCCGCCTTCGACAGCGGCGGTCGGTCATAGGGCGGGTGCGGCTCGTCGCCGACGATCGTGATCGGACCGGACCAGCCGGCTCCGCGCGCACCTTCGACCGCGCGGAGCCCGGCCAGCCCGGCGCCGACGACCAGCAGATGACGGTCGTGGAGCGTGGACATGGTCACCCCTTGAGGCGGAGTGCGGAGACCGGGCAGGAGTCGATGGCGGCTCGGACGTACCCACGGTCGGACTCCGGCACCTCGGCGGTCAGGACGTCGACCAGTCCGTCGTCGCCGACCTGGAAGTAGTTGTCGGCCTGGGCCTCGCACATCCCGATGCCCTCGCAGACCGTCTTGTCCGCTTCGATGGCGCTCATCGCGCTGCCTCCTTCAGGTCGTGGTCCTTCAGCGCGATGAAGTCGACCTTCTCGCGTACGCCGCAGTCCGGGCAGCACCAGTCGTCGGGGATGTCTCGCCAGGCGGTGCCGGCCGCGAAGCCCTCCAGCTCGTTGCCGACCGCGACCTCGTAGACGTAGCCGCAGCCCGGGCAGCGGCCGGCGGCGACCTCGTCGTCGAAGGTCTGCCGGGTGACGTCACCGAGCTCCTCGATCGTCGCCTCGGTGGTCGGCGGCGGGAAGGTGGCGAGCAGCGTGTCGAGCCGGCCGGGACGTACGTTGGCCAGCCGGACGTCGCCGTCGAAGTGCGCGACCACGCGCTTGTCCATCACCCGGCGCCACAGCGGCGGGACCAGGGCCAGCACGATCATCCCGGCGTAGCCGGTCGGCAGGGCCGGGGACTCCCGGTAGTCACGCAGGGTCTGGTAGCGCCGGGTCGGGTTGGCGTGGTGGTCGCTGTGCCGCTGCAGGTGGTAGAGGAGCACGTTGGTGGCGATGTTGTTGGAGTTCCACGAGTGCATCGGCAGCACCCGCTCGTAGCGCCCCGACGTGGTCTTCTGCCGCAGCATCCCGTAGTGCTCCAGGTAGTTCACGACCTCCAGCAGGGAGAACCCGATGACGGCCTGGAGGACGAGGTAGGGCAGGATCCCGACGCCCAGCCAGAGCGTCATCGCGGTCCACAGCGCCACGCTCATCAGCCAGGCGTTGAGGACGTCGTTGCCGAGGTGGAACGGGTGGGTGCCCTTGCGCCGGTAGCGCTTGGCCTCCAGGCTCCACGCGCTCTTGAGCGACCCGGACACCGTGCGGAACCAGAAGCCGTAGAGGTTCTCGCCCATCCGCGAGGACGCCGGGTCCTCGGGTGTCGCGACCCGCACGTGATGGCCGCGGTTGTGCTCGATGTAGAAGTGTCCGTAGAAGCTCTGCGCGAGGGCGATCTTGGAGAGCCAGCGCTCGTGGCTCTCCTTCTTGTGGCCGAGCTCGTGGGCGGTGTTGATGCCGATCCCGCCGATGAACCCGATCGTGAGAGCGAGGCCGATCTTGTGCGCCAACGGCCAGTCCTGGGTCGCGATCAGGTACATCGCGAACGCGAACCCGGCGTACTGGATCGGGAGGAACGCGAAGGTGATGTAGCGGTAGTAGCGGTCCTCCTCGAGCTCCTCGATGACGTCGTCGGGCGGGTTGGAGCGGTCCAGGCCCGCCGCGAAGTCGATGGCCGGGACGATGCCCAGGACGACGATCGGTCCGGTCCACAGGAACACGCCCCACCCGGTCAGGGCGTAGCCGCCCACCGCGATGAAGGCGAAGGACGGGACTATCAGGCCGAGGAGCCACAGAGAGCGCTTCCTGTCGCGCCACCTCGCTGTGGAGCCCTGGTCGACGGTGCCGCTGGCGTCGAGTGACATCTGCTTCCTCCTGTGACTTCCGTTACGTCTCCTGTCAGAATGGACGTACGCAGCAGGGATGTCTCTGGCCGATCAGGCCGAATCGGTCACGGATAACTGTGCGTATTCACAGTCGGCTTCGTGAGGAAGGCGTCGTGGTAGTCGAGCGCCAGCAGCAGGTCGCCGGCCCGCTCGCGCAGCGGACGTCCGAGGAGCCGCTCGGCCTGGGCGACCCGGTAGCGGATGGTGTTCTTGTGGATGCCCAGCCGCTCGGCGAGCCGGTCCGCGGTATCGGCGGAGGTGAGCACCTCGCGCACGGTCTCGCGGAGACGGTCGTGCGGCGCGTCGGCCAGGCCGCGCAGCGTCTTCCGGGTGAACCGCTCGGCGGCCGCGGGGTCGTGCGCGATGAGGACGAGGGCGGCCACGTCGTCGTAGGCGGTCAGCGGCACCTGCCGTCCCGGGGCCAGTGCCACCCGCTGGGCCGCCTGGGCGTCAAGGTGCGCCGAGACGAACCCGTCCAGGCCGTTCCCGCCGAGGCCCATCGTCACGCGGACGGCGGCGGGATCGATGCCGGCGCTCGTCACGGGTTCGGGTGCTTCGGCGAGCGCGACCCACGCCCACATCTGCGTTCCGCCGGGGCGTACGAGCACCGACGGGGCGGGACCCATCCGGCGGGTGACGGCGGTGAGTGCCGGCTCCAGCTGCTCGATGGAG
Organism: Nocardioides sp. NPDC051685; assembly: GCF_044453405.1. NCBI lineage: Bacteria > Bacillati > Actinomycetota > Actinomycetes > Propionibacteriales > Nocardioidaceae > Nocardioides > Nocardioides sp. NPDC051685. The sequence continues at coordinate 838,204 of NZ_JBITCR010000002.1, read as the reverse complement.
TCGGCGGCCAGCGCGTGCGCGACCAGGGCGATGTGGCCCGGGATGTTGACCGGATGGCCGCCGAGGGCGGCGGAGAGCTCGGTGGGGGAGACGCTCCGATCGCTCAGCGCCTCCGAGACCACCTCGAAGCGGCGAGCGTCACCGCGCTGACGGATCCGGGTCTCCTCGGCCTGGTGGATCAGCACCGACTGCTCGACCGATGAGCCGAACCACACCGTTGCCTTGGTCCAGAACCAGACCAGCAGGGCCTCGTGGTCGAGGTCGTCCGGCGCCTGCCGGACGACCTGCACCGCGAAGTCCCAGCTCGCCTCCTGAGCCCGCTGGTACACCTTGAGCAGCAGCGGGAGACCGAGATGGCGACGCGCGGCCTCGAGCGCCACGGCGCGTGCTGACGGAACCAGCTCGAACGGAGCCTCCGGCAGGGTGATGCGGTCGAGGAAGGCGTACCAGTGCTCCTCGACGGCCTTCAGGACCAGCGGTCTGAGATCGGCGACGTCGACCTCACCATCGGCGAGGATCGCGTCGGCGGTCGCCCCGGCCCAGCGGGCCACCTCCTCGGGGCGGCGTTGCTCATCTGCGAATGCCGCCAACCAGGCACTGATCTCGGTCATCGCCACCTCTCTCGCGGCCTCGGCTCCGGGCAGTTTACAAATGCCGGTCTCGGGGCCGTGGGGCGGAGACGACGCTCAGATCTCCATCCGGAGGATGGCGCCGGGCCAGGCCTTGGTCTGCCCGGTGTCGACCGTGAACCGTCGCTCGAGCGTGAACCCGAACCGCTCGTAGACGCCGATGAGCGCCTCGTCGTCGCCGGCGTAGCAGTCGAGCCTCATCTGCTTCACGCCCCGCTGTCGGGCGATCTCGACGGCATCGTCGACCAGCGTGCCGCCGATGCCGGAACCGCTCCGCTCCCGGTCGGTGACGAGCAGCTGCAGGTAGAGCTCGGGGATCGGCGCAGGATCGACGTACGGCAGTGGGGTGTCGGCCAGGACGCAGAGCCCGACGACCTCGCCGTCCTTCTCGGCGATGCGGGCGGTGCGCTCGGAGAGCATCGTCCGGATCTGCTCGACGCGGGCCTCGATCGTGGAGAACGGTTCCGCGCCCCACTGCCCGGTGCGGCCCCGCGAAGCGAGCCAGGCGACGGCGGCGTCGAGGAGGCTCATGGCGTCTGGAAGGTCGCTGACCGACCCGGTTCTGACATGCATGGACGGAAGATTGGCAGCGCCGCGTACGCCTGTCGAACACCTTGAGTCAGCGTTGGTGAGAGTGTTACGATCTTGGTAACATCTCAGGCGTGGAGCTGAGATACGCTGACAAAGGCCTCGAGCGAATCTGCACTGACGCCCGTCAGATGCAGAAGAAGCTTGGTGCTGACGTTGCGAAGAAGCTCAAGCTGCGAATCACGGAACTCATCCGGGTCGAGGAGATGAATGATCTCTTGGCCGGGACGGGAAAGTGGGAGCAACTCAAAGCGGATCGGGCGGGCCAGTGGTCGGCACGGTTGTCCGCCAACTGGCGACTGATCGTGCAGCCCGAAGAAGGCGAACGGGTCACGGTGCTGGTGGTCGAGGTCGTCGACTACCACTGAGGCGGGGAAGGGAGATCAGATCGATGACTATGACGCCGAATTACATCGTCGCGACCGGCGACTACATCGCCGAGTGGCTTGAGGACGAGGGGATCAACGCTGCTGAGCTGGCGCGACGACTCGGCACGTCCCGCAAGCACGTCAGTGAACTGCTCAGTGGCAAGGCGCCGCTCTCGCATGCTGTGGCTCTGGATCTGGAGCGCGTCACCGGAGTGCCGGCACGGATATGGAACCTCTACGAAGCTGGATACCGTGCGGAGTTGGCCAGGCGAGCCGAAGCAGGTGATTTGGAGGCGCAATATCAGCAGGCGCTGGCCTTCCCGCTGGCGTACCTTCGCAAGTTCGGCTTCATCAAGGCGCCAGCACGCGATCACGTCGACACGGTGAGGGAGTTGCTGGGCCTGCTCGGTGTCGCGAGCCTGTCGGCTTTCGAAAAGACTTGGTCCGAAGGCAGTGTCGCCTACCGGCGTTCGGCGGCAGGACGGAAGGACGCACCGCTGCTCGCGACATGGCTTGCGCTGGCCGAGCGCCACCATGACGGTCTGCACTCGCTGCCCGAGCTTGATCGCGATCGAGTGGCTGCGTCGGTGCCGGTCCTGCGCGGGCTCACCCTGGCGCCGGGAATGGATGGAGTCGAGGACGCTGTGCGGATCCTGAGGGAGGCCGGTGTCGTCCTTTGTTTCTTTCCCGAAGTCCCCGGGCTGAAGGTTCATGGGGCGACGCGGTGGCTGAACAAGCACCCCGTGATCCAACTGTCATTGCGTGGCAAGAGCGATGACCAGCTTTGGTTCACCCTGCTCCACGAGGTCGGCCATGTGCTCCTGCACGGTGACAAAGAGCTGTATCTCAATGGCGAGCAAACACAGGCGGAGGCTGAGGCGGATCGGTTCGCGGCAGAAACACTCATCCCCCCGGAGTTCGAGGACCGGATACCCCCTGGACGCAATATCGGTGCGATCAAGCGACTTGCCGATGAGTTGGGGATCGCACCTGGCATCGTGCTCGGCCGGGCGCAGCGGCTGAGCCAAGACTTCGGGTGGGGCCACGAACTGAAGCGGAAGTACGAGTTCGTGACGCATGAAGCGAATGCCGCGCGCTGATGTGACTGGCGGCCGCGAGTGAGTGTCACTGTAGAGCCATCCGAAGACACCGAGCCTGAGGCGACAGCGAACGCTGAGAAGAAGACGACCTGGCGGGAGACGCTGGTCGCGACGGCGGTCGCGTCGTGGAACGGCCTGCGGGACGCGGCGCACCACACGCCTCGCTGGCTCCTGGTGGCGGTCGGGTTCGGGGTGGTCGACGCGCTGCTCCCGGCCGCGCAGGTGTGGCTGCTCGCGCGGACCGTGCTCGCGCTGGGACGTGAAGGTGGGCTCGGTGGCGCGGCCGTCGCGCCGCTGACCGCTCTGATCCTGGTGCTCGCGGTCAGCCACCCGATCGGGCAGGTGGCCGGGACTGCCGCGATCCGGATCAAGTTCCAGCTCGAGTACCACTACGCGAAGGATCTTGCCCACGCCGCCGGCCGCCTGCGCCCGGCCCAGCTGGCCGAGTCCGCGACGGTCGTCGCACTGGAGGCGGCGCGGAAGGGAGTCAGCTTCCTGTCCTGGGTGCCGCGGGACGCGCTGGCGACGATCGGCACGGTGATCACCGCGGTCGGGCTCTGCGTCACGGTCTGCTCGATGAACCTGCTCGCCGGCCTGTTCGTGATCTCCGCGATGATCCCGACCATCGCGCTCAGCGCCTACGTCGCCCGTCACCAGGAGAAGCACTGGCCCGAGTACGCCAGGGCGACCCGCTACGCCAACTACGCCACCGAGCAGCTCATCCAGCAGCGGTCGGGCACCGAGCTGGCGGTGGCCGGCACGGGTGACAAGGTGGCCCGGATCGCCTCGGCGCACGCGCTCCGCGGGCTGCGGATCTTCGAGCGGATCCAGGACATCGAGCTCCGCTGGCAGATCGTCGGATCCGGGATCACCGGCCTGCTCGTCGCGGGCGCCGTCCTGTCGATGGTCGCGGCTGACCTGCCCGGCGGAGTGACCGCCGCGGCCGTCGCCGGTGTGCTCTCCGGGCTCGCGGCGGTGAGAGCGGCGAGCTTCTCGCTGGGCGGCCTGATCTCGGCGAGTCCGCACACGCGCTTCTACCGTGACGCCCTCGCCCTGGCCTCCGCCGAGGAGGCGGCGGACGTGGTCGCGTCCGTCGGCCGCCTGGACGTACGCGACCTCACCGTCACCTACCCCGGCGCGAAGCACCCGGCGGTCGTCGGTGCCGACCTGCATGCCGTACGCGGCGAGATCATCGCCCTCGTCGGGGTCAACGGGGCCGGGAAGACGACCACGATCAACGCGATCCTCGGTGCCCTGGCTCCGGACTCGGGCAAGGTGCTGATCGACGGCGTCGACGTGCTCACCATGACCGAGCGGCAGCGGCTGGCGCACTTCGGCCTGCTCACCCAGGAGTTCGGCCGCTACGAGTTCACCGTCCGTGAGACCGTCGGCCTCGGCGATCCGCGCCGCGACATCCCCGAACCCGACCTCGACCAGGCGCTGCGTACGGCCCTGGCGAGCGACCTGGTCAGCGACCTGCCGAGCCAGGCCGACAGCCAGCTCGGCGCGCAGTGGGAGGGCGTCGGGCTCTCCGGCGGCCAGTGGCAGCGCCTCGCGCTGGCGCGGGTGGCGCTGCGCCGCGCGGGGATCTGGATCCTCGACGAGCCGACCAGCGCCATCGACGCCGAGGCCGAGCGCGAGGTCTTCGCCCAGCTCCAGGCCACCCGCGAGGACCGGATCACCATCGTCGTCTCCCACCGTGCCTGGACGCTGCGCGGGATGGACCGCATCTACGTCTTCGACGACGGCCGCATCGTCCAGTGCGGGACGTACGACGAGCTGCTCACCGAGCCCGGCCGCTTCGCCGAGATCTTCGCCGATCAGGTCTAGGCGATCAGGCCTCGGCTCGGGCCCGTCCGCCGATGGCGTGGTCGATGCTGGCACGGCCCGGACCGGCCACGGCAAGGGCCAGGGCGATGGCGGAGACGACCGCGACCAGCTCCCAGCCGCCTTGGTCGACGAACACCCCGGCCCCGCGGTGGGCGAACCAGAACGCGCCGATCATGTCGACCACGACCAGGGCGGCGGCCACCGGGGTGAGGAGACCCAGCACGAGCAGCGCACCCCCGGCGAGCTCCACGACCGCGGCGAACGTCGCGGCCGCCTGGGCTGCCGGCACCCCCATCGCTTCGAAGGACTGCGCGGTCCCGTCGAGCGTGTAGGTGGCGAGCTTCTGCCACCCGTGGGCGATGAGGACGGTGCCGACGAGGAGGCGGGCGACGAGCAGGCCCAGGTCGGTGGCGGGAGCAGGGAGCGACTGTCCGAGTTTCATGATGTTCCTTCTCTCGTGTGCAGGGGATGTTCAGACGTGATGTACGCGGGCGGCGACCCACGACGCGAGCTCGCGGAGCGCGGCCGGCGTGATGCCATGGCCGCCGGGGTCGCGGTGTGCCACCGTCGGGGCTCCCGACTCCTCGAGCAGATAGCCCCAGGTACGTTCCAGCAGCTCGCGCGGGATGACCTGGTCGGCCTCGCCGTGGGCGACCATGACCGGCAGGCCGACCAGCCGGTCGGCCTCGACCGGGACGCCGGCGTCGAAGGGGAGGGTGCCGTACAGGATGGCGACACCGGCGAACCGTCCGGGCTCCTGGAGGGCCAGCCCGCCGGCGAAGGCGGCTCCGCCGCTGAACCCGACGAGGACGACCGGGCGACCCTCCGGTGCGACGCTGTCGAGCCACTCCCGGAACCAGCCCATGGTCTCCGCAAGGGAGGAAGCGACGGGGCGGCCGATCCCGCGGTTGGCGAACCAGGCGTACCCGCCGCCCTCGGTGATGGGTGCGCGCACGGCGACGTAGGCGGGGCCTTCGGGAAGGTGCTTGGCCAGCTCGATGATCTCGTGCTCGTGCGAGCCGCGGCCGTGCAGCAGGACCACCAGGGGAGCGTCGGGGTCGGTGCTGCCGTGGCTCGCGGTGTGCAACGGGGTGCTCACTGGTCCTCCGTCCGGTTGAGCTCGGCGGCCGTACGGACTCCGCTCCAGCGGGCGACGTCCTTGGCCAGGTCGAGCCGGTCGACGGGAGCGGTGTTCTCGAAGTCGCCCCAGTGCGCCCGCGGCAGCATCCACATCACCTCGAACTCGTTGCCGTCGGGGTCGGCGCCGTAGACGCTCTTGGTGGCGCCGTGGCTGGACTCCCCGGTGAAGGCGCCGAGCTCGGCCAGTGTCATCCGGGCCTGCTCGAGCTCGTCGATCGTGTCGACCTGCCAGGCGAGGTGGTAGAGACCGAGCGAGCCGCGCGGGCGCGGCGGCTGGGCACCGACCCCGAACAGGCCGAGGTCGTGGTGGTTGCCGGACTCACGCAGCCGCAGGAACGCCGCGTTGGCGCGGGGCTCGCGAGCCATGACCGTCATCCCGAAGGCAGACTCGTAGAACGCGATGCTGCGCTCGAGGTCGGAGACGAACAGGACGGCGTGGTTGAGACGTACCGGGTTGACGGTCATCGTGGACTCCTCGGAGGCGATCAGGCGACGACGCCGAAGCCGCCGGTCCAGGAGATCTGCTCGGCCGCGGCCAGGGAGATCTGCAGGAAGCCGAGCGCCTCGAGCTCGCGCGCCCGCTTGAGCGCGCCCGCGTCGACGGCCCGCAGGCCGGCGGAGGTGACGACCTCGGACAGCGTCGCCTTGGCGTCCGCGTCGTCGCCGGCGATCTGGACGGCCGTGGGCAGGTCACCGACCGTGCCCTGCGCCAGGGTCGAGGCGAAGGTGGTGTTGAACGCCTTCAGCACGCGAGAGTCGGGGAGCGCCGCCGCGATCTCGGCGGTGGCGGAGCTGTCGGCCGGGACGGTGAGCGAGTCGAAGGTCTCGAAGTTCACCGGGTTGGTGATGTCGACGACGATCTTGCCGGCCAGCTCGGTGCCGCGCTGGGGGAGGATCTCGCTGAGCGCGGGGTAGGGGACGGCGAGCACGACGACGTCGCCGGTTGCGGGGGTGGCGGCGTCCGCCTTGCCGAGCAGCTGGACCGAGTGTCCGCCGCGGCCGGCGACCGCCGCGATGGCCTGACCCATGGTGCCGGTGCCGATGATCGAGATGTCTGTCATGTCGAACTCCTCAGATGAAAGGTTGTTGCTACAACAAAACTCTCACGAAATAGTTGTAGCGTCAAGTTTTTGGTTGTAGCGACAATCTGGCGGGCTACCATGGTGCCGTGGACGATGTCTGGCTGAATGACGAGGAGATGGCCGCCTGGCTGCGCCTGATCGCGATCGTGGAGCTGCTTCCGGGGGTGCTCGACTCCCAGCTGCGCCGTGATGCCGGGCTGTCCCACTTCGAGTACTTCGTCCTGGCGATGCTGTCCGAGTCCGAGGGCCGTACGCTGCGGATGACCGCGCTGGCTCATCGCACCAACTCGACTCTGGCGCGGCTCTCCCATGTGGTGCGGCGGCTCGAGGAGCGGGGTCTCGTCGAGAGGTTCCCGTGCCCGGAGGACGCTCGCGCGACGAACGCCCGGCTGACCGCTGCCGGCTGGGACGCCGTCGTCGCGGCCGCGCCTGGCCATGTCGCGAACGTACGCGGCAACGTGCTCGACGGGCTGAGTGCCGAGCAGGTCCGGCAGCTGACCGAGGTCGGTGACGCGCTGCTCGCGCGTCTCGATCCGAAGGGCAAGATGACCGCCCTGTATCGGCCAGAGGAGCTCTAGGCGCTGTCGCCCGGGTCCGAGGGCGGCCTTTTATCCCTTGACATGAAACCATATGGTTTCCTATTGTGGCTCATGTGGAACAGGTGTTTCGAGCTCTTGGTGACCCGACTCGGCGGGCGCTGCTCGACGCACTGCTGCAGGAGGACGGGCAGACGCTCTCCTCGCTGGTGAGCCGCCACTCCATGACCCGACCGGCGGTGGCCAAGCACCTGGCGATCCTCGAGGACGCCGGCCTGGTGGTCGTCGCCCGCAGGGGACGCGAGAAGCACCACTTCCTCAACGTGGTGCCGATCCGCGAGATCCATGACCGCTGGGTGACGAAATACACCGAGACCTGGGCGAGCGGCCTCGCCGATCTGAAACGAGACCTGGAGCGCACGATGGAGAAAGTCTTCGAGATCTACATCCGGACCACGCCGGAGCGGCTGTGGGAGGCGATCACCGACCCACAGATCCGCGCGAAGTATCACTTCGGCGCCGGCGTCCACTCCGAATGGACCCCGGGATCGGCCTTCACGATGGAGCACCCGGGGTCGGACGGACCGCTCGCCGAGGGCGAGAACCTCGTCGTGGAGCCGCCGGCCCGGCTCGTGCAGTCGATGCGCACGCTCTGGTCCGAGGCCGCCGAGGAGCAGGGCACCACGCGGGTCACCTGGGAGATCGAGCCCGTCGGCGACTCCTGCCGCCTCACCGTGACCCACGACCAGCTGCGCGGCGACGCGCCCCCCGAGCTCTACGGAGGCTGGCCCATGATCCTGTCCGGCCTCAAGACGTGGCTGGAGACGGGGGAGACCCTGACCACCCCGGGATCACAGATGTACGGCCCCAGCTGACGCCGCATCGACGTCATCGACCGAGAGGAACCCCGATGAGCACCATCACCGATATCCGCACCGTCGGCATCACCATCGCCGACCAGGACGAGGCCATCGCCTTCTACCGCGACACCCTGGGCTTCGACGTACGACTCGACGTCGACGGCCCGACCCGCTGGGTCGAGGTCGCCCCGATCGGCGCCGATGTCTCCCTCGCCCTCGTCGCCGGCGACCGCCCGGCAGGGGAGATCACCGAGACCGGGATCCGGTTCAACGTGCCCGACGCAGCCGCCGAGCGCGACGCGCTCAGCTCCCGCGGCGTGAGCGTCGGCGAGCTGCTGATGTGGCCGGGCGTACCGCCCATGTTCGCCTTCGACGACCCCGACGGGAACCGTTTCGTGATCATCGAGCAGGCGTCATGAGCAGCCCGCTCGACAAGACCTTCACCGCGACCCTGACCCAGAGCGAGGCGAAGGGTGGCTGGACGTACGTCGTCACCGACTGGACTGCGGACTTCTTCGGCACCCGGGGTCTCGTCAAGGTCTCCGGACGGATCGACGACCTCCCCTTCGAGGCCTCCTTCATGGCCCTCGGCGACGGCACCCACAAGCTGCCGCTCAAGGCGGAGCTCCGCGAGGCGCTCGGCAAGTCCGCCGGCGACAGCGTCACCATCCACCTCACCGAACGTCGCTGAGATCGGTCTGGCTCAGGTAGCCCGCGGTGAGCGCGACCATCTCCTCGAGCACGGCCTCGCGCGGGTAGGGCGGTCGGTCGAGAACCCAGCGCAGCGCGATGTTCTCCATCGCCACCACCAGCACCCACGCGGTGAGCTGCGCGTCGGGGCGGGTCTTCGTGACCGCCCCGGCGTGCAGATAGGCGGCGGTGAGATCGCGTACGCGGGTGACGAGGGCCGTGTGGCGGTCCCGGTTGCGGGAGGCGGGGAGCTCTTCGATCAGGACGCGCAGGAGGGTCGGATCCTGCTCGAGGCCGGCGAGCAGTGCGTCGGCGACCGACCGGATCGCCGGTGTGCCGGTGGTGTTCGCCTGGAGTGCCAACGCCGAGGCGGTGCGTTCGGAGACGTCCTCCCAGTAGCGGCTGATCACGATGTCGAGGATCGAGGCCTTGTCGGAGAAGTACTGGTAGAGCGAGCCGGGGCTGATCCCGGCGGCGGCCGCGACGCGGTTGGTCGAGAACGCCTCGTAGCCGTCGTCGACGAGCACCTGGCGTCCGGCCGCCAGGATGCGCTCGACCGTCGCCTTCGAGCGGGCCTGGGTGGGTGTCTTGCGCACGGGCTCCAGACTAGGCAGAACGCGAATTGAAAGCGAGCATCTGCTCGCATCACGCTGGAGGTATGACCACACTCGCGCAGCAGGGCACCCAACCCACCGGATTCCCGACCCGTTTCCGCGAAGGCGAGGCGCGCGGGCGCCGTCTCGGCCGGCCGTTGCGCCTCCTGGGGCGTATCGACGAGGTCGACGAGGAGCTGATGGAGCGGATCGGGCGGGCGTTCGGCGAGCGGGACGAGGCCGGCGCGCGGCTGGCGGAGGCGATCCGGATGCGAGCCGGGACCGCGGGCAAGGTCACGATGGGCCAGCTGCGTACGGCTCTCGAGCACGGGGTCGCGGCGGTCGAGTCGCCGCCGCCGGCGCTCGCCGAGTTCTTCGCCCAGGTCGAGGCCACCCCGGACTGGGTCGACTGGGACCTCGTCGACGAGGGCGGCCGGGTGTTCGCGCGACTGGGTCAGAACGCCGCCGACGTGCTCCTGCAGCTCTCGCTCATCAGCGGCTACCGGTTCGGCGGCCCGCCGGACCTGCTCGTCGCCACCGGCGGCCTGACCGGCGGCACCACGCGGCGGCGCTTGGGCGAGACCCAGCACTGGGCGGCGAGCCTGCGCCGGCCGGGTGCGCTGCGGCCACCGGAGCCGGGCTCGGGGTCGAGCTCGGGTTCGAGCTCGGGGGAGGCGTGGCGGCTCACCGTCCACGTACGGGCCATGCATGCGCTGGTCAACGCCGGGTTCGAGCAGAGGTGGGACACCCGCAGGTGGGGGCTGCCGATCAACCAGGCCGACCAGGCGGCCACGCTTGGCCTGTTCGACGGCGTACTCATCATCGGGTGCCGGGCGCTGGGGGTGCCGATCTCCCGGCAGGACGCCCGGGCGTTGATGCATCTGTGGAAGTACGTCGGCTGGCTGATGGGCGTCGACGAGGACTTCCTGGTCGACGACGAGTGGGAGCGCCACCGGATCAACTACCACGTGCTGCTCTCCCAGGCAGAGATCTCCGAGGCCGGCCCACAGCTGGCGCAGGCGGCGGTCCGGGTCCAGCGGGAGCGCCGGTACCCGGGCTGGCCGGGCCCGTTGCAGCGGGTGCGTGGCTGGTACGAGACCGAGCGGCTGCTCTCGATGCTGACCGTCTTCCTCGGGCCCAGATCGATGCACGAGCTCGGTCTGCCGACGAGGCCGCCGTGGGCACACGCGTACGTGGTGCCGCTGAACCTGGTCAGGTATCGGGTCCTCGGCCGGACGGCGAAGGGCAGGGATCGTCTGGAGAGGCGGGGCAGGCGACAGGCCGACACGCTGCTGGCCGGCTACTTCGGTGGCGAGCACGCGTCGGTCGGCAACCTGCCGGAGTGAGCGGGTCAGGTCCGGGCGGCGACGGGCGGGGTGAGGGCAGACTGCACGGTGCCGTCGATCAGGCCGGCGGCGTCCGCGGCCCTGATCTCGCCGCGGTAGACCGCGCCGGAGGCGGCGTGCAGGACGCTCTGGAGCAGGGTGAGCTGCCATTGGAGCGGCTGGTCGTCGCGGAAGCTGCCGTCGTGGCGACCGCGCTCCATCAGCGGCTTCCAGCGGTCGATCAGCCCGCGGTGGACCGCCTGGAACTGCTCCTGGGGCATGCTCTGCTCGGCGGCGACGATCAGGGCGCCGTACTGCTGGGTCAGGCGCCACGACGCCTTGAGGAGGTTGCTGAGCGCGGTGCGGGGGTCGCAGTCGAGGTCGACCGCGCCGAGCGCCTCGTCAGACCGCTGGATGGCGCGCTCGACGACCTGGGTGACCAGGGTGGAGCGGGACTCGAAGTGGCCGTAGAGGGTGACCCGCCCGACGCCCGCCGCCTTGGCGATGTCGGCGACGCTGACGTCGGGATCACGGGCGAGGCAGGCCGTCGCCGCGTCCATGATCGACTCGATGTTCTTGCGCGCGTCGGCGCGTTTTACGGTCGTCACGGCCGGAACCTCCCACGAGATGTGACCACCAGGATATCGGTCTGGCCTCTCCGTCGATGTCGGCTGGTCAGGCCGGCTCCTGGTCGGCGGCCGTGTGGACGTGGTGAGCATGGCTCCCGGAATATTCGCCGGCGCGCGCGAGCATCGCGGCGAGCATGAGGAGCAGCATGAGTACGTGGCCGAGCAGCATCAGGCCGTCGGCGTCGACGGCCCCGAGCCACAGGAACGGGAACAGGACCACGAAGCCTGTGTACATCGCGGTCGACATCTCCGCGATCGGCCGCCAGCCGTGTCGGCGGAAGCGCATCCAGGCGGCCATCGGGATCACCATCGTGGTGGCCATGACCAGCGACTCGACGTCGGTGCGGTGCGCCCACGCGTCCGCGGGCAGGCCGGCGGTGGCGAGCATCCAGAGCGGGTAGAGCAGCATCATGCCGACAACCATCGCGATGATCATCTGCAGGTAATGGAGCGCGAACGTCCGCGCGCGGGATCTGGGTCGGTGGGTCGTGGTCATGACGCGGTCTCCTGGTGGGTGGTGGGGGATACGGGGCGGCCCGGGATGATCGCTCCGGCGAGGACGGCGGCGAGCGCGGCGATCACGGCAGCGACCAGATAGGCACGCTCGAAGCCGGCGGTGGTGCCGTCGACGAGGCTGGCGGCGGCGACGCCGGACATCACTGCGGCGCCGAGCGAGGCGCCGAGCTCGTGGAAGGTGCTCAGGATGCCGGAGGCGACGCCCGCGAGATGGGGTTCGACCTGGCTCAGTGCGGTCGCCGCGGCGACCACGAAAAGGACACCCAGGCCGGCCGAGCCGACGCTGACCGCGACGACGGTGGTCGGCGTGCTCATGCTGATCGCGGGTACGACCAGCCCGGCGCCGGCGACGAGCAGCCCGGCCACGCCGAGGGCGCGGGCGCCGAGGCGGCCGATGAGCCGGCCGGCGAGCTGCGCGCCGACCATGGTCGCGGCCGCGACGGGCAGGAACAGCAGGCCGGTCGTGAGCGGCCCATGCCCGGCCGCACCCTGCAGATAGAACGTCCCGAGGAAGAACACCGCCACCATCAGCCCGGTCCCCACGAACAGCACGAACGTGCCGGAGAGCACCGGTCGCCGGATGACCAGCGCAGGGTCGATCAGCGGGTGTCGCGTACGCCGCAACCACCCGGCCAGGACGGCATAGCCAAGGATCCCGGCGAGGAGCAGCGCGGCCGTTGCGGGCGAGGTCCAGCCGCCGTCGCCGGCCTCGATGAAGCCGAGGATCAGCAGCCCTGTGGAGGCGGTGACGATCAGCGCACCGACGAGGTCGAGGCGTACGTCGCCTCCCCAGGCCGGCAGCTGCGGGAGCAGCCGGACCAGGAGGATCGCCACGACCATGCCGACGGGCACGTTGATCAGGAACACCCACTCCCAGCCCGGCCCGGCGGTCAGGGCGCCGCCGAGGAGTACGCCGATCGCGGCCCCTCCGGCCCCGAGCGCCGACCAGATCCCGAGTGCGCGGTTGCGCTCCTCGTCGTCGAAGAGCCTGACCACGATCGACAGCGCGGCGGGGGAGAGCATCGCGGCCCCGACCCCCTGGGCGATCCGCCCGCCGATCGCCAGCTCGGCGCTGGTGGCGAGGCCGGTGGCCAAGGAGGCGACGGTGAAGGTCGTGAGTCCTGCGAGCACGACCGGCTTGGGGCCGAACAGGTCGGCGGACCGGCCGCCGAGCAGCATCAACCCGCCGAAGGCGAGCGTGTATGCGCTCACCACCCAGGTCAGCGCGTCCCGCCCGAGGCCGAGGTCGGCGCCCATGTGCGGCAGCGCGATCGCCACCACGGTGACGTCGAGGATGAGCATGAACTGCGCTAGCCCGAGGAGCCCGAGCAGCCGCCATCGGCGCGGGTCGGCGGACTGGGTGATGGCTTCGTCGGTGGTGGTCATGGGGCCCTCCTGGAGGCGCAAGCCGTACATCGGTGTACGAGATATTAACTTGAACACCGATGTACGACAACCGTGTTCCTGGCAGCGCGCCTCTTGCACGGTCTCGACCCCGGATCCATGGTGGGTGGAGCGACCATCGAGAGAAGGGGCAGGGCATGTCTTCACACACCTACCGCGTCACCGAGATCGTCGGCACCTCCGACGAGGGACTCGAGCAGGCGATCCGTAACGGTGTCGGCCGGGCGTCCAAGACGCTGCGGAACCTGGACTGGTTCGAGGTCACCCAGATCCGCGGACACGTCGACGACGACGGCATCCAGCACTTCCAGGTCGGGCTGAAGGTCGGCTTCCGGATGGAGGACGAGTAACCGCTACGGCTGATGTCTTCTCGGCATCAACGACGGCCAGGCGGCGTGGTCGATGCCGAGCCACGGCTCCGCGGCGACTCCGAGGGGCGTGGTGCCCACGATCGAACGCACCTCGCGGTTGAGATGCGGCTGATCGGAGTAGCCCGCGCGCGCCGCCGCCTCGGCCGGCGGGGTGCCGATGGCGAGGAGCCGGGCAGCGTGGTCGAAACGTACGAGTCGAGCGGCGTGCTTGGGGGAGAGGCCGACCTGGGCTCGGAATCGGGACCACAGCCGTTGCCGGGACCAGCCGGTCTCCGCTGCGAGCGTGCGGACGTCGGCCCGGCCGTGGCTGAGGTGGGTCTGCTGCCAGGCGTACGCGACCTCGCGGTCGACCCTCCGCCGGCTGTCGAGGCGACGGCCGAGGAACGTGGTGGTCAACGTGAAGCGCTCCTGCCATGACGAGGTGCTCCGCAGGCTGTCGCCGAGGCGTCTCGCGCCCGGTCCCAAGATGTCGTCGAGCCCGGCGAAGGTGCCGCTGAGACCGGCGGTGTCGAAGAGCTCGGCGGCGAGTACCGGCGAGAGGCGTACCTGCAGGCACGCGCCGGCGCCCGCTCCCCGCAGGGTCACGCTGCCGGGCAGCATGCCGATCGCGGCGGCACCCGGGATGCGTACGCCTTCGCCGTCATCGACCGCCAAGCCCTGGTCGCCGAGGTCGAAGAGCAGGGTGACGGCCGGGTGGGCGACCATCGCGATCGCCGCCGGATCGGTCCCGCGATAGCGGAACCCGGCCATCTGGACGCCGTCGATCCGCGCGGCGCCGAGCGAACCCTGGGGGATGGCGACGTCCACCTGGGACCAGTCCATGGCTTCAGGGTAGGCCGGGGCGCAAGGATGACATTCGTCCAAGACGACGCAGGTGGCGGCAGGTGATCGTGATGAGCATGACTGCATACGAATGGCCGACCGCCCAAGGTATCCACCTGCTTCAGGACGGCCCGGAGACGGCGCCGCCCGTGCTGCTCATCCATGGCTCCGGAGCTGCCGGGTCGACCTGGGAGCCGATGGTCGCTGCGCTCGCCGATCATTTCCGGGTGCTGCGGATCGATCTCCCGGGGTGCGGCAGGTCGAGCGAGCCGGCCACCTACGCCGTACCGGACCAGGCCGACCGGGTCGCTGCGGTGCTGGACGAGCTCGGGCTCCAGGACGTGGCCGTGGTCGGCCACTCGAGCGGCGGGTATGTCGCCACGGCGCTGGCCGAGCGACGTCCGGAGCTGGTCGGGCCGCTGGCCCTGATCAGCACCGGGCCGAGCATGGCGGCCCTGCTTCCGCAGCCCACACTGGTCAAGCTGCTGAGCGGGGCGGCGGTCGGGGCGCTGGTGTGGCCGCTGCGCACCGACGCGCTGCTCCGGAAAGGGGTCGCCGCCACCGCCGCGCGCCCGGTGACGATCAGCGACGAGGTGGTCGATGACCTGAGGCGGACGTCGTTCCGGGCGTTCCGGGCGATCATGCGGGCGAACCGTGACTACATCGTCGAGCAGAGCGTCCCGCAGCGGTTGGCGAGGCTGGGCCGGCAGCCGCTGGTGATCTTCGGAGCTGCCGATCCGCGGTGGGACCCGGAGTCGGCGCACGACTACGACGTGGTGCCGGGGTCACGGGTGGTGTACCTCGCCGGCGTCGGGCACGTCGCTATGCTGGAGGCGCCGGACGAGGCGACCCGGCTGCTGCTCGACTTCCTCGGCTGAGGCGCGCCGCTTCAGGGGCCGGCGGTGTCGCGGGGAAGTACGCCCGGCCCCTCGCGGAGCTCGAAGACGAGCTGCGTCTCGGTCTGCCGTACGACCCGATGGACGGTCACGTGCTGCAGGACGAAATCGCGCAGCGCCTCGGCATCCTCGACGGCGACGTGGAGGTGGAAGTCGTCGGCGCCGGCGACGTGGAAGGCCTGGATGACGCCATGGGTCGTGGCCAGGTCGTCGTAGAGCTTCTCGACGTGCTCCTTGCTGTGACTGCCGAGGCGGACCTTGATCACGGCCTGGAGCGGGTATCCGAGGGCGCGGACGTCGACGTCGAGGCGGCGGCCCACGATGACACCGCTGTCGCGCATGGCTCGCAACCGGTAGGCGCACGTCGACTCGGCGAGGCCGAGGCGCGCCGCGAGGGCCTTGTTGGTGAGCTCGGGGTTGGTGCCGAGCTCGCTCAGGATGCGGCGGTCGACGGAGTCGAGGACGGTGGTGGAAGGTTGTGCTTTCGGCAACGGGGCCTACCTGGGTCGCTGTTCTGCTTGCTCGAAGATTGCAATATCGGTGGTTCGTTGGGATCTTCGACAATCAATATGGCCTGATCTTGCGATTCCCGCCAGCATCTGGGCCATGCCGATCGCTAACCCTCACCTCGACTCGCTCGCCGTCCACGCCGGACGGGAGGACCTGGCGGACCTTGGCGTCCACGCCCTGCCGCTCGACCTCTCCTCGACCAACCCGCTGCCCGACATCGAGCGCGGCGGCGCGTCCTACGAGGCCATGGCGACCGGCGGCCACCCGACGTCGGACGGTGGGTTCGTCTACCAGCGGCTGTGGAACCCGACGGTCGCGCGGTTCGAGTCGGCGCTTGCGCAGCTCGAGCACGCCCAGACGTCGGTCGCGTACGCCTCAGGGATGGCGGCCATGACCGCGGCGATCATCGCGAGCACCTCCTTCAGCGGCAAGCGGCACGTCGTCGCGGTCCGGCCGGTGTACGGGGGCACCGACCACCTGCTCGCCTCCGGTCTCCTCGGCGTGGAGGTGACCTTCTGTGCCGAGCACGAGGTCGCCGCCTCCGTGCGCGCCGACACCGCGCTGGTGGTGCTGGAGACTCCGGCCAACCCGACGCTCGACCTCGTCGACATCGCCGGTGTCGTGGCGGCGGCCGGTGACGTACCGGTGCTCGTGGACAACACCTTCGCCACCCCGGTCCTGCAGAACCCGCTCGAGCTCGGGGCGGCGATGTCGCTGCACAGCGCCACCAAGTACATCGGCGGCCACGGTGACGTCGTCGGCGGCGTGATCGCCTGCGACGAGGAGACCGCCGCGCTTCTTCGCCAAGTCCGTGCGGTCACCGGCGGCCTCCTGCACCCCCTCGGGGCCTACCTCCTGCACCGCGGCCTCGCCACTCTGCCCACGCGCATGCGCGCCCAGCAGGCGGCCGGCGTCGAGATCGCCGCGTGGCTGGAATCGCACCGGGCGGTCGAGCAGGTCCACTTCCCGGGGCTGGATGACGATCGCGGTCTGGTCGGCAAGCAGATGACCGGACCCGGCGCCATGATCGCGATTGCTCTGCGCGGGGGCTACGAAGCCGCCACCCGCGTCACCTCCTCGGTCAAGCTCTTCACCCACGCCGTCTCCCTCGGCGGCGTCGACTCCCTCATCCAGCACCCCGCCGGCCTCACCCACCGCCCCGTCGCCGCCCACGCCAAGCCCGCCGCCAACCTCGTACGCCTCTCGATCGGTCTCGAGAGTCCCGAGGACCTGATGGCCGACCTCGACACCGCACTCTCGAGTAGCCCTGGTTCCTCGGCTCGGTCAGCAAGATCCGACGCCCTTCTGGTCCGCTGAGCGGTCCAAACGCCCGGGGCTTCGTGTGGTTGCTCTTCGCGGCGCCGACGTCGTGCGGGGCGGAGATCCGGACAGGGGAGAACTGCCGCAACAACTCGTACGGCCTCCTCGGCGGCTGCTCCAAACGCCAGCACAAGTGGCAGCGGGCCCGAGCCCTCACCCGATTGGACACTGCCAGTAACGCCTGTCGCGGCTGGTTCACCGGCCCGCAGCAGCAGGTCGCCACCTGTTCTGTGCTCATCGCGGATTTCGGAGCGGACTCATCTGTTCGTCCGCGGGTGAACGAACTTTCGTTCACCTCAAGGATGCGTTGCGTGGCGAGTCGAGAATCGCCACGTACTCGCGCGCTCGCGCGGACGCCTACTCCGTGTCAGCTCGGGACCGACTTTGCTTGAGCCAAACGCTCAGGGATCTTGTCATACGTCAGGTAGCGCTCGGTGAAGGCTTGACGCCAGGACTCGTTGCCGGTGACGGCGTCGACCACATCGTTGATCGATGAGAAGCGGAGAGTGGTCGGATCGTCGAGTTCCGCCTGAATCGATTCGACGACTTCACGAGCAGTGAGGTCGTCGTGGCAGGCGACAACGACTCCAATGCCTTCGGCGAAATGGTCGGCG
Source organism: Nocardioides sp. NPDC051685 (assembly GCF_044453405.1). Taxonomy (NCBI): domain Bacteria; kingdom Bacillati; phylum Actinomycetota; class Actinomycetes; order Propionibacteriales; family Nocardioidaceae; genus Nocardioides; species Nocardioides sp. NPDC051685. The sequence continues at coordinate 820,381 of NZ_JBITCR010000002.1, read as the reverse complement.
CGTGCGACTCGCTGGGTGAGGAGTTGGTTGTACCAGAACTGGCGAAGCCTGGGCTGGTTCAGGCGCGTCTCTGCGCCCTCGTGCCACGGGCCGTTGGCCGTCTCCAGCCGGTAGACATTGCGCGCCGGCCGGGGTTGAGCCTTGGAGAGGTTCTCGGCGTACTTGCACTCGATCCCGAGGAATCCGCGTTCGCCGTCGTTGCGTGTGTAGGTGACGAAAGTGTCGAATGCGGAGCCACCGGTGTTCCCGGTGAGCGGAGCCCATTTCTCCCTCCACTCGGGGCTGATCCAGGAAAGCTGGGCATCGGTCACCGTCACGGACCCCGTTCTATCGACGAACCGGCGCGGCCTGCGTCGGTGGCGCCGACGGGCTCGCTCAAATCGGGTAGGAGCAGGGCCTCGCCGGGATCGAGAAGCGAGAGCCGTACGTTCTGGCCTATCTCGAGCCGAAAGGATCGTTCCGTCCCGACGAGCTCGACAAGGTGGTGGAACTCGACCGCCTAGGTCGCTGTCGAGGCCGGATTCGTGCTCAGGACCCGCTGTGCGACCGCCGTAGTGGCCTCGACACCGAGGAAGCCGACGACCCGGGTGACCCGGTCGATGTCGAGGGGGAGGAGGCCGGGGGTGCCGGGGATGTCGGGGGTGAGGCGGAGGTCGAGGTCGTCGTGGCAGGTCATCATTCGCAGGTTGAAGTCGTAGCGCTCCCGCGCGCCGGGGGCGGAGAGTGCGCGGACGACGCGCGAGCCGATGCGGCGTACGCCGGTTTCGGCCGCCCACGCGTCGAGGATCTCGGTCACCTTCCGGCCGTCGTTGTCGGAGACGTCGGACCAGACGCCGTCCATGGGGCCGACCTGATCGAGGAGCGCGGCGGCGGTCTTCTCGCCGATGCCGCTGACGCCGGGCAGGTTGTCGCTCGCATCGCCGCGGAGGGCCGCGAACTCCAGGTAGCGAGCGGCCGGCACGCCGTACATCGAGTACAGCCGGGCGGGGGTGAGCAGGGGAGAGCCGTTGATCCCGCCGTTGATCAGCCGCAGAACACGGGTGTGGGAGCTGATCAGGGCGAACGCGTCACGGTCGGAGGTGATCACGACGCAGTCCCAGCCGTTGCGGCCGGCCCACGCCGCGCCGGAGGCGTTGACGTCGTCGGCCTCGAGGCCCGGGGGAGTGAGGGTCGCGAGCCCGAGGGCGTCGAGCATCGCACCGGCCCGGCCGAGCTGCTCGACCAGCATCGGGTCCTTCTCGGCTCGCCCGGCCTTGTAGTCGGGATAGGCGTCCCTGCGTACGGAAGCGGTGCGGTCGTCGAGACCGAAGAGCACCGCGTCCGGAGCGAACGCGTCGATCGAGTCGAGGATCTGCCGCAGCATGCCGTGCAGGGCCCAGGCTGGCCGGCCGGCCCGGTCGACCATGCGGGTGTGCGCTCGCGCGTGATGATTGCGATGGAGCAGCGACGGCGCGTCGACGACGAGCAGGAGGCGGCGGGGGCTCGGCGAGCTGTTCATCGACATCGCGCCCATCGTAGGCGCGTATGACACCGTGGCGGGGGGGGGGGGCCCCCCGGGGCCCCCCCCCCCCCCCGGGGGGGGGGGGGGGGGGGGGGGGGCGGGGGGCGGGCGGCGGCGCGCCCCCCCCCCCCCCCCCCCCCGCCACGTGTCTCGCGCGGTGGTGCCGGGTCAGGCGACGTGCGGGACCTCGACGTCGACGCCGAACGTCTTCGCCAGGTCGGCGAGGATGTAGTAGGCGCCCTGGACGCTGACCGCGGTCATCCAGGTGGTGTCGGAGACCTCGGTGACCTTGGGAGCGATCGGCTTCCAGAGCGGGTTGCGCTCGAAGGCGGCCTTGGTCTTGACCGCGATGCCCTCCTCGTCCTCGTAGGTGGTGACGAAGACCTTGTCGGCGTCGGCGTCGGCGATCTTCTCCTCGGAGATGTCGAGTGCGAAGTCGTCTGTCTCCTGCGACTTCGGGCGGGCCAGGCCGGCGTCGGCGAGCACGACGCCGGAGTAGGTGCCCTTGGTGTAGAGGCGCGTCGGACCGTCGAGGAACCGGGTCACCGAGATGGTCGGGTTGCCGGCCTTCGCGTTGATGGCGTCGCCGACCTCCTGGGCAGCCTTCTCGTACGCCGCGATCTCCTCCTGCGCCTTCTGCTCCTGCCCCACGGCCTTGCCGAGCATGAGCAGGTTCTCCTTGAACAGGTGCGCGGAGGTCTCGGGCATGATCGTCGGGGCGATCTTGGAGAGCTGGTCGTAGAGCGCCTCGTGGCGGACCTTGATGCTGACGATCAGATCGGGCTTCAGCGCGGCGATCTTCTCCAGGCTCGGCGTGGTCTGGTCGCCGACGGAGACGACCTCGGCTGCGTGCTCACGGTCGTCGCCGAGGTAGTCGGGCAGGTCGGTCGAGTAGCCGCGGTAGGTCGTGATGCCGACCAGGTCCTTGTCGAGCAGGAGGGTCGCGTCGGCCAGGCTCGAGTCGAGCGCGACGATGCGCTGGGGCTCGCCCTTGACGGTCGTGCTGCCCATGGCGTGCTCGATGGTGACGCTGCGCTCCTCGGCGGCGTCCGCGTCCGTATCGCCGGCGCCACAGGCGCTCAGTCCCAGGGCCAGGGCCGCGGCCAGGGCGGGGATGATAGCGCGAATCAACGGTTCTCCTCTGTCCAGATGCGGCCCAGGTGGCCGCAGGTGGGATAAGGGTAGGCTAACCTTCTCTTCCGAGAACCCCCGCTCTCCAGATGAGATGGATCACCACATGCTCCACGCGCCCCAGAGCGGCCGCGCCGTCACGGCTTGGGGCAGCATCGCCGCTCTGGCGCTGTTGTTGCCGGTGGTCGCCATCGCCTCCCTCGCGCTCGGGGCGAACGCGCTCAGTCCTGGCGAGCTGGCGCACGCCGTTCTTCGTCCTGACGGCTCCGAAGGCGACGTGATCGTGCGGTCCCTCCGGTTCCCGCGCACCGTGCTCGGCCTGATCGTCGGTGCGGCGCTCGGTGCCGCCGGCGTGCTGATGCAGGGGCACACCCGCAACGCTCTGGCCGAGCCGGGCCTGCTCGGGGTGAGCGCCGGCGCCGCGTTCGCTGTCGTCCTCGGGCTGCGGCTCGAGCTGGTCCAGAGCCTGCCCGGCACGATCGCCGCCGCCGCGCTCGGCGCAGCGACCGCGGCCGTCGCCGTCCATACGCTCGCCCGGCGCAGCATCCGTCAGGGTGGCGCAGCGCTGGTCGTAGCGGGGGCAGCGATGACGGCCTTCCTGGGCGCGCTCACCTCTGCGGTCGTCCTCCTCGATGCCAAGACGCTCGACTCCTACCGGTTCTGGGCAGTGGGATCGCTGGCCGAGCGCGGCCAGGACACGCCGTTGACGGTCCTCCCGATCGTCGTCGCCGGGCTCCTGCTGGCGGCGGTGAACGCCCGCTCCCTCGACCTGCTCGCGCTGGGCGACGAGGTCGCCTCGGCGATGGGCCTACGGATCAGGCGCGCGCGGCTGGTCGGTCTCCTGGCCGTCACCCTGCTCACCGCGGCCTCGGTCGCCGCCTGCGGTCCCATCGCGTTCATCGGCCTGCTCGCCGGGACCCTCGCCAGGCTGATGGTCGGAGCCAGCTGGAGCCGGGGCGTTCTCGCCGGTGCGCTGGTCGGCGCCGTCCTGACCGTGACCTCGGATGTCGTCGGGCGTCTCGTCGCCGGGCCGGGTGAGCTCCAGGTCGGGGTGGTCTCCGGCATCCTCGGTGCGCCTCTGCTGATCGCGGTGATCCGCCGGCGGGAGCTGATCCTGTGAGCCTCGACGTACTCCTGCCCGTGGAGCGGGCGCGGACGGGCATCCGGTCGTCGAAGACGCCGGCGCGGCTCACCGTGCTGGCCGCCGCGCTGCTGCTGCTCGCTGGAGTGGCGACGTCGCTGGCGGTCGGCGAGAGCAGTCTCACCCTCGGCCAGGTCCTTCGTACGCTGGCCGGGCAGGGCGACCCCTTCAGCCGGCTCGTGGTGGTCGACTTCCGCGGCCCCAGGGTCGGTGCCGCGGTCCTCGTGGGTTGCAGCCTCGCCCTTGCCGGAGCCGTCCTCCAGTCCGTCGCCCGCAACCCGCTGGCCAGCCCGGACCTCCTGGGTCTCAACGCCGGCGCGTCGGTCGCCGCGGTCGCGGTGGTCATCCTGGCCGGCGGGAACGGGGGAGTGTCCGGCCTGGCCGCATCGGTCGGCCTGCCGGTCGCCGCGCTCGTCGGAAGCCTCACCTCCGGTCTCGTGCTCTACCTGCTCGCCATCCGTGGACGCCAGCTCGACCCCGTACGGATGGTGGTCGTCGGTGTCGGCCTGGCCGCCGCGGGAACGGCGCTGGTGAGCTGGCTGCTCACCCTGGGCGACGTCATGGTCGTCGGGCCGGCGCTCGCCTGGCTCTCCGGATCGCTGCACGCCGCCACCTGGCCCGGCCAGGCCGGCTTGCTCGTGGTCCTCGCCGCCGCAACCGGTCCGCTCGTCCTCCTCGCCCGCCGCCTCGACCTCCTCGTGCTGGGCGACGACACGGCCGGAGGGCTCGGGCTCGATGTGCACCGGACCCGCATCCTCTTCCTATTGCTCGCCACGGCTCTCACCGGAGCAGCGACGGCGGTCGCCGGCGCCGTCGTCTTCCTGGCCTTGTGCGCACCCCAGGTGGCCAGGGCACTCTCGCGTACGTCACGACCCCCGCTGCTCGCCAGCGCCCTGACCGGTGGGGCCCTGTTGGTCTGGGCCGACCTGACAGCCCGGATGGTGCTCTCCTGGACGGGGTTCGGGCCGGTCGAGCTTCCGGTCGGAGTGTTCACGGCGGTGCTGGGTGCGCCCTACCTGCTGTTCGTCGTGGCGCGGCAGCGCGCCGGTAGCGAAGGGATGACTTCATGAAGGTCACCGACCTGACCCTCGGATACGGCGAGCGCGGCATCATCCACAACGTCGACCTCGACATCCCGGCCGGTGCCCTCACCGTGATCGTCGGGCCCAACGGGTCCGGCAAGTCGACGCTGCTTCGCGGCATGGCCCGGTTGCTGCGGCCGACCACCGGTGCCGTACATCTGAACGGCACCGACATCGCCGACCTCAGCCACGGTGCGCTCGCCCGCCAGCTCGCGCTCCTTCCGCAGGCCCCGGTCACGCCCGCCGGCCTCTCGGTGGGCGACCTCGTCGCCCGCGGCCGCTTCCCGCACCGTTCCTGGTATCAGCGCTGGAGCGAGCGCGACGAGGAGGTCGTACGCCGCGCCCTGAGCCAGGTCGACCTGATCGACCGCGCCGACGAGCCGGTGACGGAGCTCTCCGGCGGCCAGCGACAGCGCGCCTGGATCGCGATGGTCCTCGCCCAGGACACCGAGCATCTCCTGCTCGACGAGCCGACGACGTTCCTCGACCTGGCCCATGCCGTCGACGTCATGACGCTGGCCCGCTCGGTCGCCTACGAGTCCGGCCGCACCGTCATCTGCGTCCTTCACGACCTGACCCTCGCGGCGCGCTTCGCCGACCATCTCGTGGTCGTCTCCCAGGGTCGCATCGCGGCCGCCGGGGCTCCGAGCGATGTCCTCACCCCGGAGGGGCTCGATGACGTCTTCGGGCTCTCTGCCCAGGTCATCGACGTCGACGGCGCACCGGCGGTCGTGCCGGTACGCCGCGCCTGAGCCCGCCTGCGTAGGGCCCGGGCTCTACGCAGGCCGGCTCCGTCCCAGCCGCCAGCCACCGATCGGCAGCTCGAGCGCCGACTCCGGCCCCCAGGATCCCTGCGGGTAGCTCTCCACGGCGGGCCGGTGCTCGAGGACCGGCTGGCAGATCTCCCACAGCCGCTCCACCTCGCGCGCACTGGTGAACAGGGTCCGGTCGCCGTTCATGACGTCGAGGAGCAGCCGCTCGTAGGCCTCCAGCGGCCCGGCGTCCGGGGCGTCGCAGGCGAGGTCGAGGCGGAAGACCCCCTCGGTCAGTGCCATGCCGGGGCCGGGTCGTTTGGCGCGTACGTCGATCTCGATCCGGGCCTCGTCGCTGAGCTCGATCACCAGCTCGTTGGGCTCCGAGGAGCCGGAGTCGGCCGGCTGCAGCCAGCGGTGCCGCGGGTCGATGAACCGGATCGTGATCGTCCGGCGCCCGGCGGCGAGCGCCTTGCCGGTGCGCAGGTAGAACGGCACCCCGCGCCAGCGGTCGTTGTCGATCCACGCCTCGATGGCGACGTACGTCTCCACGTCGGAGTCGGCGGCGACGTCGGGCTCCTCGCGATAGCCGTCGTACTGCCCGAAGACCACGCGCTCGGGGTCCAGCGGCCGGACGGCCGCGAAGGCGGCGGCCTTCGCGGCGCGGATCGCGCCCTCCCGGAAGGCGTGCGGGTCCTCCATCGCCACGAACCCGAGCAGCTGGCACAGGTGGGTGGTGATCATGTCGCGCAGGCAGCCGGTGCCCTCGTAGAAGTTGCCGCGCCCCTTGACGGTGAGCTTCTCCGGTACGTCGATCTGCACAGACTCGATGCTGTGCCGGTTCCAGGCGGGCTCGAAGAGGCCGTTGGCGAAGCGCAGCGCCAGCAGGTTCTGCACGGCCTCCTTCCCGATGAAGTGGTCGATCCGGAAGACCTGCTTCTCGTCGAACGCCTCGCTGAGCACGGCGTCGAGCTCGCGCGCCGAGGCGAGGTCGGTGCCGAAGGGCTTCTCCGCGACCAGCCGGCTGCGTTGATTGAGACCCTCACGGGCGAGCATCCCGACCATCGGCTCCACCGCCTGCGGCGGCACGGAGAGATAGAGAAGGCGCTGTACGTCGCCCACGGTCTGTCCGCTCTCCAGTGCGAGCCGGTCCTCGGCATCGTGCACCGCCTCGGCCAGCGCGGTCCCGTCCTCGGCTGAGGATGCGACGAACCGGATCCGCTCCAGCAGCGGCCCGGCGACTGACTCGTCGACCTCTTTGACGAACTCCTTCAGCGCCTGGCTCACCTGGTCGCGGAAGTCCTCGTCGGTCCCCGGCGAGCGCCGCCCGCTGCCGATGATCGCGAGCTGATCCGGAAGCCGCTTGGCGAGCGCGAGCCGATACAGCCCGGGGAACAGTTTCCGCGCGGCCAGGTCACCGGTCGCGCCGAAGAGGACGAGTACGTGCGGGGCTGGTTTCGTGGGCACGTACCCAGTCTCATCTACTCGTGGTCGAGGAACCAGGGGACTCGCGCTACCAGGCTGCTGAGAGGTGACGGAGGACACCGTCCTCGGTGTTCGTGCCGATGACTCCGGTCGCGGCGGCGAGGACCTCCGGGGCGGCGTTGGCGACGGCGTACGCCTCATCCGCTGCCCCGAACATGGGCAGGTCGTTGAGGTTGTCGCCGTAGGCGATGACCTGGTCGACGCTCAGGTAGTCCCGCAGCCAGGCGACCGCGTGGGCCTTGGTGGCGCGGGCTGCGCTGAGCTCGAGGTAGGTGTCCTGCGGGTCGTGCGTGTCGATCTGCGCTATGAGTGAGAGCCGGCCATCGGTGGCCGCCGCGATGTCGGCGATCAGGGCCGTGATCGCTGCTGCCTCCCCGATGATGGTGGCGTAGAAGATGCCGTCGCGGGGGAGTCGACCCCAGTCTGTGGCCGGCCGAAACCGCCGGTCCCCGACCCTGTCCGCGAGAAAGCGGCGCATCCCGTCGGACTCCTCGTCCTCCACCCACGTCGCGCGCTCGGCCGTCGGCGTGCCGTTGTAGACGATCGGTGGGACCCGGTGCTTCTCGCAGAGCCGGATCACGGCGTCCAGGTCGTCGTCCGCGATGCGCTCCTCATTCAGGATCGCACCGGTGTGTGGGTCGAGCTGGAACGCGCCACCGGAGACGGTCACCGGGACCCGCAGGTCGAGGCCGTCGGTCACCCGAGCTGCGGAGACGTACGAGCGGGCGGTCGCGTAGGTGAACAGCAGGCCGCCTGCGACGAGGTCGTTGATGCCGTCCCGGGTTGGCGTCGAGAGCGCCGCGCCGGGGCCGAGGAGGGTGCCGTCGAGGTCGCTGAGGATCAAGGTGTTCATATGTTCCGTTCTCGTTGGTCCCCGGTGGTGCCCCTCAGTTTGAAGGGCCGACAAGCCTCGGAAGAAGCTATTTGGCTCGCAAGCACATCAAGGCCCGGGGCGCACGCCCCCTGAATGGGGGATGTAACCGGAGTTGGGCCGACGGACTCTTAAGAAGGCGGAGCCATCCAAACCCAAGGAGACGATCGTGAATTCCAAGAGAAGCATCCACATCGGCCTGGCGGTCTCGACCGGGCTCACTTTCGTCGCTCTCGCTGCCCAGGGCGGCGCGGTAGCGGCACCGGAGGACCCCGAAGCCGGGATCCAGGCGGTCCGCGCCTGGACGGCGAAGTACCAGGACGAGTCGGCGGCAATCGCGGACGGCTTCGTCCGCACCGACGACTGCGTGCCCAACATGGGATATCACTACGTCAACTTCGGCCGCTTCGACGGTCGGTTCGAGCCCTCGCGTCCCGAGGCGTTGATCTACGAGGACGGGCCGAACGGCTCCCGAGTCCTGGTCGCCGCCGAGTGGCTCGTCGTGGACGCCGACCAGGACCTCGGCACCAATGACGACCGGCCCGCGCTCTTCGGCCACGAGTTCGACGGGCCGATGCCGGGTCACTTCGAGGGCATGCCGATCCACTACGACCTGCACGCCTACGCCTGGCACGCCAACCCGGACGGCAGCTTCGCGACCTTCAACCCCGACGTGACCTGCTAGGCGTCCCTACGCCGTGTGTCGAGCTGGAAGGCGCCGCCGGAGACGGTGACATGGACCCGCAGGTCGAGTCCATCGGTGACTCGGGCTGTGTAGAAGTACGAGCGGGCGGTTGCGTACGTGAACAGCAGGCCGTCGGCGACGAGGTCGTTGATGCCGTCGCGGGTCACTGTCGAGAGCACCGCGCCGGGGCCGAGGAGCGTGCCGTCGAGGTCGCTGAGGATCAAGGTGCGCATGAGGCCCCGTTCTGTTGGTCCTCAAGACTGTTGCGACGTTAAAGATAGGTGCCGATCAGACCGAGCGCTCTGTCTGCCGCGGTCCGGTCGAGATCCCCGCATAGGCGTAGGCCAGAGATCGCGATGCTGCGGATGACGCCGTTGTCGACGGGCCGTCCCGCCTGACGCATTGCGATGACCACCTCGGCCAGTTGGAGGAGAAGGGCGCCGATCGGGGTCGAGCCCCAGGCGTCTTCCGACGTCGAGCCCCCACGCGGAGCGGCGTTGGCTGCGAACCGCTCGTACGCATCGCTGAGGTCGGCGCGAGCACTCGCGAACTCGGCGAATGCGCTTGCGGACATCACGTCGGGCAGGTGTTGCAGCAGCCCGATGTTGTGCCGGCGTCGGCGAGAGTGCGTACGTCGATGAGGAGCAGAAGGCACAGCGCGACATCCCTGCCGTTGGACCTCGGACTGTTCTCGCACTTGCGAGGGAGCAGGCCAGATTCATGACGGGGTTCGTACGCGGAGCGACCGGGTCCGAACGGACAGATGTCTTGCGTGTCGCCACCCGGATGAGCGAGTTCACCGGCTGGCTCCACCAGGATGCGGGCGAACTCGACGAGGCCATGGCATGGACCAACCGGGCGATCCAGCTGGCGAACGAGGCAGGCGCCCCCGAGTTGGCGGCGTACGTCGCGGTGCGTCGTAGCAACATCGATTCCGACCGCCGCGACACTCGAGCGGCGCTCGACCACGCGAGCGCCGCCGGCATGGAAGGCCTGAGCATCCCCATGACCAACCCCGACGTGATCTCCACCGAGACCAGCCCTGACGTCGCCTCTCGTGGCAGCAAGATCGCGGTGCTCTCGATCGGCAGCTTCGAGCAGCACGGGGACATCCTGCCGCTGTCCACCGACACCATCGTCGCCACCCAGATCGCCTCGATGGTCGCCCGTGCCAACAACCTCTGGCTGCTGCCCCCGATCACCGTCTCGTGCTCCCAAGAACACACCGACTGGCCGGGAACCATCAGCATCCCCGCTGCCACGCTGATCCGACTGGTCGAGGGCATCGTTGCTTCCGCCCGTGCCCAAGGCGCCGAGCATGTCGTGCTCATCAACGGCCACGGCGGCAACTACGTCCTGCAGAACGTCGTCCAGGAAGCTAGCGATCTCTCCCTCTTTCCTGGTCGCAGCGATTGGACCGCGGCCCGTGAAGCCGCAGGCCTGAAGACGAACGCTCACGACGACATGCACGCCGGCGAGCTAGAAATCAGCATCCTTCTCCACTGTGCCCCCGACCTGGTGGGACCAGACTTCAAACACCAGGATCATCTGGCCGACAGCCGTCCACACCTGTTAACTCACGGCCTGCGCGCTTACACCGATACGGGCATCATCGGCAGTCCGTCGCTGGCAAGTGCGAAGAAGGGTGCGGCAATCCTGGAAGCGGTGGCGACGCTTTTCGTTGACCATGTCAGTGGCGTTCGCGCGTCCATGTAATGCTTGACAGTCCTGTGCACGGCAGCGCGTCACTTCGCCCAGTATGCAGCGGCATCAAACCCGCGGCGCTTCACTGGTTCTGTTTTGAACGCCTACACCCGCGTCTTCTCGAGCAGCGCCTTCAGGTTCTCGACCTCCCTCTGTCCGTCGCGCTTGACGCGCGCGCCCATCATCGGCGTCATGAGGCGGAACGGCCCGTGGAGGCGGCCCGACCCCGTCGACCGCAGCCTCGTACCTTCGGACACGGCTTCGACGGTGAACTCGCCGACGCAGTCCAGCGGACCGGAGTCGAGAGCGAAGGCCAGCACCTGGCCATCCTCGAACCGCGTGATGTGGCACTTGCCGTCGACCTTGGACGGGCCCATCTTGAGCGTCTTCGTGAACGTCGTCCCCACTTCGACCGGCCCGGCCGCGGTGACGTTGACGTTGAGGACGCCGATCTCCCAGTCGGGCGCCTTCTGTAGATCGGCGATCACTGCGAACACTTCGTCAACCGGTCGGTTGATCGTCACCTCGGCGTCGAACTCGATCATGATGTCTTCCTTTCAGTGAGGGGCTTCAATGTCGACGATTGGGCTTAAAGTTGACTTGAAGTCAAGAGCTTTCGCGGGAAAATTTTTCGAGTGGGTGCACCGATGGGAGAAACTGCCACATTGACGATCGGGGAGGTGGCGCGGCATGCCGGTATCGCGGCGTCGACGATCCGCTACTACGAGCAGATCGGCGTGCTTCCCGCTCCCGTGCGGATCGGAGGTCAGCGGCGGTACGCCGCGGACGTGCTCGGCAAGCTCGGCTTTGTCCGAGTCGCCCAGGAGGCGGGCTTCACCCTCGCCGAAATCCGTGCGCTGATCAGCGACATCGACGGCGGACCGGGACTCGGACCCGCATTCAGCGAGCTGTCCAAGGGCAAGATCGTGAGCATCGACCGATTGCTGGCCAGAACGCTCGCGATCAGGGGCTGGCTCCAGGTGGCCCAGACCTGCGGTTGTGCTAGCCCGGACGAGTGCGCCCTCTTCCCGGCACCCGATGCGACCGCCGTCGACCCAAGCCGCCAGCTCAACCTGCTCGAAGCCGAGGGCGCAGGCTGCCGACGACCCCAGTAGCCCGCAAACCTGGTGGACCGGTGTCTCAAATGCGAGCACCCGGAAAGCGGCGTCTTCTGCCGCAATGAGGGCGCTCGCCGACCCGCGTCGAACCGCCGCGAGCGCTCTACATCGCCGCGATGGTCACTCACCGAAGGGCGGGCTGTCGAGGTCTCCCTTCCTATGGCGTCGTCGTGGCGAGGAGGCGTCGCGCACGACGACCCAGATCGCTCAGATCCACCCGACCCTCCTCAGCCGCGGCCGCCAGACGCGCGGCGAGGTCCATTGCCTCGTCGAGCTCGGGTGCGGTGACCGCGGACTCCTGGCCCATATCGCGAAGGATTGTGATCTCGGTCCTGGATGCGATCAAGGGGTCGGTGACCCCGTCGATCCAGACTCGAGTGCGGCGGCCATCGCCGCGTTCCTCCCCGGTGATGCGCTCCAAGGCGAAGATACGGTCGGCGCGCGCGAACTTTCCGAAACCCAATGCCACCATCCGGGAGTCCGATGCCATGTAGTCATCTTGCCATTACGCATCGAACTTTGATCTGGCGTGCAAACCCGGCTGACAGAAAGGGTCCCGCGTCATTCCGGTGCAAGTGGGTTGCGGGGACGCGGGCGGGTCGAGGTGCCGTACCTCAATCCAAGTACGGCTGGACCCGGGCTGACTCGGCCAGCCTGCCCCGGACGATGGTGGAGCGATGAATGCATCACAGCAGACGGCGGACGAAGTTGCTGAGCGGCTCTTCGGGTCGCTCCTCGGCACGGTGGAGGTCGTCTCGATCTTCATCGGGGACCGGCTCGGATGGTATCGATCGCTGGCGGATGAGGGGCCGGCTAGTGCGGTCGAGCTGGCGGAGCGTACGGGAACACAGGTCAGGTACGCACGGGAGTGGCTCGAGCAGCAGGCCGTGTCCGGCCTGTTGGTGGTCGAGGCCGACGGCGAGCCTGACGAGCGGCGCTTCGCTATCCCGGAAAGCACCGCGGAGGTGATGACGGACACGAGCAGCCTGGCCTACCTGGCGCCGATCAGCCGGATGTTCGCGGCGGTCGGGCCGGCGCTTCCTCAGCTGCTCGAGGCGTACCGGAATGGTGGCGGGGTCAGCTGGGACCGACTCGGCGATGACGCGAGGCAGTCGCAGGCGGATGCGAATCGGCCGTGGTACGAGAAGCAGCTCGGGCCGGCGCTCGCCAGCGTGCCTGAAGTTCACGACGCCCTCTCCGCGAAGGGATGCAGGATTCTCGACGTGGGGTGCGGTGCGGGCTGGTCGAGCATCGCCATGGCTCGCGCCTACCCCGAGGCCACCGTGCTCGGGATCGACATCGACCAGCCCTCGGTCGACATGGCCGTGGCGAACGCCCGTGAGGCGGGGGTCGAGGACCGCGTGCGGTTCCTGTGCCAGGACGCGGCCACGCTCCCGGACGCGACGGTCGACGTGGCCTTCGCCTTCGAGTGCGTGCACGACATGCCCCGGCCGGTCGAGGTGCTCAGCGCGGTCCGGAAGGCGCTCGCCCCCGGCGGATCCATGGTGGTGATGGACGAGGCGGTGGCGGACAGCTTCGCGCCGGACGGTGACGAGCTGGAGCGGATCATGTACGGGTTCAGCCTCCTGGTGTGTCTGCCGGACGGGCTCTCCTCGCCCCCGAGCGTCGGGACCGGGACGGTGATGCGGCCGTCGACCCTGAAGGGCTACGGCGAGGCGGCGGGGTTCAGCGGGTTCGAGGTCCTCCCGATCGAGGGCTTCGGGTTCTGGCGCTTCTACCGACTCACCTGATCCGTCGTGGGGCTTGTGTCACGCTGATCCCATGGCGCTCGCAGTGTGCCAGCTCTTCGACGCTCGGTCCGACCGCCTGGTGCGTGAGCTCTGGGCGCGGTTGGAGGAGAACGGAGTCGGCACCATGGTGAGCCACACCCACGGCCGCCACCATCCGCACCTCTCGTTCGCGGTCCTGCGGACGTGGGAGCTCGGTCCGGTGCGGGACGTGCTCGACGGGCTTCCGGAGGGTGAGCCGTTCCGGTGCGCCAGTCATGGCGCCTTGATCTTTCCACGTGGTCGGGTGGCCCTAGCGCCCTCGTTCTCCGCCACGGTGGCGATGCGGCAGGACCGTGTCGCGAGAGCGCTGCTCGAGGCCGGGGCGGACCTGCACAAGCACTACTGGCCCGACCTGTGGTTGCCGCACGTGTCGGTAGCCACCCGTGCCTCGGCGGCCCAGCTTCCGGTGATCGTCAACGCCATCGCGGATGTCCTCCCCCTCGAGCTGCATGCGGTTCGCACTGCCTTGGTGGACAGCAGCAGCGGCCGGATCTGGCGGCTGCCCCGCATGCTCTGACGGGCTCTCCTGGCCGCATCGGCACGGCGTTCGCCGTGACGCACCCGGCTCGGGCTAACTCGTGTGGAGGGTCAGAGGATGCCCGAAATGAGACCCGTCGTCAGGGGTGCCCACCGGGGCTTTTGGTGCTACCTGCTGATGATCCTTTTGCTCGCGACCATGTTGGCACCCACCGCAGCTGCCCGCGCGGATGAGTCCGTGGCGTGCGCGCCGCAGGTCAAGGATCAGATCGCCGACGTGACCGAGCGCCTCCGGAACTTTGCGGACGCCGGCCTCGACGGCCATGTCTGGGCGCTGACCGACGTCGGCATCCGGATTCGAGTGTGGAAGGTCGCACCAACCACTTCTGCGTACGCCGAGATTTCCACGGCACCTTCGAGACCTTCGCCGGCGTCAGCCCTAATCTCACCGGCACGGTCGGCGCCGGAGTCACCGGTGCCGTCGATGGCTACGACTGGGCCGTCTTCACCGGTGAGTGGGCGCCACATGTGGCCGTGTCGGGGTTCGTCGGCGACTTCGACCTCGGGTGCAACCAAGCCGGAGAGTGCGCTATCCGCCGGGGTGTGGGCTACCTGTTCTTTGCGAATGGATTCCAGTCGGTCCAGGGCAGGGAGTTCTCCCTCGTCTACGACGGCGGAGAGCATGGGATCTGGCGTCAGTCCGACGAGGCAAGTGTCGGGGACATCACTGGTTGAGGTACCGGGCGCATCGGCGGCGGCCCGCGCGCGCCCGGGTGATCGAGGGTGATGGGCGAGGCCGTGGCGGACACCTTCGCTCCGGACCGCGACGAGCTGGAGCGGATCATGTACGAGTTCAGCCGAGGGGTTCGGATTCTGGCGGTTCTACCGCTTTCCTGATCGCTTCGGGGTTACCTCACCTTGGTGATTCCCGCACGTCAGGGCGCTCTTACGCTGGCGTGAAAGGTCAGTTGCCGGGGCGGATGCCCCTCGCGGACGAATCGCTTCCGACAGCTCGTTGGAAGGGGACTGTCATGGCGTGGCGGATCAAGGCGAAGTACTACGAGGCGTGCAACTGCGAGCTCGGCTGCAGCTGCAACCTGAGCGGCTTCCCGACGTACGGGAAGTGCGAAGGAGTGGTGGCGTTCTCCATCACGGAGGGCGAGAAGGACGGGGTCGACCTCGCGGGAGCGAAGGTGGTCGGCGGCGCCAAGTGGCCGGGTGCGATCCACGAGGGCAACGGCGCACTCGCGCTGTTCATCGACGGCACCGAGGAGCAGCAGCAGGCGCTGGTGCCGATCCTCACCGCCGAGGACCCGGGGCTGCCGTGGGAGATCCTCGCCTCGACGTTCACCGACATCCACGGCCCGTTCTTCGAGCCGATCGAGATCACCGAGACCGACGGCAACCCACGCGTACGCGTGGGGGAGAAGGTCGAGGTCGCCTGGCAGGCGTTCGCCAACCCGGTGACCGGCGAGCGGCACGAGCCGCACATGGTGCTCAAGGACGGCTTCATCTTCCAGGACGGTCTCATCGGCACCACCTCGACCCTTCGGGTCGACGCCGACGGAGTGACCATGGAGCACCCGAACAAGAACTCCTACCTGGCCGAGGTCGAGTGGTCCAGCGAGAACCGGCTCGCCCCTGCCGAGGGCGCCGGGCGGTTCTGACCGGGACGAGGGGCGAGCATGACTGATACGCCGCGCTCGGCCTACCAGGCGCTGGAGGTACGGGCGACGCTCGTGACGGTCGGCGTCCTGCTGACCCTGGCCGCGGTCGCCTGGTGGTCGATCGTGGGCCAGGCCGCCGACATGGCAGACATGGCGTCGGGCCTGGGCGCGATCGGCACGGCGATGATGCCGTTCGACATGAGCGCCGCGACCTTCATGGCGATGTGGGCGACGATGATGGTCGCGATGATGTTCCCGACCGTGGCGCCCATCGTCCTGCTGCACCGGATGGTGTCGCGGCGCCGCGGCGACAGTGTCGTGCCGACCGTCGCCTTCGGGGTCGGCTACCTGATCGTGTGGACCGCCGCCGGGGTGGTGCCGCTCGCCGTGCTCGTCGCATTCCGGAACGTCGCCCATGACACCGCCTGGGTCGCGCCGCTCGGCGGCGCCGTACTGGTCGTCTGCGGGGTCTACCAGTTCACCCGGTGGAAGCTGGCGTGCCAGCGCGCGTGCCGCAGCCCGATGTCGTTCCTCATGACCCACGACTTCGGCGGCGGCGTGGTCGGCGCGTTGCGCACCGGCGCGACCCACGGTGCCTACTGCCTCGGCTGCTGCTGGGCCCTGATGACCGTGCTGTTCGTCGTCGGGTTGATGAACCTGGTCTGGATGGCGGCCATCGCGGTCGTGTTCCTCGCCGAGAAGAACTGGCGGTACGGCGCCGCGCTCGCCAGGGTCGTCGGGACCCTGGTCATCGCCCTCGGTCTGGGCGTTCTGCTCCAGCCCGCCCTGCTCGCCTCGATCAGCATCTGACCACCAACGAGGTGTCGCCGCCGGATGGTGGACTGTGCTCTGTCCGTGAAGGGATGTCGGATTCTCGTCGTGGGCTGCGGTGGGGGATGGTCGAGCTCGCGCTGGCGCGCGCCTACCCCGAGGCCACCGTGCTCGGCATCGACATCGACCGGCTCTCAGTCGACATGGCGGTGACGAACGCCGGCGAAGCAGGTGTCGAAGGTCGGGTGCGGTCCTGTGCCAGGAGGCGGCTGTCCAGATCTCGTCTCGCTGCCTCACCTGGTCTATGGTGTGGGCCCGTTTCGGTACGCACGGTGGAGGTGACAGGGTGACCGAGCTGCTGCTCTGGCCTGCCGGTCGATTCGAGCCCGCCCCGCCGCGGCCCAGGCATACGTCGCTCGTGGGCTGAACCCGTTGCTCGACATCCTCATGCTCACCGGGGTCGCGCTGCTGGTGTTCGTCGTCGCCGCGCTCGTGCAGGCCGTGACCGGGTTCGGGTCCGTCATGGCGGCGGTGCCGGGCCTGCTTCTCGTGACCGATCCCGCTCGTGCGGTCGTGACGGCGACGGTCGTCAGTCTCGTCCTCACCGCTGGGATCGCGCTGCGCGAGCGTGCCTACGTCGATCGGCGCGACAGCCTGCTGCTGACCCTGACGGGGATCATCGGGATGCCGTTCGGACTGGTGTTGTTGGCGGTCGTTGACGAACGTCTGCTCTCGGCCGGCATCGCCGTGGTGATCCTGGTCCTGGTGCTGTTGATCGCGGCCAGGCCACAGATCGGCCGCCGTGGTCTGCCGGTCGCCGGCATCGTCAGCGGGGGACTGCTGACCTCCACCGGGATGAACGGCCCGCCACTGGTGCTCGCGCTCGTCGGCCGCGAGCCGCGGCGCTACCGGGCGACCTTGCAGGCGGTGTTCGCCGGTCAGGACCTCGTCGCGGTCATCGCCTTCCTCGTCCTCGGGCATCTCGACCCGCAGGTGCTGCTGCTCTCAGTCGGAGGCGTCGTCGGGCTGCCCGTCGGATGGCGGCTGGGCGACGCCGTCTTCCACCGCGTCTCGCCGGCTCGCCTGCGACCTCTCGTCATTGCGACCCTCGTCATCTCGGCCGTTGCGGTGCTGGTGAACGCCGTCCGCTGACCGGTGCCGCTTGGTGGAATCCTTCCCAGAGCCTGCCGCCGGCCAGGGTGAGGCAGTCTTCGGCGGTCGTCCGGAGCGGCACGGTGTCCCCGGCAAGGGCCGCGGCGAGGCCGGCGTCGAGGCGGGGTGCCCAGGTGGTCCCGGCCGCAGAGTCAAGCGTGATGAGCTCGCGCATCAACCACTTACCGCCGCCACGCCAGCGGCCGTTGACGTCGAGGAGCAGCTCGGCCGTACGCCGCCACGTCTCGACGGCGATCGCGGTGCCTTCCGGGCCCGGCTCGGCGGCCTGCAGGTCGTCGACGAGGTCGCTCAGCGCATAGCGAGCGCCGTCCAGCGTCTCGGCCGGCAGGGGAGCAGGACCGGCCTGAAGAACGTCCTCGCAGTAGCGACGTACGGCCGCTCCGCCGTCGCCGGACAGCAGAGGTACGCCTCGGGCGACGAGCCGCGCCATCGTCGGTTTGCGCTCGGCCAGGTTCTGGGTGACGAAGTGGCGGATGCTCGCCTCGGTGTGCACGAACAGCTCCACCGGCCAGCCCAGGTGCCGTAGAGACTCGCGGTTGACCGTCGCTGTCGCATCGAGCACGGTGATGTCGAGATCCGACATCGGCGTCGCTCCGCCCAGGACCACCGACCCGCCGAGCCACGCCTGCTGCGCCCCGGGGAATCGCTCGCGGACCAGGTCCTTCGCGGCAGCCACAGGATCTGATCGGTTCGTCATGGACATGCCCACGGTGCGGTGCTCAGGCTCGGCGCGGCTCCTGGCCCGCCTCCTTCGCGATGCGGTCGCCGACCTCGAGCTCCTTCCACAGGGCGCGGTGGACGCGGACCTTCTGGGTCTCCCCGGACTCGGTCCGGATGGTCACCCGCCGGTAGAGGTTCGAGCCGTCCAGCATGGCCCGTGACTTCTTGACGACCGTTCCATCCCAAGACTCGTCGTTGCTCACGGCTGTTCTCCTCGCTGCTCGTCGTCGACAGGAGTTCGAGTACATCAGCCGGAGGGAACGGCGATGCGCCGCCGCGCCGCTCCCACGGAACCGCTCTGCCGATGTGACGCCAGACACAGCTGATACCCGTTGATCTAGAGCATTCGCTCTATTTAGATTGTCCGCATGTCCCGGCAGCGACTCCACACGCTCGACGATCTCCTCGACGTTGCCGAGCAGATCGTGACCAGCGGTGACCCTTCGGGGCTGACGCTGCGGTCGCTGGCTGCTGCGGCGGGGGCGTCGAACGGGACGATCTACCACGCGTTCGGGTCGAAGGACGTGCTGCTCGCGCGGCTGTGGCTGCGGTCCTGGTGCCGACTGGGCGACCTGATGGCGGAGGCGATGGGGGAGAGGGCCGCGGACTCCACGGGCGAGGATGCTGTCGTGGCTGTCGCGCTGACCCCCGTCGAGTTCGTACGCCGCTTCCCGGCCAGCGCGCGGCTGTTCTTCGCCCAGCGTCGCGACCAGCTCTTCTCCGCCGACCTTCCGCCGGAGATCGAGACCGAGCTGAGCGCCGTCCAGGAGAAGTTCCTCGAGGTGCTGATCGCGCTGGCGCGCGGCGTCTGGGGCCGCGGCGACCGGATCGCGGTCGAGGCGATCGCGGTCTGCGTCGTGGACCTGCCCGGCGGGATCCTGCGCCGCTGCCTCGTCGAGGACCGCGAGGCCGACGCGGCGACCGCCGCCCGTCTGGAAGCCGCGGTCCGCGCCATCCTCGCCGTCCCGCTCGAGCCACGTCCGGCCAAGGCATCACCGAACACGCCGAGGAGCAACCCGTGACCCGAGACCAGTCGATCCTGGCGCAGCCGCTCGAGCTGCCGAACGGGTTCGTGATCCCGAACCGGCTCGCCAAGGCCGCCCTCAGCGAGGGCCTGGGGCGTCGCGACTTCACGCCCGGAAGCCGGATCAAGAACCTCTACCGGCGCTGGGCCGACAGCGGCGTCGGGCTCTCGATCACCGGCAACGTGATGGTCGACCGCACCGCGATCGGCGAGCCCGGCAACGTCGTGGTCGAGGACGACCGCAACGTCGAGGACCTGGCCGAGTGGGCGCGGATCGCGAAGTCCGGCGGCTCGAAGGTGTGGGTCCAGATCAACCACCCGGGCCGGCAGACGCCGCGTACGCTCACCGCCCATCCGGTGGCTCCCTCGGCGGTCGCGGTGCCCGGCACGGGCGGGCTCTTCGCCGAGCCCCGCGAGCTGACCTCGGGCGAGATCGAGGACCTGATCCGGCGCTTCGCCACGACCGCGAAGGTCGTGACCGGGGCGGGCTTCGACGGCGTACAGATCCATGGCGCGCACGGCTATCTGATCAGCCAGTTCCTCTCGCCGCTGTCCAACCAGCGCACCGACGCCTGGGGTGGCACCGCGGAGAAGCGGCGCCGTTTCGTGCTCGAGGTGCTTCGCGCCATCCGCGCCGAGGTCGGCGC
The DNA here is from genome assembly GCF_044453405.1 of Nocardioides sp. NPDC051685. NCBI lineage: Bacteria > Bacillati > Actinomycetota > Actinomycetes > Propionibacteriales > Nocardioidaceae > Nocardioides > Nocardioides sp. NPDC051685. Next base: position 800,642 of record NZ_JBITCR010000002.1, on the reverse strand, counting down.
AGAGATCCCGGTCGCGATCAAGCTCAACTCGGCCGACTTCCAGAAGGGCGGCTTCGGCGAGGAGGAGTCGCTCGAGGTCGTCCACGCGCTCGCCGCGGAAGGCCTGGACCTGCTCGAGATCTCCGGCGGCACCTACACCTCGGCCGCCATGCTGGGCGTGGACCCGGCGCTGAAGGCGAGCACCCGGCGGCGGGAGGCCTACTTCCTCGCGTACGCCGAACGCGTCCGCGCCGAGCTGCCGGCGTTGCCGCTGATGCTCACCGGCGGGTTCCGTACGGCCGCCGGGATGGTCGACGCCGTCGAGTCCGGGGCCGTCGACCTCGTCGGCCTGGGAAGGCCGCTCACCGTGCAGCCCGACTTCCCGGCCCAGCTGCTGGCCGGCCGCGCCGACGAGAGCGTCGTCAACCCGCGACGCAGCGGGATCCGGATGCTCGACAGCCTCACCGAGCTGACCTACTACAGCGTCCAGATGTGGCGGATGGCCAAGGGCAAGGAGCCGGCCCCCGACCGGCACGCCGCCCTCAACGTGACCCAGTACCTCCTCAACAACGGCCTCGAGAGCCTGCGCTCCCCGCGCGGCTGACCCTCGGAAGGAAAGATCATGACAGTGACCCTGACTCAGACAGACGGCGTGTACGTCCTCGACATCGGCAACACCGAGAACCGGTTCAGCCCCGACTGGATGACGGCGGTGAACGACGCCCTCGACAAGGTCATGGCAACGCCCGGGCCGCTGGTCCTGACCGCGACCGGCAAGTTCTACTCCAACGGCCTCGACCTGGACTGGCTCGGGCAGAACGCCGACCAGTTCGAGCCGTACGCCGCCCAGGTCCAGGGCCTCCTCGCTCGCCTCCTGGTTCTCCCGGTGCCGACGGCGACGGCGATCAACGGGCATGCCTTCGGTGCCGGCGCGATGCTCGCGATGACCCTCGACTGGCGGGTCATGCGCGAGGACCGCGGCTTCTTCTGCTTCCCCGAGGTCGACATCCAGATCCCGTTCACCCCCGGCATGGCCGCGCTGATCCAGGCCAAGCTCACCCCGCGGGCGGCGACCGACTCGATGACCACCGGCCGCCGGTTCCCCGGCCCCGACGCCCTCGCCGCCGGCATCGTCGACGGCACCGCCCCCGAGGCCGAGCTCCTCGAGCAGACCATCGCGCGCGTCGCCCCGCTCGCCGGCAAGCCGGCCGAGACGCTCGGCAAGATCAAGTCGACGATGTACGCCACCGCGGTCGCCGCGCTCCTGGGCGAGGGCGCCTGAGGTGCCGCCTCGGGGCGCTAACCCAGCGCCCCGAGGCGGGCATCGCGAACGCGGTCCTGGGTCATGTCGAGCAGCGTTCCGAGAGCTGCCTCGACGATCTCCAGGAGCGTGCCACGATCCAGACCCTGGTTGGACTGGGCCGACAGGCCGTGCCAGAGCGTCTGCGTCAGCGAGGCGAGGGTCGACGGCGCGATGCCGGTCCCGAGCTGCCCCTCGCCATGGGCACGTTCGATGCGCTCGCGGAGCGCCCGCTCGTTGGACGCGTGCAGCTCGCTCACATAGGTCCGGGTGTCGATGGCGTCCGGTGCGTCGGTCATCGCCGCACTGCTGATCAGGCATCCCGGATGCCGAGCACTGGGTTGGGTGAACTCCTCCACCGAACGACGAAGGAGCCGGCTGAGGACGTCGCTGAGATCGGCCTCCGCGCAGGCCTCGACGTAGATCGCCCGGTAGCGCTCGGCATAGGTGCGAACGGCTGCCTCGAAGAGACCGGCCTTGCTGCCGAACGCGGCGTAGATGCTCGAGGTCGACATTCCCAGGGCGGTGCTGAGCGCGCGTGTCGTCGTGCCGGAGTAGCCGCGGCTCCAGAAGAGGCGCGACGCCGCGAGCACGGCGTCGTCTCGATCGAACATCGGGGGACGTCCCACTGGCCGGGAGCTCATGCGTTGCATTATAGAGCGTTTGCTTCATAATTGAGTTATGGAGCAAACGTTTCAGAAATCTGTCTCGGTCGGTGCCGGCAGCTGGGTCACCGTTGATGTGTACGGGGACGGGGGCGACGGGCCCGGTCTGCTCATGGTGCCGGGCGTCATGAGCGACGCCAGAGGATGGCGACACGTGGCCCGGGCCACGACGGCCTGGCCCGCGGTCACGATCGTCAACCGGCGAGGCCGGACCCCGTCGGGCCCACTCGGTGACGACTACTCGGTTCGGACCGAGGTGGACGACCTGGCGGCCGTGCTCGAGCAGACCGGCGAACCCCGCGCCATCTTCGGCTGGAGCTACGGGGGACTCATCGCCCTCCTGCTCGCCTCCGAACGACCCGTCGAGCACGTCATCGGGTACGAGCCCGTCGCGCCGGGTTTCGGTGGCCATGCGCTGCCCGCGCTGCGGGAGGCCGACGACCTCGGCGACCGGGATCGCAGCGTCGAGATCGTGAACCGGGAGGTCTCGGGGTTCTCGGAAGAGCACGTCGAGGTCCTCCGATCTGACCCCGCCGCATGGATGACGCTGCGTCAGCTCAGCGAACCCCTCTATGCCGAGCTCCTGGCGCTCTCGCTGGCAGAGATCCCTGGCTCGTTGGGGTCGCAAGCCGGTCTGGTCGACCTGATCATCGGCGAGGACAACCTCGACATGGCTCCGTACGGCACGTCGTTCGAGCAGGTCAGGCGCCGGCTTCCGGATGCCGAGGTCCATCGTCTTCCTGGTCAGGGCCATCTCGCCCACGTGGACGCGCCCACGGCACTCGGACGGATGCTCAACTCCCTGGCCCGGTCCTGACGATCGGGGGATGACGCCCGGCAGTCGACTCACGACGTCGACGGTTCGCGATGGCCGGGTTACACCGAACTTACGAACCGACGCGCACTCCGTATTCCAGACGTAACCATCCCGAAATGCCTGGGCCGAAGGCTTGATGCCATGACCAAGCCCCTTCGCGATGCGCACCGCCACATCGGCCGGCTGCCGGCGTACCCCTTCTACGGGGGTCCGGCGATCAACGCCGACGTGACCGCGCGAGCCACCGTGAAGGAGCTGGTCGCCGACCTCGACGCCGACCGGATCGAGCGGGCGCTGGTGCTGCCGAACTACGGCGTGCCCGACCCGGACGCCGCCTTCGACCTCAACCACCTGGCCATCGAGGCCGCCCAGAGCGACGACCGGATCCGGTGCGGCCTGTGGGTCTCCCCGAAGCCGACCGACGCCGCCCGCAACGACGCGGCGCTCGCCCTCGCCGGCGAGGAGGGGGTGGCCGCCCTCAAGACCAGCTTCCTGCTCGGCGGCCATCCCACCGACCCGGACTGCCTCGAGCAGCTCGACAAGGTCTTCGCCGCCGCGCGCGAGCACGACCTGACCGTGCACGTGCACACCTCGCCCGGCGCCGCCTCCGACGTCGACCAGATCGGCACGCTCGTGGAGCGCTATGCCCGCGACGTACGCCTCCATCTCGTGCATCTCGGGGGCGGGATGAGCGGCCACATGAAGCTCATCGGCGGCCGGCTCTTCGACTGGATCGAGGCCGGGATGCAGGTCTACACCGACACCAGCTGGGCGATCGGCTTCGCGCCCGCGTGGCTGGTGCAGGAGATCGAGCGCCGCGGGGTCGGGCACGACCGCATCCTGTTCGCCACCGACGCCCCGTGGGGCGACTTCGCCGGCGAGCACGCTCGCCTGTCCGCCGCGGCCGGCGACGGCGAGCTCGCCGACGCCTTCTTCCACCACAACTTCTCAGCCCTCTACGGCTGAGACCGGCAGCTTCGCTGCCGGCCACTCGTCAAGGACGACGAGCTCGCTCCCACCACCCGCATCGCCCCTTCCACCTCTCATGGAGACCCTCGTGACCACTGACACCGCTGACATCGACGCCCAGATCGCCGAGAACATGGCCAAGTCGCTCGGCGAGATCCCGCACCCCTCGTCGCAGCCGGGCACCAACATCTACGGCTCGACGAAGATCTTCCCCGACTACCAGGCCGAGGACGGCGAGTCCTACTTCACCCTCATCCACGGCATCCCGCACGAGTCGTCGGTCAGCTTCGTCGCCGTCCTGCAGGCGACCCGCGCGCTGCGCAAGGGCTTCGACTCCGCCATCTACTTCTACGGGCCGGGCACGCTCGCCTGCATGGCCTCGCGTGGCTTCCCGACGATGGGCGATGCCGGGTTCCCCGGGGAGCTCAACACCAACGGCGCCATCGAGACCTTCATCAAGGAGGGCGGCACCGTCTTCTGCTGCCGCTTCGGGATGGGGCTCCACGGCCTGCGCGAGGAGGACCTGATCGAGGGCGTCGTGCCCTCGCACCCGCTCGACGTCCAGGACGCGCTGATCCACTACGCCCGCAAGGGCGCCATCATCAACTCGACCTACAACCTCTGAGGGACCGGCCATGACCTCGCCGATCTCGTCCAGCACCCGCGTCGACGTCGCCATCCAGGGGATCCGCCTGCTCGACGCCCCCGTCGCCCGCCGCTCGGGCGCGGGACCGAGCGACGACGGCCACGTCCTCCTGGACGGGGTCGGCGCGGCCATCCCGCTCAACCCCCGCAGCCCCTATTCCGTACGCGGCGGCAAGCTGCTCCTCGACGGAGCCGACACCGGTCTCGGGGTCGAGGCCGTCGCCCGGCCCCGCTTCTACGACCTGGTCACCGCCGACGGCGTCGGCTACGACAAGATCGCCCGGCTGCACTCGGCCAACGTGCTCGCCACGACCGTCGTGCAGACCTGTGCGCGCTACGACGTGGAGGAGCGGTGCCGGTTCTGTGCGATCGAGGAGTCGCTGCGCCAGGGCTCCACGATCGCGGTCAAGCAGCCCGCCCAGCTCGCCGAGGTCGCCAAGGCGGCGGTCGAGCTCGACGGGGTCACCCAGATGGTGATGACCACCGGGACCTCCCGGGGCCGTGACCGCGGCGCGACCCACCTGGCCCGCTGCGTACGCGCGGTGCGCGAGGCGGTGCCCGACCTGCCCATCCAGGTGCAGTGCGAGCCTCCTGGCGACCTCGCCTCGATCCAGGAGCTCTACGACGCCGGTGCCCGCTCGATCGGCATCCACGTCGAGTCCCTCGATGACGCGGCCCGGTTGCGCTGGATGCCGGGCAAGGGCTCGGTGCCTTTGAGCGAGTACAAGGCGGCCTGGGCCGAGGCGGTCCGCGTCTTCGGCTGGAACCAGGTCTCTACCTATCTCCTGGTCGGCCTCGGCGAGGACCCCGACGAGCTGGTCGCCGGCTGCGAGGACCTGATCGCGATGGGCGTCTATCCGTTCGTGGTGCCCTACCGCCCGCTGGACGGCACCCTCGCCAAGGACGTCGACGGAGTCCCCGCGCCCGCGCACGCCGACGTCTACCGGGTCACCTCCCGGGTCGCCGCGCTGCTGCGCCGGGCCGGGATGGCCGGCGCGGACCAGGCCGCCGGCTGCGCGTCGTGCGGCGCCTGCTCGGCCCTCGGCGCCTGTGGGGAGGAGTCGGCATGACCGAGCTGCTCGAGGACGTCATCCTGGCCGGAGGGGTGCGCCGGGCGCCGAGCCTGGAGGGCTACACCGTGGTCCGGGCCGAAACCGCCGCTGACCACGACGTCTACCTCCGGCTGCGCCGGGAGGTCTTCGTCACCGAGCAGGGCCTCTTCGCGGGCTCCGACCTCGACGACGTCGACGACGACCCGCGCCGGATCGTCCTGCTCGCTCGTGCGGACGACGGCGAGGTCCTGGGCGGCGTACGTCTTCATCCGGCGGAGCCGGGCGCGCCTGATGTGGGCTGGTGGCGGGGCAGCCGGCTCGCGGTCAAGGCCGACGCCCGGCAGCTCCTCGGTGTCGGCGCGGCGCTGGTCCGGGCGGCCTGCGCCGCGGCGGAGCAGGCCGGTGCGCTCCGCTTCGACGCCACCGTCCAGGCCCGCAACGAGGGACTCTTCCGGCGGCTCGGCTGGGTCCCGCGCGAACGGATCCACCTCCACGACATGACTCATGTGGTGATGGAGTGGCCGCTCGCACGCATCGCGCAGCTATCCGAGGTGACCAAGTCACCTCTCGGCGACCTGATCGGTGCTCTCGTCGGGCGCTCGACCCCCGGGTTCCGGGGTGACGACGGAGCCCCCGTCCCCGGCAGTGACCTGGTCGCGGCCTGTGACGCGATCCTGCCCTCGATGGTCGAGCGCGACCCCGAGTGGGCCGGCTGGTGCGCGGTCCTGGTCAATGTCAACGACCTCTCCGCGATGGGCGCGGAGCCGGTCGGCCTGCTCGACGCCGTCGCGGCCCGCGACGCCTCCTTCGCCCGCCGGATCGTGCGCGGGCTGGCCGAGGCCGCGCAGGCGTGGGGCGTACCCGTCCTCGGTGGGCACACCCAGCTCGGCGTCCCCGCCGCGCTCTCGGTCACCGCCCTCGGGCGCACCTCACGCCCGGTCCCCGGAGGTGGGGGAGCACCCGGGAACCTGCTCCGGATGAGCGCCGACCTGGGCGGCGGCTGGCGGCCCGGCTACCACGGCCGTCAGTGGGACTCCTCCTCGCACCGCACCTCGGCCGAGCTGCGGGCGCTGTCCGGGGTCGTGCCCGCGCTGGCGCCGACGGCGGCCAAGGACGTCAGCATGGCCGGCCTGGTCGGCACTGCCGGCATGCTGGCCGAGGCCAGCGGCTGCCGCGCGATCATCGACGTCGCCGCCGTCCCCACCCCTTCCGCGGCCTCCATCGCGGACTGGTTCACCTGCTTCCCGGGCTTCGCCATGCTCACCGCGGAGGATCCCGGCCGCGCCGCGACACCGACCGGCCTGCCCGGCTTCGTCACCTCCGCCGTCTGTGGCGAGCTCGTCGCCGGCACAGGCGTCGGCCTGCGCTGGCCGGACGGCACCGTCACCGACGCCATCGACCACACCGTCACCGGACTAGGACCTGCGACATGACCACCACCGACACCCACCGCGGCAGCGCCGTCGCCGCCGTCTGCGCCGGCTTCGGCCGCGACGTCGACGAGAACCTCGCCCAGATCGGCGCCCTCATCGACGACGCTCGACAGGCCGGGGTCGGCCTCCTCGCCCTCCCCGAGGCGTGTCTCGGCGGCTACCTCTCCGTGCTCGGCGCCGGACGCGACGGCAACCACGACGAGGCACCGGAGGACCTCCCGCCGGTCATGGACATCGACGGCCCGGAGCTCGCCCGGGTCGCCGCGCTGGCCGGTGACATGACCGTCGTCGTCGGCCTGTGCGAGTCCGACGGCGCGTCCCGCTACAACACGGCCGCCGTCGTCACCGGCGACGGCGTGCTGGGTGCCCACCGCAAGGTGCACCAGCCGCTCGGCGAGAACCTCTACTACGCGGCCGGGGACGGGTTCGGTTGCGTGGACACGCCGGCGGGCCGGATCGGCACCATGATCTGCTACGACAAGGCGTTCCCCGAGGGGGCGCGGGCGCTGGCCGTCGACGGCGCCGAGATCATCGCCTGCATCTCCGCCTGGCCGGCCTCCCGCACCGCCACCAGCGCGTCGATCGAGGATGACCGGTGGACGAAGCGGTTCAACCTGTTCGACGCCGCCAGGGCACTCGAGAACCAGGTGGTCTGGCTCGCCTCCAACCAGCACGGGACCTTCGGCAAGCTCCGCTTCGTCGCCAACGCGAAGGTGGTCGGTCCGGGCGGCGACGTCCTCGCGACCACCGGCGTCGACGCCGGCATGGCCGTGGCCGAGCTGGACGTGCCCAGCGCCCTGGCGACGGCGCGCCGGGCGATGTTCCACCTCCGTGACCGCCGCCCCGAGGCGTACCCCTCGGCGCTGGCGACCGCCGAGCCGTTCTCCCAGGTGGGTGAGGGTCATGCCTGAGATGACCTTCACGGTGCGCTGGCCCGACGGGCGGGTCGAGGACTGCTACTCACCCTCGCTGGTGATGCACGACCACCTGACCATCGGCCGGACGTACGCCGTCGACGACTTCCTCGACCGCAGCCTCACCGCGCTGGCCACCGCCTCCGAGCGGGTCCGGGCGAAGTTCGGCTTCGCCTGCACCAGCGCGATGGCGACCGCCGAGCAGCTGCGGGCCTCCGCCGCTGCGTACGAGTTCGGCCAGTACGTCACGGTCCTCGCCATGCACCCGCCCCTCCCTGACACGCTGACGCCGCAGGAGTCCCGATGACCACCCACCGCACCACCGTCGCGATCGTCGGCGGTGGCCAAGCAGGCCTGGCCGCCAGCTGGTTCCTCGTCCGCGACGGCGTGGACCACGTCGTCCTCGAAGCCGGCACCGCCGGCCACGAGTGGGCCGACACCCGCTGGGACAACTTCACCCTGGTCACGCCCAACTGGCACTGCCGGCTGCCCGGCTACGAGTACGCCGGCCCCGACCCGGACGGCTTCATGACCCGCGACGAGGTGGTGAGATGGCTCGCCGGCTACGCGCCGACCTTCGGTCCACCGCTGCGTGAGCACACCCGGGTGACCTCGCTGACCCAGCGTGTCGGCGGCGGGTTCCTGGTCGAGGCCGAGGGGCCGGACGGCGTCGAGGCCTGGGAGGTCGAGCACGTCGTGGTCGCCACCGGCGGCTATCACGTGCCGGTCGTCCCGGCCTGGGCGCCCGCGCTCGACCCCACCGTCGACCAGCTGCACTCGGCCGACTACAAGAGTGCCGCGCGGCTTCGTCCGGGCGGCGTGCTGGTGGTCGGCTCGGGCCAGTCCGGCGCCCAGATCGCCGAGGACCTGCACCTGGAGGGACGCCAGGTGCATCTCGCGATCGGCGACGCTCCCAGGGTCGCCCGGTTCCACCGCGGACGTGACTGCATGACCTGGCTGGCCGAGATGGGGCTCTACGACACCCCCGTCGCGAGCTACCCGGGCGGGCTGGCCGCCCGGGAGAAGACCAACCACTACGTCACCGGTCGCGACGGCGGGCGGGACATCGACCTGCGCCAGTTCGCCGCCGAAGGCATGCGGCTCTACGGGCGGCTCGAGTCCGGGGCCGGCACCGACCTCGTGATCGCGCCGACGCTGCGCGACGCCCTCGACTCCGCCGACGACGTCTACCGCTCGATCTGCCGCGACATCGACGTCCACATCGAGACGCAGGGTCTCGACGTCGCTCCCGCCGAGGCGTACCGCCCCGTCTGGGAGCCCGAGGCCGACCCGACCGGCCTCGACCTCGCCGAAGCGGGCATCACGACGATCATCTGGGCGATCGGCTACCGGCCCGACTACCGCTGGGTCCGTGCCGGCGTCTTCGACGGGACCGGGAGGCCGACCCACACCCGGGGCGTGACCGCCGTCGCCGGGCTCCACTTCCTCGGACTGCCCTGGCTGCACACCTGGGGCTCCGGCCGCTTCCTCGGCATCGCCGCGGACGCGGAGCATGTCACCGGCGTCATCACCGGCCGGGCCGACCGGGCCACCGAGCGTGCCGCCGACCTGGCCCGGCGCCGCTCGCCGAGTCCTCTGGACGCCTCGGCGGCGGTGGCCTGAGACGGATAGGTTGAGGACCATGTCGAACGTGCGTATCGGGGCCGTCGCGGCTCACTTCGGACGCGACCTGACCCGCGCGGTCGCCAAGCTCGAAGGGATCGTCGAGGACGCCCGCCGCAACGGGGTCGGCCTGCTGGTCCTCCCGGACGCGACCCTCGGCGGCTACCTCTCCGACCTGCGCCACCCCGACCCGCATGCGCTCCCGCCCGCGCTCACCGAGGACTCCTTCGAGCTGCGCCGGGTGGTCGCGGCGGCCGGCGAGATGGTGATCTGCCTCGGCTACGCCGAGGAGGTCGTCGCCGACGGCCAGGCACGCCTCTACAACTCCGCCGTCTGCCTCAGCGGCGACGGGGTCCTCGGGCGCCACCGCAAGGTCCACCAGCCCGCCGGCGAGTCGCTGGTGTACGCCGCGGGGACCCGGTTCGCGGCCTTCGACACCCCGGTCGGGCGGCTCGGGATGCTCATCGACTACGACAAGACCTTCCCCGAGGCGGCCCGCACCCTCGCCCTCGACGGGGCCTCGGTGATCGCCTGCCTCTCGGCCTGGCCGGCCTCGGTCACCGACCGCGCCTCGCGGCTCCCGCAGGACCGGCAGTCACGCCTCTTCGACCTCTACGACCAGGCCCGCGCGGCCGAGAACCAGGTCGTCTGGGTCTCCTCCAACCAGACCGGGGTGATGGGTGGGCTGCGGTTCCTGGGCCAGGCCAAGGTCGTCGGCCCCGGTGGCGAGATCCTCGCCCGCACCACCTCCAAGGGTGGCCTCGCCGTCGCGGAGATCGACGTCGAGGCGGAGATCGCCCGCTCCCGCCGGGTCCTGCATCACCTCAAGGAGCTGACCCCGACGGCCTACCAGCTCCCGGGGAGGGCCGAATGAGGATCGCGCTCCTGACCTACTCCACCCGGCCCCGCGGCGGCGTCGTGCACACGCTGGCGCTCGCCGAGGCACTGGCCGCGCTCGGCGAGGACGTCCATGTCTGGACCCTCGGCAGACACGGCGACACCGCGTTCTTCCGCCCGGTCGATCCTGCCGTCACCGTCCATGCGGTGCCGTTCGAGGCGGGGGAGGAGGAGTCGGTGGGGGAGCGGATCGTGCGCTCCATCGAGGTGCTGAGAGCCGTCTTCGAGCGCGAGCGGGACGGCTACGACATCGTGCACGCCCAGGACTGCATCAGCGCCAACGCCGCCCTTCCGTGCGTCCGCACGATCCACCACCTCGACCACTTCACCACCCCGCAGCTCGCCGCCTGCCACGAGAAGGCCGTCGTCGAGCCGTACGCCAGGATCTGCGTCTCCCGGTCGGTGGCCGACGAGGTCGCGGCCGGGTGGGGGCTCACCCCGGAGGTCATCCCCAACGGCGTCGACGCGGCCCGGTTCGCGGCCGGGGCCGCCGACCACGCCCGGCGCGCGGTGTGGCGTGACCGCCTCGGTCCCTACGTCCTCGCGCTCGGCGGGATCGAACCACGCAAGGGGTCGCTCGACCTGCTCGAGGCGTACGCCGCGCTGCGTGCCGCCGAGCCCCACCACGAGGACCTGACGCTGGTCTTCGGCGGTGGGGAGACGCTCTTCGACTACCGCGACTACCGGGCCGCCTTCGACGCCCGGGCCCGCGAGCTCGGTGTGCCGGTCGTCGTGACCGGGGTCGTCGCGGAGGACGAGCTCCCGGCCCTGGTGGCCGAGGCGCGCGCGCTCGCGATGGTCTCGACCAAGGAGGGCTTCGGGCTCGCGGCCCTGGAGGCGCTCGCGGCCGGCGTACCCGTCGTCGCGCGGGACCTGCCGGTGCTCCGCGAGGTCTTCGCCGAGACCGTCGCCTACGCCACCTCGCCGGAGGAGATCTCCGTCGCGCTCGGCAAGGTCCTGGACACGCCGCCCGAGCCGGCGGCGGGGCGCGAGCTCGCCGCCGGCTACACCTGGGAGCGCGCCGCCCGCGCCCACCAGGCCTTCTACGAGCGCATCCTGCGCGACGCCTCAGGCGGGTGAGGTGGGACCGGCGGCCCCGGCCAGACCTCGACGCTGGTGATGTCGAGGTTGTTCGTCGGCTCGTCGAGGATCAGCAGCTGGGCGGGCGGGTCGGCGAGGAGCAGACGGGCGAGACAGACCCGGAAGCGCTCGCCACCCGAGAGCGTACGGACCGGGCGGTCCACGCTGTCACCGCGGAGCAGGAGCCGGGCGAGCTGGTTGCGGATCGTGCCCGGCGGCGTCTCCGGTGCGACGGTGCGTACGTTCTCCATCGCGCTCGCGTCCTCGTCGAGACCGTCCAGACGCTGGGGGAGGACCCCCACCAGGTCGGTGAGCAGGCGCCCGTGGGGCCGCCCCGGCACCGGACCGTCACCCTGCACGAGACGCGTCAGCAGGGTCGACTTGCCGGAGCCGTTCGCGCCGATGAGCGCGACCCGCTCCGGCCCCTGGACCACGACGGTCCGGCCCTCGTCCTCGAGCTCCGCGATCCGCCGGCCGCGCGGTACGCCGGGATCGGGGAGGGTGAGGTGGATGTGCTCCTCGTTGCGTACGCGGGCACCGGCCGCCTCGACCGCGGCCTGGGCGGCCGTGACCTTGTCGTCGAGCGTGGAGCGCATCGACCCGGCGGACGCCTGCGCCTTGCTGGCTCGGTTGCCGGCGAGGATCTTCGGGATCCCGCCGTCCTTCTGGGTCTTCTTGGCCGTCCGCTCGCGGCGGGCGAGCTTCGTCTCCGCCTCGATGCGCTGCCGCTTCTCGACCTTGAGGGTCTGCTGAGCCGAGCGGGCGGCCTGCACGGCGGCCGCCTGCTCCTGGTCGCGGTGCTCCTTCCACGCGCTGTACGGTCCGCCGAACGTGCTCAGCGTCCCGGCGTACAGCTCGGTGGTGCTGTCCATGTGCTCGAGCAGCTCGAGATCGTGGCTGACGACCACGAGCGTGCCCGGCCACTGGTCGACGAACTCGGCGAGCTTGGCGCGGGTGGCTCGGTCCAGGTTGTTGGTGGGCTCGTCGAGCAGCGTGATCGGGGTGCGGCGGATCCGCAGGCCGGTGATCGCGATCAGCATGCCCTCCCCACCGCTGATCTCGGCGACGCGACGGTCGAGATCGGCGGCGGAGAAGCCGATCTGGTGCAGGGCCTCGTCGGCGCGGGACTCGATGTCCCAGTCCTCGCCGATCGCGTCGAAGTGGCGCTGGTCGACCTCGCCGGACTCGATCGCACGGATCGCGGCGAGGATGCCGTCGATGCCGAGCAGGCCGGCGACGGTGGTGTCCTGCCGGAGCGTGAGGGTCTGCGGCAGGTAGCCGACCTCGCCGGTGGCGTCGATCTGCCCGGAGGTCGGGGTCAGCTCGCCGGCGATGAGGCGGAGCAGGGTGGACTTGCCGGCGCCGTTGCGACCGATCAGGCCGGTCCGGTCGGAGCCGAAGGTGCCGTTGACGCCCTCGAGCGCGACGGTGCCGTCGGCCCACTCGAAGGTGAGGTTGCTCAGGGTGATGGCGGAGGGGGTGGACATTCGCGGTGGGTTCTCTTTCTCGTCCGTCGAGCGCCACGAGGGCGCGACGGGAGTCGGTGACAGGTCGAAGACATATGCACCGCGAGGTCGACCGAAGGGTCGTGATCGCGCGTTCGCAGAGGCGAACGTGTCGGCATGCTGACGCGAGCGCGTCAGGCGAGAGCCACCGGCAGTGCGGTGGCTAGAGCTTGTCCACTTCGATCAGTCCCACGCCTCGAATTCATCAGGCGCTGACCGCGGGCGGCGTATTCCGACCGAGCTCGTCGGCCTCCTCGGCGAGCACCTGGGAGACGACGGCCCCGTCGAGGGTCTCTCGCTCCTGCAGCAGCCGCGCCAGGTGGTCGAGGGCCGTCCGGTGTGCGCGGAGCAGGGTGATCGCGCGTTCCTCGGCCTGCCCGAGCAGCCGGGCGATCTCCCGGTCGACGACGCGCTGGGTCTGCTCGGAGTAGGGGCGGCGCAGGTTCTCCTCGGCCGCCTGGCCGAGGTACTGCGGAGCCTCCGAGCCGTACCCGATCGGTCCCAATGCCGGCGAGAGCCCGAACTCGACGACCATCCGTGCGGCGATCTGGGTGGCGCCGGAGAGGTCGTTCGCGGCGCCCGAGGAGCCCTCGCCGAAGGCGATGAGCTCAGCGGCACGGCCGCCGAGCCGCACCGCGAGCAGGTCGTTGAGGTAACCCTCGCTGTACAGGCGGCGCTCGGCCTCGGGAAGCTGCTCGGTCGCACCGAGGGCCATGCCGGCGGGCAGGATGGTGACCTTGGCGACCGGATCGGCGTGCGCGCACAGTTGCGCGACGAGGGCGTGCCCGGACTCGTGCACCGCGACTGCATGGCGTTCCTCGGGGAGGAGCGCGTTCGAGGTCTCCCGCCGGCCGAGCAGTACGCGGTTCCGAGCCGTGTCCAGGTCCTCGGCGGTGATCACGGAGCGGTCGTCACGGACGGCGTTGATGGCGGCCTCGTTGACCAGGTTGGCCAGGTCGGCGCCTGAGAACCCCGGTGTGGCGCGGGCGACCACGGCCAGGTCGATGCCGGGGTCGAGGTGCTTGTTCTTGGCATGGACGTCGAGGATGGCGCTGCGTTCGGACTGGTTGGGCAGGGGCACGACCACCTGACGGTCGAAGCGGCCAGGGCGCAGGAGCGCAGGGTCGAGCGATGCCGGCCGGTTGGTGGCCGCCAGCACGACGATCCCGGTGGACTGGTCGAACCCGTCCATCTCGGCCAACAGCTGGTTGAGGGTCTGCTCCCGCTCGTCGTTCCCGATCCGGCCCGGGCTGGCGGTGCGCGAGCCGAGCGCGTCGATCTCGTCGATGAAGACGATCGACGGGGCGCGCTTGCGAGCCTCGGCGAAGAGATCCCGTACCCGTGCCGCGCCGACGCCGACGAACATCTCCACGAACGCCGACCCGGTCACCGAGAGGAAGGGGACCTCGGCCTGACCCGCCACCGCCCGTGCCATGAGCGTCTTACCGGTGCCCGGCGGGCCGACCATGACCACGCCGCGCGGGCCCTTGGCACCGGCCTCGGCGTACCGTTCGGGGCGGCGCAGGAAGTCGACGATCTCGCCCACCTCCTGCTTGACCCCGTCATAGCCGGCGACATCCTCGAACCGGGTGGTCGGCCGCTCCGCCTCGATGATCTTGGCCTTGGACCGGCCGAAACCGCCGATGCCGCCGACGCCGGCACCCATGGCCTTCTGGGCGGCCCGGCTGGACCACAGCAGCAGTCCGAGGATCAGGAGCAGAGGCAGCCATGCCAGCAGCGCCGTCCACCACGGTGAGCCGGCGCTCTCGGCGGTGATCTCCACGCCCTTGGTCTGCAGGCTGCTGGTCAGGCCGCTCATGTCCAGGGCCGTGGGGATCTGGGTGCTGAACCGGGTCCCGTCCTGGAGGGTTCCGGTGACCGCGCCGAGCTCGTCGATGGTGACCGAGGAGACCTTGCCGTCGGCGATCCTGCTGGTGAAGTCCGTGTACGACAGCGACGTGCTCGGCTCCGTGTCCGGAGAGGGCACGAACAGCAGGACGACCGCGACCGCCAGTGCTATCGGCAGCAGCCAGCGCTGCCAGCGGGGCGGGAGCGGCGGTGCCGGCTTCGGTGGCTCCTTCGGCGGGCCGGACTTGACCGGCGCCGAGAACCGGAGGCCGCCGGCGTCGTGGACGGACCGGACCCTCAGCTGGTGCCCGGGGTCGTAGCGCCCTTCGAATGACATGGTCCCAGGCCAGCAGTCGAGGATCGAACGGGAAAGGGGCCGAGGTCTGCGTGGTCTCGGGGCCAACGTCCCTCGGGGCCGATGGCGGGGGATCGGGGACGAAGGACACTTTCCGGCTTCCTGTCCGCCGAGTGACGGTGATTCCGGAAGGAGCGGACATGTCTGACACCTCGGCACGCGGGCTGTCCCGCAGCTGATCGGGCCGGCCGATGCACAGGGAACCAGCAGCACGCGAATCCGACCGAGCCGGTCGGGAGCGTGGGCGAGCCGCGCCCGTGTGGGCGTGGGTCCGCCGCGTCGGCCTGATCATCGTTGCGGTGCTGGCGCTCGAGTACGTCGCGGTCGACCTGCTCACCGGCGCCCGCCAGTCCTGGACCTCGGCCGCCACCGCCGCTCCGCTCGCCCTGGTCCTGGCCCTCGCCTTCGAAGCCTCCTCCTACGGCAGCTACAGCGGCCTCACCCACGCGCTTCTTCCTGAGGACTCGCGCCCGACCTATCCGACCGTGCTGGCGATCGACGTGACCGGAAACGGCTTCAGCCACGTGGTGCCCGGTGGGGGAGCGGTCGCCGCGGCGCTGCGGATGCGACTGCTCGGTCGAGCCGGAGTCCCACCAGCGGAAGCGGTCGCCGCCGGTGCCGTGGAGTTCGCGGTCACCGTCCTCTGGTTCGTCGCCGCGTTCGTGATCGGCCTGGTCGCCGCGGTGCCGCTCCCGGAGACGCACCCGTTCCTCAAGACGGCCTCGGTCCTGACCGTGGTTCTGGTGGTCACCTTCGGGGGCCTGGTGGCGGTGCTGATCGTGCGCCCGGACCAGGTCGTGACGGTCACGCACGCCCTGGCCCGCCGGTTGCCGTTGGTCCACCCGAACGCGTTCGAGCGGCTGGTCCGGGCGATCATCAGCCAGGTCCAGCTGGTGCTCGGCAACCCCGCACTGAGCCGACGGACCCTCCTGTGGGGGCTGGGGTACTGGTCGTTCGACGCCGCCAGCCTCTATCTCTGCGTGCTCGCCTTCGGGGCCGCGCCGAACCCGGGCGGTCTGATCACCACGTACGCCCTGGTGGGCCTGATCGCCCTGCTGCCGATCACGCCCGGCGGCCTGGGACTCGTCGAGGGCGTCGCGGTGCCGGTCCTGGTGTCCTTCGGGACTGCCCACGACGCCGCCCTGCTCGGCGTCCTGACCTGGCGTCTCTTCGGTTTCTGGCTACCGATCCCCGTCGCGGGAGCGACCTACCTCTGGCTCCGGCTCCGTCGGCTGGGATGACACGGGGGTTGACAGGCGACGGTGACGGCCCTCACACTCGTCGCCATGAACCTGTCTGACAGGCAAACAGTCAAACCAATCCGGCGTGCCAACGCCATGGAGCTCGTCCTCGCCGAGCTGCGCTCGGAGATCGAGTCCGGCACCTTCCCGGTCGGCACCCGGCTGCCCTCCGAGGCGACCCTGGTCCGCGATCTGGGGGTGAGCCGCCCGGTCGTCCGCGAGGCGCTGCGGGCGTTGCAGGCGCTCGGCATGACGGAGTCGCACACGGGCCGCGGCACGTTCGTGGTCTCCGAGCGGGCCGCCGACAACCCGACCTTCGGCAGCTACTCCGCCCGTGACCTGGTGGAGGCACGCCGACACGTCGAGGTCCCGGCCGCCGGGTACGCAGCGGCCCGGCACAGCGGCGACGACCTCGACGAGATGCGCAGCCTGCTCGAGCGGATGGAGCGCGAGGAGGACGGCGCCGTCTGGGTCGCCCTCGACTCGCTGTTCCACATCGCCATCGCCCGCGCCTCGGCCAACCCCGTCTTCGGAAAGGTGATCGAGGAGATCCGCGAGGCCCTCGCCACCCAGTCCGCCCTGCTCAACAAGCTCGACGATTCGCGGCGTACGGCCTCCGATGCCGAGCACCGCCTGATCGTCGACGCCATCGCCTCCGGGTCCTCGGAGACCGCAGAGGCGGCGATGCGCGCCCACCTCGAGCACGTCGACGGCGCGCTCGGAGACATCGTCCGCGACCCCACCACCGACAGGAACTCCGATCGATGACACAGCCATCCTCCACCGGCACCGACGCCCCACCGCAGATCACCGACGCCGGCGACGACGGCTACGGCAAGTCGCTGACGCCACGCCACATCACGATGATCGCGATCGGCGGCGCCATCGGCACCGGCCTGTTCCTCGGCGCCGGCGGGCGCCTGGCCAGCGCCGGACCCTCCCTCGCCATCGCGTACGCCGCGTGCGGTCTCGTCGCGTTCATCGTGGTGCGCTGCCTCGGTGAGCTGATCCTCTACCGCCCCTCGTCCGGAGCCTTCGTCTCCTACGCCCGCGAGTTCCTCGGCGAGAAGGGTGCCTACACCGCGGGCTGGATGTACTTCCTGAACTGGTCGACCACCGGCATCGCCGACATCACCGCGATCGCGCTCTACGCCCACTACTGGTCGTTCTTCGCGCCGGTCCCGCAATGGGTGCTCGCCCTGGGTGCCCTGGTGATCGTGCTGACCCTCAACCTGCTCTCGGTCCGCCTGTTCGGCGAGATGGAGTTCTGGTTCGCGCTCATCAAGGTGGCCACGCTGGTGGTCTTCATGGCGATCGCGATCGTGCTCATCGTGACCCGCCACCCGATCGACGGCACCACCCCCGGACCGCAGCTGATCCTCGACCACGGCGGCATGTTCCCCTCCGGGGTGCTCCCGATGGTCCTGGTCATCCAGGGCGTCATCTTCGCCTACGCCTCCATCGAGCTGGTCGGCGTCGCCGCCGGCGAGACCGAGGACCCGCGCCGCGTCATGCCCCGGGCCATCAACACGATCATCTGGCGCATCGGCATCTTCTACGTCGGCTCGGTCGTGCTGCTCGCGATGCTGCTGCCGTGGTCGGCCTACTCCGCCGACGAGAGCCCGTTCGTGACCGTGCTGTCCCGGGTCGGCGTGCCCGGTGCGGGTGACGTGATGAACCTGGTGGTCCTCACCGCCGCCATGTCGAGCCTCAACTCCGGGCTCTACTCCACGGGCCGGATCCTGCGCTCGCTCGCCGCCGCCGGTACCGCCCCCCGCTTCGCCGCGGCGATGAACCGGCACAAGGTGCCGTACGGCGGCATCATGATGACGGCTGCCGTCTGCGTCCTCGGTGTCGGGCTCAACTACGTCGTGCCCGCCCAGGCGTTCGAGATCGTCCTCAACCTGGCCTCGGTCGGCATCATCGCGACCTGGGCGATCATCCTGATCAGCCACACGATCTTCGTGCGCCGCAGCCGCGCCGGCGAGGTCGAGCGTCCGGCCTTCCGGGTGCCGCGCTCGCCGCTGCCGCAGCTCATCGCGCTGGGGTTCCTCGCCCTGGTCCTGATCCTGATGTTCTTCGACCACGTCGGCCGGATCACCCTGCTCGCGATGCCGGTGCTGCTGGTGCTGCTGGTCGGCGGCTGGTTCCTGGTCCGTGACCGCATCGACACCTCCGAGATGGAGGTGTGATGAGTCTGTCCGACCTCGTGACACCGGTCGCCGACGCGGCTCCGATGCGGCTCCCGGCCCACCAGCCTCTGGTCGAGGTCTGGCGCGGCGAGATGGTCGAAGGCGTCCACCACGGCTCGGCCGTCCTCCTCGACCCCGACGGCCGGGTACGCCTGGCGGTCGGCGACATCGAGGCGGCGTTCTACCCGCGGTCGGCGGCCAAGCCGATGCAGGCGGTGGCGATGGTGCGCGCCGGGCTCGAGGTCGGTGACGACCTGCTCGCGCTCGCCGCGGCCAGCCACTCCGGTGAGGCGATCCACCTGGCCGGCGCGCGCCGGTTGCTGGCCTCCGCCGGTCTGGGTGAGGACGCCCTGCAGAACCCGCCGGACCTGCCGTACGACCCGGTCGAGCGGGAGAGCTGGCTGCGCGCCGACGGGCAGCGGAGCCGGCTCGCCCACAACTGCTCGGGCAAGCACGCCGCGATGGTCGCGACCTGCGCGGCCGCGGGCTGGGCGCACGATCGCTACCTCGATCCCGCGCATCCGCTCCAGGCGGCCGTCCGCGCGACCGTCGAGGACCTCACCGGGCAGCGGGTCGCGACGGTCACCGCGGACGGCTGCGGCACCCCGCTGTTCGGGATCTCGCTGCACGGGCTCGCCCGCGCCGCCCAGCGTCTCGTGCTCGCCCCCGAGGGCAGCGCCGAGCACCGGGTCGCCGCGGCGATGCGCCGCCACCCCGAGATGGTCGCCGGCAGCCGCCGTGACGTCACCACCCTGATGCAGGCGGTTCCCGGACTGCTGGCCAAGGACGGGTTCGAAGCGGTCCAGGTCGCCGCCCTGCCCGACGGCACCAGCCTCGCGCTCAAGGTCGCCGACGGCGCCGACCGGGCCCGTCTGCCCGCGCTGCTCGCGCTGCTGGCCGAGGGCGGCGTCGCCACCGACGTCCTCGCCCCGTTCGCTCCCGCCGGCCTGCGCCCCGCCGCAGCGCTCACCCCGACCCGCACCTATCCGACGGAGATGCCATGACCCGACCGACCCGCCGCGAGCACGACCTGCTCGGCGACCTCGACGTCCCCGCGGAGGCGTACTGGGGCGTTCACACCGCCCGCGCCCGCGCCAACTTCCCCATCACCGGCACCACGATCGGCACCTATCCGCACCTGGTGAACGCGCTCAGCGCGGTCAAGGAGGCCGCCGCGCTCGCCAACCTCGAGCTCGGCCTCCTCGACCCCGAGCGCGCCGGAGCGATCGCGTCCGCGTGTCAGGAGATCCGCACCGGCGTGCTGCACGACCAGTTCGTCGTCGACGTCATCCAGGGCGGCGCCGGCACCTCGACCAACATGAACGCCAACGAGGTCATCGCCAACCGGGCCCTCGAGCTCCTCGGTCACGACAAGGGCAGCTACGACCGGCTCCACCCCAACGAGCACGTCAACCTCAGCCAGTCGACCAACGACGCCTATCCCACGGCCGTCAACATCGCGACCATCGTCGCGGTCGGTGCGCTGGCCGACGCCATGCGCGTCCTCGAGGACGCCTTCGCCGCGAAGGCCGAGGAGTTCGCCGGCATCCTCAAGATGGGACGTACGCAGCTCCAGGACGCCGTGCCGATGACCGTCGGCCAGGAGTTCCGCACCTACGCGGTGATGCTGGGGGAGGACCGCCTGCGGCTGCAGGAGGCCGTCACGCTCCTGCACGAGATCAACCTGGGCGCGACCGCGATCGGCACCGGGCTCAACGCGCCCGTGGGCTACGCCGAGATCGCCCGGCGCCACCTGGCCGAGATCACCGGACTGCCGCTGGTCACCGCACCGGACCTGATCGAGGCGACCCAGGACTGCGGGGCGTTCGTCCACCTCTCCGGCGTGCTCAAGCGGGTCGCGGTCAAGGTGTCCAAGACCTGCAACGACCTGCGGCTGCTCTCCTCCGGGCCGCGGGCCGGGCTCGGCGAGATCAACCTGCCTCCGGTCCAGGCCGGGTCCTCGATCATGCCGGGCAAGGTCAACCCGGTCATCCCGGAGGTCGTCAACCAGGTCGCGTTCGAGGTCATCGGCAACGACGTCACCGTCACCATGGCCGCCGAGGCGGGTCAGCTCCAGCTCAACGCCTTCGAGCCGGTCATCCTGCACTCGCTGGTCGCCAGCATCACCCACCTGGCCGCCGCGTGCCGTGTGCTCGCGGAGCGATGCGTACGAGGGATCACGGTCAACGGCGAGCTGACCCGTGCCCAGGTCGAGCGCTCCATCGGGCTCGTCACCGCGCTCAACCCCGAGATCGGGTACGTCGCCGCGACCGAGATCGCCCGCGACGCGCTCAGCAGCGGTCGGGGGGTGGCCGAGCTGATCCTCGAGCGGGGCCTGGTCTCACCCGAGCGCCTGGCTCACCTGCTCCGTCCCGAGCAGCTCGCTCACCCTGGAAGCACCCCCGGCGCCGCCGAGCTGGCCGCCTCGGACGGCAGCGTTTCGTAGTCAGGTTGTCGGCAGGTTCCTCCTGACAGGCTGGCAACACGCCTACGAAGGAGCTCCTGTGTTCGATCTGATCAACGGTCTGCCTGTCCATCCCCTGGTCGTCCACGCGGTGGTGGTGCTGCTGCCGCTGTCGATCATCGGGACGCTCGCGATCGCTGTCCGGCCGAGCTGGCGGGTGCGCTACGGGAAGCTGGTGGTCGCGACCTCGCTGGTGGCGACGATCCTGGTGCCGGTGGCGTCCTCGAGCGGTGAGGCGTTGGAGGCGCGTGTCGGCAACCCGGGCGAGCACGCCGAGCTCGGCGACCAGCTCATCTGGTTCGCGCTACCGGTGCTGGTCCTCGGCGCGGTGCTGGTCTGGATGTCGCACGGACAGCACCGGGCCGACGGCAGCATGGATGCCGGCGGCGCGCATCGTGCGGTCACCGTCGTCGCCGCACTGGCAGTGGTGGCCGGGCTCGCGGCGGGGGTCCAGGTCTACCGCGTCGGTGACTCCGGGGCGCGGGCCGCATGGGGAGACCAGGTCAGCGCGCCCGAGTGAGGCATGATCGGGTCGTGGCCAGGGTCGGGATCTGTGAGGACGACGCCGACGTCCGTCGGGTCCTGACCGAGGGTCTGCGGTTGGCGGACCACGAGGTGGTCGTCAGCCGGAACGGGCGTGAGGCGATGGCGGCGTTCGCGACTCCGGGAAGCGTCGAGGTGCTGATCGTGGACATCGGCCTCCCGGACGCGGACGGCCGCGACGTGTGCCAGGCGCTGCGTACGGCCGGCCAGCACGCACCCGTGCTGTTCCTGACGGCGTTGGACGGGGTCCATGACCGGATCTCGGGGTTCCACGCCGGCGGCGACGACTACGTCGCCAAGCCGTTCGCCATAGGCGAGGTCCTGGTGCGCGTCGACGCACTCCTCAAGCGGACGCGACCGGCTCCGACGACACCGACCGGGCTGGTGATGGACCCGGAGCGGTTCTCGGTGCGCACCAGCGGCGGGGAGGCCCGGCTGACCCCGACCGAGTACCGGATCCTGGCCGCTCTCGCGGCCGCTCCCGGTGTGGTGGTGCGGCGCCGGGCGGTGGTGGCAGCGGGCTGGCCGGACGGCGCGATGGTCTCGGAGAACACCCTGGACTCCTATATCCGCCGGGTCCGGGTCAAGCTCGAGACCGCAGGGTCGCCCGTCGAGCTGGTGACGGTGCGCGGCGTCGGGTTCGTGCTGCGTTGACCAGGCCGGGGGTTCGGGTGTTCGGACGCAGCCTGCGCGCCCGGGTGGCGTGGAGCACCGCCGCGGTGACGGCGGTCGTGATGGTGGCGATGATCGGCGTGGTGGGGTTCATCATCTCCGGGCTCACCACGCGTCAGATCGACGAGGCTCTCGGGTACCGGGTCGAGGCCGCGGCGGAGAGTCTGCATGTGGACGCCGGTGGCGACCTCGCGCTGGCTCCGTCGCAGGCCGACGACGTCGACGACCGGGTCTGGGTCTTCGACGCTGGGGGCGACCTCGTCGCTGGTCCGCGCCTGGCGGCGGGGCTGTCGGCACCGGTGCGTTCGCTGTCGGGAGTCACCACGGAGAAGACGCTGGTGCAGGACGAGCGTCGCTACCTGGCACGTCCCGTCCAGGTCGCGGGCGCCGAGGACATGACGGCGGTCCTCGTCGCCTCCGAGAGCGTGGAACCCTACGAGCGGACCCGCGACGTTGCGCTGATCTCCCTGCTCGTTCTGGGCGCGGTGGTGGTGGCCGGCACGGCCGCGTTGTCGGCGTGGACGGTCGGGCGGACCCTGCGCCCGGTGCATCAGATGACGGCTCTCGCTGCCGACTGGTCCGAGCGCGATCTGGAGACCCGGTTCGATCTGACCGAGGGCAGCGACGAGTTCACCGAGCTCGGCAACACCCTCGACGCGCTCCTGGACCGGGTGGCCACGGCGTTGCGGGACGAGCAGCGGCTCACCGCCGAGCTCGCGCACGAGCTCCGTACGCCGCTGACCGCGATCCGCGGCGAGGCCGAGCTCGGCCGGAACGCGACACCGACGGACGAGCGCTACGTGCGGATCATCGAGCTCGTCGACCGGCTCTCCGCCAGCATCACGACCCTGCTCGCCCTGGCCCGGAACCGGACCGGATCGACCCTCCGCGCCGACCCTGCCGAGGTGATGGCGGACCTGACCGCCGCGCTGCCCAGGCACGATGTCGACGTCGTGGTCGACATCCCGCCCGGCCGCTACCTGGTCGCGGCACCCCCGGAGCTCGTCGAACGAGCGGTGGCTCCGGTCCTGGACAACGCCGTACGTCACGCGAGCCGGCGCGTCCTGATCGCCGCCACCGAGTCGGACAATGCCATCGGGATCACCCTCAGCGACGACGGGCCGGGCGTGGACCCGGAGCACCGGGAGACGATCTTCGACGCAGGCACCCGGTTCACCGACGGCGACGGCGACGGTGCCGGACTGGGGCTGGCCCTGGCCCGGCGGGTCGCCGTCGCCGCGGGTGGGGACGTCAGGCTCGTCTCGACTGCCGGGCCGACGACGTTCGAGATCCGCTTCCCGCGGTGGCGATTCCGGCGTCAGGTGACGTGAGTCACAACAAACCATTGCCCTCGCCGCGCCACGTGCCCTAAAGTTCCAGGTGGCAGAAGCAAGGTTCCACGATACGAAATCGAGGGAGCAATGGGCCTGACACCACTGGAGACTCTGATCCGGCGGGCGCGGGCGCTCCTCCCCGAGGACGGGGTGATCACCGACCACGCCCGGCTGCGGACGTACGAGTGCGACGGGCTGGCCCACTACCGGGTGACCCCGGCGCTGGTGGTGATCCCCGAGACCGCCGAGCAGCTGGCCGAGATCGTGCGGTGCTGCGCCGAGCAGCGGATCCCGTACGTCGCCCGCGGCTCAGGCACCGGACTTTCCGGCGGCAGCCTGCCGCACGCCGATGGCGTCCTGGTGGTCACCTCGCGGCTGCGGGCGATCAAAGAAGTCCGGCGGGCGGACCAGCGTGCCGTGGTCGAGCCCGGCGTCATCAACCTCGACGTCACCCGCGCGGCGACCCCGGAGGGCTACTACTACGCGCCGGACCCCTCCAGCCAGCAGGTCTGCTCGATCGGCGGCAACGTGGCGGAGAACTCCGGCGGTGCGCACTGCCTCAAGTACGGCTTCACCACCAACCACGTGCTCGCCGCCGAGCTCGTCGCCGCCGACGGGGACCGCGTACGCCTCGGCGGGGACGCTCCCGACAGTCCCGGCTACGACCTGCTCGGTGCAGTCGTCGGGTCGGAGGGCACGCTCGGCATCGTCACCGAGGTGACGGTGCGGCTGGTGCGGCTCCCGGAGAAGGTGGTCACCCTGCTGGTGGGCTTCGACTCCACCGACCGCGCCGGTGCCGCCGTGTCCGCGATCATCGCGGCCGGCATCGTGCCGGCGGCGATCGAGATGATGGACGCGCTCGCGATCGAGGCCGCCGAGGCCGCGGTGCACTGCAACTACCCGGACGGCGCGGGCGCGGTGCTGGTCATCGAGCTGGACGGTCCGGCCGCCGAGGTGGACGCGGAGTACGCCGACGTGGTCCGGCTCTGCGAGGAGGCCGGTGCCTTCGAGATCCGCACCGCGAAGACCCCTGAGGAGCGGGTCCTGATCTGGAAGGGCCGCAAGTCGGCCTTCGCCGCCGTCGGCCGGATCAGCCCCGACTACATCGTCCAGGACGGCGTGATCCCGCGGACCGCCCTGCCCGAGGTGCTGCGTGCGATCACGGAGCTCTCCGAGCGCTCCGGCGTACGCGTCGCCAACGTCTTCCACGCCGGCGACGGCAACCTGCATCCGCTGGTGCTCTTCGACGACGCCGTCCCCGGAGCCGGGGAGGCAGCCGAGGAGGTCAGCCGCGGGATCCTCGACCTCTGCCTGCGCCACGGCGGCTCCATCACCGGGGAGCACGGCGTCGGTGCCGACAAGGCGGCCCACATGCCGAAGATGTACGCCCCTGAGGACCTCGACACGATGCAGCTGGTCCGCTGCGCCTTCGACCCGGACCGGATCTCCAACCCGGGCAAGATCTTCCCGACCCCACGGCTGTGCGGCGAGCGTCCGGGCCGGCGCCAGGGCGCGCACCCGCTGCAGCAGGCCGGCGTGGCGGAGGTCTTCTGATGTCCGACATCACCGTCTCCGGAGTCACGCCCGGCCGGACCGAGCACCCGACGAGCACCGCGGAGGTCGCCGAGATCATGCGCGCCGCGGCGGCCGCGGGGGAGTCCGTGATCCCGACCGGTGCCGGCACCAAGCTGGGCTGGGGCAACCCACCCACCTCCGCCGACATCCTGCTCGATCTCTCCGCGCTCGACCAGGTGAGCGAGCACGCCTCCGGTGACCTGATCGCGACCGTCGGAGCCGGGATGCCCCTGGCCCGGCTGAACGAGCACGTCGCCACGGCCGGTCAGCGGCTCGCGCTCGACGAGACGGTCCCCGGCACGACCGTCGGCGGTGCGCTGGCGACCAACACCAGCGGACCGCTGCGGATGCTCGCCGGCACCATGCGCGACCTGCTCATCGGCGTGACGATGGTGCGCGCCGACGGGGTGGTCGCCAAGGCCGGCGGCAAGGTGGTCAAGAACGTCGCCGGCTACGACGTCGGCAAGCTCCTCGTCGGCTCGATGGGCACGCTGGCCGTGGTGACCGAGGCGACCTTCCGGCTCCACCCGGTCCCGCAGAGCCGTCGCTGGGTCAGCGTCGCCGCGCGCGACGCCGCCCACGCCGCCGAGCTCACCCAAGCGGTCCTGCACTCCCAGACGGTGCCCTCCGGTCTCGAGGTGGACGCCACCGCCGGGGGAGTGCGGGTCGACGTGCTGGTCGAGGGACGCCCGGAGGGCGTGGCGGGACGTACGGCCGTCCTGAGCGGACTGCTCCCCGGCGCCGAGACGAGCGAGCGGCCGCCTGCCGGCTGGGACCGCTACCCGTGGGACGACACCACCGCCAGCCACGTCGCGATCAAGGTCACCTTCCGGCTCTCCGGCCTCGCAGACGTCGTCGAGGCCTCCGGCGAGCTCGGGCTGCGCGGCTCGGCAGGCGTCGGGGTCGCGTACGTCGCCGTCTCGGCCGATCGGGACATCGCCGAGATCCAGGCGATCCTCGCGAGGCTGCGCGAGACCACCGGACGCCACGGCGGCAGCGCCGTGGTCCTCGATGCTCCCGGTGCGGTGAAGGAGCAGCTGGACGTGTGGGGCCCGGTCCCGGCCCTGGACCTGATGCGCCGGGTCAAGCACGAGTTCGACCCCGACCACCGGCTCAGCCCGGGCCGCTTCGTAGGAGGGATCTAGTGCCATGACCGACATCGACATCCGGAACCTGGGTGCCTTCGACGAGGAGCACCCGCCCGACCAGCAGCTGCTCGACGACTGCGTGCACTGCGGCTTCTGCCTGCCGACCTGCCCGACCTACCTGCTGTGGGGCGAGGAGATGGACTCCCCGCGCGGGCGGCTCTACCTGATGAAGGAGGGTCTCGAGGGCGAGCCCATGTCTGACTCGATGGTGCAGCACTGGGACAACTGCCTGGGCTGCATGTCGTGCGTGACCGCCTGCCCCTCGGGCGTCCGCTACGACACCCTCATCGAGCAGACCCGCGCCCAGGTCGAGCGCAACCACCCGCGTACGCCGAAGGAGAAGGCGCTGCGGAGCCTGATCTTCGCGATCTTCCCGCACCCCGGGCGACTGCGCGCGATGCGCGGTCCGCTGCGGCTGCTGCAGCGCACCGGCTTGGATCGTCGCCTGCGCCGGACCGGCCTGCTCGAGCGGATGGCGCCGCACCTGGCCGCGATGGAGCGGCTCACCCCGACCATCACCGAGGCCGAACCGCTGCCCGACCTCGTGCCCGCGGCAGGGGAGCGGCGAGCGGTGGTCGGCATGCTCACCGGCTGCGTGCAGGGCGCGTTCTTCCCGGGCGTCAACGCCGCGACCGCACGGGTGCTCGCAGCGGAGGGCTGCGACGTGGTCATTCCGGCCGGCCAGGGCTGCTGCGGTGCGCTCTCGGTGCACAACGGCCGTGAGCGGGAGGCCCAGGCGTACGCCCGCCGGATCATCGACGCGTTCGAGGACGCCGGTGTCGAGCACATCGTCATCAACGCCGCCGGCTGCGGGTCGACCCTCAAGGACTACGCCCGGCTGCTCGCCGACGACCCCGCGTACGCCGCCAAGGCCGCGGCGTTCGAGGCCAAGGTCCGCGACATCGCCGAGATCCTCGACGAGCTCGGCCCGGTCGCCGAGCGTCACCCGCTCGACCTCACCATCGCCTACCACGATGCCTGCCACCTGGCCCATGCCCAGGGCGTACGCGCCCAGCCGCGGGCGTTGCTGAGGGGCATCCCCGGCATCGAGCTGCGCGAGATCGCCGAGGGCGAGATCTGCTGCGGCTCGGCCGGCATCTACAACATCCTCAACCCCGAGCCTGCCCGCGAGCTGGGCGAGCGCAAGGCGCGCAACATCGTCGCCACCGGCGCCGAGGTGCTCGTCACCGCCAACCCGGGCTGTCTGCTCCAGGTCGCCTCGGCGATCGCTGCGCAGGGACACCAGGTCGGCATGGCCCATCTGATCGAGGTGCTCGACGCGTCGATCCGCGGCTCCTCGCCCGAGGTGCTGCGCAGCCGCACCATCTGATCCTCCGACAACTCGACAATCCCCCAACATTCTCGGAGTCGCCATGTTTGAGCCAGCAGCCGACCAGGTCGGCGGATCGCTCGTCCTCAGCGCCCTGTGCGGCGCCCTGCCGCTGATCACGATGTTCGTCCTTCTCGGCGGACTCAGGATGAAGGCCTGGCAGGCCGGCCTCGTCTCGCTGGGCGTCGCCCTGGTCGTCGCCGTCGCCCTCTTCCGGATGCCGGCCGACGACGCGATCCTGTCCGGCGCCCAGGGCGCCCTGTTCTCGGGTTTCTTCCCGATCATGTGGATCGTCATCAACGCGGTCTTCGTCTACAACCTGACCGTGCACACCGGCCACTTCGACGTGCTGCGCCGGGCGTTCAGCAAGGTCAGCGACGACCAGCGGATCCAGGCGCTGATCATCGCCTTCTCCTTCGGTGCGCTGCTCGAGGCCCTGGCCGGGTTCGGTACGCCGGTCGCGATCACCGTGGTGATGCTGATGGCGATGGGGTTCAAGCCGGTCAAGGCGGCCGCGGTCGCGCTGATCGCCAACACCGCCCCGGTGGCGTACGGCGCGATGGCCTCGCCGATCAACGCGCTCTCGGACCAGACCGGCTTCAGCGTCGACACGCTGGGCGCGATGGTAGGTCGCCAGACCCCGATCCTGGCGGTGGTGGTGCCGCTCATCCTGGTCTTCGTGGTCGACGGCCGGCGTGGTCTCGCGCAGACCTGGATCCCGGCGCTGCTGTGCGGTCTCGGCTTCGGCATCGCGCAGTTCGTGGCCTCGAACTACATTTCCGTCCCGCTGGCCGACATCGTCGCCTCGCTCTTCTCGGTCGTGGTGGTCGTCGGCCTGTTGCGGGTATGGCAGCCGCGGGAGAAGGTCCTCGCCGAGTCGCTGGTCGCCTCGAGCTCCGGTCCAGGAGCCGAGGCGCACGAGGCGAGGGACAGCAGGCGCGAGGTCTTCAGGGCCTTCCTGCCGTACGCGATCATCATCGTGATCTTCGTGATCGTCAGCATCCCGGCCATCAAGGACGCACTGGCCCACCGCCCGTTCACCCTCTCCGGAACCGACTACACCCCGACCGTGGTCTTCCCGGGGCTCGGCGACGTCGCCGGTGCTCAGGGCGGCTTCAAGTTCGACTGGTTCCCGGCCGCCGGCACGATGCTGCTGCTCTCGGGCATCATCACCGCGATCTGCCTGAGGATCGGGCCCGGCGCGGTCGCGACCACCTACCGCGACACCTACAGGCAGCTCGCTCCCGCCATCGTCACCGTGATGGCGGTGCTGGGCCTGGCGTACGTCATGAACTTCTCGGGTCAGACCGGCTCGATCGGCGCCTGGCTGGCAGGAACCGGCAGTGCGTTCGCGATCCTCTCGCCGATCCTCGGCTGGCTCGGGGTCGCGGTCACCGGCTCGGACACCTCGTCGAACGCGCTCTTCGGCCTCCTCCAGGTGACCACGGCGAAGGAGGCCGGCCTCGACCAGGTGCTGATGGCGGCCTCCAACTCCTCGGGTGGTGTGCTCGGCAAGATGGTGAGCCCGCAGAACCTTGCGATCGCGGCGGCGGCCGTCGGCATGGCGGGCAAGGAGGGGGAGATCTTCCGCAAGGTCTTCGGCTGGAGCATCGCGATGCTGGCGTTCATGTGCGTTCTCGTCGCCCTCCAGTCGACCCCTGTGCTGGGCTGGATGGTCCCCTGAGATGTCCAAGTACTTTCGGGGAACCCGTGACCGACCTGTGGAACACCTCCTCCATCCCGATCGTCAAGCTCGGTGCGGTCTCCGGGCGGGCGGCGAACGTGATGGGCGTGCACTTCTTCAACCCGGCACCGGTGATGCAGCTGGTCGAGCTGATCCCGAGCCTGACCACCTCGCCGGAGACGCTGGAGCGGATGCAGACCTTCGTCGCCAAGACGCTCGGCAAGCAGCCGATCGAGGCGACCGACCGGGCCGGGTTCGTGGTCAACAGCCTGCTGGTGCCCTACCTGGGGTCAAGCGGTGGATCACCAACGCGGGTGTCTCGGAGTACTACACCGTCCTCGCGATGACCGACCCTTCGATGCGGTCGAAGGGGATCTCGGCGTTCGTGGTGGAGAAGTCCGATGAGGGGGTCTCCTTCGGCGCGCCGGAGAAGAAGCTCGGGATCAAGGGGTCCCCGACGCGTGAGGTGGACCTCGACAACGTCCGCATCCCCGCCGACCGGCTCATCGGCGAGGAGGGTCTTGGTTTCACCTACGCCATGCAGACCCTCGACCACACCCGGATCACCATCGCCGCCCAGGCCGTCGGCGTCGCCCAGGGGGCGCTGGACTACGCATTGGGCTACATCAAGGAGCGCAAGCAGTTCGGTCAGCCGATCGCACAGTTCCAGGGGGTGGAGTTCATGCTCGCCGACATGGGCATGAAGATCGAGGCCGCCCGTCAGCTCACCTACGCCGCCGCAGGTCGTTCGGAGCGGGGTGACAAGGACCTGACCTTCTTCGGTGCCGCGGCCAAGGCCTTCGCGAGTGACGTCGCGATGCAGGTCACCACGGATGCCGTCCAGCTGCTGGGTGGCTACGGGTTCACCCGTGACTACCCGGTGGAGCGGATGATGCGTGATGCCAAGATCACCCAGATCTATGAGGGCACCAACCAGGTCCAGCGGATCGTGATGGCCCGCCAGCTCCTCGCCGGCATCCAGTCGACTCTGTGACCCAGGTCGTCACCGCGTACGGAGCGACGACGAACCTGCTGGAGACCGCGTCTGCGGTCTCCAGCGTCGGAGGGCACAGGCGGTGCTGCGTTGTCTCCTGTTCGCGTAGCCGTGTCACTGCAGATCTGGGATGAGCAGCACCTTGCCGGCGTCCCCGGTCAGGAGATCGATCGCGTTCTCGGCCTGTTCCAGAGGCAGTCGGTGTGTCACGAGCCATTCGAGGTCCAGGCGTCCGGACTCCACGAGGAGCAGCAGCTGCTCCCAGGTGTCCCACAGCCGGCGTCCGAAGATGCCGCGGAGCGTGACGCCCTTCTTGTTCACATGGGTGGCGATGTCGATGGGTGCCGGCTCGCTGGGGTGACCCACGGTCACGAGGGTGGCCTCGCGACGCAGGGCTTCGAAGAGGATGGGGAGGACGCCACGTACGCCGGAGACCTCGAAGGCCACGTCGAAGCCGCCGCGCTGGCCGGCGATGTCGCGGCACAGACCGACCACGTCCTCGGACGGATCCAGCACCTGGACCCCGCGCGACTCGGCCTGCTTGCGCCGGAACGGATTCGGCTCGACCGCGACGACGTGGGCTGCCCCCATGGTGATCGCGATCTCGGCGATGACGAGGCCGACCGGGCCGCATCCGTTGACCAGGACGTTCTGGCCGGCCACCGCGGTGCCGGAACGCTGCACGGCGTGCATGGCCACACCCGCGGACTCGAGCAGCGCGCCGGTCTCGAGGGACACGGAATCGGGCAACGGTACGCAGATGCCCTCGGGCACCACGGCGTACTCCGCGAACACGCCGTCGATGTGCATCCCCAGGATCCTGGTGCGTTCACACGTATGAGCACTGCCCGTACGGCACGGATAGCAGGTTCCACAGATGAGGTGGCTCTCGAGGGCGACGCGGTCGCCGATGGCGATGGCTCCGACACCGTCGCCCACGGCCATCACGGTCCCTGAGCCCTCGTGTCCCAGGACGACGGGAGGGGCCAGGTCGAAGGCTTGCGCGGACGGTGTCCATTCGTGCAGCTCGCGATCGGTGCCGCACAGCGATGCGGCGGCCACCTTCACCAGAACCTCGCCCGGCCCGGGGGTCGGGTCGGGCCAGTCGGTGCGTACCTCGATGCCGTGTGCCGGCTGTGGCTTGATGACTGCTCTCATCGCTGATTCGTCCTCTCGGGGAGACTGTGGTGGCTTTTGGTGTCGGTCCGGCGTGCGAACCGGCGGAAGAGGTCGGGCGGGCCGACCTGGCCGCCCTTGAGCAGCAGGCGGCAGCCGGCGAGCTCCGAGTGCGCATCGGTGGCGCAGATCGGCCCGGCGGTGACGAACTGCTCGGCGACACGCAGCTCGCTGACTCCGAGAGCGAGGAGCGTGTGGCTCGAGGTGTCACCGCCGCAGATGACCACGTCTCGGGTGAGGTCGCGTCGCACCGCGCTGCGTACCAGGCTGCCGAGGGTGCGGCCGACCTGTGCGGAGGACACCGGCGCCGCCCGCAGGCGCGGGTCGGCGGGACCGCGCGTGGTGTGGGCGATGACGTCGTGACCGTCGCCCAGCGCCGCCTCGACGGCACGCAGGGACTCGCTCGCGGCGGCCTCGCTGGTGATGGCCTCGGGCGGGATCGCGATCTCGACCCATCCGTGGCTGACCGCGTCGGCGATCTGCGCATCGGTGGTCGCCGACGCGGAGGCCGACACCACGAGCGTCGGGCCGCTGGCTGCAGATGGCGCCTCAGGACGTCTGGGCTCTCCGGATCGGCGCGCGAGCGCGGCCATGATGCCTCCGGAGCCGACGACGAGGGGCGTTCGGGTCGGTGTCCGATCCTCGCAGAGAGCGGCTGCGACGGCGTCCATGTGAGCCTCGTCCACCGCGTCGACCACGAACGCCTCGTCGCCGCCGGCTCTCAGCTGTTTCCACTGCGCCGAGAAGGAGCCGTCGGAGTAGGCGGGGAGGTGGAGTCCGGGAATGGCGGGTCTGCCGGCGAGCTGGGAGGCCAGCACCAGCCGCAGGTCGGCCTCGCGCATGGGTGTCGCCGGGTGGTGTGACATCACCGGATGGCGGTCCAGGCGATGGATGAGGCCGTGGTGGACCCCGAAGTGGTGGCTGAAGGCGGTGTAGCGACCGAAGTCGGGTTGGGCGGGGACGACCGGTATCGGTCCGTGCCCCGGAAACCGCTCGTGCATGAGCTCGATGGCGCGGCCGATGCTGCCGATGGTCGGTGATGAGTCGAAGGTCGAGCAGACCTTGTACAGCAGCACCGTCAGGTCCAGGCCGGCAAGCTGTGCCAGTCCGGCTCTGATCGCACCGTCGAGCTCTTCCCCGGCGAGGGAGCGGGCGGGCCCGGCGATGCCGACCACGTCACCGGTCGTCGACGAGACCCGCTCGGGATCCAGCACGAGCGCGGCGTCCAGCCCGAGCGCATGGGCCTGCGCCAGTACGTCGCCCGCCCCGGTCAGGTCGTCGGCGAGGAATCCGATCTGCGGCATCAGGCACCCGCCGGAAAGGTCGTCAGCGCATGCGCGAGGGCATCGTCGCCGCGCACCTGCAGGCTTGTCGCCGCCTCGTCGAGCGGCTGCCCTGAGATGGCTGCCTCCCACGCCTGGCGCAGACTGCGTACGCCGGCCGCGGGTCCGCCGGGATGGGCGGCGATCCCGCCGCCGGCGAGCATCAGCAGATCGGTCGACCCGACCGCCGAGTAGGTGAGCTCCGGCGTACGCACGTTCTGCCCGGAGGACAGTGTCGGCAACGGGTCGGTGGTCGTTCCGAGAGGTGTCTGGAGGGCACGGATGTTGGTCGCCACCTGGTCGTCCTCCTCGTAGAACTTGCTCCCCAGGCCACTCACATGCAGGTGGTCGGCCCCGGCGAGGCGCGCGAGCTGCTGCCATGGTTGGTAGGCGACACCGAGTCCGGGGTGACGCATGGATGCCGCCAGCCCCGCGCGGTGGCCGTGGATCGGAACTTCCGAGAACGAACGTAGCCAACGCAGCGCCGGCAGGCCCATCGTCGGCACGTTCAGCATCACGCACCGACCGCCGGCCTCGACCACGAGGTCGTGGCGCCTCTTCAGGCCCGCGAGGTCGCCGGTGATGTTGAAGGCGTACATCGTCGGGTGGCCGGTTTCCTGCTCAGCAGCCCGAATCTCCTCCGTGGCGATGCGTACGCGCGTCTCCAGGGGAAGGTATGCGGGGTCGGTCATCAGCTCGTCGTCCTTGATGAGGTCGATCGCACCGCGGGCGAGGTTGCGCACCGTCGCCCGGAAGTCGTCCTCACGGAGTCCGACGTTGGGCTTGATGATGGTGCCGACCAGGACTCCGGTGGCACCACCGATCAGCTTGCGGGTCCCCTCGACGCCGTACGCAGGGCCCGGATGTGCTGCGACGAAGTCGTCCGGAAGCTCCATCCGCCGTAGCTGGCACGCGAACAGCTCTCCCAGCTCGAAGATGTTGCCGGCGACCGTCGTCTGCAGGGTGGCGATGTCGGTGTCGACGTTCTCCATCGGGAACTCGACGACGATCTCCGCCGCGGAGACTCGCTCGGGTCGGGAGCGTGAGGGGAGCGCCGGCGCGCACCTGCCGAGGTCGGAGACCGACACGACCTCGGCGGCGTGCCGGGTTCGCAGCTCTTCCGACTCGCCGGGCACGGCCACGAACGTGCCACTGGACTGCTCGCCGGCGAGGATCGCGGCAGCGCGACTCGGCTCGATGCTCGACTCGATGTAGTAGGTGCACCTGATGATGCGCGGATCACGCACGTACGGCTCCGATCGGTTGGGGTGAGGCACGACTAGGCACGGGAGATGTCGGCGGCGCGTGGGGCCGCGGCGACCGCATGGGGTTTCAGTGCGCCCGCCCGCCGCAGAACCCAGGCCGCAACGGTCGGTGCCAGCAGAGCGGTGACCAGGACCGCGGTCGCGGTCTGCGCCGCCGCGGACGCCACGAACGGCTCGAACCTGGGGTCAGCGACCGCGACCGCCATCGGCACCGCGACGGCATTGCCGGCGGTCGTGCCCGCAGCGAATCCGATCCCGCTCATCGGCCCGCGACGCAGCACATAGCGGTAGCCGAGGTAGGTCAGTCCTCCGGTGAGGAACACGACGCCCGCGCCG
Organism: Nocardioides sp. NPDC051685; assembly: GCF_044453405.1. NCBI lineage: Bacteria > Bacillati > Actinomycetota > Actinomycetes > Propionibacteriales > Nocardioidaceae > Nocardioides > Nocardioides sp. NPDC051685. The sequence continues at coordinate 766,284 of NZ_JBITCR010000002.1, read as the reverse complement.
AGGACGACGCCGACGGCACCACCGGTCAGCACGGTCTTCAGGTCGATGCCGGTGCCCACGCAGAACGACATGAACGGGATCGTGACGTTCGGGACCGCGTCCAGGGCGGCGGTCCACTCCCGGTCGACGGCGCCGATGAACAGGCCGATGATGAACGGGACAACGGCCGCGACGAGTGCGAGCACCGGAATGTCGCCGAGCCCGGAGGCACCCAGGAAGACCATCGCCAGGAACGGCCCGTCGTCGAACGCGCTCGCCACATAGGCCCCGCTGTCGCGCTCGTCGCCGTACTCCCCAGCGAACGCCAGCCACAAGGCCCCGTTGCTGTTTCCGTAGATCGCGATGAGCCCGAGGATCGAGACTCCGGCGATCCCGTCGATGCCGACGGTGAGACCGAGAACGACACACAGGGTGATGGGCACAAGTGTCTTGGCGACCAGGACCACCAGCGTGGTGCCGGCCGCGCCCTTGCCGTTGCGGGACCCGGTGATCTGTGCGCCGGTCGCGAGCACGAGCAGAGCGATCAACGTCAGGGCGCCGTCCCGGAAGAGGGCGGTCGTGAAGCTGCCGATTCCCAGCGCCCCGGGAGCGAACGTGTTCGCCAGGACCCCCAGCGCCAGCGGGATGATCATCACCCCGCCAGGCACTGCACGCATGGCCTTGAACATCGGAACCCGCGAGGGGCCGGTCCGAAGCGAATCACTCATCTCTTCCTCCAGGGGCACTTTGTACGTACGAAACGTCCGTACAAATGTAGAGTGGTGTCGGTCACACGTCAACAGGCAGATTCATGCACGCTAGATTGACTGCATCGGTGCTGCGGAAGGGGCTGGAGAACGAATGTCACGCAAGGCGACCGCCACGAACGGCACGGCTCGATCGCCCGAGATCGACCGCTCCACGGGCGCGCCCCTCTACGCGCAGATCCGCGACGCTCTGCGCCAACAGATCGAGAGCCACGCGCTGCCCCCGGGCGCACCGCTGCCGACCGAGGAGGCGCTGCAGATCACCTACGGTGTCTCGCGCAGTGTGGTCCGGCAAGCCCTCGGCGAGCTCGGCGATCTCGGGCTGATCCACAGGCAACGTGGTCGCGGGACGGTCGTCGCGCCCCATCCCGAGCATCACCGCCGGGCCGAGCAGGCCGGCGGCCTCAGGCAGCAGCTTGCCGCTCGCGGTGAGGAGCTGCGCACCAAGATCCTCGACCTGACCGTCGAGACGGCTCCCGAGGTCGCCGCCGAAACGCTCGGGTCGGTCGACACCTGGAAGCTGGAGCGCGTCCGTTCTGTCGGGGACGAGCCCCTTATTTTCATGCATACGTGGATTCCGCGTGACCGGTTCCCGACGCTGAACGCGGAGGAGCTCGACGGTGGCTCGCTGCACGACTGGATGCGCGCCAACGGCGCCATTCCCTCGGGCGGGCCGCGGCACGTCCAGGCGGTGCCGGCGGACGAGAGCGTGGCACGCCACCTCGATGTCGGCGTGGGCGTACCGGTGATGCTGCTTCAGGGGGCGACGCTCGACGAGCAGGGCCGGGGACTCGAATGGTTCACCGCCTGGCATCGACCCGGAACGGTCTTCGACGTCGATGCACAGGTCGGCCCCCGGCACGACCTACCACGCCCCGCCCCTGACCTCGATCGCGTCCGGGAGCTCGTCGACGAGCTCTCCATCCTGCTCGACGCCCACCAATCGTCGAATCCCGCCTGAACCGCCCGGCGCGCATGGTCGGCCGGGGCTCTCCCTCGATTGCGGGGTCAGGCCGCGGAAGAGTGGAGGATGGCGCTCTGGTACGGGCGCCGTCCACCGCTGCGTGTGCTGGCGGCGTGCGATCTGACCGATGAGCCGGACCATCGAGCGGCGGGGCAGGATCTTGCTGGCGAGGGTGAGCGATTGGCCGTTGGTGATCACCGACGGCGGCGCGTACCGACGGTCGAGCGTGTTGAGGGCGATGGTGACGACCCGCTCGGGCGTCGCTCGTTTCGTGCCGAAGTCGGCGGACTGGCTGCCGGCGACGTCGAAGAACTCCGTCCGACTAGCGCACGAGATCGCGGAAAGCGATGTCGATCAGTTCTGCCATCGGCCGCTCGGTGGGGTCGTCTGCCCAGGCGATCATCGACTGCTGGAACGCGGTGAGGCTGGTCTCGACGAGCACGCTCGCGCGAAGAGGCGTGTCGTCGCCGTCGAGCCGCTCGGCGACGATTGGTGTCAGGAGCTCGGCCCAGACCAGGTGTTTCTCGACGTTGCGGGCGCGCAGCGACGGTGTGCTCGACAGCAGGCGCATCGCGGTTCTGTCGCGTGATTCATCGTGGGGTCCTCGTCGGACCAAGGCCGTGTAGGCCGCGCGCAGCGAGAGCAGGGCGGGCTCGTCGACCGGACGGGCCAGGAGTGCGTCCCGCACGAATCCTCCGTTGGCCTCGAGCATGCCGATCACCATGTCTTCCTTCGCCGGGAAGTACCGGTGCACGGTGCGGGCCGAGACGCCGGCACGTTCGGCGATCTGCTCCACCGTCACCGTCTCGAACCCATGCTCGGCGAACAGGTCCATGGCCACGTCGGCCAGTCGTTGACGGACCGCGTCACGCGCAACGGCGCGCAGCCCGCCGGCCTTTTCGTCGCTTCGGCTCATGCCCGCATTCTAGACAGTTGTCAGTGTCTGACATAGTTGTCATAAACCGACAGAAGCCCAGGAAGGGTTCGCACCATGCAGAAACGCACACTCGGTGAGCAGGGGCTCACCACGTCCGCGATCGGTTACGGCGCGATGCGGATCGCGCTGCTCGACGAGAGTCAGGACCGCGCTTCGATCGCTGCCATCCGCCGCGCCTACGACGACGGAGTCACTCACTTCGACACCGCCGAGCTGTACGGGTGGGGTCGAGGGGAGAGGCTGCTCGGCACGGCACTGGCCTCGGTGCGGGACCAGGTGACGATCGCGACGAAGTTCGGCTTCACGCCCTCCTTCACTCCCAACTCGCGGCCGGACCACGTGCGTGAGGTCATCGACAACAGCCTGCGCCACCTCGGGGTCGACCACATCGATGTGCTCTACCAGCACATCGATGACCCGACGGTGCCCGTCGAGGAGGTGGTGGGTGTGATGAAGGAGTACGTCGATGCCGGCAAGGTCCGGTTCCTCGGCCTGTCCAACACCACCCCGGACAACCTCCGAAAGGCGCACGCCGTGCACCCGATCAGCGTCCTGCAGGCGGAGTACTCGATCTTCTCCCGTCAGTCCGAGGCGGTCCTCCCTCTGCTCGAAGAGCTCGGCATCGGACTCGTCGCCTACGCGCCCCTCGCGCGAGGATTCCTCGGCGGCGCCGTCACGCCGCGCGACGCGCTCGACGCCGGCGACTTCCGCCGCCGCTCCCCGTGGTGGGCCCCGGGGAACTTCGAGGCCAACCTCGAGATCGTCGACGAGCTGACTGCCCTCGCCGAGAGCAAGGGCGCGACCCTGTCGCAGCTGTCGCTGGCCTGGCTGGTGGCCCGAAGGCCGTACATCGTCCCCATCCCCGGGTCCGGCAATGCCGAACGGGTCACCCAGAACAACGGAGCCGCTCGGCTCGAGCTCACCGCCGACGACCTCGCCCATATCGACCGCATCGCACCGACCGGCGCTCACGCCAACTAGGGCCTCTCGCGCCCAACCGGCGAGACGAACCTCTTCACTCACACACCCCGATCGACACCTGGAGTAGACCCATGACACGACTGCAAGGAAAGCGCGCTCTCATCACCGGAGGCACCAGCGGCATCGGCCTGGAGACTGCGCGGCACTTCCTCGCCGAAGGCGCGCGACTCATCATCACCGGAAGCACTCAAGAGAGCGCCGACGCTGCGGCCACGACGCTCGGCGGCGGTGTCGTAGCGGTGGGAGCTGACGCTCTCGACCTCGATGCCCAACGTCGCCTGGCGGACGTCGTCCGAGACCACGTCGGTGAGCTCGACGCCGTCTTCCTCAATGCGGGCGTCTCCGACTGGCGCCCGTTCGAGCAGCACGACGAGAAGAGCTTCGACCGCCTCTTCGACATCAACGTCAAGAGCGTCTTCTTCCTCATGCAGGCCCTGGTCCCCGTCCTCGCGAGACCCGCGTCGGTGATCGTCAACGCGTCCAACAGCGCGCACGGGGGCGGGCAGAACGCCAACGCCTACGCCGCAACCAAGGCCGCCGTATCGTCCCTGGTGAGGTCCTGGAACGCCGACCTCTTGGTCTCTCACGGCGTGCGGTTCAACGCCATCAGCCCCGGCCCCATCGCAACCCCGCTGTACGACAAGGCACCTATCCCGGCGGAGTACCGCACCGAGGTCATGGAGGGGATCCGTCAGGGCATCCCCGCGGGCCGGTTCGGCGATCCCCGCGAGGTTGCGGCGGCCGTGACGTTCCTGGCCTCCGACGAGTCCGGCTTCGTCGTCGGGCACGACCTGGTCATCGACGGAGGCCAGACCACCCTCTATTGATTCCGACTATTGAACCCGACGTCCACCGCCGTCGCAGAAAAGTGATGGAAACCGATCGGGTGAAATGCGAGAAACCCCAGGTCTCCCTGGGGTTTCTCTCTGTGCGCGAGGGGGGACTTGAACCGGTCTAAACCCCGAGGTCAGAGCCTGTTTCTCACCCTCTGAGCGTGAATCGTAGGACGGTTGCACACCGTTACACCTCGTTGCGTCCGGGGATCTGCCCGACGGTAGGGCACAGACCTGCACCTAACTGGTGGAGGTGCCTGACATGGCATGGATCGAAACACGGAAGCGCAGCGGGGGAGGACTCTCGGCGTATGTCGCCTGGAGGCTCGGCGGCAGTAGCGGGAACCGGCAGACCGAGACGTTCAGCGCTGGCACTGAAGAGCAGAACGTGGCCCGCGCTGAAGGCTTTAAGAAGATGGTCGAGGCGGCCGGTGAGCGCTGGCCGGACGGCTGGGTGAAGGGTGAGGGCTTCGTTCGTCCAAACGGTGGAGACCCGCTAGAGGAACCGCCGACCTTCCCGGTGATCGGGGAGGAGTACGTCCGGCAGATCGTCGATATCACGCCGGGTCAGCGCAAGAAGTACGTGTCGCAGGTCAGGACTCTGGCGAGGACTGAGATCCGTGGAGCTCTCCCGTTCGGGCGGTCAGTGGGCGCGATCGGCGAGCAGGACATCAAGGCGTGGTTGATCGACTGGGACCGTGTCTTGAAGACGAAGGCGAACTACCACGGCCTGATGTACGGGATCTTCAACTATGCCGTCGAGCAGGGGTTCCTCACCGTGAATCCGTGTGCCCGGACCGCACCGAAGCGCCGACGTGTCAAGCAGTCCCAGGCCGAGCTGCGCTTCCTCTCCGAGGACGAGTTCGCCGGCGTAGTCGGCAAGGCCGAGGGTTACTCGTACTCTGCCGCGGAGTTGATCCGGGTTACTGCCGGAACGGAACTTCGGTTCGGCGAGATCACGGCGTTGTGGGTCAGCGATATCGACCTGCGCAACCGGACGATTCGGGTGAACAAGGCGTGGAAGCGGGTGGGGGAGAACGGCGAGACCGAGATCCCGTCCTGGCTGAAGAAGCAGGTTCGGGACAAGCACAAGATGCGTCAGCACTACCTCGGCAACCCCAAGACGCCCAAGTCGCGGCGTACGATCTCGATCTCGCCGCGCATCGCGGAGATCCTGGAGAACCTGATCGAGGGCAAGGCCGCCAACGACTTCGTCTTCGTCTCCCCGACGGGCCTGCCGGTGCACAACTCCGACTTCTACACCCGGGTCTGGCAGCCGTTGATGGAGGAGTTGGTCGAGGACGGCATTGCGCCGTTCCGTTTCCACGACCTGCGACACACCCACGTCTCGTGGCTTATTGCAGGAGGTGCGCCATTGCCACACATCCAGGCGCGGCTGGGCCATGAGTCGATCACGACCACGGTCGACACCTACGGCCACCTGCTGCCGGCTGGAGACGAGTTGATCTCTGACATCGTCGACGCGGTGTTGAACGGGGAGCAGATCCGACCTCCTCTCCACATCTTGCGTGGGGGAGTCGATGCTGCGGTCGCCTGAGCGGAGGCCGCAGTGTGCAGCCATATCGCACAGCTTCCTCGGCTCGCGCGGTATCGCATCCTCAACCCACCAGCCCGATAGGTCTGAAGGTCAAAGAAGCGAGCGGCTAGACCTCGTGGGCCTGAGGGCGAGGACGCTCGCCGCGCCAGGCGCCGTCACAGGTTGCTCGCCTGCGGCAATCAGTTCCTCGAGATGCTCGATGCGGAATCGCACGTGCTTTCCGATCCGAGTGCATCGGATCCGGCGCTGGCGCACCGCGTCGGCCACCCAGCGCTGAGGGACGTTGAGGTACGCCGCGGCCTCCTCGATGGTGAGCAAGGATGCTGCGAGGGTCGGCGGCGCGGCTCGGTCGGGCTGACTGGTCATGACTCTGCTCCTCGCGAACGATCTACACCTTCATCACTGAGGTGCGCCACGGCGCCCAGCCGGAAGTCAAAGGTACCCCGATGCCGAACTCGCGGCGGTTGTCGAGGTACGCCTGCGCTGCTGAGACCGCTTCGCCGGAGTCTTCGGCCTCATTAAAGAGGCGACCGCATGGACGGGCAATGACCCCCGTGTGCTCGAGATGGAGCGCCGCGAGGTGCGCAACGCGCTCGTGCATGGTGATCCGGTGGTGGACTCCATATGCGCTGACGAGATCCGGCTCTTCGGTCCGCGGTCCTTCTGGCTCCGAATCACCCCGGCTGGCTCGATGAGCACCAGATCGGCGCGGGCCTCATGAGCCAGACCGTCGAGTGCACCCGAGTGACCCGCGCGGGCCGGCGGGCGAAGGCTCGTCAGTTCCTCGACCAGGCAGAGAACGTCCTCGAGGTCGCTCGGGATCCCGCCGACGTCGCGGACGATGGCAAGGAAGGCGCGGCGACTGTTTCATCGGAGAGGTGAGAAGGAAGCCGCCGCATGGCCTCGGCCATCGCCGAGAATACCGGTCAGGCGGGCACGAGGTCCATCAGGTTCGCAGGGGTGATCATGCGTACGCCGTCGGGCCGGTCGAGCGGAGCCTCGCTGGTGATGAGGGTCGCGCCGGCCGGTGCTGAGGTGCCGCTGGACACGTCTGTTCCTGCGGTACGGAGCAGGTCGGCGAGGTAGGCGACGTCCAGGTAGCGCCGTGTGGCGATAGTGCGTACCTGTGTGGTCGTTAGGGCGGCCTGGCCCTCAACGGTGTTGAAGCGCGGCCAGCCCGGTTGGTGCAGGTGCAGCCAGAGGGCTTCCCAGCCGTCGGCCATCTTCAGGAACGCGACGGGCAGGACTACGCGCCCCGGTCCGGTCAGGTCGGATCGCATCCGGACCGTCGCGGGCTCGAACGGCAGGCCGGCTTGCTCGGGGGAGCGTTGCATGTACCCGAAGTACGCCTCCGCACACTGCTCGAACCGCTCGCCCGAGTAGACCTGGACCTGGGGCATGATCACGTCGCGCCTTACCTTGTCGAGGTTAGCGTCGATCATCTCGGTGGCGCCCTCGGGTGCATCGACCAGGTCGCCGGAGTGGACCATCCCGTCGCCGCGCAGACGGGTGTAGGAGACGTGCTCGGGGTCGGTGAACCGGCCGTTGAGCATCAGGCAGGACAGGTCCAAGTCGGTGGTCTTCTTTGCCTGGCGCCAGTGCATGAAGAAGCGCAGCGAATCGCCGTCGACCCGTGTGCGGGACCCACGCGGAAGGGTGCCGAAACCACCGGACCGTGCCTTGCCAGAGGTCGGCAGCGTCACCCGCAGCATCTCAGGATCGATGACGGCCGTGTGGCCGAGGCCGAGGCGGCGCAGATATTCCGCATCGCACATCGAGTTCACTCGGGCGACCAGGTCGGGATCGAGGGGATCGCGGTTGTCGGTCGCAGCGTGGGCGTGGCCGAGCCTGTTCACGAAGATACGTACGTCACTGGTGCCGGTGCGGTTGGCGACGTGCTCGCGCAACGAGAGCACGAGCCGTCCCGCCGCGCGTGGGAGTGCCTCGCTCAGCGCAGCAATGACGATCTCCTGCTCCTTGGAGGTGGTGGCGAGGCGGGCCAGCCGGTCGAAGGCACGCACCAGCGTGCCCGGAGCAGTCGCCAGCACGTCCACCGCTTCAGCGAGCTCTCCACGAAGCAGCGCTCCTTCGGTGCGCGCGGCCAAGGTCGGCGTATGTCCCGGATCGCGCGCGGTCGCGAACACCTCTTCCGCGTGCGGCCAGTGCGGGTGCTCATGCGGGTGTAGCCGCTCACCGAGTCGCTTCCACATCTCGGCGTGACCTCGAACGTCGGCAGCCCGTGCACGGTCCTTGACAACCACGGCGTCCAGCGCGGCCAACAGCAGGCGGCGGATGCGACGAGGAAGCGAGACGAACCTGGTCGGCGTCGCGAGCGTGACGTCACCACCGCTCAACGCTGCGGCCAGTCGCAGCACGTCGGTTACGGTGGTGACGACCGGTTCGCGACCAGCACTGACTTGGGCGGCGTTGAGGACCGCACGCCGCTCTCGGGCAGGGACTTCGTCGGGCTGAGCCATCTCGGCACAGTGCTCAGCAAGGACCGCCAGCTCGGCGAGGTCCTCGGCGTTGGGTGGTGTGGTCCGGGCGGCCAGATCAAGCAGCTGGGCGTGGGCTTCGTCGTCGAGCGTGCCGCCGAGGCGTACGAGCGTGTGACGGTCGCCGAGGGTGGGGATGAACGTGTCGTGGGCGACCACCATCTCGGCGTAGGTGTGCCGGTATCGGCCGTAGCCAGGCAGCCGCAGCAGGTTCAGGCCGCCTGCTGGCGCGAAGAGCGCCACGATGTCTTCGGGTGTGTCGGCCTTGGCGAGCGCATCCGCGAGGAGGCCGGCCCAGAATTCCACGGTGTCGGGCACATTGCGCGGGAAGTCGCGGAAGTAGACGTTGTGCTTCGCGCGGGCACCGATCGCTGTCGCGGCGACGCGCACGATCTCCTCTGCCAGCTCGGTGGCGGCCTTTTGATCGAGTGACGCAACATGACGGAGTAGCTCCGGAGCTGCCTTGAACCCGCTCGAGATCAGCGTGACATCCAGTTGTCGGGCCACGGCCTCGCTGCGTGGCCTCGCGCTCGGCTCGGCTGTGGCAAGCGGCACAGTCCACGTCGAGGCGATCAGGGTCTCCCGCACCTTGGATGTCATGGATCGGATCATCGCAGGTGCTCCGCGCAACGCCTCAGGGTTTTCGGCAGCGCCGTTTGTCGGTGGCCAGGGTTACGCTCTCGCCATCGTCGAGATCAGACGGATCTGAGGGAGCGGAGTTCGGGATGTTCGGGAAGTTCGGTGAGCGTGGCGACAAGGCGTGGCGGAAGTCCCTGAAGCAGGTGACGAAGGCCTTCGAGCAGGCCGATGACGCGGCCGACTACGTCCTGACGGGGTCGAACCCGGGGCTGCTTGCGCACCTCGCCTCCAACCGGAACTATGCCGTCGATTCTGCGGCGATCGGTGAGTTCTACAAGGCCTTCGAGGAGGTGGAGGCCGACCAGTTGCAGCGGTGGGCATCGCTCAACCTGGCCGCTGGCGCGCGGGGTGGCTACCACATCGAGGTCATCGGGCAGGTCGGCGGCAGCCACTGGCTCGCCCACCTGGTCACCCATGCCTTTCTTGGGTCCCGACCGGACCAGCCGCTGACGCTGCGGTTCGCCGACGTCGTCCGGATCGCGGAGGTGTTCGGCGCGAGCGTGACCGAGGTGCTCGACGCGATGCTCGAGCTCCCGCAGTATGCCCGCTACCGCGGCAAGGGCGTACGTAAGGCGCTGACCCAGATGCCAGGCCTCGCCGAGGCGCTGGCCGCGCATCCGGCAACGGTGGAGCGTGCCTTCCTGACCGGGACCGTGGACCGGCGTCTGGCGGCGATCGATCTGGTCGCCACGACGCTCGGTGACGCCCTCCTGGCCAGGCTCGCCGCCGTGGTTGCCAATGCGGCGACCGGCACGAGTCGGCAGGTGCGCGAATCGGCGGTGCCGGTGCTGAAGCGGGTGGCGCCGGAGTCAGTCTCGGCACTGCGGGACCTTGCGGTCAGTGGTAAGCCCGAGCAGCGTGCGGAGGCGCTGACCCTGTTGCTGGACCTACCCGGGGAACGGGAATGGGCGTTGGAGACGGCTGCGGCCGACCGGGCCGAGCGGGTCCGCGGCGTTGCGGCTGCGGCGGTCGAGGTCGCCGACGAGCCGGACGTCGAGCTCGAGTCGTTCGAGGACCCGGTGATCGACTGGTCGATGCGGGCCGATGCGGCCGCCGAGCTGGCGAAGAAGATGGCTGCAGGGTTCAACGAGGCACAGGCGCGGTGGGCCGCTCAGGTCAACCGTCGCGCAGGTGTGCACCGACAGGTCCAAGCCCAGGCGTACAGGGCCTCCGACGTGAAGGCGTTGGAGTCGTTCCTGGCCTCCTCGTCGAGTCCGCGCATCGACCAGCTGCCGTCGAACATGCACGCCACGCTCGGCAACTGGTGGGAGACGCGTACCCTCCTGCTCAACCTGGTGGGCCGGGAGAACGTGGCTGCCGCTGGGCGGATCAAGCTGCTCCTGGCGATGTCTGGGTTCCGCGACGTACGCGACAACGGCTATCGGTTCAGCAACGATCTGATGGCAGTTCTCGCCGATGAGGGCACCGTCGATCTGCTGAGCATCTCGGTCATGGTCGATGAGTGCGGCGGCGACGGTATCGCGGTGGTGTGGCGTGGTTATGCCGGGGGTGCGGTGGGGAGGCGCTGGGACGTCGAACGGGTGCGGCCGTTCGTGACCAAGCACCTCGACCGGATCCTCCAGCTCGATAGCCAGTGGCAGTCGGAATACTGGTACAGCAACACCGCGATCTACGCCGCGGCCGCGGCGCTCCCCAGGCTCCCGCGGGGTCTGCGTGAGCACATTTACGGCGTGGCCCTCGGCACCCGCAAAGCGGACCGTCCCTACGCCCAGGCCGCGATCGCCACTGACCCCGAGCGACTGACGCGCGCGGTCGCCGCGCTCGGCGACGGGCGCGCCGAGATCCGGGCCGTGGCGGCGACCTGGCTTGCCCGGATCGGCGACACTGAGGCTCTGCCGGGCCTTCAGGCGGCATGGAAGAAGGAGCGCAACGACCTTGTACGTGGCGCCGTCCTCGACGCGCTGGTTGCGCTCGGCGAGAGCGCTGAGACCTATCTGGACCCGGTCGCGACCGCGAAGGCGGCTGAGAAGGTGGTGGCCAAGGGACTGCCCAAGCCCCTGGCCTGGGTCGCGTGGGAGAGCGCGCCTGAGGTGAAGTTCGCCTCGACCGGGGACCCGGTGCCGCTGAGCGTGATCCAGTGGCTGTGCGTCGTCGCGGTCAAGGCGAAGTCCGCCGAACCGAACGCGATCCTGCGGCAGTATGCGGCGCTCTTCGAGCGGGGTTCCCGCGAGCGATTGGGGGCTTGGCTGCTCAACGCCTGGCTCGTGGAGGACGTCACGCCGATCAGCCGCGAGGAGGCCGAGCAGCAGGCTGCACAGCACGCTGGATGGGGATCGTGGCAGCGCAACAGCGCGGAGTCCCGTTTCCACGGGATGACGGTCGAGCAGCACGCAGCGGCGCTTCTGCCCGGTTTCCTGAAGCAGCCGAAGGGCTCGGCGATCGCGAGCAAGGGCCTGCTTGCCGTGGCCGCCGCGTGTGCCGGGGGCGATGTGGTGCCGCCGACCGAGCGCTATCTGCGTGAGTGGTTCGGGCAGCGGGCCGCGCAGGGGAAGGCGCTGATCGGGATGCTCGCCTGGATCGAGGACCCGGCGGCGACCCAGCTGATGCTCTCGATCGGCAACCGGTTCCGCACCAAGAGCTTCCAGGAGGAGGCGACCAACCAGGCTCACGCGCTGGCTGAGCGCAGGGGCTGGACCGTTGACGAACTCGCTGACCGGACGATCCCGAGCGCTGGTTTCGACGATGACGGTCGCCTCGAGCTCTCCTATGGGGAGCGGGTCTTCACGGCGGCGCTTCAGCCTGATCTCACGATCGTGCTGAACGATCCGGACGGCAAGAGGATCAAGTCGCTTCCGGCCGGCCGGAAGACCGATGACGAAGATGCGGTCAAGGCCGCGAAGAAGGCGTTCACCGCCGCCAAGAAGGAGCTCAAGACGGTCGGCTCGCTGCAGCAGGCGCGGCTCTACGAGGCGCTGTGCACCGAGCGAACCTGGGTCGCCCAGGACTGGCAGACCTACCTCGCCGGTCATCCGGTGGTGCGCCACGCCGTGGCCCGGCTGGTCTGGCTCGAGGTCGTCGGTGACGGGACCGGGGTGGACTCGTTCCGGCCGTTCCGGCTGCTGGACGACGGCTCGCTGACCGACGCCGAGGGTGAGGAGGTGACGCTGGCAGCGGGGTCGCGCGTGCGGATCGCCCACGCCAGTCTGCTCACCGAGGACCAGGTCGAGGCCTGGCGCGAACACCTCGCCGACTACGAGATCACCCCGCTCTTCGACCAGCTCGGGCGCGGAGTGCACACGCTCACCGAGGAGGCGGCGAAGGGCCGGGACATGGCCGATTTCGAAGGGCACATGCTGGAGGCGTACGCCTTGCGGGGACTCGCCCTCAAGCTGGGCTATGTGCGTGGCGAGACCGAGGACGCGGGCTGGTTCTACTCCTACGACAAGCGCTACCCGACCTTGGACCTGGTCGCCCGGATCGGCTTCACCGGCAACTTCCTCCCAGAGGAGAACCGCCAGGTGGCACTGGAGAGGATCACCTTCCACCGCATCTCCCGCGACGGTGGCCGCGACCAGCTCACTCTCGGTGAGGTGCCTGCGGTCCTCGCCTCGGAGACCTGGCACGACGCGCGTGCCATCGCCGCAGCCGGCACCGGGTTCGCTGCCGACTGGCAGAAGAGGTCGGAGTACTGAGCCGTGGACCATCAGTGGGTGGCAGCGCTCCGAACCGTCGCCGCGACGTTCAACCAGCCAGAAGCGGTAGTCGACTATGTCGTCTCCGGGGACGGAACTATCGCTGGCCTGGGTCCAGCCGACCGGATCGAAGCGTGGCTGATCTGGGGGCGAAATCAGACCGTGTTCAAGAGGTTCGGCCGTGACGCGATGTTGGAGTTCTTCGCGGGGAGCCGCGGACGCGGGTCGAGGCTCACCGACGATGAGGCCGAGGCTTGGCGCAGGTTCTATTCCGGCTTGGCGTCGGTCGATGTGGCGGTGATCGGGCGCTGGGCCAACGTGATCGAAACCGCTATGGACGACCCCGCCCTCGGGAGTGTCGGCGGCCGGCACTGGCTCGAGGCGTTGGTCGTTCATTGCGCTTCGGGCGTCGGATCTGGGCAACGCGCCGATAGCCACAAGGATTGGCATGGGGCCCTGGCGACCGCGGGTGCCGAGCTGCCGTTGAGGTTCGCTGACCTGATCCGGCTTGGCGAGTACCTCGACGTCACCCCTGCGAGCATGATCGTCTCGATGCTGGAGCCCGAGCCCTGGGCCGATGCGTACAACGTCGATCGGATCGCTCTTCTCTCACGTCTCCCGGATCTCGGCAACGCGTTGGTTGTCCACCAAGATGTGGTGGCGACAGTCGTGGAGGACGGTGATCGCGAGCAGCAGGGGTGGACTTTGCGGCTGCTCGATGCCGTGTTGACGGACGAGGAGTTGGCGACGTACGCAGCACCTCTCGCTGGTTGGGCAACGCAGTCACGGAGCAAGACTCGGCGTGAAGCCGCCGAGCCTGTGCTGGCGCGAGTGGCAGCAGCAGCCGCCGGCAAGTTGCGCGAGTTGGCCGTGGATGCGCCGGCCGGTCAACGGGCGCGTGCCTTGTCCCTTTTGATGTCCATTGATGAACACCGCGAGTGGGCATCGGCGACGGCTGCTGCTGACCGAACGGAGTCGGTGCGCCGTGTTGCTGCGGTGGCCACTCCGGAGCAGGTCGAGAGCCCTGAGGTCGAGACCGATTCTTTGCCGGAGGTTGACTGGTCGATGGCGGAGCGCGACGCGGTCGAGGTCGCGACGGCGGCCATCGCGCGGATCAACCAACTCTTAGAGCGCAGCCGGCAGCGGGACGCCGGATTGGGTCGGCCCTCCAGCGCGCCGGAACCGCTGTCGGAAGACGCGGTCACTGAGATGGTGCGGCTTCTGACCTCGCCTGGGCCGATCGGGGAGGAGGATGTTCCTGACATGCTGAAGAACCTTCCGGTCGACTTCGGCTATGGAGAACGGTCGTTGCTCGCGGTTGCGCGGGCGGGGAGGTTGAGCGCGCCGGCGGCGGTGAAGCTGCTGGTGATCTTCGGCCACACGTCGGTTCGAGCCCGCCGGTATGGGCGCTCGAACCTGCTCACGGACGTGCTGGCTGAGGTCCAGGCGAGTGTCGGCGGTATCGACCTGCTGGAGGCGAGCAATTTGCTCGACGCGACCGGCGCCGACGGTGTCGACTTGGTCTGGAGGGCGTACGCGGAGAAGTGGGGTGCGATGAGTGATTGGCCCCTGGACCTGGCCCAGTCGATCCTTGTCCATCACACGTCACGGGTGCTGACTGTGCAGGACAAGACAGCAGACGAGTGGAATTACGACAGGCTGGCGCTCTACCGCGCGGCGACAGCAGTCCCAAGTCCTGAGGGGCTGCTGCGCGAGCACCTCTTCGAGGTTGCTCTGGGCTCGCGTGCCGACGCCCGACCGTTGGCTCAGGAGGCGCTCGTAGGTGACCCCGAACGCGTCGCGCGTGCCGGTGCGGCGTTGACCGACACCTCTGTTGCGATCAAGCAGGCTGCGGCGCGCTGGCTGGGCGGCAGTGGGGATGCAGCGGCGTTGGAGCCGCTTCAGGCAGCGTGGTGCAAGGAGCGCAACGACCTCGTCCGTGGTTCGATCCTTGACGCGCTGCTGCAACTGGGTGAGCAGGCCGAGACCTATCTGGATCCCGAAGAGACTGGGAAGAAGGCGGCCAAGGCGGTCGCTCGTGGACTGCCGACGGCACTGGAGTGGCTCGACTGGAGCCAGGTGCCCGAGGTGCGGTTCGCCGCGACGGGCGCGCCGGTGCCGGTCGAGGTGGTGCAGTGGCTGACCGCGATGGCGGTCAAAGGGAAGACCCCAGTGCCAAACGCCATCCTGCGTCGTTACGCGGAGCTGTTCGAGCAGGGTGATCGCGAACGGCTCGGGAAGACGCTTCTCCATGCATGGATGACCGAGGATCTGCGGCTGCCCAATCAGGAAGAGGCCATGGAGGCGGCACGTGACCGAGCGCGCCAGTACGTCTCCTGGGGCTACATGCCAGGCGCGACCGAGGCAGAGATCATCGAGCATGTGCTGCCGGAGGTGCGTCAGACCCCGTTCTCGTCGGGTGTACCAAGCAAAGGGATGCTGGCGCTGGCGGCGGCCTGCGGCGGCGGTGGGCTGGTCGACCCTGCCGTCGGCTTCGTGAAGAAGTGGTACGGCTGGCGCCTGGCGCAGAGCCGGGCGTTGCTGATCATGCTGGCGTGGACCGATCACCCGGCGGCGACGCAAGCGGTCCTCGCCGTCGGGACGAGGTTTCGCACCAAGAGCCTGCAACAGGAGGCAGCGACCCAGATAGGGCTGCTCGCCGAACGCCGCGGATGGAGCGTCGACGAGCTGGCCGACCGAACGATCCCGACCGCCGGGTTCGACGAGGAGGGTCGGCTCGAACTCGACTACGGGCCGCGTGCTTTCTCTGCCCATCTGCTTCCGGACCTGACCGTCGAGCTCAGGACTCCCGATGGGAAGCCCGTCAAGTCGCTCCCCGCCCCGCGGAAGGATGATGACGAGGAGGCGGCGAAGGCGGCCAAGAAGTCGCTGGCAGCAGCGAAGCGGGAGCTCAAGTCGGTGCGTACGCAGCAGGCGACGCGACTCTATGAGGCGCTGTGCACCGAACGTACTTGGCCGGTGGCCGACTGGCGCGACCTCCTGCTGGAGCACCCTGTGGCGCGGCATCTGGTCACTCGTCTGCTGTGGGTGGCCGAGGAGGATGGCGAGGAGCCGTTCGTGTTCCGCCCGCTCGAGGACGGCACTCTCACCGACGTCCGGGATGAGGACGTACGTCTGCCGGAGACCGGTCGGATTCGGCTCGCCCACCTCAGCGTGCTCTCGGCGATGGGGGCCGAGGCCTGGCGCGAGCACCTGGTCGACTACGAGATCGTCCCGCTCTTCGACCAGCTCTCTCGCGACCTGCACCTGGTGAGCGAGGCCGAGCAGACGGGCAACGCACTGCCTGACTTCCGTGGGCATGTGGTGACGACGTACGCCTTGCGCAGCCGGGCCACCAAGCTCGGTTATCTGCGGGGTGAGAGCGAGGACGGCGGCTGGTTCTACAGCTATGACAAGCGCTATCCGACGCTCGGGCTGGTGGTCTCGGTGCGATTCTCCGGGAGCCCGTTGCCCGAGGCCGACCAGGAGGTGGCGCTGGAGAGACTGCAGTTCCATCGGATCTCGCCAGAGGGCCGCTGGAATGCGATGAAGGTCCGCGATGTGCCGGCCGTCCTCGTCTCCGAGGCGTGGCACGACATGCGTGCGATGGCAGCAGACGGGACCGGGTTCGACCCGGACTGGGAGAAGAGGATCAGAAGCTGATGAGTGTGTTGCGTGAGCCGGCCGAGGTGGCGTACGCCGCCGAGCTGGAGCGGCTGGCAACGGCCTATCCGGGGGAGAGGCCACCGGGGTGGAAGCTGACGCCACGGGCGGTGCGGGCGTTCGTGACCGGTGATGAGAAACACCAGGTCACCCGCAAGTTCTATGGTGACGACGCGCTGGTCGACCGGTGCGTGGTGACGCTGATGAGCAATCGCGGGCTGCTGCTCGTCGGCGAGCCTGGGACCGCGAAGTCGATGCTCTCAGAGCTCTTCACGGCAGCGATCTCGGGTGATTCGACCTGCACGATCCAGGGGTCGTCGGGGACGACCGAGGACCAGATCGGCTACTCATGGAACTACGCACTTCTGTTGGCCGAGGGTCCGTCGGCGCGGTCGCTGGTCCCGGGCCCACTGCACCAGGCCCTGACCCATGGCACGATCTGCCGGTTCGAGGAGCTCACCCGGGTGCAGCCGGAGATCCAGGACGTGTTGATCGCGGTGATGTCGGACAAGGTGCTCCACATCCCCGAGCTGCCCGAGCCCGACGACGTGGTCTTCGCGAACCGCGGGTTCAACGTGGTCGGCACCGCCAACCTGCGTGACCGCGGCGTTCACGAGATGTCGAGCGCGCTCAAGCGCCGGTTCAACTTCGAGACCGTACGTCCCATCCGCGACCGGGCGCTGGAGCGCCGCCTGATCGAGGAGCAGACCTCCGGGCTGCTGGACGGGGCCGGGATCTCCACGCGGCTCACACCCGACGCGGTCGACCTGCTGGTCACCGCCTTCAGCGACCTGCGCGAGGGCGTCACCGCGGAGGGGACGGTCGTCGAGAAGCCGGCCGCGGTGATGTCCTCGGCGGAGGCGGTCGCGGTCGGCTATGCCGCCGCGTTGGATGCCCACTACTTCGGCGACGGGGATGTCGCCGGCCGTCACATCAGCCGCCAGCTGATCGGCACCGTGCTCAAGGACAACCCCGACGACGGCACCAAGCTGCGCCACTACTTCGACACCGTGATCCGGCCGCGCGCCAAGCGCGACCAGCGCTGGAAGTCGGCCATGGAGACCCGCGGCGAGCTGGATCGGTGAGCGGTCGTTGAATGACACGCCGTTGATGGGTGCCGAGATTCGTGCGCTCGCGGACACGCTGGTCACCGGGGAGCTGGTGGTGGTGCCCGTACGCCATCACAGCCCGGTCTGTGCGCTCGCCGTCGACGCAGCGATCACCCGGTTCCAGCCCTCGAAGGTGCTCGTTGAGGGGCCGCGGAGCTTCGACGGTCTGATCGACCTGCTGGTCCATCCCGAGGCGCAGATGCCGCTGGCGGTCTACGCCTGGGCACGGCCGGTCGCGAAGGCGGGGGCGGTGGTGCGCCGGGCCGACGCGCATGGGGGCTATTACCCGTTCTGCGACTACTCCCCGGAGCTGATCGCGCTGCGACGCGCCCGGGAGGGCGGGATCCCGGTCGGGTTCTGTGACCTGGAGGTCGCCGAGCAGGCCGCATCAGCCTCGGAACCGGTGCTGCCGGGCGACGGGACGCTCCAGGAGGAACGCGGTCTGCGGATGAGCGATGCCCTGCGTGCCCTGGCGACCCAGCTCGGTTGCCGGGATGAGGAGGATCTGTGGGAGCTCCTCCTGGAGACCGGTGATCCGACGACCCCCGAGGGCTGGGACACCCACCATGCCGCGATGGTCGCGTACTGCGCGCTTGCACGGAGCACGGCATCGATCGCCGATCTGGCCGCCGACGGCACGACCGCTCGCGAAGCCGAGATGGTGCACCACCTACGTGCCGCGCTCGCCACTCGGAAGCCGATGGACGGGCCGGTTCTCGCCGTGCTGGGCGGATTCCATGCCGTCGCCGTACCCGAACTGTTGGCCATGCCAGGGGAGCGCCCGACGTACGAGACCGGGAAGCTCGACCAGGGAGCAGCCCTGATCCGCTACACCTTCGACCGACTCGAGCGGCTGGGCGGGTACGCCAGCGGAATGACCTCGCCGGGGTGGCACCAACGGATCTGGGACCAGCGCCGCGAAGGAGTAGCGACCGATCGTGCCCGCCGCGACGCCGCGCTGTCCACGCTCCTCGATTTGGCTGTTGACCTGCGCAAACACCACGTCCAGGTTCCGACACCATCGCTGGCTGCGGCTCACCAGCAGACCCTGATGCTCGCCGACCTGCGGGATCGGCCGGCGCCGTTGCGCAGCGACCTGCTCGACGGCGCGCTCGGCAGCCTCGTCAAAGGCGAGGCCGACACCGAGGGTGCGCTGGTGATGGCGACGGCGGTCCACGTGCTCACCGGCAGCCGTGCGGGTCGGGTGCCGCCAGGCGCCGGCACGCCGCCCTTGGTCCGCGACACCCTGGTCCAGCTCGAGACCCAGCGTCTCGACACCGAGGGTGTCGAGCACAAGAACGCCGCGCTCGACCTCTATCGCAACCACGCTCACCGCCGCACCAGCCGCCTGCTCCACGGCCTGCAGCTGCTCGGGATCCCGTTCGCCGACCATGTCGCCGGCCCCGATTTCGTACGTGGCACCGAGCTGTCGCGGCTCCAGGAACGGTGGCGCTACCTGTGGACACCCTCGACCGAGGGCCGACTGGTGGAGTGCTCGATCCTCGGGTCCACGCTGGGGGAGGCGGTGGCGACCTGCTTCGCCGAGTTGCTGTCCGAGGCCACCGCCGACGGCGCCCGGCCGAGCAGCGCCCGGGCGACCGAGCTGCTGGCGCAGTGCCTCGTCGTCGGGCTCCACGAGGACGGCACCGTCGTCGATAGCACCGTCACGCTGGTCCGCGAAGCCATCGCCGCCGAGGGACAGCTCGTCGACGCGGCAACCGCCGTCGCACGGCTCGCGCTTCTCCTGGAGGGCCGCGAGGTGCTGGAGGCGTCGAGGATCCGCGATCTCCCGGGACTGGTGCGAACGGCGTACGACCGCTGTCTCTACCTCGCCGCCGATCTGACCGTGTCGCCTCAGGAGGCCGATCGGGTGGTCGGCGCGCTCTCCCGGATCCGCGAGCTGCTCGCCTCGACCGGTGGCGCCGACCTCGACCCTGACCCGTTCTGGGTCATTGTCGAGCAGCTGCGTACCGACCACCCCGCCCCGTTCGTACGCGGTGCTGCCGCCGGTCTGCTGGCGACCGCCGAGCGGCTCGATTCCGAGTCCCTGGCCCGCGACGTGGCCGGCCACCTGGACAGCTCGCTGCCGGCGGCGGAGTCGGTGGCGTACGTCTCCGGGCTGTTCGCGACCGCCCGCGAGAGCGCCTGGCAGGCAGGGGGAGTGGTGCCGGCACTGGACGAGCGGATGCGCGAGTGGGACGGGGCGACGTTCCTCAAAGCGCTCCCGGAACTGCGACTGGCCTTCTCCGGACTCACCCCGCGCGAGACCGACCGAGTCGCCGAGATCGTCGCCGGGATCCACGGGGCGCCTCTTGGCCATCGCGTTCGGCGCGACGTCTCCGCCGCCGACGTCGAACGCCACCTGGCCGCGTCCGAGGCGGTCCTCGCAGCGCTCGGACGTGACGGTCTGACCGACTGGAGCGGGGTGTCGGCATGAACCAGACCGATCGCTGGCGGCTCGTCTTGGGCCGTTACGCCGAGCAGCGTCTGCCCATGTCCGGGGGCGGCCAACTGGCCCGGATGGAATCCGCGCTCGACTACCTCTACGGGCGCGAGTACGCCGGGCGCGGCGGTCGCGAGGGAGCCGGCCCCGGCGCCGCCGGGTCGGGTGGTGGACCGGGCTCACTGGACCCGTCGATGCCGTCGATCGTCGACTGGCTCGGCGAGGTGCGCGAGCTCTTCCCGAGCGAGAGCGTCGAGGTGATTGAGCAGCATGCCCTGGACCGCTACGGCCTGACCGAGCTCGTCACCGACCCCGAGATCCTCGCCAAGGTCGAACCCAGCGTCGACCTGCTCAAGACGCTGCTGGCGCTGCGCGGTCAGCTCGACCAGCGGGTGCTGGGCGAGGTGCGCTGGATCGTTCGCGCGGTGGTCGAGGATCTGCGTCGAAAGCTGGAATCGGAGGTCCGTGCCTCGTTCACCGGCCGCCGCAGCCTTCACCGGCACAGTCCGCTCGCGGTCAACGCCAACTTCGATCCGCGCGGCACCATCCGCGCGAACCTGCGCAACTGGGACGCCGATGGGTCGCGGCTGGTTGTGGAGAAGCCGCTCTTCTTCGAGCGCAACGCGCGCCGAATCCCGTGGGAGATCGTGCTGGTCGTGGACCAGTCCGGCTCGATGGCAGGCTCGGTCATCCATTCGGCGGTGATGGCCGGCATCCTCGCCGGGCTGCCGGCATTCCGGTTGCGGTTGGTCGTCTTCGACACCTCGGTGGTCGATCTGACCGACGTAGCCGGAGATCCGGTCGAGACGCTGATGTCGGTCCAGCTCGGCGGTGGCACCGACATAGCCCAGGCAGTGGAGTATGCCGCGGGTGTCATCGAGCAGCCGACCCGAGCAGTGATGGTGCTGGTCACCGACTTCTTCGAGGGCGGACCGCCCTCACGGCTGGAGAGGGCTGTGAGGCGGTTGGCCGAGTCTCGCGTACGCATGATCGGGCTCGCCTCGCTCGACGGCACCGACCAGCCCACCTTCGACCGGGCCCAGGCCGAGCGGCTCGCCGACCTGGGTATGTCGATCGCGGCGCTGACCCCGGGCAAGCTCGCCGACTGGCTGGCCGAGGTGACCTCACGATGAACGCGATCATCGAGGTGGTGGCCGGGTTCGATGACGACGCCTGGGTGGCGCTGGCCAACAAGGGGCTGCTGCGCCGGGCGCGCAAGGATCTCGATGCGGTCGAGATCTCGCTCGTGTCCGAGTCGGAGACGGCGATCGAGGTCGCGGTCGGGGACCGGGCGGTCACCTTCGGGTCGGCCGGTCCGACCCAGGCGACCTGTTCGTGTCCCAGCGCCGTCATCTGCCAGCACGTCATCGCCGCGGGGCTGTGGCTGGCGAGCTCGGTGCAGAGCGAAGACGCGACCGGGGAGGCCGACCGAACGGACCCGGCCGAAGCTCGCGGCCAAGAGCTGATGGATCTCACCGCGGAGGCACTCCGATCTCACAGCGGGCTGCCCGGCTACCGCTGGGCGCACCAGTTCCTCGACGACGCCGACCGTGACCCGGTCCTCACCCCGGGCGCAAGCCCCTCGGTGAGGTTCCTGCGCCCACCGCTGACCGCCCGCTATCCCGGCGGCGGCCTGGACGGGATCGTCCTGGATCAGAAGGTTCCGCATCCCGAGCGTTACCGGGTCGCCGCGGTGCTCGCCTGGCAGCGGGCCCATGGCCTGGTCCTCCCGGCGCCGGCCCCGGTGGCGGCGCGCACTACTGGCGAGCCGACCTTGGAGTCGCGTGACCGACTGCGGGAGACGGTCACCAGGCTGCTCGAGGAGGTCGTCGCGGTCGGTGTCTCCCACCTATCAGCGGGGTTCGTCGACCGGTTCGACACAGCCGCGGTCTGGGCACAAGGGGCCGACTACCACCGCATGGCCAGATTGCTGCGCCGGATCAGCGACCACATCTCTCTGCTGCTGGCCCGCTCGGCTGCCGCCGACGACCTTGCGCTGCTGGAGGAGGTGGCAGTGGCGTACGCGTTGGTGTCGGCGCTGGACGCGGCTGCGGCGGAGCAGCGGGCTCCGGTCGCGCTGACCGGGCGAGCACGGACGTCCTACGATGCCGCCGGGTCGCTGGAACTGGTCGGGCTCGGAGGGTATGCGTGGCGTACGGGATCCGGCTATCACGGCCTGACCTGCCTCTTCTGGTCGCCCGCTGAGGAGCGGATGCTCACCTGGAGCGATGCCAGACCAGTCTCGCTGGCTGGGTTCGACCCGGTCGCGCGGTGGAGCCAGCCGGGTCCGTGGCCGGGACTCGACCGGCCCGCCGCTACCCTGGACCACCGGGTCGTGCTCACTGGCGCCCAGGTCAACGACCAGGGCCGGATCTCCGGCACCGAGGCCACTTCGGCGGCGGTGCTCGCCCGGGTCGCTACCGACCTCCCGGTGCGTACGTCGTGGGCGGGGCTTGGCGGTGCGGGCGTGCCTGCACTCTCCGACCCGGTCGACCCGTCCCAGGACTGGGCGGTGCTCGCACCGGCAGGTGCCGAGCCTCCCAGGTGGGACGCTGCGGCCCAGATGCTGCGCTGGGTGCTCCGCGACGCCGAGGGCGAAGCGCTCGCACTGGAGCTGGCGTGGGCGCCTCACCATGCTGCGGCGATCGCCCGGATCGAGGCGATCGGCGACAGCCTCCCGGCGGACACGCTCGTGGTCGCCCGGGTCGAGCGTCGGGGCGGGCGACTGGCCGGCCTTCCGCTCAGCCTGATCACACGCGGGAGCGGTGTGGTGGATCCTTTGCACTTCGCCACTCAGGGCTCGCGTACGTCTGTGGCCGCCGGCTTGGTCTCAGATATGGGCTCAGCCTCGGGTGAGTCAGACGACGAGACGGACGTACACGCCGCGGTGCCCGGCCCGCTCGCTGATCACCGCGGCACGCTAGAGGCGATCGCGCAGCGGGGCTGTGCTGGACTGGCACCGGTGGTGGTCCACGATCGGATCGGGGCCGGTCACCGGGCGCTGCGGGATGTCGGACTGAGCGTGTTCGGCGACCCCGATCCGGCCACAGCCTCCGCGGCAGCGGTCCTTAGGTCGCTCTATTTGTGTCGGATGACGGAAGTCGCTCTAACCGGCCGTTGACGAACCCCTCGCGAGTGCAGCGGAGGCAGTCGCCGGCCATTCCTTAGGTTTGCTCGTACTCGCGGTTGCTGTGGCTCAGATGGGCGGTCGGCCGTTGTACTGGCGGTAGGCGATCGCGACACGGAAGTCGGCTCGGCTGATGGCTGCCTCCCCCGAGGCGACCATTCGCGGTGCTTCGGTGTGGAGGTAGCGGCGGGCGACGGCGATCATGGCTGTGCCGCCCTCGTGGTGAAGGGGTTCGAACCTCTCACGGATGCGGTGGACGAGATTGCCGTCAGTCACGTCGATGCGGGGGAGGGCGCTGCGGACGAGGTAGAGGCGCTTGCTGAAGCCTTCCTCGATCGTGGCGCAGAGCCGATTGTCGACATGGCGGGCGAGCTTGGTGAGGTTGCGCCAGGCGTCCTTCGTAACGGGGTTGTCGACGGAGAAGGTGGCGAGAGCGCGTACGGCCTCGGCGCTGTGATGGGTTGGCCGCAGTACCCGTGCCGGCCAAGCCGGCGGCTGTGCGGGAGGCGCGGCTGAGGTTCCGGTAGGCGCGCTCTCGGCGCCGGAACATCGCTGCTTGTTCCGGCGCGGTGTTGCGGGCGCCTACGGCTGCCAGGTCGGAGAGGCCGCGCTCGGAGGTGAAGAGGATACGGAGGTTGGCCATGGAGGGGATGGCAGTGAGTGAGTTGAGGAGTCGGTGCTCGGCGGCTAAGACTTGGCTGAGCACGTCGGCGTCGGGTGGGAGGTCCGGCGGTGGTGGGTGCCAGCCACGCCAGTCGATGTTGTAGTCCGGGGCGCCGTAGAGTGCCTGAGCATGCGTGGCGCAGTCGGCGGCGTAACGCGCGAGTCCTCGTGCGCCTCTGAGCTTCGTCCATCCGGGGAGTTGCTCGTACCGAGCGTCGAGTACGAGAAGCGCTTGGGTGATGTCGCATACGTCGCCGACGACGGTGAGCCACTCGCGATGGTCGAGGAGGCCGCGGCCGAGACCGTGGTCGAAGTCGCCCTCGGCGAGCACGGTGGCTTTCGCGGCCTGGCGCCAGGCCTCCAGTGGTCGGATGTCCTGGGTAGTGGCGAGATCCGCCATTGTCGGGAGGTTACCGGGAGTCGCATCCAGCACACGGTTGAGCGACAGTGCCAGCCAACCAGGTGGGTCGAGTGCGGAATGCGCGAGGTTGGTGACTGTTTTCGGGTCGGTCTGCACCAGAACCTGATGGCACCAGGCGAGGACGGCACGCCGGTAGCGACCGATCTGGGCGGCGGCCTCGAGCCGATGGGCTTCGACGTTGAGTGGTGACGGCGTTCGGGAAATGTCGCGAAGTATCCGATGGTTGATGTGGGTCTGACGGAGCAGGCCCGTGAGTTCGGCGCGCAGGCGGGCGGCGTTCTCGCCGTACATCAGGCACCGCCGGTGCGGCCGTTCACCTTGGCGTCGGTCGCGTACGCGTCGTCGAGGTCAGCGAGGATCAGCTCGATCTCGAGGGCGTCGATGCCGTGGCGTACGAGCTCCCCGATGGTCGCGATCGCGAGTTGGTGGAGCAGGTCGGCCGGCAGGCCGTGAGGCAGGTCCGTATGAGCAGGGGCTTGGTCGCCGTGGGCGAGGTCTAGGCGGATGAGTACGCGCTCGTAGGCGATGGAACCTGCGACCGTCCGCGCGGTGTCGGCGAACGCAGCCAGGTAGGAACGAGCTTCAGCGAGTACGACTGCGTGAGCGAGCAGCATGGTGTTCTCCGTATTCAGGACGAGGTGGGCTTGGGTGCCACGGTGACCGTCGGCGCCGAGATAGGGGCTCGAGACGTACGCGGCTGTGGACAAGCCCGCATCGAACCGGGGCTGTGGCCGATCAGCGCTGGCGCCCGAGGCGCCAACCTGCGCGTTCGCTGGGCCCGTCGAGCCGGTTGACCAGGTCCCGGGCACGCTCCTTCGCCAGGTCGCGGGCCTGCTCCTCGAGCCGGCGCCGCTGGTCAAGGTCATCGCGTACGAAGTCGTCGAAGTTGGCACTCCGGTCCTCGACCGGGCGCTCGACAGGAGACGCACCCGGCCCCTCGCCCGGCCAGGTCGACCGTCTGGTCGGCCGGTCTCGGTCGAGCTTGGTGCCGCACGTAGTGACCCAGTCCCGCAGCCGGTGCCTGGCCTCGGAGAACTCCCTGTGCCAGGCCAACGGGGCCGAGGGCGGGGAGTCCGGGTCGTAGGCGTTGAGCCAGGCGACGTGGAGTGCGGAGAGCTCCCAGACGAGCTCGTCGTGGCGGTGCCACAGCGGCGGAACCATCGCAACTGGCAGGCCATACGCGGCGCGGAGCCAGTCGACCCAGGCATTCGGGTCGAGCCACTCGCCCTCGGCCTCTTCGGCGGTGAGGAGGTTCCAGTTGACTGGCCGGATGATCTCGCCCCCGCGGTCACCGTCGTACGTCGCGGCCATGACCGCTGCGCCTCAGAACCCGATGGCGTGGTCGATGGCCTCGACCACCGCCGGCGCTGGCTCGACGGCAGTTGGGGTACGGCGCGCGACCTCGTACTTGGTGCGGGCGAGGTCGTGGCCGATCCGGCGGGCGACGAACTCCTCTCGCGGGACCGCGTGGCCGTCACGTTCGACCTCGTACTCGTTGATGTAGCCCGAGGCGACGAACGAGTCCCCGACCCGGAACCGGTCGAACGCCCGCTGGGCCGCGGTGTCGAACACGACCAGGTCGCAGTGCACCGGATCGAGCTTCGTGAACGACCCGTCCGGCTCCTTGCGGAACCGCTCCACGCCGATCCGGGCACGGAACCGGGGGTCGCCGCTGCGGGTCTTGGTCAGCTCTGGGGCGGTGGCGATGTAGCCGTGCAGGCTGAGCTGGGTGGGAATCGACATGGACTGTCTCCCGTCCTCACGCGGCCCCGCTGCTCGGGGCCGCTCTCGGAAGACAGGTGCGCGCTGTGCACCGAAACTACGCGGGTCGGGCCGTCCAGACCTTCTGGCTGCCGCCCGATGAGGCCACACGCCGATAGTGGCGCTGGGCGTGCTTGAGCGTCCGAGCACTCATGCTGTCGTAGACACCAGAGCCGGACGCCTGGCCTCCGACGTAGATCACGCCGTCGCGGTGCGTGTGCGGCCCGTAGCCCGACGACAACGCCACCGCGGCCGTCGTGCCGGCGGCGACGGGTCCCACCAGAACCAGGCGTCGCGGAAGAGAGTTTCGCCGTAGAGGGTGACCAGAGCCTTGGTCCCGTGATGTCCGAGTTGGTAGACCTCGACGACCGTGACGATTGACAGGTCCTGTTGCGCAGCATGGCATGCGAACCGCGACCACTCGGCTGCGGCTCGACGGTCCCGCCGCTCGAACATGTGTTTCACCGTACGCCCGTTGGCTGCGGTGCTTCAACGGCTCGCCAGGAGGTCGACCCTAGGTCACGGGTTGAGGACTGCGTTCAACGGGGTCCACGTGAGCGCCTTGAGCGCCTCGGTGCCGCCGGCCTCCTTGTCGATCACGATGAGGTAGTGGAGCTTCCGCTCGACGAAGCGAAGTGCGTCCTGGTCGTTGTACTCCTTTCCCTGGCACACCTCGACCTCGGTACTGGGCACCGGCTCACACCCCTCGTAGTAGTCCGCTTCGCGGTCAACCTCGTCCACGGACTCATAGGAGTCGACGATGACTGCCTGCTCACCGTGACCGGGGATGGCGACTTCGCAGGTGTAGCTGTCCACGTCGCGTACGTCGAAGGTCTCGCGACAGAGTTTGCCCCAGTAGGCGTCTTTGATGGCAGGGGAGAGCGCGGCGATCCCGTCGAGTCCGTACGGCATCGGGCACTGCTCGGTGCCCTCGAGCTCTGACTTGTCCCAGCAGACGCGCGGTGCTTCCGGGACTGCCGTCGGGTTCCCCGGGCGGGTCCCTGCTGCCTTGTTGTCGCGGCCGCTGAGCCACGTCACGCCGTATGCAGCCGCGGCGGCGACAAGGACGACGGCTCCGATCCCGGCGACCTGCTTGATCCACCAGGAGCGGTCATGCCGCTGGCTCCACCAGTTGGTCGGCGTGGGTTCGGGTGGGGGAGGCGTACGCTGCTTGACCTCTTGCCCGCAGTTGGTGCAGAACTTGCGGCCGGTGACGTCGTTGCCGCAATTGGTGCAGTACGGCACGTGCTCAGACCTCCGGCTCGTCGGGCTCGCGGATCTCGGCGTCTGGGACCGTGACCGTCTGCTCCGGCATGATCACCGTGGCGTCGGTCGCGGGTTCGTCGAAGAGCGTTGCGCCTTCGTCGAACCGTTCGGCTTCCGAGTCGTACGCTTCGGTCATGCTCTTCATGTCGCCGTCACTGGCGTAGGTCTCGGGATCGTCGTATGCCGTCGGCCCGTCGACGGCTTCGCCCGATGCTGCAAGTGCTGCATCCTCCGCGGCCTCGGCTTCAACCCAGGCGTCGTGCCCTTCGTCAAGGGCAGCAAGGTCGCCGTCGCTGGTGGCGTACGGCTCGTTTGCTGGCACCTCCGCCGGTTTCGTTGCGGGAAACGTGTCGTTGTCGGCACTGAGGGGTGGTTCGGTCAGGGGGCTGGGCGGGGGCGGGTGGTCGGGTCCGAGCGGATTGCTGAGCGGGTGAGCTGCGAGGCGGCTGATCCCGCCATCAATCTGGGCGCTGTCATAGGACTCGAGTAGGTCCAGACCCTTCTGCTGACCGTATTTGTAGCCGGGCTCGGCGAGCAACGCTGGGTCGAGACTGGGCGGGTGTGAGGTGCAGTCCGCAAGACCTTGCCGCAGCATCTCCTGTTGACGGGCGTCGCCGATATAGAGGGCCGCCGCGCCACGCAGCTCATCGTCGAGTCTGCGGTTGTCACGTTCGTCCTCAGTCGACGCAGTCTGACCCGCGTGCTCAAGGCGCCGAGTGTGGGTCTCCTCCGGGATCTGCTCGGCGGCCTTTCGCATCGACCGCACATCAGAGAGGATCCCGTCGACGGCATATGCCGCAGAGGTTGCGCCAACGGCGATGCCCGCGGTTCCTGACCCGGGGTCGTTGACGAACTGGGCGACGCCAGCGACAGCGGTCGCGACCGCGCCGCCATGGATCAGCATGCGGGCGCCGATGCGGCGACGTGGGAGCAGATCGGTGAGCAACCCCATACGCTAGTCGGCCTTCCGACGAATCGTCGCAGCGCTGTCGTTGAGGAGTCTGGGCAGGTCTGTCACAACCAATCGCGCAAACGAGGTGACATCTCCGCCGCGGGAAATGACAAGCTCGAGCCACTGGCCGATGGTGAGGCGCTCGGGGTTGTCCCACAACAGCGTGGCAGTAGCTCGCGAGATCGCGGCCGACCGGCCATCAGGTGTGACGTACGCCGCCAACTCCCCGTCCTGAACGCGCTCGTCACGTGGGTACTCGGGCGTGAGCACATAGTCGGAAACCTGAGTGATCACGCCGGTCGCATCACCTGGCTCCACCGAGATCACGATGTTTTCGTCGAGCAACTTGCTCTTCAGTTCGTCGGGCTCCTCGCCAGCGGCGGCCGCCCACTCTGTCATCTCAGTGGACGTGCGTGGGCGGGCAAGAAACTCGAACAACGGCCTGGTCGCCGCGGGGAGTTCGTCGCCCGCGTTCTCCGTCGATGCGATGACTACAACGTCGATGGGCTCTGGCAGCAAGCGGCCAAGGAGGACGTACGTCGGCTCGCCGGCGCGGGTCAGGGACTCTACGGTCATGAGGTCATGCCTTTCGGTGGGGGCTCTTGAATTGGAAGCGGACGGGCGGGCGGTCGGGGAGAGCGGCGATGCAGTGGCCGACCTGCAGGCCGGTGAGGTCCCAGTCTTCGACGACGGAGCCGTCGACGAGCTGTTCGCCGATGCCGCGGCTGCGGACTGCGGCGTCGTAGCGGACGAGTCGTCGGTTGGTGCCGAAGCGGTTGCGTACGTAGTCGCGACTGGCGTGGTCGAAGAGACGGAACGAGAAGACGGTGCCGAAGGCGGAGAGGATCGAGTTGCCCAGCCCGGGGCCGTAGGCGTCGATGATCTGGCCGGTGTTCTGGGTGCCGACGACGAACCGGAGGCCGAGGGAGCGGCCGAAGTTGAGGCCGCCGTCGATGTGGCGGAGCTGGGGGAGGAGCGCAAATTCGTCCAGGATGACGAAGACGCGGCCGGGGGCTCGGTTGCGGCCGAGGGATTCCTTGAGGACGAGGTCGACGAGCGTGCGGAAGATCGGGGTCAGGGTGGCGCCGTGGGCGACGTCGTATTCGAGGAAGAGGGCTCGGGCGCCTTTGGAGCGGATGAATCGGCGTACGGAGAAGTCCCCTCGCTGCGCGAAGGTGGAGGAGAAGGTCTGCCGCAGCATCTGTTGGAGGAAGATCAGCACCGAGTTGGTGGTGTTGGAGTCGTCGCGGGCGATGTATTGCAGGGTGCCGCGGAGGTCTTCGAACTTGGCGAGTACGCGACGGATGCGGTCGAGGTCCCAGGTGTCGGCGATCGCGCGGAGGTCGAGGTTGGAGTAGGACTCCTCCGATCGGCGTTCCCAGCGGGCCATGGTCAGCAGGAGGCCGGCGAAGAGCTCCTGGCCCATGTTGGACCAGAACCGGTTGTTGTCACCTGCGGAGGCAGCGACGGATTCGAACAGGGTCGCGGCGATCTCGTTGACCTCGTCAGTCAGCTCGTCCTTGGGCAGGTCGCGGAGTTCGGCGAAGAGGTTCCAGAGCCGGGAGCCGGCGAAGGCGGACTGGTTGCCGACGCAGATGGTGGCGTCGCCTTCGCGGTAGAACGCGTCATGGAAGTCGCCCTTGGTGTCGAAGAAGACGAACACGTCATCGGGTTGGGCGGCCTGACGCATCGAGGCGACCAGGGACTGCATCCCGACGGTCTTGCCGGTGCCGATCCCGCCGAGGAAGAGGATGTGGCGGCCGAGGTCGGCGTCGCTGAACCCGAGCGCGGTCTGGGCGGGCTCGGCGATTCCTGGGATGGTGCGAGGTTCGCCATAGACCCCGGCGACCGGTGACTGGGGGCCGAGGTAGCCCTCGGCGTCGGTCAGGGACCAGCCCTCCAGGATCTCTCCCTGCGTTGATCCCTGGCTCAATTGGTTCCTCCGGGCGTGTCGTCGGCGAGTGTTCCACGGGTCTGAAGGTCGAGGATCAGGGCGCCGATGTCGGCGTACATCGCCGAGACCTCGTCGAACCCGGCGCTGGTGACCGTGGCGGAGGCATCGACGACTCCGAGGGCGCCGAGGACCTTGGTGGCCGGCGAGATGATTGTGCGACCGATGCCGACGATCGTGGAAGTCGACGCACGGCGTACGCCTGACTCCAGGGCGATCGGTGAGGTGTTGCCCTGGCGTGCGGAGATCAGGAAGGCGAGCTCGTTGGTGATCGACCCGATCCCGACGATGATCGCGAGGAGCACGCAGACGATGACCCAGAATCCCCAGTTGATCAGCAGAAACACGAGGGCGAGTACGCCGAGGAAGCTCAGGGCGGCGACGCCGACCGGTGAGATGCCGCGGGAGGTAGCGACGGTCATGCCGTTGATGTCGGCTAGCGCGACCTCTTGGGAGACCATGCTGCGCGAGCCGAGGCTCTGGGCTTCCGAACGGTAGATGACCCGGGCGTCGGTGACGATCACCTTGCCCTCGATCGACCCGAGCGGCCGCTTACGGTGGGTCAGGTCGAAGACCCCCTTGACCACCTCGCCGTGGGCGAGGCGCACGCCCTTCACCTCTCGCGTCGGCGGGACCGTCGGTGCGGGTGTCGGTGTCCAGGTCACCGGTTGCGCGGTGTTGGTCGGTGTCGTGGCCGGGGTGGCCTGCTGTGTCGGTGAGGGGAGGGGCGGGGTGAAGCCCTGGGCCGGCGCTGTCGCTGCCTCGTCCTGGCGAGCGGGCACGTTGGATGTCGATGCGACCGGGGTCGTCGCGATGATGTCCTGGTCCGCGGCTGGCGGCGCGAAGGTCGGCGCCGCCGTCTGGTTGGTCGGTGTGCTTGCGGCGACTGCGCCGCACTCACCACAGAACCGCTCCCCGGGCTCGATGACAGAACCACATCGCCCGCATTGCATGACATCGCCCCCAGATCGATCGGTGGCCGCTGCTCGTCGGACCACCTGTCGCGTGCCTCGACATCGTAGCCATCGACCGTGGGCTGTGCAGGCATGTGGGGAAGAACCTGGTCTGGCAGCACAGGTCACTATCGCTCATGTGTTCGACGTATGATCGGAGTCGAGGGTCGATTCTCGCCAACATGTTGGAGGTCGACTTGCCGCGTATGCCGCCGTATCTGGTCTGGGTGGATTCGTCCGTGCGCCACGAGGCGCTGTTTAACCGTGTGGAGGTGAGAGACCTGCACCGTCCGGTTGTCGCAGCGGCCGGGTAGAAGTTGAGGGCAGCCTGACCTGGGAGGCGCTGGGGAGGGTGGGAGCAGCCCTGACAACGTCAGGACGTTCCAGTACTGCCAGATGGGGCGGGTCCGGCCAACGAGACGAGAAGGTGTACGAGAGGAACCAGTGTCTGAGGCCCCGTAAGCGACCCGCCGGCTCGAATCTGGTGGATCTGGGCCGGTACGCGGTGCGCGGCGTCTTGCGGATGAAGGGACGTCGACTCGCCTGTCTTCCTGTTGATGACGGGGCGAGGTTGTGGTGAAGGTCTGCGGCGTAGCCATGACGATGCCGCCGGGGTATAGCTGGGCACCTCGCTCGTCGAACGGTTGACAGTGAACGTGGGAACCATCAGGCGTTGCCCTCCCGCCCGTGCCGTCCGGGTACGGACGGTGGGAAGGCGCGTTGTCGCTGATGACGTCTGGTGGGGCGGAGGCTCCGTAATAGTCCGAGCCGGGGAAAGCCCGGTACATGGCGAAGGGGGCCAGCGAGTGAGCAAGGAGGATGCTGGAATGCTCGAAGACTCGCTGCCGAACGGCGGCGACCTGGCTGGTGGTGGTGTGCAGGCCCCACGGGCAAGGGTACGAGAGATTCAGACCAAGTTGCACCGTTGGGCGGTCGCCGATGGCGACCGTCGGTTCGATGACCTGTACAACCTGGTGTGTGATCCCGCGTTCTTGTTGGTGGCGTGGGACCGGGTGCGGTCCAACAAGGGCTCCCGCACGGCGGGGGTCGACGGAGACACGGCCCGTTACATCGAGTCCGAGCGCGCGGTGGATGAGTTCTTGTCCGACCTGCGTGCGGACTTGAAGAGCCGGGCATTTCGTCCGTTGCCGGTCCGGGAGCGACGTATCCCGAAACCGGGGACCACCAAGACGCGGCGGTTGGGGATTCCGACCGTCCGTGACCGGGTGGTCCAGGGCGCACTGAAACTGGTGTTGGAACCCATCTTCGAGGCGGACTTCGATCCGGGCTCTCATGGGTTCCGGCCGGGACACCGTGCGCACGACGCGATCGCCGAGGCACGCTACTTCGGATCCCACTCCTATGAGTGGGTTGTTGAGGGCGACATCACGGCATGCTTCGACGAGATCGACCACACGGCCCTGATGGACCGGATACGGCGTCGTGTCGGTGACAAACGGGTTCTGGCGCTGGTCAAGGCGTTCTTGAAGGCAGGCGTCCTCGACTCGGAGGCGCACCTGCAAGAGACCAAGACCGGCACACCGCAGGGAGGGATTCTGTCGCCGCTGCTGGCGAACATCGCTTTGTCCGTTCTGGACGAGTACATCGCCAGCAAGTGGCCCCCGAGCGGGTATGAACGGATGAAGCGACGCCGTCAGGGAGGCGCGACATACCGGTGCATTCGGTATGCCGACGACTTCTTGATCATGGTGTCGGGGACTCGGCAGCACGCGGACTCGATCCGGGAGGAGATCGCCGGGGTTCTCGCAACCATGGGCTTGCGCCTGTCGCCGGAGAAGACGTTGATCACCCACATCGACCAGGGGCTGGACTTCCTCGGGTGGCACATCCAGCGTCACGCGAAGAAGGGCGGTAACGGCAAGGCGTATGTCTACAACTACCCATCGAAGAAGGCCTTACGGGCGGTGATGGGCAAGGTGAAGGCGGTCTGCCGCATGGGTACGAACCATTCACTGAACACCCTGCTGCAGCGGCTTGGACTGCTGCTGCGGGGATGGGCCACCTACTTCCAACCAGGGGTGTCGTTCGCGACGTTCCAGTACCTACGCGCCTACGTATGGCGCAGCGTGATCGGCTGGATCCGCCGCAAACACCGCCAGATGACCTGGAAGGAACTCCGCCGCCGCTACTGCGACGGCGGCTGATGGCCACGCGACGGCGAGACCGTGCTCTTCAACATCGGCCACGTCAGCACGACGCGGTATCGATACCGGGGCGCTACGATCCCGACCCCGTGGCCAGTGGAGTAAACGGCACTCGTGGAGAGCCGGATGCTCGGAAACGGGCACGTCCGGTTCGGGAGACGGCCAGGGGAAACGGACCATGCGAAAGCGCGGCACCGCGCCCCTGGCCGATCTCACGGCTCGTTCGGGATCCACAGCAGCCCTGGGATCCTGCTGGCGTGGCGACGTACGCCCGACTCGGTGTTGACCACGCGGAAGGAGTCCGAGTGGCAGTGCCTGGTGATCTCTGCGGGCGAACCCGCACCGACGAATCCAACGAGCCTATGGGTGTATCAGCACTGGATGAATCCTGCTCATGTGCTCCCGGTCGATGCAGAGAAGCCGAACCCGGTGCGGAAGCCCGGCAAGAAGTAGTGATCGCCTTCATGCCCGAGCTGAAGGATGTCCCAACTGCCCCTCAATCGCCTTGCGCTGCCGGGACAGTTGCGCGCCATCGGGACGGTCTGTCCATCGCCTGAGGTCGGTGACGATCGGCGGCGCGGACCGGAGAAGGACGAGGCCCATGCCGAACGGGAGCGTACGGATGGTGTCCGGAGGGAGGATTGGAACTCGGCGCGTCGAGCGCTGGAGTCCGCGGGAGCCGTAGTCGCCGACCGTGATGGTGTCGGTGTGTTCGTCGCGTTCCCCGATGAGGGTGGAGAGGTCTTGGAGGTCGCGGGCGGCGGCGGTGCCGCCGAGGATGACTTTGACGATGGCCGCGTCCCAGATGGCGTTGGCGGCGTGTTCTCTCCACTTGTCGCGTGCCTGGGAGAGCGATTGGAGTACCGGCATGGTGGTGATCCCGGTGCCACCGCCCTCGGCCATGAGCGTGGGGAGCGAGGGGAGTGGGGCGAGGTTGCCGATCTCGTCGAGCGCGAGGAGTAGCGGTGGTTCGAGTCGTGCGCCGGGGGAGCAGGCGGCGAGGTGTCGTGCAGTCTCGACGAGATCCTCGACGAAAGCGGCCACGAGGGGCCAGCACGCGCCGGACCCGGCGCCGGTGGCGAGCAGATAGAGCGCTCCAGAGTCGCGGAGGAAGTCCGTGGGGTCGAATTCCTCGTTCTCGCCTGGGCTGACGGAATCGAGGACCCTGGGGTCGGCGAGGCTGGAGAGGGCGAGCGAGACACCCATCCAGATGGAGTCGCGGGTACGTGGGTCGGACTCGATCATCGAGTCCAGAGACTCGGCCCAGCCCGTCGCCGCATCCGAGTGGTTGGCGAGGATCGCGACGGCGTCGGCGGCCGAAGCCGGCGAGAGGGTCCAGGAAAGGAGCTCAGCTGGCGTGCGTGCGTCAAGGGCTGCGGCATGGAGCAGACTTTGGAGCACGGTTCTGGTCTTGCCTTCCCAGAAGCTGCCGCTGTCGACCCCGCCGGCTGAGAGTCCAATGGCGGAGGCGAGCCCGGTGGCGCGGATCATCGCGGTGAGTGGGTCTTGGCAGCCGCGTACGGGAGACCATCGCAGGCCGTGGGGGAGCCCGTCGGCGAGGTGTTGAGGGTCGAAGACAGCGACGGGGCCGCGTTCGCGGCGGGCGGCGAGGGTGGTGGTGATGTTGTCTGGGCGGGTCGCGGTGGTGACCACGGGGCCAGGGGCATCGAGGATCGCGTTGATGACCAAGTGCACGCCCTTGCCGGAGCGGGGCGGGCCGAGGATGAGCGTGGAGTCCTCGACCGAGCTCCACACGCCTCCGCCGCGAGCGTGACCCAGGAGGTAGCCGACATCTTCTGCGCTCGGCCCAGCGAAGTCGGGGCGCAGGTTGCCGGCGCGTTTGAGAAGTGAGCGTTCGGATGCGGTGCGGATGACGTCGCGCCTGGTCGCGACGCCGGAAGCGTGACGTACGTCGCGTTCCGATGCTTCACGCAGGTTGCTGAACACGCGCCACACCGCCCACATGACCGCCGCTGATGTGGCGGTCAGGGCGATGACGACGAACCAGTAGACGATCGCGGGGAGGCCGGGGGTGTCGAAGGCGCTCGCAGGGGTGAGCGGATGGGCGATGACTGTGATCGCACCGACGAGGCCTCGTCGTGGCGGGGTCGCCCCGGGCAGCCATGCGGCGATCGTTCCCGCGAGGCGGAGAAGTCCGAGGACGAGCGTGCCGCCGAGCACAAGCACCAGGCCGAGGTTGACCAGCTCGTCGTCGACCTGACGCGCATGCGGGCCGGTCACCGGTCGACTCCTTCGGCCTCGGTGAGCGGGACGACTGCATGCGATGTCCGGCCAAGGAGGTAAACCGCGCCACCGTAGCGCTGCGTGATCACTGGAGGTACCCGTAGGGCCACGCTGCCGTTGGGTCCCGAGGTCCGCCTATCGACGACCACGGCGACCAGGACGTCCTCATCGGGCTGGAAAGGTCCTTTGGTGCGCTGGGACGCCGACTCGCCCCTTGGCCTCGGCAATGGGTTGGCGGTGTCCTCGCGTGGTGTCTCGATGTCGACGTACGTCTCGCCGTCTGCCTCAACGATCACCACTCGGATCGGGCCGTAGCGGTCAGCGAGATCCTGTACCAGCGAGCGGACGCCGCCCCGCCGAAGCCTCGTAGACAGTTCGAAGGGTTCCTCGTCGATGGTCACGGCGGCGACGCCCTCGGTGTCAATGCGGATCTCGACGGTGGGCAGGAAGATCGGCACACCGGATGCGTCCAGGTTGGATGCGCGCTTCACAGTCCCACCTGTTCCACCGGCTTGGTCCATAGGACCGCACGTGCAGAGCTGGCACCGAGGCCGGTTTCTCGTTCGGCTCGCTCTCGGGTGAGGCCAGGCGGGTCGCCGTTCCCGATCTGTTCCGTGTCGAGTCCCTCGAGGATGGTCAGTGCGGTGCGACGTACGCGTTCGGCCGTCGCCTGCACGACCTCGACCGGACTGGAATCGGGCGCGTGGGTGGCCCAGGTAGCGACGTACGGGATCGTGTAGTTGCTTGTGTCCAGTCCGTGGGCGGCGGCAACCATGGCCGCGACAGACTCTGCCTCGACCTCCTGGATTCCGCGATGAGCCTCGGCCTCGATGAGGGATGCAGTCGAGTTGTCCCCATGCAGCATCACGTGGGCGAGTTCGTGACACAGGGTCTTGACCTGCGCAGCCTCGTCCGTGTCCATGCGTACCGAGACCTCCCGCTGCAGGTAGTCGGTCTGCCCGTTGCGTCCGAAGATGGCATGCGCGTCCGAGACCAGCCGAAGTTCGAACCCGTGTTCGGTGATCTGATCGGCCAGTCCGTCCCACAGCCCTTCGGGGGCCGCGCCTTTCAGGATCATCGGTTGCGGAGGCTCAGGGATCGGGTCGCCCTCAGTCTGGGAGATGTCGAAGACGTACGCCAGGCGCAGGCCGATCACCTTCGACTTCACCGTCTCCCCGGCCCGTGGCTTCTCACCGCCCTTCAGGCGTCGCCACGACTGGGGGTCCGCCGGGGTGTCTGACGCGAACCTGCCTTTGACCGGGGCGAAGATCTGGTAGCCATGCTGGCCCTTCGCGATCGACCGGCCGAGCCTTTGCCACTGTTTGAACCCAGCAACGTACGTCGGAAACGGCTCTGGCACTAGACCGAGGTCATGCGCCTCGAGGTGCTGGGCAGCGATCAGAGCCGAGTTGCGGAACGACCGTGACCGGAACCGTGCCGAGAACTCCATCGCCTTGCGCCAGTCCTCACCGGTCACGAGTCCTTCAACAGCTTGCGTCAGACGGTCGTGGAGAGCCTCGATCTTGGCGTCGCGGTCCGTGCGGATGTTCGTGTCGATCAACATGCTCGTGAGGTGCGCATGCGGGTCCGGAGGTCAGCGCACATATCGCCGGCAGGTGCCGAGGTCCTGCGAATCGCTGCTGACTTCATGGAGAATCGGCACGTGACGTCTCTCATCGCGTGGCTCGACTCGACACCCGAGGATCAACGGGCTGCCCGCGAGATTGTCAATCTGTTCGCGCAGCGCGAGAGCCGGGATGAGCTTGGCATTGGCCAGATACGCGACGCGCTGAGCGATGTAATCGTTCCCGGCACGTCGACCCTGCACACGCGTGCTCGGTACTTCCTCTTCATCCCCTGGTGCTACACGCAGGGAAGCGCCCGTGGCTGTTCTGGGGAGCAGTTGAAGGCTCGAGGCAAGCAACAGGAGCGTGAGCTCATCTCCGTGCTCAAGAAGCAGACTTCGGGCGAGTTCGGACTGATCGGCGTGAACGTTGGTGCAAGCGTCAAAAACCTTCCCTCGGCCCTTTACTGGTCGGGAATGCAGCAGTACGGGATCGTCGGGCGCGCAACGGACAGCTCGTCGATCGGCTCCTTGGCCAAGCAGGTTGTCGAGGGCGCAACCGAGTTGGCCGAGCGGCGCTCGTCCCAGTGGCGGCTGGATATTCCACCGCCACCGGGCGATAACTTCCCGACCGACTTGACCGGTGGATTCGACCTTACGCGGGATGAGGCCGACTGGCTGCGTGAGCGGATCACATCGACGAGCGGTGGCAGCGTGCTCGCACACATGGTGGCTACGGACCACGTATGGGACGCCGACTACCCATGGCTTCAGGTATCGGCCAGGGACTTTCCGATCATGGAGCACGCTGAGCTGTTCAGCGGGCTGCTCAACGGTGCCGCGCTGCTCTACAACCTGCTGATCGCCGAAGAGTACGACGCTGACCCCAACCTCACCCGACTCGACAACATGGCGGAGGAGTACAGGACCAAGATCGATACGTGGCACGCCGACTTCCTCACCAGCACCGAGCACCGGCTGGCCGCCTGGGACACGTCGGACTTCTGGCACGTAGTCACCGATGCGAATCCGAACATCAGCCAGCAGACCAGAACGTTCGTCAACGTATGGCTCGAGCGCGTACGCGGGCTCTCGACGGGTTCCCGCCTGTATGACAGCGCCCCGCTGCGCGACTGGGTGCGATTCCGCGAGAAACGGAAGGGCAAGCAGTCGCGCCTGCTGAATCCGAAGATGCGCGCCACATGGTCGGGCGCCGCCGGCACCGGACGGTTGGACTTCCGGTGGGGAACCGTCAAGACGATCGTGGGCGACATTCAGCGCGGGCGGGGCGACGATGCTGCCTCCTGACTCGCGTGCCGTCCTCGTCCAAGAGCTGAAGCCGCCGACGGGCTACCGCCTGGAATCAGCGGTGGCTACCACGTTCACGCTCGACCTCACGGCGTGCCTCATTCCTGCCCTCGCGCTCAGTTCGTACTCGATGTCCGGCGCCGTGCCGGACCCGGTCAGCGCGCTCGATGCGATCCGCAAGACGGTCGGGCGACTCGACGTGTTCTGCCAAGCGGGAAGCATCGGTGTACCGGCACAGGCCCCCGAACTTGCCGCGTTCCTCGAGCCGATGGTTCATCAAGTCGCAGCACCATCGAAAGGGTTGTTCCATCCGAAGGTCTGGCTAGCTCACTACGTGCACGATGATCTCGGGCCGATCCTCAAGCTCCTCGTGCTGTCCCGCAACCTCACGCACGACAATACGTGGGACATCATCGTGAGCCTCCAGTCGGAGAAGGTCGGGACCTCGCCGCGTCCGCAGAATGATCCGCTCCGGGACTTCCTCGCCTCGCTGCCAGGGCGCGCCGTCCACGCACCGCCCGCAGATCGTCGTCGCCGAATCGAGAATCTCGCCGATCTGTCGCACCGGGCTGTTTGGTCACTGCCGAACGGCGCCGACTCCGTGGCTTTCCACTTCATCGACGGAGGTCGCACCCCGCCGACACTGGCATCGCGACGCCAACTGGTCATCTCACCATTCATCAACGACGGCGGACTAAAGCTCCTCGCCGGAAGCAGCTCGACCCGAACCGTGGTCGTCTCGCGCGCTGACGAGCTGGAGAAGTTGAGTCCGAGTTCTGTCGCTGCGATCGAGGCCTACATCATGGATCCCGTTGCGGGTGTGATTGAGACGTCCGACGAGGCCGATGGAGCGACATCACTGGGCGTGCTGGGGGCACTTCATGCGAAGGCATACGTCTTGGAAACGGACGGGCAGCGCAAGCCGAGAGTGATCCTCGGATCGGCCAATGCGACCGACGTTGCCTTCGCCAGCAATGTCGAGTTCCTTATCGAGTTCGTGGGCGCGTGGAAGACGTTCGGGATCGACGCCTGGCTAGGCGACGAGGCGGAGCCGACCCCGTTCCGAGCCATGATCGAGAGGTACGAGCCGACGGGTGGCTCGGAACGTGACCACGAAGAGGAGGCGCGTTGGAACCTCGAGAACCAGTTGCGACGCATCGGCACGATCCCGCACAAGGCGGTTGCCGAGGCCCTCAATGACGGCACATTTGAGCTTCGGCTGCAGGCTGCGGAGTACCGACTTGCCCGGCAGTACCGAGCGACGATCCGGCCGCTGACACGTCCGGGCACCGACCTGAAGATTGATGCGGCCGGAGAAGTCGCCCTCGCCTTCCCCGGCCTCGCCAAAGCCGAAGTCACCGGTTTCTTTGTGGTGACCCTCGAGGACGTCGACGAGAGCATTGAGGCGAGCTGCGTCATCCTGTCCGCACTGGAAAACGATCCGGCAGATCGGTTGGACGCAGTCATCGCAGCGCAGCTCGACACCCCGGAGAAGTTCATCCGATTCCTCTACTTGCTGATGAGCCTGGGTGACCCGTCCGCCATCGAAGTCGCTACCAGCGGTGCCGGAACGGCAGGGTTCTTCGGTGATCTCGCCAAGGGAAGCGGGGTCCTGGAGTTGATCTTGAAGGGACTGGCGGCGAACCCGTCGGTCATCACAGAGATCGACCGCGTCATCACGGCACTGGCCGAGCTCGGCGATCGACAGAGCGTTCTCCCGGAAGGCTTCGCCGACCTGTGGCCGGTCGTTCTCGAGGCACAGCGACTTGTGATCGGGGCGGAAGAATGAAGTGGGACCCGAAGCCGATCCTCAAGGACTTGATGGGGTTCCAGCAGAAGACCGTCGACCACGTGATCGATCAGTTCTACGGCGCGCCAAGCGCGGATCGCTTTCTCGTCGCCGACGAAACGGGCCTTGGGAAGACGATGGTCGCCCGAGGCGTGATCGCAAGAGCGATCGAGGCCCTCCACCGCGACGAGAGCGTCGACCGCATCGACGTTGTCTACGTCTGCGCCAACGCGGATCTCGCAAGCCAGAACCTGCGCAAGCTGAACGTGACGGGCGACAAGGAACTCGAATTCACCAGCCGCCTTACGATGCTGGCCTCGCACAGCCACCAGCTCAACCGCGAATCGTCTGGCGGCAAGCTCGTCAACCTCATCTCGTTCACGCCCGGGACATCCTTCGACATGGGCCACAGCCTGGGCATGGCCCACGAGCGAGCCATGATCCTGTTGGTCCTAGAGGACGCACGTGTGCGAGGCCTCACCGACGTCGAACACTCGACGCTCCTCAAGCTGTTCCAAGGAGGCGTCAGCACGCCCGAACGCTTCGGGTCGATTGTCGACGACTTCTCCCGTTGGGGCATCAAGGGCGAGCTAGACCCGGCCATCACGGCAGCGTTCAGGACCATCATCGAGTCAGAACGGCCGACCAGTTCACTGGCCGAGCTCGACTCGATCCTTGCCGAGGCGGCAGCTGTCACCGAACTCTCGGGTGACCTGCGAGCCCGAGGGTCAAGCTTGGTGCGTCGCTTCCGGGCGCAACTGGCTGAGGCGAGCGTGGACGTCCTCGAACCAGATCTGGTGATTCTGGACGAGTTCCAACGCTTCCGGCATCTCCTCGACCCAAACACCCCAGCCGGCGAACTGGCACATCACCTGTTCAACCACAGGTCGGCGAAGGTGCTGCTGCTTTCCGCCACCCCCTACAAGCCTTACACGATGGCCGGCGAAGACGACGAGGACCACGCACGCGACCTGTTCGCGACGCTGAGCTTTCTCGCCGAGGGCAGGAACGACGCAGACGTCGGCCAGATTCGCAGCGACTTGCGCCGATACCGCGAAGCCGTCATTGCCAACCAGCCATCACCCGACATCGTTAGCCGACTGCGTGACGGGCTGTTGAAACTCATGACCCGCGCTGAGCGCCCTCTGTTGCCCGATGGCTCGATGCTGGTCGAACGCGTCGCCAGCGCCGACGACATCCGCCCAGAGGACCTGGCGGGATACGCCGGCTTGAGTCGGGTGGCACGCCTGGTCGCGCAGACGCGGGATCACGGCCTTTTCAGCACCGAGTACTGGAAGTCTGCGCCCTACTTCGGAAACTTCTGCGACGGTTACCAACTCGGGCGGCG
The DNA here is from genome assembly GCF_044453405.1 of Nocardioides sp. NPDC051685. Lineage (NCBI taxonomy): Bacteria > Bacillati > Actinomycetota > Actinomycetes > Propionibacteriales > Nocardioidaceae > Nocardioides > Nocardioides sp. NPDC051685. The sequence goes on along the minus strand of NZ_JBITCR010000002.1, from coordinate 724,751 downwards.
ACTGCACGCTGCCGAGACATCCGACGAGCTCACTGCCGCCTCGACGGCGACCCAACGCATCAGCTCCTCAGCCATCCGCAAGTTCCGCAACCTCGACCCTGGGAACGCGCGCCTCCGAAACCTTCATGCCAGCACGATTGGCAAGGGCTGGGCCGAACTCCTTTGGGTATCCCCATCGCTTCCGTACCTCGAACCCGCTGGACCGTTTGCTGAGCCGGGCGCGGAGGACATGACGAAGCAACTCGTGTTCTCGTCGTGGACAGCGACTCCGACCGCCGTCGCGAGCATCCTCAGTTACGAAGCCGAGCGAGAACTCGCCAACGGGACGAACTACGAGCAGTACACACCGGAGAGCCGCAAGAGGCTCGCGCGACACCTCAGCTTCGCGATGGACGGCGACAAACCCGCCAGCTGGTCGACCCTGCTGATGCATTGGCCCATGCCCCACCTGGCGCCGCTGGCGGACCCGCTCGTGCTCGTCAGGGACAACGGCGGCGTACGTCTCGACGACGCGACCCTTCGCACAAAGGTCCGTCAGGCGATCGTCCACGCGTGGACGGCACGCCTACGCGACCGCAGCGGCGAACCGGGGGCTGACTCAGATGCCACGTGGGAGGCTGTGCTGTCATCTGAGGCGGCCTGGCCGTATCAAAAGGGAAGCCGGCTCACAGACGGAGTGCTTGCTGCTGCGCTGTTGGGCCAAGCGTCTGAACTCGAAGACGAAGATGCCGACGGCTCAGACCCGACTGCCGCCGCTAAGCACATCGCCGCCGCCCGGGCGCGTAGATACCAGGGTGAAACGCTGGTCGATCGCGAGACCCTGGATGAGATCGTCGCGATGGCGCTGTTCTCTCCGGCCAACATTGCCTTCCGATCCCTAAGACGGCTGGCAGAAACCGACGAGGTCAGCGGATGGGGACTCTGGCGGGCTGCCGCGACCCTCGGCAACGGCCTGCGGTCGCTGTTCAACCGCCCTGACGCCATCAAGCTCATCGAGCGGCTGGCACTCGCCGGCGATAAGCCGTACTGGCATCAAGTCTTGCGTTACTGCGAGGCCGGCAACCTCGAGGCCGTCCTCGACGAGTACCTCCACATCCTTCGCGAGAACCGGCGACCCAAACTGGTTGATGACACCCTGCTACTCGAGATCGCTCAGGAGGCCGCAGCGGCACTCGCGCTCCGTACCGCAACCTACCGTGCGAGGAACCTGACGGATCGAGACGACCCGATCACGTTCGTTCCGCGCTTCGCGCTCAGGTACGGCGGGCGCGATCAGGATGCCGAGGACGTGCGACAGCCCGAAGTCCGTCGTTCGTTCAACAGCCCCTTTTGGCCGATGGTTCTCGCTTCAACGTCAGTCGGCCAGGAAGGGATTGACTTCCACTGGTGGTGCCACTCCGTCTTCCACTGGAACACGCCCCCGAACCCCGTTGACTTCGAACAGCGGGAAGGACGGGTCGATCGTTACCGTGGCCACGCCATCCGCAGGAACATCGCCGACCGCCACGGCGCCCTGGCCTTGCAGCCAGGAGCTGGGCACCCCTGGGACCGGCTCTACGACGCGGCAACGGACGAGCGGACGAACTATGGAGACTTTGCTCCGGGCTGGGTCTACCCCGGGCCGTCGAAGATCGAGAGGCACGTCGCCCCCTTGCCGCTGAGTTCCGATCGTGCCCGCTACGAGCGAGTCCGACGCGACGTAAGCCTGTACCGGCTCACCTTCGGACAGCCGCGCCAGGAAGACATGCTGGAGCTACTGAAGGACGACGCGACCGGTCGAGCCGAAACGTTTCGAATCTCGCTGGCGCCGCCAGAGTCCGCCGACATCTCAGGTTCCCAACCGACAGCCGAGGGGTAGCGCGGCAGAACCTTCAGACTTCCTGAACTCACGGGAATCGCCCCTCGCGCGGGCTGAGGTGTCGTAGAGGGCAAGCTCGTCAGGGTGCAGCTGGTGCTGCACGACGAAGGAGCGGTCCTTGATCCGCCACAGGCCTTGCCCGGTGCCGAGAGTCGGAAGTAGCGAGCGCTCCGTGCCGGTGAGGCCCAATGCTTCCGCGGTCGATCCGAGCTGGTCGGACTCCTGCCGATAGACGACGCGAGTTTCAGCGTTGGCGAGTAGTGAGGAGGCGAGCCCGCGGGCGGCGGAGCCACGGTCGCCGACGTTGTCGAGGTCGGTGAGCTTGTGGAAGATGAGCATGTTCGCGATGCCGTAGTGGCGAGCGAGGCGCCAGTGGGCATCCATCCGACGCAATAGCGCCGGGTGCTGCATTAGGCGCCATGCCTCGTCGTACACCACCCAGCGTTGGCCACCGTCCGGGTCGAGGAGGGCTGACTCCATCCACGCTGAGGCGCAGGTCATCAGGACCGAGATCAGCGTGGAGTTCTCGGTGACGCGGGAGAGGTCGAGGGAGACCATAGGGAGAGTCGGGTCGAAGCGCACGGTCGAGGGGCCGTCGAAGAGGCCGGCGAGGTCACCGGCGACGAGTCGGCGTAGACCGTGGCCGGCGAGGCGGCCGTCCTCGGTCAGGCGGCCGTCGCGATCGTCGGCGGGGTCAGGGGAGAGCAGCCGGTCGACGACGAGGGGAAGGATGGGGATGTCGTAGGAGCGGACAACGCCTGCGAGGGCGATATCGATGGCGGTGTGCTCCAGCGGGGTCAGGGGCCGGGTGAGCATGGTCTCGGTCAGGGCGCCGACGAGGTCCCGGCGGCGGGCGGTGACCTGGCTGGCCCACTGGCCGTCGTCGAGTCCCGTGGGTCGGTGGCCTTCGTCGAGGGGATTGAGGCGGTTGGGCATGCCGTGGCCGAGGGCGATGGCCTGGCCTCCGAGGGCGTGGGCGACGGGCGTGTGTTCGCCTTTGGGGTCGCCGGGGACGTAGACGCGGCGGCCGAAGGGGATGGATCGGGCGTACAGGCTCTTGGCCAGCGCGGATTTGCCGGAGCCGACGATGCCAGCCAGGACGAGATTGGGGGCGGTGATCAGGCCGCGGGCGTAGAGGACCCAGGGGTCGTAGACGAATGAGGAGCCGGAGTAGAGGTCGGTGCCGACGAAGACGCCGCCGGCGCCGAGTCCGCCTTCGGCGAGGAAGGGGTACGCGCCGGCGAGGGTCGCGGAGGTGTCCTGGTGCTTCGGGAGCCGGAGACGGCCAGGCGTCCGGAGCGCGGCTGGTCCAGGTTCGCCCGCGCGGGGCAGGACCTGAGTGTGCCGGGTCTGGTTCACCGGCTGAGGCTGTCGTTCGTCGCGGTGGTCCCGTTGATTCCGCTCACCGTCGAGGTGAGCAGTAGGTCAGCTGGTCCGTACGAGATCCGTGCCTCGTCCTCGTGGGCGCGGTCGATCCCGGTTGCGATCTGGGTGAGCATCTCTGCGCAGCGGTGGAGTTCCCAGGAGACGGCGTACGAGGTCGCTCGGCCGCTGCGCCGGCTCTCGGCGACAGTGGCGCGGTCAGGTCCGAGGCCGTCGTGGACTCGGGCGATCTGGTGCAAGGACTGGGCCATTGACGTGACGGCGGGGGACAGGTCGCCGAGGAGGGCGTAGATCTCGGCTGGGTCGTCGATCGTCCGGGTGCTGTGCGCGAGACTGCGCAGGTGCTCGCGGGCGAGGGCGGCGTGCGTGGTTGAGTCGTTGGTGGGCATCGGTTCACTCCGTTGACGTTCGGATCTACCACCAGAGAGGTGCGCCGAAGACTCCGCCGTTGGCCTCGGCGGACAGGCAGGAAGCGGCCTGTCTTGATTGACAGCGTGATGCCCGATTTCCGTGCACTGACCGAGTTCTTCGGCGCCAGCAATACCGGCATCGTCGACGCTGCTCAGTCACCGGATGTTCGATCGCAATAGCGTCCGCCTGGCTGCCGACATCTGGCCAACAACGTCCTGGACAGGTACGCCGCGGGTCTCGAACTGGCGGGCGCCATCGGCTCCTTCGCGGGTGAACAGCACCTCACGTTCCACGTACATGAGTACATCCGCAACCGCCGCCTCTTCGGCCCGCTCGCCGAGCAACGTGGAGAGACGACGGCCCCACGGCGCGGAGACTGACTTACCGGGCTGAAGGTGAGGTCGAACCCGGCTACCTCGTTTGGGTGCCGGGCCCGACCCAGTGGGTGCCTGGTGGTGGGATGCTCGCCAGCGCCGTACAGATGCTGCATCTGTTCGGCGGTCACAACATCGCCAGCGTCGATCTGTTCAACGCCTCGAGCCCGGGCCCGACTCAGCGGCCCGGTGCCTCGCCCTCCCTGAGAAGGAAGTTCGGAGCAGTCTCGATACTGAGCTGTGGCCGCGCCGAATCCCAGCGCGGCCACAGCTGATATGTAGCGGTCTCCTGTCAAGAGGCAGGGTGAGGCGCCCGTCCCCGAAGGTGGGGGCGGGCGCCTCTGGCTTCGTCGAGGTTTCGTCGGTGGTGAGCGTGTCGTTGGCGACGCGCGGTCAGACTGATATGCGCGGGTTGGTTACCGCAGGACGGGGTGTTCGGCAGGAGCGGGCCGCGTGTCTAGTGTCGAGCGTCGCTCGACCGGGGGCCGGGCTGCTCATAGCTGTTTCGCGGGTCGCTCCACGCGCGGCTTCCACCACGTAGGTCGACGAAGCCGGATCAGGTGGCTACTCCTCGAGCACGGCCAAGGACCAGCACCAGCCGGCCAGCTCGCGGGCGATGGCGACGTTGGCGACCACGTGCTGCTTGCGGCGTTCACGGAAGGTGTTCTAGCGTGCGTTCAACCGCCGGTTCCCGGCATCGCCACGAGCACGGGCAGCTGGCGTGGCGAGTTCCCAGCGATCACGCATGGTCTTGCCGACCACGTAGCGGGCGCGGTGGTGCCACGCGGCTTCGACCAGCAGTCGGCGGACGTGGGTGTTGCCGGTCTTGGTGATCGAGCCCTGCACCCGTGAGGCGCCTGAGGAGTACTCCGAAGGGACAAGCCCGACGAAGGAACCGATGGTGTTGCCGGTGAACCGATGCCAGTCGCCGATCTCGACCGCGAGCGCCAGCCCGGTCAGGTTGCTGACCCCACGCAGGCACCCCAGCCTGTGCACGAGTGGGGTGAACTCGCTGTCGGCTGCCATGACCGCGATCGCCTCATCGAGCCGGTCACGGCGGGCCTTGACGGTGAGCACGGCATCGAAGTCGGACTCGAACGTCATCTGCAACGCCGGTGTATCGAACCGCTGCCGGCGTAGCCACGCCTCATGGGCCCCGGTCCAGGCCTGGCCGCCGGAGTAGATGATCCCTTGGCGCAACAAGAGCTTCGACAGCCGGTGCCGGGCGCGCATCAGGTCACCGCGGGCGTCCTCACGCGCCCGGACCAGGTCACGTGCGGCCTCCTGATCCACGGTCGGGACCGACACCGCGGTGAACTCGTCCAGCCGCAGCAACCGGGCCAGATGGACTGCGTCCTTGGCGTCGGTCTTGACCCGATCGCCGCTCGGCCGCTGAAGCTTCGATGGGGCGACGACCTCGCACCGGATCCCAGCCGCAGTCAGTGCCCGGGACAGTCCGAACCCGGTCGGGCCGGCTTCGTAGGCCACCGCCACCGGACCCGGCAGATCGCCCAGCCAACTTCGGATGTGTCGCCCAGCCAACTTCGGATGTGCTCGTGTGATGGGGTCAGTCTGGTCTGGATGAGCTCGCCCGTGACGCCATCGATCGCCGCTGCGACGACCGATCGGGCGTGCACGTCGAGCCCAACGCTCGTACGCTCGATAAACACCGGGGCCTCCCACGAATGTCGGATAGGCCGAGCAGGCAGCCCCTGCTCGGTAACCCACGAATCTCGTGAGTGAGGCCCCGGCCCGCAACCCCGTCACGGCGACCGGGTCGCTACATACCGTCTAGCGGCCATCAGATTGGCCCCAGCTAACGTTCAGAATCGATGAGGCGCTTCTGCTCGTCGCACTTGTTTGCCGGCGTCTGATCGCAGAGCACCACGGCGTAGGGCACCCGCAGCGTTCCCTGGGCTCCATCTGACTCCCAGTCCAGAAGGAACGCGCGACTGTAGGCACGCCCAGGCCCGGTACGAGTGAGCTGAATAGCGACCTCGTAGCCACCACCGCCGTCGCCCTCGTCGCAGGTGCGATCAACTGTCGTCTGGCCCGCCTGGAACTGAGCCGTTTCGACGTCGCCGTAGACAGTGCCAAGGGCCTCGCCGCCAGACACCGCCGCATTCGGTCTCAGCGAGTAATCCTCGATCCTGAAGTTGCTGCTCGGGTCCTCCGCCCGCACATCGGTCACTTCCAACGTGCCCGGACGGTCGGTGCAGACAACCCCGTCGATCCCGATCGTCACCGGTTGATCGACCTCAAGCAACGGAATACCGGTATAGACCCATTGCTCACCGGAGGGGAGCGTCAACTCGACCGCGTCCCCTCGCAGGGAACACCCAACCATCAAGGGCGTGAGCGAGATCACTGCGAGGAGTCGCTTGATGTGTTGCCTTATGGTCACGGGTGGTCGTGGCCTTCGACGCTACTTGAGGACAAAAGGCCGTCTGGGTTACTTCCACAAAACCGAGTCTCGGAGGTGAAGTTGAAGAAGAGATCCTGGCTGGACCCGTAGCCGGACTGAGCAGAAACGTTGATCGGCCCGACATCGACACCTGTGCCGAAGGTCCGGTTCTTCGCGGATCCGGTGTGCCACTCTTGACCGGCGACCTTCCGTGTGCAATACCCGGAGTGGTACTTGTGTGCAATCACGGGTGATGCGCTGTCGAGCAAGTCGGAGTATCCAACGGGGCGGCGATACTTCCACGCAGAGCAACTGCTTGTGTAGTCGCGATAGTTGACTCGATTCCTCACACCGCGGTTGGTCAGATTCGACCAGCTAGACCCTGCGCTGAACGACTTCGTACTCGTTCCGTAACTGGACCAGCCGCTACTCTTGCTCACAGCCACCCCCAAGGTGTGGTCCGACCCACTGATTTCGGTGACCTTCACCTTAGCCCCCGACCAGCCGTAGACGTTGACGAATCGCTCAGGACGATCGCGGATGTAGGCGCCGGCGGTCGTGACACAGGTCTCCATCGTTGACATACCACCAGCAGCGACCCGGTCCATCTGCGTACTCCGCGCCGAAACCGTGGTCCCAGCCGCTTCTGCGCGCCGAGTGGCGCCGAACCTCTTGCCGTGGTGATCGACCCATTTCGCCGGGTCGTTCGAAGCGTCGAACGCTGCTCCGGTGCCGAGATCGAAGCGCATGTTCGGAGCGGGCGGTTTGGTTGCGCCTGCGGGATCCGCCGGATCAGCGGCCGGCCCTGCCGCTGCGACCGTGAACGTTGGCGAGTCTGACGACGACGTCTTCACGCCAGAGGGCGCTTCAACGGTGTAGCTGAAGCCCAACTCGCGACTGGCGTCAGCCACCCGGATTTCCAGGTCGATCCGCCCGCTAGGGTCGACGACTTCCGTTGGGATGGTTGCAGGATTCGCCGACACGGCAAAGGTGCCACCTTTGGTGGTCTGACCGTAGCCAAGGAGGTGGAGCGGAGCAGACTCTCCCTTTGCGAGCGAATCAAGCACCGAGTCTTTCGGCCACGCATACACGATGACGTCGGCTCCAAGGACGGGGGTGCCGCGATCAACTACAGCACCGGCTGCGATTGCATTCGTCGGCGCCACGATCGTCATCGGCGCGGTGGCCGCCGACACGGGCTGGCTGAGGCCGCCGACCGCCAGTGTGCCAACAGCAGCTGACACCACAGCCGACCCAACCAGACGGATCGGAGATAGGCGCGATCTGGCGCTACTCAATTCTTTCATCAGGTTCCTCCTCGTGATTGAGAACAAGTCAAGTGACTGGAACCGTGACGCAGATGGCGGGACTCGGCAACGAAAATCGAAGAAAACTGCAGCAACCTGCAGACCCAATCGTGATTCCGACATGATAAGAACGCCCAATAGACACCTTTAGTTAACCATTTGGACATGTCCATGCCGGCAGGCGATCACTGGACACGATATTTCGAACGACAACGTGGGTCACTTTGCTTCACGATTGCGGAACTCGCTGCGGGTGGATGGACCTTCTGCGCGGCGAGCTCAGACCTCGGGAGGGCCAATATGAAGACGGATACACGTCCGCTGGGAAGACTGACGCCATCCGTTATCCGCGAGTCACGCGCTGGTGACCCGAATCCAGATAGGTCGCCGCATTCGGTTCCCACGCCACGGCGTAAGGAACGTGGCAGCGCGGACATGTCCCCGGAAGGCATCCCCAAATGCATGACCCCGAGACAACGACAGGTGGTCGAACTCCTCCGTTCTGAAGCAACCGATGAACAGGTGGCTCGATCCGTCGGCGTGTCGGTTCGCACGGTGCGTAAGGACGTCTCGGCACTGATGGCGCACTTCAACGTCCGCACCCGGTTCGCTCTTGGCGACGCACTCGTTCGACACGACGACCATTGCCGCTGCAGCCTCCCTGCCGGAACGGCTTCAGGCCAGGAGCGCCGAGGTGTGGATCGATGATCGTGAGTGGCATAGGTCGGCTGCGGGGAAGATGTCGGAGTCTGCATGGCAGTCTCGTTCTACGGCGGTGTGCGGCAAAGTGGGAGCGACACACCTGCGAACGCCTGGCTCTGCTGCCCCCAGAGTCTGCGGGTTTCGCAGGATGCCTGAATCGCGGCCTGCTCGACGGCAGCGACGTCTCGCTCCAGATCGTTGGCAGTACTCGCTGAGAGCGTCACGAAGCCGGTGACTCGCAAGACTCCGTGACCGGAGGTGAGGTCGGCTTCTTGTTGGAGGACGTCGGCGTATTCGGCGTTCTGCTGGGCGTCGTCGAGCTGGCCTATTCGGCGGCGTTGGGCGGCGTCGGAGACGTACTCGGTCTTCTTGCGACGCAGGTCGCGGGCGGCAACGTCGGCACGGATCGGCGTGTAGCGGAGCGAGATGGAGCGGCGTACGCCTGAGGTGAGCAGGAGCGGGGCAAGGAAGCCGGGGTAGACCTGGTACCTGGGCCATTCGGAGATCCACAACACCGCGTGGTGGGCGGAGTCGGACTGGAACGAGCCCCAGGATTCCGAGACGGCGATGGGGCCAGCGGTGGTGAGGTCGCGGCCGAGAGTGGGGTGGCACTCGAGCGCGGCGGTGATGCCGGGGTCGTAGGCGGTGCGGAGGACCAGGGCGAGGTCGCCGGGCGTGAGCCAGCCGCCGGGGACCAGGTCAGCGGCACGCAACGCTGCGGTGAGGGTGGTCATCTCTTGGCGGAGCACGGTGGCGGAGCCTCGCATGCCGCCCCCGGCTGCGTGGATGGCTCGCCGGGCGGTCTTGAGGTCGAGCGAGATGGAGATGGTGGTGGCGTGGCGTTCGCCGGCGGGTCCGGCCGAGGCGATGAGCTCGTCGTAGGTCCTCGAGGCCCAGGACTCGTCGTGGGTGCCGTGGGTCTTCCACCATTCGGCGAGTCCTTTGCCGGAGTCGGGCAGGGTGCGTTCGAGTACTTGAAGGCCGGCGATGCGGCCGGAGCGGCAGGTGGAGGCGAGTACGCGGCCCCACCCGGTCACGCGTCGTTGCTGCTCTGCCGGGTCGAGGAGCATGAACGCGGGATGGGTTACGGAGATGATCGCGGTCAGGGTCGCGGCGTGGGGGTCGTGGACCATCACCGCACCGGTCTCTTCATCGACCCACTGACGTAGACAGGCTGCACCGCCGGGCAGTGCGAGCGTTCCGGCGGGGCGGGGCCGTGAGATTCGGCACCGGAACTCTCGTTGCCGAGTCGCTGTGCGCCACAGCCATACCGAGCTGATCGGGAGCCAGGCGACGATCCGGCGCCCGCCGACGCTGCTCCACGCCAGGACGGAACAGGTCATCAGGACCGGGGAGGCGACCACGACACCGATCCCGCCGGCCGTGTAGAGCGCGAGGAGCAGCGTGATGACGCCGATGCCGAGCACCACGACCTGGCCGAGCGAGAGGCCGAGGAAGAGGCCTCGCTTGGCCAGCCGGGAGAACTTCACCGGCGCGAGCTCGTACGGCGCAGGGCTGATCGTCATGACGCTGGCCCACCGGTCGGGGTCGGGTCCACGACGCGGGCTATCGGTGTCGGGACGGGAGCGGGAGGCTTACGCGACGGCGTCTGGTTGTCGGCCGAGTCGGTCTGGGCGGTGACGGTGTTGCCGACGTACGTCCCTGTCTTCGGGGCCGGCGAAGCGGAGCTCGAGGAGGAGCCGGCGGAGTCCTTCGGGGCTCGCGAACTCGGCGCTCACAGCGACAGCCCTCCGATGCGCTGGTGAGTGATCGATGGCGGCTCGGGCGCTGCGATCGCGGTCCTGGTCGCCCTCGCCCGGGGTGCCTTCGGCTGCCTGGGGCGGTTGGCGCGGCGTACGAGCTCCGCCTTGAGGTCCAAGCCGCGGCCGATCACCTTGCTACCGAGCATGGTGGGCAGATCGCTGGGGCGTACCCACGCGACGCCGCTCTTCGAGATCGGCCCGCTGGGCATCGACGATGGGCGCCGTGACGGGTCACCATGGACGGCCAGGGGTGACGGTCCCTGCGTCGATGCGGTCGAACTCGGCTCGACGGGGCTGCGATTGGGATCGCGTTCGTAGGTGGCATCGGCGTTCACATCGCCACCTCCTCAGTCCGCGTCGTAGGGCCCGGGCCGCTCCCCGGGTTGTTGGTCGGACCGAGACGGCTGACGGTGTTGTAGGCCGACTTGATCGTGCGGTCCGCCTCGGTGTCCGGGAGCCCGGCGCTCGCCGCGGCCTCGCCCAGGAGCTGTGCCGTCTGGTTGAAGTTGTGCCCGGCTTCAGCCATCCGGCACGCCGCCCAGAAGAGACCGCCGTTGCGAGCACCCTCAGGACGGCTCGCGACCCAGTCGGCGAGGCGTCTGGGGGAGGTGCCGGCGGCTGGCATCGCGGCTGGTGGACCACCGAGCTGTGGTGGAGGTTTGGAGGGAGCCAGGATGTGGTTGAGGCCGGCCGAGTCGACGATGCCGGGACGTGAGCCGAACCCGATCAGCTCGTAGGGACGCGACGTGTCGTCGTCGTTGGTGACAACCGAGGGCGGGGCGACGACGTAGCCGCCGTCTCCGCGGAAGTCGATGTGCCGCGACGGCATCGACCAGCATCTCTGCTCACCGCCCGGGTTGGCGGCGAAGTAGGCGTGCATGCCGCCAGATGGCGTACGCACCATCCATGCCCAGCCGCTGACGAGCCCCATCTCGGTGAGCCGTGCGAAGTTCTTGAAGCCGTCGCCGGCGCGGTGCACATCGACATCGACCACGACGAGCCGCGATCGCGCGCCAGTCGGGATGCCGATGTTCGCGGTCGGCGTGCGCTGCCACCACAGGTGGACCTGCTGCGGGTTGGTCGTCGCCGACTGAAAGCCGTGAGCGGTCAGGGGGTTCTTGCTTCCCGGGACGCAGGGGAAGACAGGGATGCGGGCAAGCGCGAGCTTCAGGGCGGCAGACGGGAGGTCAGGCGCTCGTGCCGCATCACGGAAGGCTGTCGCGGTCCAGGGCGAGGGGCCGGAGTTCGAGGTACTCATGGCTCGACTGTGGACCGAGGTCCTTACCCGAATGCTTACCGGTTCGTGTTGCTCACCCCATGCTCTCGAGGGGAGAGCAACCAGTGTCTTTGCAGGTCAGAGGGTTGCTCACCAGGAAGTCTGGAATTATCGCGCCGCGAGTTCAAGACGTCACTGGACGAGCCTGTAGAGCGAGATCGTTGCCTCGGGTGAGTCGATGTCTTGAGGTACGAGCGCGAGGTAGCTGCCTGACAGGATGACTCGTGCGTCGTTGCTGGGGAGCGGCAGCGGATCACCGACCGGCTGGCCCTGTTTGTCGAGGAACGTCCATGACTCCATCAACCCGAAGGCGAAGGGCTGGTCGTTGGCCACGACAGGCGTGGGCATGTCGATGTAGTCGGCGTTGTCGACCGGCATGCTGACTGGAGCCGAGGCACCGTCGTTCATCCAGCTCACCTTGTTCGGCTTGCGGCCGTTGCTGCTCCAGACGACCCCGTCACCGGCGCCAGCGACGCGGTCGGTGGACCAACTGTCGCCGGCTTCGGGGAAGGCTGGGCTCTCATCGTCGGCCAGAGCGACCTTCTTGGCCCCGGTCTTGAGCGCATACACACCCTTGGTGGGGTCCTTCTTGGTCGTGTCGGCGTCGTTGCGGGCGAAGAGCACCCAGTCGTTGGAGACGCCGAAGAGCTTGGTGCGCGTCTTGGTACGCCACAGCGTCTTGCCTGTTGCGGCATCGAGTGCCTCGAACGGGGATCCGTTCTTCGCGGTGGCATCGGGGGGAAGGGTGCGGGCGAGTATGACGCCGTTGGTGACGGTAAGAGCGAACAGGCCCTTGCGCTCCCAGGCGAGCTTGCCGGTGGAGGCGTTGTACGCCTGGGTGCGACGGTGCCACGTGTGCTTCGGTGGACCCGCCATTTCGCCGCCGGTGTGCTCGTCGATCGTCTGGATCACGAGATCGTCGTGGGAACCGACGAACTGGCGCCCGACCTTGAGGGCGTCACGGTCTGTGACGGGCTTGTACGTGCTTGCCCAGCTGGCCTTCATCGTGTCGGGGTCGATGCTGGCGATGCCCGGCCCGCCTGCCGCGTTCAGGTCGGCGAGGTCGGTCGCCTGGTCGTCGATAAAGCCGACAACCACCTCTGAGCGTGCGACGTAAACCCCGGGGTTCTGCACCTCGGGGAGGGCGTTGAAGTCCTCCAGCCCAGTGACCTTGAACATGTCGGCGGGCATTTCCCAGCGCACCTTGCGGCTTGGGATGTCGACCACTGCGAGCCAGTCGTCATTGACGTACTCGGTCCACTCGCCTTCGTCGAGTCCGTCGGGCATCCGTTTCTGCACCGTTTGCGGAATCGGATGCGCGCGGATGATCGCGGTGTCACCGACGATCTCGACGTGAGTCGACACGTCGCTCTTGAAACCGATGTCTTCCAACGTCCACAGCGGCTCGTAGTAGGGGTCCTCGCCCGGTTTGAGCTTCGGCGCCTCGGATGCCCCCTTGACGCTCGGGCTCTTGGCCGGGTCCGAGGATGTAGAAGGAACGATGCTGCATGCAGAAAGCAGCATCGCTGAGGCGATGATCCCGAGACGAGACTTCATGACGGCAATAGTGTCATGCGCCCTGCTCAGGTCTCTGTGGACGCGCGTCGTCTTTCAGGTCAGGTCATTGGGGCGAAGCGAGGGCCGGTCTGGTCTAGGTGTGCGACCCGGTCAGGGACGAGATGATCCAGTTGGCTCAGGGCGCCCGTGGCCAGCGTACGGAGCTCCTCCGTGTTCAGCTCGACCAGGATGCGAAAAGGCGGCGCGGGCGGCCGGGGTCTGGGCGTCGATGAGGGACATCGGCCAACGCGTCCTCGCTCAGCCGCTTCTTCCTCCCGTACGGAAAGGTCGGCCGCGCGGCTTCCTCCATGCGCCGAGTTGGGTGAGGGTTGTGAAATGGGGGAGCCCCGCTGGCGTCTCGGGTCACCAGCGGGGCGACATGGATCATGCACCATACCCCCAGGGGTCGTCACTGAGTTCCGAGAATTTCATCCCCTGACACTGGACAAGGCTTCGGTGCCCCAGGGTCTCGCCGCTATCGCAGGGGCGGCACCACCACGTCGAGCACCCCGTCGATCCTGATGATCGCCGTGCAGATCGCGCTCACGAGGACAGCGGCAGCCGTTGCCTCACTCACGGTGACACGTCTACGCCGTCGTCGAGGTCGAGGGTCGTTGGCCTTGCGGGTGGCGTTGCGATGGCCCGAGATACGGGTGGGTCGGTTGGTCATCTTCTCCTCCTTGGCTCTCGATTCGAGAAGGTGCTGGTGAGAGCCGTTGCGTGACAGCGAGCCGCAGACCTTTCTGGGCAGCTCGCTCTTTCAACGGGGACAAGCAACCGGTGTCGACCTGGATCGGACAGCACGCCTACATTGAGATCCGAGCCGTGGCGTACGAGGAGTCAGGGCCGGATGAGCCAGACCCGGTCGTTGTCGGTGGTGACCACGCTGTGGCCGGCGCCGGTCCCGTAGACGGCTGTGCCGGCTTCCTCCGGCGCGAAACGCGCGGTGGTCTTCCCGGTCGTCGGGTTGGTGAACTCGAGCGTCTCGCGCGGGACGTCGCCACCGATGGCCAGCGTCGACCAGGATGCGCCGTGGTTGTCGGTGACCCGGATGACTCGATTACTGGTGACCCGGATGTGCTCGCAGGCCCGCCAGCGACGTGGACCGTCGGTGGACTCGATGTAGCGACACGCCCCCTGAGAATGCCGATCCCGAAAGTTGGCCGACGCGTGCAGCCTCGCTGCCGCCAGGCGACGACCGGGCCACCCCGAGGGTCAAGGTCGGGATAGGCTCCCGTACGTCGCTGGCGCGCCAGATGCCGCCAACCAGGTAGTTGCAAGTTCTCTCGGGGGTCAGATGCGTTCGGTCCGTAATCGTCGGCAGGGCCTTGCGGCCCTGACCTGCTCAACTGTGTTGTTCACAGCCATCGCTACGGGATGCGGCACCGGCGCGAGTTCCGCCGGCAAGACATCGGGGGACTCGGGCGGCGGGTCGAGGTCCGCGGCGCCGTCATCGAGCGCCGAGTCGAAGACGCCCGTAGTGGGTGACATCGATGGGGATGGCGATGGGGACGTCGTGTTCAAGGCGGCTGACTTCATGGACATGGTCTATGACGGGTCGGTCTTCGAGATGGTGTCGAGCTCGCTCTCCCAAGCGAATCCGGAAGCGGTGTGCGATTTCGACGGCGACAACATTGCCGACGCGGTCGAGCAGAAGATGGCGCCCAAGGGTCAGAGTGTCGACACGTTCAAGGCGGTCGACGCGGACGGGAACCAACTCGGAGCGGTCAAGCGGGAACGCAAGGTGAAGGGCATGTACGTCAACGCCGTTCATTGCGGCGACTTCGATGGCGACGGACGTGCCGACATCGGCCTCGAGGAAGACAAGTACTTTGCCCGCGAGATGAACAACCCAGACATCCACGACGTCGAAACCATGCCGGTGCAGTTCACGGTCTACCGCCAGGTTGCGCCCGGAAAATTCGGCAAGCCGGAAACCTGGCTCAAGACCGAGACGCCTCGTGGTCAGTCGGTCAACAAAGTCTTCGACACCCACTTCGTGGTGGGTGACCTCAACGGCGACGACAAGGACGATGTGATGCTTCTGGTCGACTACTCGACCATGGAGTTCATGTCGGGCGGGTTGGGTGCCCTGTGCGGCCACCTCGCGGCCTACTCCAACGGCAAAGCCTTCCGTCCCGGCCCTGTCCAGAAGTTCGTCAGCAAGAACCGCGGAGGCAGTTCTGTCGAGGACGCCACGGTCGCGTGCATGGCCATCCCCGCAGACATCGACGGCGATGGGGCCGAGGAACTGGTTGGCCTCGACCGCGCCGGCAAAGCAGACGTGTGGTCGGCCAAGAACGGCAAGTGGACCCGTACGAACGCCAGCACCCGGCCACCCCGCGGTGGCAAAGACGGAGGCCTGCCCACCGCAGCCAGCGACGTCAACGGCGACGGACTCACCGACCTGATCATGATCACGGACTCAGGCTCGGACGCGGGAGCAGTCATGTTGTACGCGGCACAGGCCAGCGGCTCGCTGGCTGCGCCGAAGGAGGTCCTCAAGCTGTCGATGAGCGCGTCCCACTATGAGATGGTGCCCACCCGCATACAACCGACGCCGTGACCTGACGCCTCTGCGAGCCGGCAGAGAGCGCGTGGGATGCCGACGGCTAAGCCCTTACGTCGAGGTTGGTGGGCATGCCGAAGCATCCCAGTCCTGTCGGTGCTGATGGATAGGGTGCCTGCCGTGCAGCCAACGCCGATGGTCCTCGTGTTCGTGACCGATGCCGTACGCGGCCGGGTGCTGCTCGGGCTCAAGCATCGTGGACTCGGCGCCGCGAACGTCGTCGGCCTTGGTGGCCACATCGAGCCTGGCGAGACCCCGGCCGAGGCGGCCGTGCGAGAAGTCTTCGAAGAGGCGGGCGTGGTCCTCGACGAGGCGCTGTTGGGCGGGGCAGGAGTGATCCAGTTCCGGTTCCCCGCCAGCCCGGGCTGGGACCAGGACGTCGCCGTATTCACCACCACCGAGGCGATCGACGAGCCGACGCCGTCCGAGGAGATCACCCCGCGCTGGTACCCGATCGACAGCCTTCCGTTCGCCTCGATGTGGGACGACGCCCGGTACTGGACTGCCGAGGTCCTCGCTGGCGGTGTAGTCGACGCGACCGTGACCTTCGGCGATGACAACCGCTCGGTGGCGCACTTCGACGAGAGCCGCCTGACCTAGCCAACCGGGCCTGCCGTATGCCGCACGCAGCGCGGCCGGGGGCGACCAGGGCTAATGACCTTTCCCAGGTCGCCAACGTCCGCCGAAAACCAGCAGCGCCACCACCGAGACCGCCGTGCCATCGTGGCCACGGTGACGCCGCCCGAGCGTGCCTGCGCTGCGTTACTCCGACGTTGGCTCTTCAGGCCCCGTCGTTCTCCTTCTTGCCGTTCTGATCAGGGATGGGGCGACCGCTGTCGGTGCTGGGATCCCAGACCCGGTAGTTGGGGTCGGTCCAGTCGTCGGTGTAGTCGGCGGTCCAGTCCTGGTCCTGGCTGCCAGTGTTGTCGTCTCTCTTCTTGCCCGCGCCACGGCCGCCCGCTCCGGTGCCCTTCGCGCCAGTACGACTGCCTGCACCGCCGGGGCCACGGCCGCCCGCGCGGCTGCCGGCACCGCCCATGCCACGACCGCCCGCACCGGTAAGCTTCTTGCCCGCCGTGCCCCCGGCGCCTCGAGCACCAGCCGCGGTCTTCGCGGTCGATCCGCTGGCCTTCGCTGCCTGCGCCCTGCCGGCGGTCGAACCAGGGGTAGCGAACTTGCTCGCCACGGCCTTCGCGATGCCGCCGGCCAGCGCCGCACCACCCAGCCCGACACCTAGCGCGACCGCACCGTTGGTGCCGCCAGCCAGTGGGGCGAGCCCGTCGGCGGTCTCGATCGAGGCGTACGAGGTGGCAGGTGCAGGGGACCCGTCGGCGTTGACCCACTCGGTGCCCGTCCACTCCGGCTCGTTCTTCGCCTCCTCGGCGGCGATGAAGTCCTTCTCCTTCTGGATCAGGTCATAGCCATCACCCTCGGCATAGCTCACGCCCGGGTTGTATTTCGCCATCCGAGCACGCGAGGCCGCGATCGCACTCGCCGATCCCGGAACCGTGCTCGGCGTCGAAACCGGGTTCGACGGCGCGTTCGACTGGCCACTACCGTCGTCGTACAGGGCCCGCACCTTCGGTTCGGCCTCGTCGACCGAGGTGTCGTAGTCGCGGATCCGCGCCGCGGCGACCTTCTCCGCGTGAGCGATCGCACGCTCCTCGGCAGCGTGCTTGGCCTGAGCCTTCTCCAGCGCGGCTTTCCCCTCCTCGGCCTGACGCTCGTTCACCTCGCCGGGCTTCACCTCGGTGTCGAAGTCGGCCGGGTTCACCGGGTCATGCGACGGTGGCAGCGAGGCCGACAGGACGGCGTGATCTTCCATCGCCTTCACGACTTGGGACTGCACCTTCGCCAACGCCATGTCAGCCTCAGATACCGTTGTGTACTTCTTCTCGACCTCGACGCCGGACTGGTTCATGTCGCTGCGTGCGGCCTGCCCAGACATGGATGTCGCGGAGAACCCATCCTCGACGTTCTTGGCATCGTCTTGCAGCAATGCACCTGAGTCGAAGAAGCCACGACCGGCCTCCCGCCAGCTGGAGAGCATGGCTGCGATCGCGTCAGGCGCCCCCGCCGCGACGTAAAGATCCAATCGCCGCATCCAAGGCCCCTTCACAACAGGGGAGGCGGAAGCTGCCATCTGGTTCATCGGGTTCCTCCCGAGAGGTTCGGTGAGCCGCCCGTGCGGCCGGGATGGGTAAAGCATCCCTCACAGGTCGCCTATCGCGCCAGATCTTCGATCCGATCCTCTACAGTCATCGTCCATGACGACCTCTCGGACGCTGGGCATCGCGACTCTCGCGCTGACCGCAGCGATGGCGCTTGCTGGATGCGGATCCGACTCCCCGAATCCAGACGGCGACCCCACCAACGGGACACCGACCGCTGATGCGAGCGGTTCGGCCGGAGGGTCTGAGGTCCCGGCCGACTGGCAAGAAGCGAAGACTGATGAGGCAGCCGTCCACCTGCCTCGGGACTGGGCCATCCTCAATGCCAAGGACACCTCGGTCGGGTTCGAGCCACCTAAGGGCAAGTTCGGGTTCGCGCCAGGAGGCGGCACCATGACGACCGGTGTGCACAGCGGCACGGGTGACCTGAAATCTGATATCAATCGCGCCGCAGAGCACCATCTGAAGGCCCTCCAAAGCGACCCCACCTCCACCAACGTCAAGCGTCTGTCGAACATGACCACCGCGGACGGCGTCGAACTTTCGATCGTCCAGTGGGAGACGGATCAAACGTGGAATGTCGAGTACACCACCGTGACGGAGGACGGTCAGTGGGTCCTAGGCGTCACATGGCAGTTCAACAAGAGCGACATCGACCGCAAGGGTTCTCAAGAGTTGATCGCCCCAGTGATGGAGACGTTCGAGCTCCTCTGAGCCGGATGGACTCGATCAGAAGGGGATGTTCTTCTTGCCGAAGATCACCAGCGGGTTGCTCATGATGGCGAGGGCGTCGGCGATCTTGTTCATCGCGATCTGAGCGTCGACGTCGGCGCCCTCGATCTCGACCATGGCGTCGTGGATGCCGTCGCTGGTCTTCCCGAGGCCCTGGGCGGTCTCCTTCAGGGACCGGCCGATGTTCTTGTGGCCGCGATTGACAACGTCCTCGAGCCACTGGCCCTTGGGTGAGAGGCCGAACATCGATCCCGACGGCGGGGTCATCTCAATGGCTTCGACCATTTCGCGCTGCTTGTCCAAGCGGTTGCGTACGCCATCGAGCTTCTCCGTGTCCGCGCTGACCTCGTAGCCTTCACCCATGCCCGAGCCTTCCGAATCCGGCGCACCCCGCTGGCGCCACTGTGAGGCTTAGTAAATCATCGATCCCAACCACATGGCCACCGATCACGGCGGCGGTCTCGACAAGCTCGACCGGTGGAGGAGGTGCGCAGCGGTCGCTGCACCCGCGGCCGAGCGCGGGCGTTCGGGTGTCGTCGCGCGGCTTCGAGGACCGCGTACAGCTCATCGAGGGCGATCTCGACGTCGGTGAGCGCAACAGCCATGGTGGCCCCGTAGATGCCCATCAGGACCTCGATGCGGTCGAGTTCCTCGTAGGTGACCACGGAGGCTGCCATCTCTTGGATAACGACCTCGTTCCCGATAGTGGTGAACCTCCACCCGTGGGCGAAGATCCGATCGGCCGTGTCGATGGCTCGAGTTCGCGCCACCTCCACCTGCACGGCTGCACGTCGAAGCGCGTCCACGACCATGGGAACGTCGTACAGATGACCGAAGTGAGGAACGGCGAAACCTCCCTCAAGACCGTCAGCCGCCACAAGCAACGCCTCTGGGCGCCAGCGTCCCAGCGATCGGAAACTGATCATCAAGTTTCACTCCCGTCGCTGCCCGCGGACGTTGTCTTGTCATCGTAGTCGGCTGATGTGTCAGTGACCCCGTCCGACCTTCACGCTCGCCTCCTCAGGGGAAGCTGCTCCGTACGCATCGGTGAGCTCGGCCAATGCCGCAGAGGTCCAGGCCACGGCGGCGGACATGGTGGGTCGTGCGCACCATTGGTCGGTGATTTCGTACGCGTCGGTGAACTTCGCCAGGACGTACGCTGCCGGTTTCCCGACGCTGGCCACCATGGAGCCCAGTCCGGGAATCTCCAGAACGAGCTCGCTGACGGGACGTACGTGGTGTGTCTGGGAGGCGATGGTGGAGGTGACTGTGCTGAGCACGGGCTCGGCACCGATCGCCTCGGCGACGCTTTGACGGGTGGCCTGCTCGATCTGCAGCATCCGGGCGCCGGTGACCCCGAACCGCTGCCCGATGGCGTCGAGGGGGATTGGTGTGTTGGTGAGGAAGTGGTCGGCCATCACGGCCCAGGACCGATCATCGAGCGTATCGAAGACCGCGTCCAGGCGCTCGGCGATGCTTAACCCGGCCTCGCGGTCCTCGCGCCATACCGGTGTCATCGCCACCTGGCTGACCAGCGGAGCACCTGGATGCGCGGCCAGGTAGTCGGCCTTGGACATCCCGTGCTCGCTCTTGACGTGGTTGGTCAGCCGCTCCAACCTCCGCCCGCACTCCAGACACGGGATCGTCATCGCTCCCGGACTTCGCTTGGGCCGTTTCACGTCGTAGCGCAGCTTGATCTCGTGAGCGGTGCAGAGGCCCGAGCGGCGCGCGGGCTCCTCACAGCTGTCGTGCCCGCAGGTCCCGCGGCGCAGGTCGAAGGGGGTCTTCCACTCGGGGTCGATCTCGTCGAGGAGATCGTGGACGCGGGAGTGGCTGCCGTCGGCCGCCTTCTTGCGGTGATAGGTCAAGAACGAGGACAGCTCGGTGATCTCCTCGCGATCCAGCTCGGACCAAGGGTCATCGGCCTCCGCCCGCCGGCGGGCGAACTCCAGCACCCGTACCTCACGCTCGGAGAGCGGCTGAGGCTTGCGGATGCCCTCCTGGATGGCGCGCTTACGGACCGCCTTCTTCTCGAACCCGAGGTAGTCCGCGACCCCCGTCCAGGACACGTTGTGCTCCTCGGCCCACACCAGCCCGTCCTCGAGGCTGGTCCAGCCCACCGCCGCGTACGCCTTGTTCCATCGCTCTTCTTCGCTGGCGGTGCGCCCGGGCTGGCGTGTCGGTGGGACCGTGTCCCATCCCGGGGCGATCTCGTCGAGTAGGTCCATCACCGCGCGATGCTGACCCTGCTTGCGCTGACCGCGTACCTGAGCGAGCCACTGCCCCAACTCATGGGACCGAGCCTTGTGGCGGGAATCCTCGGACTGCAGCTCGCGAAGCTCGGCCAGCATCCGCTCGGCCTTCTCCGAGAGCACCGTGGGTCGCCCGGCGTGCACCCCTGCGGACTTGAGCCGCTTTGAGATCGTCTGAATCGGTGCATCGAGTCGAGCAGCGATCGCGGTGACCCCGACTCCGTTGGTGTGCGCCCACGCCGCCGCGTCCACCCACGATTCCCACCCCGCAGCGGCCAACCGCCGCAGCCAGCGGACCTCAACAGACTCTTTACGTGCGTCGCCCATCGTCGGGCAGTACAGCAACAGAACGTCCCTGCCGCAACCAACGACACGACCGATTGGGCCAGCTCGCGGTGGGACTCCAGATAGCGCCAAGCGCGGGGTCATTGGGGTACGCGTAGATTTTACCTTGCATCTGGTTTGGAACGGCGGAGTGCGGGTATGAGATGGACAGGTCAAAGTAAATTCGCTTTGATCTCATCAACTGTGCGGTGGCCCTAGGTCAGGTGACCACCGGATCGAGTCTCGGGGGCGATGTGGGGAGCGGACAAGAGATCCGGATGGTGGCGGCCGACGTCAGGAAGTCGGCTCAGAGCATCGAGAGCGCCGCCGATCAGGCAGCGAAGATCAAACTCGGAGACCACATTGCCGCCGTATCTTCGGCGATGCCAGGAAGCAACAGCGCAGGTCCGGCAGGCAGACTGCAGGCTGACTGGGACAGCGACATGCAGAAGTGGACGAAGGCTGCCCATGATCACCATCGAGGCGTGGTCGCCGCCTCGAGGAGCATCCACGAGCAAGACCTACTCACCGCGGGCGACGCAGGCCGGACCTCGGAGGCACCGCCGAAGGCAGCACCGAGCGGTGGAGCCGACGACTTTTACATGCAACGGCTGGGGAGGCTCTGATGTTGACCTACGAAGAGCTCATGAGTTGGGAACCCGCCGTCCTTGCCGAGTCTGCCGACAAGTTGAATTCCGACCGGAAGAGCTTCATCGATCTGCAAGATGAAGTCGATCACGGGAAGCCGCCGGGAACTTGGACGGGTGACTCTGCCGATAGCGCGGTGATCTCACACAAGCGGCTTCAGGGAGACTTGAACGACATCGCTGCCGGCGTTTCTCCCGTGATCGACGCGCTGGATAACGCCGCCGAGGAGATCAAGCAGGCTCAGAGCTCAGCGCGGGATGCCATGGGCGTCATCAAGGGGCACGGATGGGTCGCCGATGTCAGTGCCGGCGGCGCTGTCGTTGTTTCGGACCCGACTCCGATCAAGGAAGCAAAGAATGAGGACACGGCGGAGGAGGAAGCCGAGTCGATCCGGAAGCAGATGAAAGAGCTGGGCTCTCAGATTGCTGATGCCCTAGCCAAGGCCGATGCGGCCGACGCCGCGCTGGCCACCGTGCTGCGCAACGTCAAGGGCGGCCAGTACGACGGCGGAACCGGTTCGATCCGTGACGCTACCCTCCCGCCGAAATTGCGTGGACTGTCGGGCAAGGCCCTGATCGACGAACTGATGAACGACCCGGGTGCGTACGGCGGTTACGTCGACGCGCTTCCGGTAGCGGATCAGAAGGCTCTCGCCGACCGGATCGCCGATGAACTCGGGCCTCTGGCCGAAGGGCGCGAAGGGCACGAGTTCAGCGGCGAAATGCCGATGAGTGAGTCGGAACTCAAGAAGCTGACCGAAGCCGTCCATGAGTTCGGCGGTGATCCGACTGTTGCAACCCGGATCGCGAACGACGTCGGATCAGCCGGCGTGATGAACATCCAGCAAGCGATCTTGGGGCGGTTCGACACTGCCGACGGCCCGGATGGATACGATCCCGAGACCATCGGTGCTTCACAGCGCGCCTGGGGCCATCTCATCGCCACCGCGACATCGGGCATTGAGTCAGACAACGCAGGACCGACCGATGAACATGTCTCGGCGAACTGGGCCAAGAACCTCATCGAACGTGGGGAAACCGAGTTCCCCACCAACAGCATGGGCGAGCAGATGCTCGGCTACAAGCTCCTCGGCCCGCTGCTACGCGACGACGATCACGGCTCGTGGTTCTTGAACCAGGCTGGCGACAGCATGGAAGAGTTCGAGCAGAAGTACTACGCGGAGAATGGCAAGCTCCCGTGGGATGTTACGCAAGATCCCCGTCGGATCGACTTCACACATGGCGAATCTGAGGTCGATCTGGATGCAGACCGAGCACCCGCAAAGCCGGGTGACACGGATGCGAAGTTCACAGAACCATCGGGTCATGACCCGTTCGGGGGACTCTTCGAGGGGATGTCCCACAATCCCGAAGCAGCCAGGGAGTTCTTCACGAGTACAACGTCCGAAGGTGCGGAGCGCGTGGAGTACTACATGGCTGACCGCGAGTGGCCAGCGCACTCGACGGGCGACAAGAGCGACATGTGGCCCACGAGCGAACGCTACTTCGGAGACGCGATTGTAGCTGCCACGACCGAGGATGTGACGCCGGAGTCAGGGAAGATCGCCACGGCGGCGTTCGAGGCCGCGGAGAAGCGGATCGTTCCTGAGCATGACGACCCGAACAACCCGGACAAGAAGGTGGAGTACCAGGGCCTGCCACCAGAGTTGCGGCGCTCGATGGCGCATGTGGCCTCCGCGTACATGCCCGATGTGTGGAGTGCGACCTCTGACGGGGGGATCGACGCGAGCCAGGGACCGCTTGGAAGCCGCACAGTCACCATGAACCTGGGGGACCTGGGCGTGTCTGGAGTCCGCGAGGTTCTCGGGGACATCGGTCGAGACGAAGTCGCCTACAATATGACACGAGCCAACGCGGACGCGTACCTTGCGGCAAGCCTCGACAAGGAACTGCCAGGCGACACGAACGACCTCGAGACCAGCGTGATCGATCCTTACGCGAACGTGCGCGCGGCACTGGAAGATGGGTTCGACAAGGAACAGGTCGCGCAAGGCTACGAGTCCGACACGATCAGAAGCGGCGAGGGCGACGGCAAATGGAAGGCCGGCGGCTGGGTGGCCGAGAAGGTGCTGTCCGAGGGTACCGGCAAGATCCCGTTCGTTGGTGGCGCGATCGGCGATGCCGGAAAACTGGGCATTGACGAGGCCGAGAAGCACTTCGTCGGCATGAACGACATCGACTCGGTCAGCGAGATTCAGGACCAGATCGCCTCCCGCAGTAACGACTCGCGTGTCGGACTCCAAGGCATGATCGACGCCGCCGTGTATCGCAATCTGCCCGCCGATTCTCTCCCGCCCGAACTCCTGAGCGGCGGGAAGCCGATCGCGATGGACCAGTGGACCCCAGAGCAGGAGGAGGCTTGGAGCGCACATCGCTCGACGACGGGGACCCCAGCCTTCCAGGCGGCGACCCTTCTGGAACGATCGGTCGACCAGATGGAGAATGCGCGTGAGCACGGAGACACGGAGAGAGGCGAAGGTTGAGTAAGGCAGTGGTCAGGATCCTGGCGACGTTGCTTCTGGCAGTCACAGGAACCGGCGTGTTGGCGTCTTGCGGCGAACCGGATACGGACCCTTCGGGGCGGATTGTTCCATCAGACGATCTGGTCAAGGCGCTGGAAAAGCCTGCGATGCAAGATCTCATCTTCGATGCCACCTTGCCCGACGGTGAGGACCTCCCCAACCTGCCAACCGGCGAGGTCGTCGATCGCCTCGGCTACGTCCTAACTGAGGTCGCATGGCCGGCCGGACCAGGTGACTTGTGGGCCGTGCAGATCACTAACGGCATCTGGACCACCATCTTGGAGGACCCGGACGGTTACGAGCTGTTCATGAAGGCACTCGCGCAGTCGGAGCGCCCCGTACCAGCCTCGATCGCCGAAGACCTGGTCGACCGGATGAAGCGCGACATGGACCTCGACCCGCTGTTGGAGTCTTTGCGGGAGTCTCCCGGTCACGAGCGCGACGATGTGATCGACCGCGACACAGCGCTGCATGCGTTAGGGACCCTCGGCGCCGAGGCTGACCAGAACGCGATCAGCCTTGATCCGGAGGACAAGGATGGGATCCGTGCGATCTTGACCGAGGCAAAGGATGCCAAGAGCGGCGGCGCAGCGTTGAAGCAGGCGGCAGCCGAGTGGATCGAACCGGTGGCACTTCTGGACGCAGCGATCAACGCGCGCCCGGCGGCGACGAGCGAACCGAAGCGCCAGGAACTGCTCGATGCGGTCCGACGGATCCTCATCGAGTTCGACCACGTCATCTACCAATCGCTGCCCGAAGCGATGATCCCTGCCGAGCTCCCCGCTCCTCCTGATGGCCAACGCGCAGACACCAGCCACTTCAACGAGGTCGATCGCCTCACATGGCGCAAGATGCTTGCTGAACACGACGCGGACTGGGAGTCGATCGCCGAAGAAGCGGTCGACGAGGCCATCGCCGCCCAAGACATCGACAGTTGAGATCGGGGGCGGGGTCAATCGTGGTGGTTCTTCTCGTGATCTTCTTCTTGGCCGTCGCGGCGTGGTGCTTCTTCATCGCATTTCGGCCTCAGATCCACTTCTTCCTAAATGAAGGGTGGAAGTTTCGAGAGGCGGAGCCGTCCGACCTCTACACGGTCATGACCCGGCTGGGAGCAGCGATCTCGGGCATCGTCTGTCTCATGCTCGCTCTGTGGGTCGTGCTCACTGAGATGGCTGGCTGACCACCGCGAAAGTGACGAGGCACGCGGTCAATCGGAGGATGCGCCTCGGCCGCGAAGGGCGAGCCACCCAACTCTTGGCCGCTGAGTCAGATAGAACCTTGACGTGAACGAACGGTCAAAGCGCAAGCTGAACGGCATCACCCTGGCGGTGGTGTCGATCCTCGGGTTCC
The DNA here is from genome assembly GCF_044453405.1 of Nocardioides sp. NPDC051685. NCBI lineage: Bacteria > Bacillati > Actinomycetota > Actinomycetes > Propionibacteriales > Nocardioidaceae > Nocardioides > Nocardioides sp. NPDC051685. The sequence goes on along the minus strand of NZ_JBITCR010000002.1, from coordinate 699,128 downwards.
TTCTGCTCCTGTGGCCAACCACGTTGACGTACGACGCCAGCGGCAGTCCCAGCGCGGACCCGGATCCGGTCAAGATCAAGTGCGTGTGGCGCCAGTACGAGGCGACTGACGCGACTCCGCCCATCCGCAGCCACGAGCACCAGGCTTACGACGGTCCCAGTGACGAGATAAGTGCGAGCGGCGAACGGATACGTGCCGACTGTGCTTTGGCGAAACTGCAGAAGCGTCAGTGGTTGTTCATCCCAACGATCGTGCTGACTCTCGGGCTGATGCTGCTACTCGTGCCGCAAGGCAGCATGCGGCAGGACTCCGAGCGCGACTAACTAACTCAGCCACGCCTGTCAGCCTGGGCGGCCTTGAGAGTCCCACGCAGATCCCGCTTGGCTGCATGGCGATCGGCGCGACGCTCCGCGCGGTGACCAGCGGAGTCGTGGGCAGCGCCAGCAGCAGAACGGAGGCGTCCAGGGCCGGTCGAACTCCACTTGGTTGCTCGGCCGTCAGCCGGCGGCTCGCTTGGAACGCGCGGGCGGCTCGACAGGGCCCTCTCCGTCGTCGCGGTTGTAGATGTGGTCGTCGAGCTCCTTCTCGGCCAGCCCTTGGTGGCCGGTTGCGGTGAGGACTCGGGCGAAGTCGAGGTGGGGGATGTCGTCGTGCGGCGCGGCCCTGAGGGCGATGTCGGCTGCTTCTCGAGCTACGTCGTTGTCACCGTCGGCGAGGGCTCGGCTCACCACTATGTGTGCGGTGTCGACGATCATCGAGATCGCGATGTGGTCGTGACGCTGACCATCGATGAGCCAGGACCAGCCTTTGTCGCGCAGTTGCGAGAACGGTTCGCCGGAGACGAGGCGAAGGGCCGCGATCAGATCCGAGATGCCATCGGCGCCGCGGGCTTCACCGCGGGCGCGAAGGCGCCGGAACAGATCAAAGTCGACGAGGATGTCCTCGGCCTCGTACGCGGGATGGCCGAGGCGTTTGGCCGCGGCAGTTTCGCGCGCGTCCGGGAGGTGGTCGTGTCCGGTGATCGGGTTGGTGCCAAGCCAGCTGCGCAAGCGGGCCAGGTCGATGGTGAGGCGGCTGCGGCTGACGCCGGTGACGTCGAGGAACTCGTGGGTGCTGACGCCGTTCGGGTGGAGGAACAGGTAGGTCAGCATCTCGGCGAGGTACGCCCGCCGGACCGCGGGTACGTCGCCGTTCGCGCGGAGGTGGACTGGGCCGAGCAGGGTCAGCTTCGGGAGGTCGCACGTGGGCGAGTTCCACTTCGCGACTGCTTGGTCGATGGCCGGGTCCACAGCGGCGACGCGCTCCCGCGCGGCGATGCTTGCGACCGGGGCCATCTGTCGGATCTCGTCACCGGTGTCGCCCGTTCGTGCGTACGTCTCGGTGGGCTCTGGAAGGAGCGACATGGGGCCAGCCGGTTCCTGATCGGAGTCGGGGCGCTCGTGGACGTACTCGGGGCGGAGCGCGCCGGCGGCGTCGATGAGGGGCTCCATGTCGTCGGCGGAGTTGTTGTTGACCGGCATGGGTTCGTTCCGGGTCTCGCGGGTCGCCTCAACGATCGCGGTGCAGAGGGCTGCTTCGTCCTCGATGAGGCCAGCGGCATGAAGGTGTACGTCGCGGAGCATGGGGTGGGTGATGGTGAGGTCGCCGGTCTCGGCGATCGTGATGGTGTGTGCGCCGAGATCGGGGTGGGCATCGATGATGACGACGGCCGCGCCGGGTCGGTCGGTGGCTGTCGTGATGGCATTGACGAGGTGCCGGGCCGATTCGCAGTCCTCGGGCAGGAGGACGGCTCGGTAGCGGTCGGGGTCGAAGCCGGGGAGACGTCCAGCTGGATCGAGTTCGGCCGCAACCTTGTTGACGAACTCCGTGTCGCTGCCGTGATGGCGTAGACGTACGGGGTCGATGCTCGTGAGCTCGACGCCGATGCGCTGCAGGTGGACCTCGACGAGGGCTGACCAGGGGGTGACCGCCAACTCGGCGGCGAGGTGGCGGGTCAGCGCCTCGGTGCGGTCGCGGTCTCCAGCCAAGTTCACGACCGCGGCTTCTTCGAGGTTGAGCAGCCACAGGTGGCCATCCTCGGACTTCCCTAATGAGGCGAGCAGTGGGTAGGGCGCGGGTTCGCCAGTATCGGTCGTCTCCGCGTCGGCCGGCGCGGTCCAGGTGGTGTGGCTGCCGGTCCAGGGGCGGGGGAGTGAGGTGGGCTCAGCGAGGTGAAGGGTGATCTGGTTATGGCCGACTTCGACGGCGATCAGGCGTGGTTGCTCGCCCTGGGGGAGCATCCGGAGGAGTCGGTCGAGGTGCTCGATGAGCATGGCCGGGTCGCGGCCTTCGCGTTGGATGCTCTTCTCGACAGGCGCGAGCTTGGCCGGCGGCTGGGTGATGACGTGGCCGGGGATGCGGTAGCGGCGCTGGATCCGGCGGTTGCGACGTACGAGTAGGAAGAGACCGCCGGCAAGGACGGCTCCGGCGCCGGTCAGACCAGCCAGCAACCAAGGCGGGTCGGCGTCCGCGTCCGACTCGTGTTCATCAGCGGACGAGGGCTGCTCAGGATCGCTCGTATCGTTGGGGCGCCGGGTTGCGGTGGGCGGAGGTTCAGGCGCAGGCGGCGAAGCATGTCTTGGCGTGGGACCAGGTGCCGCGCCAGGCTGATCTGTGGCTGGGATCGTGAGGGACCAGCCAGGACGAATCAGATCAGGATCGGTCAAACGCTCGCCGTCGGGCTGGCGCGTGCCTCGGGAGGCGTCGAAGATTTCCGGATAGCGCTCGGGGTCGTGCAGCTCGTCCTGGGCGATCTCGGCCAGCGTGTCGCCGGGTTGGACGACGTAGGTCTCCTCGTTGACGCGAGGGGTCAGGACGGGCAACCGGAGTACGAGGCCGATGGGGAGGAAGTCGGCGTTGCCATTGAGCGCTTCCGGGTTGAGGTCGACGATCTCGGTGAACCGGGTCCCGGCGCCGAGGTGCGACTCGGCGATGCGCCAGAGACTATCGCCGCGCTTGACGGTGTAACTCGTGGTCGGCGGAGTCTTCGCCGCTGACTGATCGACGACCGGGGACGGCGGCTCGAGTGTGGCAGAGACAGGAGCTGCAGGCGGTGTCTCGGGCATCGGTGGCGCCGTTGCACGAAGCGGCGCCACGGCTGGCGCTGCGGCGGGCACTGCGACGAACAACAGTACTGCAGCTCCGACCAGCCGGTTTGCTGATGCCTGGGGCAGTCCAGGGAATCGTGGCGCTCTGACGCTGCGCAGGCGAGCGACGACCTCGAGCACGATGGTGACTGCGAACCAGGCCCAGGTGATCCAGGCGAACGCGGTGATCACCTGGAGTGCGAGTGATCCGTCGTCCTGGCGCACCAGGTCGCGCCACTCGAATCCGTCGGAGCGTGGGATCGCGCCGAGGAGCAGCATTGCCGCCGGTGCGCCGACCAGAAGAACCAGGATGGCGAGGCACGCCACCAGCCCGCGGATCCGTGTGCCGATCATCGCTCAACTCCGTTGAGGCTGCGGACGAGCACGGCTTCGGCTTCGCCGTCCACGCGTACGGTGTCGATGCCGATGATGCTGAGGAAGCGAGTGCGGTAGGTGTCGACGGCCGCAACCTGGATCCGGTTGCCGCGGACGCGGACGGTTCCCCTGGCTCCCGCTCGGTTCAGATATGAGCGCGCCGCCCGGCCTGCAGTGCCGGCGTCGATGTGGGCGTACCTACCTTCCACCGCGGGTGCCGCGACCACCTCCTCGGCTCCGGCTCGGGCGGCTTGGGCAGCGAGATCGTGCGTACGTTGCTGTGCGTGCGCCTGGCCCCCGAGATCGACGGCAAGGCCGACGATGATGCTCATTGCGAACGAGGCAGTGACCATCCAGATGGTTGCGGACCCGTGCTCGTCGCGGTCGGTCGGACGCGATCTCATGACGGGCCCCGTTCGCGCCAGGTGTCTATCGGGCTGATCATGGTGGCCGTGATCAGGCGGCTTCCTGGCACGCCGGGAACGGACAGATCGGCCAGGTCGACGCGGCATGTCAAGGTGACCCTGACGTCGGCGGGCCGGCCTGTCGGCACCCGGAAGCCGCTGGTATCGATCCTGACGTCGGTGCTTCGGCAACGGAGGTTTTGATTGCTCAGGCTGTTGTGCGCTTCCCTGCGGGCGGCGGAGTCTGCCGAGCCAGCATCACGAGCAATCGATGCTGACCGGGCGGCATCCGCCGCTGCTGTCTGCAGCGCTTGATGCGCGAGCGCGAGTCGACCGCCAGCGATGATCAGCCCGACGAAGAGGATGAACGCAGGTAGACCGATGGCCACTTCGATCGAGGCAGACCCTCGCTCGTCTCGTGCTTGCCTGATCATCGGGTTTCACCCGGAGCAGTGAGCCGTTCGACTTCGGCGCGGGCATGCTGTCGAATCTCCGGCCTCCAGCCAGGGATGACCGAGAGCGCGTGGCCACGAACCTGGACGACGGCGGTCGTCGCTGTGCGGTCGGCGGAGGCGTGCGAGACCTTGAACGAGTCGCCGGCCCCGTTGAGATAGGCGTACGCCGCCTGCACCCCATCGCTGGACCGACCGTCCTGAGCCGCGGCTGCCCGTGCGCCCTCCTGCGCGGCCGCGATCGCGATCGTGCGCGCGTGGTAGTAGAGCGCGCCTTGCATCCCGAGGAAGAGCACCGCAAAGAGCGCGGGGAGCAGCACGACCATCTCGATCGATGCCGCACCTCGCTCGTCTCGTCTTCGCTTCCTCGGGACCATGACCGACCTACCTGAGGCCCGACGACTGAGACCTGACGTACGCGGTGATCGCGCCGACGACAATGGCGACGATCCCGATAACGGCGACTGCCCAGAGAACGTTCTCGATCGTCACCGATCCACGCTCGTCCTTCCTGGGCGGTGGACCAAGGCGGCTCTCCAGCGTCGTGAACCAGAGGGCGGTGACTAGGAAGTAGATGCGAAGCATTCGATTCTCCTTTCAGCTGGGCATCATCCGGAGGAGTGAGGGGGCGAGCAGGATCGCCATGAAGATCACCCCGAGCAGGGAACCGGGGATGGACATGCGCTCGTTGATGGCGTTTGCCTCGGTCAGCTCGTCGTTGAGCATGGCGGTGCGCATGGAGGCGGTGCGCGCACGGAGGGTGGCATACGTTGCGGTTCCTTCCTCTCCGGACAGGCGCATGATGTCGGCGAAGTCGTCGAGGTCGGGCAGGCCGAGCTCCATGGCCAAGGTGTGTAAGGCGTCCCATGGCGGCAGCCCGGACCATCGGGATCGGTTGAGCTCCTCGGCGAGGCGGGTGAAGACCCACGAGTCGCCGACGCTCGCAGCGGTCTCCATGGCTCGGCGTACGCCGGCGCCGTTGGTCCGCTCGAGCGCGACCATGTCGATGTAGGCGCCGAGTGCTCGGTTGAACTCCAGACGAGCCCTCTTGGCGTCGTCGATCGCGTTGTAGTTGGGGAGGAAGAACATCACGACCGCCAAACCGATGCAGGCCACGACCGGGATCGGGAAAGGCAGCGGGATCCGCATGACTGACAGGAGTGTCGTGAGCCCGATCGGGATCACAAACCCGAGGGCAGCGTAGATGAGCTTGTCGCCGTAGAACCGCGCAAGCGGGATGCGCAGTAAGGCGAGCTCGCGTGTCGGCGTTCGGGCCCAGAGACCGACGGGAAGCGTACGCATCGCCCAGATGCCGAGGCGTTCCTTGCCGGTCGCGGTGCCGGTCTCCAGATCCGGGTGGCTGATCCGTGTGGGGGAGAGGCGTCGTGCTGCGTCGGCGAGGTCAGGTTGGGCCGGAGTGAACCAGATGACCAGAAGGGCGACTCCGAGGCCGATAAGGCCGCCGGAGAGCATCATCCCGAGCAGGGTTGTTGTCGTCATGCCGGTCCTCCCGAGAGGGGCGTTAGGGTGGCATCTGTTGGTGTCCGAGTTGCGTCCGACGCTCCGAGGATCCGGGGAAGCTTCCGACCGTCTGCCATCCGGCGCATCCACAGGAGTGTGGCGACGTACGCGGTGAGCAGTGTGGCCAGGATGATCTGGCCGAGCGGGCTGCCGTAGGGCTCGATGTAGTCGCCGGTCAGTCCGAGGATCACGAGCACGGTCGCGCTGATGATCGTCACCCAACGTGCGGTGGCGCGCGGCTTGGCGCGGTCGGCCTCGACCTGCCGCCGAGCACGTACGTCGTCGGCGACCGATTCGGCGAGACCTTCGAGCACGTTCGCCAGGCCGGCGCCTCGTCTGCGGGCGGCGAGGATGAGGTTGCCGGCGACCAGGTCGCCGGTGGCGTCGTCGAGATCGTTGGCGAACGCACGGATGGCTTCCTCGGTCGCCCATCTCGCCCGAAGCCGAGCGACCAGGAGCCCGACCTCGTCGGCGATGGAATCCGGTGTGGACCGCAGAGTGGTGATCAGCGCCTGCTCGAGTCCGATGCCGACCGTGAGAACCCCAGAGAGGGATCGGGTCCACTCCTCCAGCGCTTCCAGGCGCTCGATGCGATCCTTCGCATCAGGGGCGCCGAGAAGATAGGGGAGACCGAAGGTCGCCGCGGGCGCGATGACCAGTGCCAGGGGCCACCCGGTGACCAGCCAGCCGACGGCGCCGAGCGCGACTCCGACCCCGAGGAGGAGCTGCGTACGCCTGGAGATCGGCGGGAGCCGGAGGCGATCCCTGTTGGGGCGGTCGGTGACCGGAACGCCTCGTATTTCCCGGATCAGGCCGACGAGGCCACCGGCGACGAGTCCGCCGCTGAGCGCCGCGATGAAGAGCTGGGTGGTCATCGCGATGCCCCTGATGGTTGGGCGGTGAGGTAGCCGCCGAGATCGAAGCCGTGCCGGGCGAGCGCCCGGTATTCATCGGGGAGCACCATGGGTACTGCGGTGCCGGCTGCGTCCGGCGTGAAGACGTGAGTGGTGGCGTAGCCGGTCTCGCGCTCCCCAGGAGCCAACGCGATGATCTCCGCGACCTTGCGGGTTCGCCTTGAGGTGCCGTTGGCGGTCTCGGTCTCGAGGGAGAGCTGCACGATCAGGTCGACGGTCGCGGCGAGCTTCGACGTCGCCAGCTCTTGGGTGACGTGCGGGCCGGCTTCCATGGCGCAGGTGACGAGCTTGCGTACCGCGGCGACGGCGTCGGAGGCGTGGGTGGTGGAGATCGAGCCGGTGCCGGACTCCATCGCCTTGATCATGGCCCAGATCTCCTTGCCCCGGACCTCGCCGACGATCTGCCTGCTCAGGTTGAACCGGAACGAGTCGACCAACGCCTCGTCCAGCGTGAACTCGCCCGCTTGGCGACCGTCCGGCCCGCGCTCTCCGGAGCCCGGTCTGGCTTCCCATGGGTGCACGATCCGGTGTCGTTCGGGGAGCAGGTGGAGGTGGAGCTCGTATTCGGTCTCGAACGTCCCGATCGCCTCGGCCGGGTCGATCTCGGCGCACAATGCCCGGACCAGTGTGGTCTTGCCGGCTCCTTGGGCGCCGGAGACGACGATCGACTTGCGGGCTCTGACGGCTGCTCGGAGGAAGGATGCGGCCACTGGGGTGAGCATGTCGCGGCGTACGAGGTCCTCGAGAGTCACCTCCATCAGGCGATGGCGGCGGATGACGACGGAGGGACGGGGCATCACCCAGGCCGCGGCCGCGAGCCGGGAGCCGTCATCGAGTCGGAGATGGAGCTTCGGCTGGGCCTCGGAGAAGCCGCGGGCGTTGACCTCGCTGCGCGAGGCCAGGAAGACCAGGAAGTCGATGAGTTCCTGGTCGGAGTCGGCCACCGGAGGACCTGGGATCTGGGATCCGTCGACCAGGTCGAGCGTGACATTGTCGTGGCCGCAAATGATGATGTTCTCGACCCGGTCGTCGTCGACGAGAGGTTGGAGACGGCCGAGCCGGAAGAGCGAGTCGAACACGGCCTGGGCGACCGCGCGTTGGTGCTCCACGGTCCACGACGGATCGCCGGTATTCACCGCTTCGGCCATCGCGGCTTCGAGCAGCTCCAGGACGATCGCGCGGCCGAGCTCCTCCTGGGCGTGGCGGTCAAGGGTCTGCGACTCCGCCGCGACCGCCTGCGACAGCTGCTCGGACGCCTGCGAGCGCAACGACGCGACGAGCGACCAGTCGATGCCGCTCGTCGTCGCAATGGGCACCAGGGCGGCCGGAACGGCGTGCCCGTTGTTGCGGTTCGGCTCGTCCTCGACGGCTCGCAGCCTTGGGGCGAAGAGCGGCAGGCTCGTCACGTCCGGGCGGTAGGGCTCCCACTGGCCGGTCATCTCGCTGCCTCCTGGACGACGGCCTCGCGGGAGCGGCCGACCTCCGCCAGCAGCGATTCGGTCGCGGCGTGCAGCGAGCGGGCGTACGTCCCCGACTCGAAGCGCCGGGGACGCGCCGCGCCTCGGTGGAAGACGGCGGCCGCGGCCGTGTCGTCCTCGATCTCAGCCACGACGGGCAGGCCGAGGAGTCGCGAGATCTCACGCGCCGTGTAGGGCATGCCCTCACCGACCAGGAGCAGACCCGGCCAGCGCCATCCGATCCCAGGCTGGGTGACGGTCTCTGCCCATGAGCGGGCGGCCATGAGCGCGGGCAGATGGGTTCGCGTGACCAGGACCGTGAGGTCAGCGGCGCACAGGAGTGGCTCGGGCAAGCCGGCCAACCCCAGGCGTCCAGCATCGATGATCACGTCCTGCCCGGTTGCGTCGAGATTGGCGAGTGCGTCGGCGAGGTGTGACCAGTGGTCGCGAAGTGCCGCAGCCTGGATGTGGGTGCGGGTTCCTGCGACGTACGAGACGGTGGTCGAGCCCGGGAGCGCGGTGGCGACGCGTGGCAGGGCCTCGGCCGGGCCGAGCGGGGAGAGCATCAGGTCGACCAGGTCGGGGCCGGGTTGTGTGTGTCCTCGGAGGTAGCCGGCCAGGATCCACGATCCTCCGGTCGGGTCCGCCTCAACGAGCAGGACAGGACGCGGCCACTTCATCGCGAGACCGAGCGCGGTGGTGGAGACCCCGGGTGATCCCGAGGCCGAGGCGAGCGCGATGACGGCCATCAGGGCTCCAGCGGGTCCATGACGATCGCGATGTTGCCGGTGCTGGCGCGGTCGGCGAGGACGGTCGCGTCGGCGTAGGGGACCAGCACGTTGACCACGGTGTTGCCGGTGGTCTCGTCGACGCTCGAGGAGACCACCTCGGCGCTCGTCGAGAGCGGGGTTCCGGAGGATGGCTCACCTCCTTCACCGGTCGTGGCGACGACACGTACCTTGTCACCGTTGCGGAAGGTGACAGCCGGCACCTGGGCAGGGGTGAGGGAGATCCCGACGATCGACTGGCCGGCGGGCGGCATGTTGTCCTTCGTCGTCATCTCCGGTGTCAGCAATCCGCCCTCCGCGATGTCGAGGGCGGCGCGTGTGCCGACCAGTTCGTCGAGTTCGTCGCCGGGCACGACCCGGATCGTGTTGTCGCCGGAGATCTGCGTCGTGGTGAGGTCGTCGGCCGTGATGATGGAGCCGCGTTCGATGGTGGTGCGGGCGGCGACCACAGTCTCGGTGGTGGTGACCGCGGCCCATCCCCAAGCCGCGATGGCCGCGCCGGCAGCGATGGCAGCGACGGTGGCGACGATGTGCACGGGTCTGCGCCGGACCTTCGGAGGCGGGACCAAGCGCGGCGCCGGGGTGGTCCCGGTGAACCGGTTCTCTTCGATTGCTGCCTTGCTCATGCGTACGCCCTGCTTCTGCCCGCTACCTCACGAGCACCTGCGCTTCTCCGACCGCGATGTCGACCGAGCGGTTCAGGCCGTTCATCTGGATCGTTCCGGTCTGTCCGGCTCCCTGCCAGGTGATCACCCACGCCGAAGTGGCGGTGACCGTGTATCTCCGATTCGGCTCCCTCGCCGACGACAGCTTGTAGACGTGGCCGCAGTCGGGCGACGCCTCCTTGCCGTACTTCGGGTCGTAGGGTGTCCCGGCGGTCCGGCACTCCACGGTGGTGCCGTCGCCCATGTCCCAGGTGATCGCGTGGACCCGCGCCGTCGCAGTGACCGTGATCCCGCCGGCGGACGCGGAGGCGGTTGCCGGGCCGTAGGTCTGCTCGTTGGGTTGCCTCGCCCAGAGCCAGACCGGCATGCCGACGAGCCCGATGCTGTCGGGTCCAGGCTCGGGGGTGATCCCGATGTCGACCGCCTTGAGGTGGAGCTTGTCGACGGCCATCTGCGCGACCTCGCGAGGCGATGGTCCGGCGGCTGCTCCGGGAGGTGGCGTCGGTGACCAGATCTGGATCAGCAGCGTCGTCTGGGGCTGATAGCAGTTGTAGACCGCGCCATCCCCGAGTTCGTGACCCTTCCAGGCGGGATCACCGGCCGGGGGAGGAGGGTCGGCGAGATCGATGTAGCAGCCGTAGTTGTTGTTCCATGATCCGTACGGGCTCAGGCACGGCACCGGACCGGCCTTGCCAATCGCCCCATCCCAGTAGCACGGTGACCCGCTCCCGGTGTCCTTCGGTCCATCCCCGGCGGGCTCGGGCTGTCCGTTGCCGCCTCCGTCACCCGGCACCTCGACGGAGACCGTGCACTCGCCGCTGATCGGGTCGATCTGCTGGCATCCGGGATCCGCGTACGCCGGGCCTTGGCCGAGCACCCCCAGGCCCGCGACGACGCAGACCAAGGTCAGTGCTCGGATCAGGCTTCGCATGGCGGCTGCCGCAGGTCCTTCCCGGAGGCGACCCGCCACCCGGACACTGGGTCACTCTGGTAGTCGTAGTTGGCCACTGTGTAACGCGTCCAACCAACGTCGGCACGGTCGGGACTGACCACCGAGTTGCCGTTCTTGTCGACGAGGTCGGCACCACTCACGTCCCAGCAGACGTCGACCATCACCGTCGGGACCTTGCCGGCGTCGGGATCGGAGTTGTCGAGGTTCACCGACTCGACCTTGATGTCAGCCAGCTCGGTATCGCCGACCTGTGTGAGCTTCTTGGCCCGCTCGTTCTCGACCAGGCGGGTCTGAGCGGTGAGCTGGGTGCTCACCGCGACGTCGCGCAGGTTCTTGAGCGTTCGGTCATTCCTCTGGCGAACGGCGTCGAGTACGTCGAAGTAGTCCTCGACCGTCTTCACCGCTGCTGCCGAAGCGATCTCGGTGTCCGAGGTCGGCTCGTCGGTCGGCGTGCTCGTCGAGGTCGGATCGTTGCTGGGGGAGCTGTTGCGCTCCGAACTGGCACACGACGCCCCTGCGGCAAGCGCTCCTACGCAAGTCGCGATCGCAAGGATTCGGCCCGGATCGATCACAGAAATTCACCTTCCTCGGCGAGCAAACGGCGCTCTGCGAGGACGTGCGCCGAGAGGTGGACCCGAGCTCCGCGGCTCAGGCGCTCGTCCCATTAGGCACCCACCGGGGTACCTTACGCAACGGGCAATTTGGGTTCGGCATCGTCCGCTGCGGTCCGCTTGCGTTGCTCATCCATCGTGAGGATGCCCGCGCCCGAGCTGGTGATCGGACCGTCCGGCGGGCGGGTTTCGGGGTGGTTGCTCCGTCGGGATGAGCAACTTGTTTGTGCAGGTCACCCACCGTTTAGCCGGCGGCCAGGTTTGCTGGCGCGATTGATCGGCGTCAGGGCCGAGGCATGGACGGCGAGCGCTCGGTAGCGAGGTGAGACTGCAGACGCAGCCCGCAAAGTAAATTCTCGAGCGGTTCAGCCCCAGAAGATGGGATCGCCTCCGTCGGCGATGTAGTCGAGCAGTTCGGCGACGTCACTCGACGGCGGCCTCCGGTCGTCGTACGCGTGGAACTTCATGTTCCTGTCACGCCAGTAGATCGCCCAGAGCGTCGAAGACGAGGTGTAACGAAGCCTCGCGATCGGGAACCGAGTGTGCTCGCCCACCCCGTCCCAGGGCGGCCTCACCTCGACGATGGTCACATGCCGCGGAGCGATATCCGCCTCGACCTTGACCTGATTCCACAGATCCTCCGGAACCCTCGCCCTGCACCACAACTCGATCCGATCGAGATCTGCCTCCGGAATCGCCATGGCCACATCTTCGCCGACAGGTCCCGCCCGCACGGAGTAACCCTCCACCAACGCAGGACCACACGAATGGCAGATCGAGGAGGACTCCGTGATTCGGGATGCCCACCGCCACCTCTTCTGTAGACGCCTCAAGGATCCCTTTGCGCATCGGCTAGCGGTAACGTTGCCTTTCTGCGATGCGGGGGTCACCGGCGTGGAGGAGAATGTCGTGGATGGTGAAGTTTGATGCGATGGCTTCCCGCAGTTGCTCTAGGTTGTCCCGGATGTGCTGCAACTCCTCCCTCGGCTTCCGCACTGCGAGATACGTGCGGACCTGACGAAGGGCCTCCCGGTCTGACACCGCTGCGGTCTGAGGCTCTCCGTACACAGAGATCGCAGACGCTTCCGCCTCGTCGCGGAACTCGAAGACCCGGGTAGTGCGGATTTCGGGCAGTTCGGTCAAAGGGTCATCGATCATGATTCCTTCAATCCGCAGAGGCAGTCTGCCGTAGCGAAGCATCTCGAAGACCACAGCCAGTGCCGACACCTTCTCGTCCAGGAGGAACGTGAGTGCGGCGACGGACTTGCCGTCGAGCACTTGCAACTCCCAATTCAAGTCATCTAGCCGCTCCCCTATCAACTGGATGCTAGTGAGTTGCTTGCGTACCACCTCGAGGAGTTCGCGTCGCACCCACGTGTCCCGGCGCTGCCCTGTGACTCGAATTGCGTCAGCCAGCTGCCTCTCGTAGAGCTCCAGCAGGACAACGATCTGATCTGCAGTCACCAACGCATCGTTCAACTGGACATAGAAGAGGAAGAGCTCCGCACCGAGTTGGGCCGATCGGTCGCGCTCGCTCCTGCTGACCATGCCCGGAACAGCCTTCGTCGCCAAGTCGAGGATCAGCTTAAGGAACTCGATCACGAGCCACAACGGTAGTGCTCCGGCTGTCCCGTCACGCGACGTTTCGCCACAGAAAGGGCGCGAATGCTGAACTTGACTCTGTCAGGCACCGGTGCCCCCGGGACCGCTCGGGCCGCGGGACGACGCAGCAGATCAAGGACCACGAGCACGAGCAGAGAGAAGTCCAGCCCTGGCCCCGTGGTCTGGGCCATTGTCCCGCCGGATCCGGTGGGGAAAGGTAGCCGATCCCGGTCCGGGCAGAGTCCGCCGGCAACCGGGCACGGGCCGACTCGGCGATCTCCTTGACCCACTCCGCATCCGTCCCGACGTGTACCAGCGGCGCGATGCGGCGCCCCGTGACCTGGGCCGTGGGGGAGTGCAGGCATCCGCCCAGGTCCCGGGCACGCGGCTGCCACAAACAGATCCGTACGCGGCCGACCGTCGACCATGGCGATCGCGGCCACGTCCGCGATCGCGGTCTTCCGGTCCGAGCCCTCATCGACATGTCGCCGCGCTGTCCCGGACAGGCGTGCCACCATGATCCGCTCGTCGGCCACCAAGTCTTGGCCACCTCCTCATTCCACGACCCCGAGCACCCCACGGGTGTGCATGCATACCTCAGCCTCATGGGGAGGTGATGACCATGACCGTGTCAATGCGCGTGATGCACGCCGGGGACGGCTACAAGTACCTCCTGCGTAGCGTGGCAGCAGGTGATGGCAACCGTTCGCTGTCCACGCCACTGACCCGCTACTACGCCGAAGCAGGAACGCCGCCTGGACGTTGGCTCGGATCGGGTCTCTCGGGGCTCGGAGGTGGCCGCATCGTCGAGGGTGCACAGGTCACCGAAGCACAGCTCGCGCTTCTCATCGGTCTCGGTCGCGACCCGGTCACAGGGGAGCCGCTGGGTCGTGCTTATCCCGAGTACAAGACGGCGGAAGAGCGAGTCGAGGAGTGCATACGTCAGCTCGATACCAGCCTCTCGGCTGATGACCGCGCGACCGAGAAGGCGCGCATCGAGGACGAGGAAGCCGCCCAGTCCGGGCGGCGCGCGGTTGCGGGCTACGACTTCACTTTCAGCGTCCCGAAGTCGGTCTCGGTCCTGTGGGGTCTGGCGGACGCGAACACTCAAGAGCTGCTTCTCGCCGCGCACCACGCTGCAGTCGACGACGTCCTCGCCTACATCGAACGCGAGGTCGCTGCCACCAGGGTTGGCGTCGCAAACGCCGATGGCGCCGTCTCCCAGGTCAGCGGACGGGGCATCCTCGCGACCGCGTACGACCACTGGGACTCCCGCGCCGGCGACCCACAGCTCCATACGCACGTAGTGATGTCGAACAAGGTGCAGGCCGAGCTCGACGGCCGATGGCGCAGCCTCGACAGCCGCCCGATGCACGCCGCGGTCACGGCAGTCTCGGCGTACTACAACGCCGTGCTCGCCGACCGGATCACCGGCACCTTCGGCTTGGAATGGGAGCAGCGGGGGAGAGGCGCCGACCGCAACCCACAGTGGGAGATCGCCGCCGTCCCCGACACGCTGATCAAGGAGTTCTCAAGCCGTACGCGGGCGATCGAGGTGGAGAAGGAGCGGCTGATCCGCGAGTACGTCGATCGGCACGGCCGCAGGCCGGGCAACACCACGATCGTCACCCTCCGCGCCCAAGCGACCCTGGCCACCCGCCCCGAGAAGCGGCTGCGATCCCTCGCCGACCTCACTCGCGACTGGCGAGCCAGAGCCGGCCGCATCCTTCGCACAGACGCGACCGCCTGGGTGAGAACGACGCCCGCGTACGCCCCAACAACCGTCTCCGCAGGCCAGATCCTCGAAGCGACCATCGAGGAGATCGGCGCCCGCGTCGTCGCCGAGGTCGGAAGCAAGCGCGCAACTTGGCGCCACTGGAACCTCTGGGCCGAGGCCTCCCGCCAGACCATGGCCTGGCGATTCCCGACCGCGGAAGATCGCGAGCAGGTGGTTGCCAGAATCGTGGCGTACGCCGAGCACAGCTCCATCGCACTCACGCCGCCCGAGCTCGCGACCAGCCCGCCCGAGTTCCAGCGCGAGGACGGCACCTCCACCTTCCGCCCCCGCCACGCGACCCGCTACTCCTCGACCGCTGTCCTGGCTGCCGAAGACCGCCTCCTCAAGCGCGCCGAAAGCCGCACCGCCCCCTGGGCGACCGCGCGTACCGTCGAAAACATCGTACGCCGCCTGCACAACGGCCACATGCTCACCAGCAACCAAGCCGACGCCATCACGGCGATAGCAACATCTCGCCGCCAGATCGACCTGCTCATCGGCCCGGCCGGTGCCGGAAAGACGACCGCGATGCACGCCCTCCTCAAGGCATGGACCCGAGAACACGGCCGCCACAGCGTTGTCGGACTCGCCCCCTCAGCCGCCGCAGCCGAGGTCCTCGCCGGCGACCTCGGCATCCGCTGCGAGAACAGCGCGAAGTGGCTCCACGACCACGCCGTCGGCACCCGCACCTTCCATCGCGGCCAGCTCATCATCATCGACGAAGCCACACTCGCCGACACCATGACCCTCGACAAGATCACGGGTCTCGCAGCCATGGCCGGCGCCAAGGCGCTCCTCGTCGGCGACTGGGCCCAGCTCCAATCCGTCGACGCAGGCGGCGCCCTCACCCTCCTCGCCGCCGCCCGCCCCGACGCCCCCGAACTGACCGACGTCCACCGCTTCACCCACGACTGGGAGCGAGCCGCCAGCCTCGACCTCCGCGCCGGCCGCCTCGAGGCGATCACCGCGTACGCCCACCACGACCGCCTCCACGACGGCACCACCGAGGAGATGCTCGACGCCGCGTACGCCGCATGGACGGCCGACCAGCACGACGGCCTGACCAGCATCCTGGTCACCGAGTCGACCGAGACCGTCCATGCCTTCAACGCCCGCGCGAGAGCCGAGCGTATCCTCACCGGCCAGACGCGTACGTCCCGCGAGGTCACTCTCGCCAGCGGCGAGCCGGCTTCGGTAGGCGACCTGGTGATCACCCGCCACAACGACCGCCGCCTCCGCTCCCTGCGCGGCGTCTGGGTCCGCAACGGCGACCGCTGGCGCATCGACGACGCCGGCAAGGACGGCAGCGTCGTGGTCTCCCGCCAGAACGGCCACGGCGCGACGATCATCCTGCCCCCGGCGTACGTCGCCGAGCACGTCGACCTCGGCTACGCCATCACCGCCCACCGCGCCCAAGGCGTCACCGTCGACACCGCCCACGTCCTGGTCTCGGCGAGAACCACGAAGGAGAACCTGTACGTCTCGATGACCCGCGGCCGCGAGTCGAACCAGGCGTACGTCGCCCTCGACCAGCCCGACGAGACCCACGCCGCCCCGCTGACCGACGAGGACGTCAACGCCCGAACGGTCCTCTACGGCGTACTCCAGCACTCCAGCGCCGAACTCTCCGCCCACCAGACCATCACCGCCGAGCAGGAAACCTGGGGATCGATCGCCCAACTCGCCGCTGAGTACGACACCATCGCCGCAGCAGCCCAGCGCCCCCGTTGGGAAGCCCTCATCCGCCGCTCCGGTCTGACCTCGACCCAGGCCGACGCGGTCATCGAGGGCGACTCCTTCGGCCCGCTGACCGCAGCCCTCCGTCGAGCCGAAGCCTTCGGCCGCAACGTCGAGAAGCTCCTCCCGAGCGTCGTAGCCAGGCGCGACCTCTCCGATGCCGACGACTTCGGCGCCGTCCTCCAGCACCGCCTCCGCCTCACGGCGTCCGGTCGTCGTATGAACGGGTCGGGCGACAGGCCGCGTCAGGCCTTCGTCGCCGGGCTGGTACCCGAAGCCAAGGGCGAGATGGCGCCAGCCATGCGACAGGCCCTGGACGAGCGTCGGACCCTGATGGAGGTACGCGCCGCCGCACTCGCCGATTCAGCAGTAGCAACCCGCCCACCGTGGCTCCGCCGCCTGGGCACCCCACCGGCGACCCCCGCAGCACGACGGGACTGGCTGATCTCCGTAGCGACCATCGCCGCCTACCGTGATCGCTACCAGATCACCAGCGACCTCCCCCTCGGTCCCGGCGCCCGATCCGAAGCCGAACGCGCCGACCGCCACCGCGCCCTCATCGCCCAGCGGACCGCGGCCGAGATCGCGATGAGGCCGGACGCCACCGGTCGCGAGGCCGCCAGCGCGCCGCTGTCAATCCTGAGGTAGCTGCCTCGGAGCAGAGATATCCACAGTCAGTTCCGCTCAAGGGGCGCTCGGCCGCACGGTAGGACCCAAGACGCCCAAACCCGAAGGCGGCCCCATGCTCACTCTGATCCTCGTAATCATCTGGCGCACCGTCGCCACCATCCACGGCTACGTCCTCGCGTACGCCCCGACCAACATCGCCATCGCCCACCTCCGCACCCCGCGCGGCCTCAAATGGGCAATCCCCTCCGCCCTCGTCGCGGTCCCCGCCTTCCTGTACGTCGCTTGGCTGATGACCGTCCTCGTCGACCACGGCGCCACCAAGTGGCTTCTCCTGGTCACGCTCACCGCCTACGTGGATGCCTGCAAGTTCGCCGCACTCGCGGTCTTTGCGCCACTGCTCTGGGCGACCAGAGCGATGGTGGGCACTCGCACAGCGGCGATCACAGGTGTAGGTCCGGATCGTCCAATGCCGGTCGATAAGGTCATCCCGTGACCGACGACGCTCTCTTTGCCCTGAACGACTCGGCACCCGAACCCGTTGCCCCGCCTGCGCCTCAAGCGATAGCTGACTGGCAGGTCAAGCAGCTTCGCGCGGCGTTGGACGCGCTTGGCACGTCGGAGATGACTGATCGCCAGAGGATCGTCGAGGAGATTGTCGGGCGCCCAGTCGCCGCGCTGAAGGAGTTGAGGTACGACGACGTTCGACCGCTCCTGGAGGGCCTGCACGCTCGGAAGTCAGCGACCTCCACGACCGCAGGTTCTGCCTGGGACGATCGGGACGAAGACACCTGGATCGACCGGCTCTGAGCGTTACTCGTCCGCCTCCGATTCTCCCCAGTTGAGGAGGTCCCGGGTGTTCGACACGACGAGCTTCCCTGCAGGGTTCCGCGCAAGGTCAGGCTCACGAAGGCCCTGCCATCCTTTGTCGAATCCAAACTTCGTGACGTGCCTCAGTGGATCCTTGATCCGATGGATCGCGTACGCGTCGTCGTCCTCGGCGTGCTCGACGACGTAGAGCCAGAAGTCGTCCTTCTCTCGGTTCTCGTCCAATTGGCGTGCCGAGAGCCAGACCCCGAAGGTCGTCCAAGACGCCCGGATCGACTTGACCTCGATCCGGCGTACGACTTCCCCAGCAGTGTTGTGGGACAGAATGTCGAACCCTGGGTTGGAATGGTCCTGCTCTTCCGGTATTCGTCCGCAGGAGCGCTCGTAGCCGAGCACGCGGCGGACTCCAGCGGCATCGACGGAGGAGTTGTCTGGAGCCTCGTCGCCGTACTCCTCACCGTGCTCGCGGTTCCGTTCGTCATGTCGTACATAGGAGTACATGTAGTCGCGGCGGCCACCGCCGGGCTTGCGCCGGTGTTCGCTTCCGGCACCACGGGTCTTCCGAGTGCTGCGCTCGGGTCGATCCCCGTCGGTCGTCTCTGAGATCGACCCAATGGCCTGGGTTTCGCCTACGCCGGTGTCTGACGCATCGGCCTCTGGCGCCTCGACCAGCGACCCAGGCGGGGTGCCGGCCCAGTCGCCGAGGTCATCGTCTGCTTCCACAGAGACGACCGTCTCGACGTGGCCCCACGTGGTGTCGTCAAGGTCAGGCACGCCGTACTCGTCGAGCAAGGCCATCGACTCGGAGAGCTCATCAGCCGAGAGCACCTCGTGCAGCGCTGGTGCGATGCCGCTCACGTCCAGATCAGGTCCAAGACAGCGCGCGACCTCGCGGGCGAGAGATCGAGTCGGCGTCTCAGACCTGACCATGATCTGCGCGCTTTCTTCGAGGAAGACCGCCTCCGCAGCCTCAGACGCAGTCTGATATCGCTGGTTGGCGTAGTTGACGTGGTATGCGATCGACAAATCTGGGACGACGTGAACCTCGACTTCAGCGAGACGCTGGATGTCGTAGTCGAACTCATCACTATCTTGAGCTTCAAGAAGCCGCCGCAGTGCGGGAGCCCGCTCGTGGAGTCGGGCCGTGAGCGCGTGAGCCGACGAACTTTCGAGCGTGTCGTCGACGACCGTCTTGATCACCTCCTCGGCCGGCCGAACGCCGGCGGTGGTGAGCGCACGCTGGGTGGTCCGATCCCTCCGGACAAGGTCGTGCCTGATGAGCTCGATCTTCTCCGCGATCCTTCGGCCGTCGAGGAACAGCAGCCTGTTCGGCTGCGCGAGCAGCCCACGGTCGTTGAGCGCCGACTTCACAGGGGCGAGATGATTAAGGACAGTCAGGGTCTCATCGTGGCGCTCTGCATCGCTCAGCGCATCTTCGAGCAGCTCCCAACACCGATGTACGACGCCTTGGTCCGCTTCATCGAGTGGGTCGTTCCCGAGTTCACGGCTGATCGTCCGCAAGATCGTCTCGATCTGCTGTGGAGTGGGAAGGTGGGTGACCCCGACACGGTCATAGAACTCCTCGTTCGAGCGCTGCCCAGGCGGGAGTTGCCGAGCCCAGCGCCCCAGGCCAGGGTCACTCCAGAAGACCTTGCCCGGCTCGAGGTACTCGCCGGGACTGACCTGGATGCATCGCCGGTCGCGGAGCCTCGTGACCAGTTCGACTTCCTTCGCTTCTCCAAGAGCGCGGTAGACCTGATCGTTGACGGCAAGGCCATACTGCGCACAATGGAGCAGATGGGCGATGACCATCTGGGTCGTCGGAGCGAGATTGACCCCAAGCCACTGGAGCAGCCCTCTGCGGCGCTGCTGTTCGCTGACGTGCAGCGCCAGGTGCTTACCTTGAGAGGTGAAGAGATACGCCTGGTACGTCGCATAGATCTCAGCCGGCGCAGCACGCCCGCCACCGGCGACCGGTAGCCAGGTCGACGTACGCAGACTCGTAAGCGAGGCAGGGTACGCACCATCTGTCGGTCCGTGAATCGAGTCGAGGATCGCGAGCACCACATCGGTTCGCGGATCGTCGTCTCCAGTGGCGATTCGCTGAGCAGCAGTGCAGAGCACGTCGTCGCGAGGCGTCTCTGCGACACCGAGCCACGCCAGGGTCGAGAGGATGTCGCTACCAAGGCTGGCCAGATCCGCGACGGGGCACTCGGGGTCGATGAGATCGAGCGCTTTCGACGCAAGGTGCACTTCCTGAGCTGGTCGAACGGCCCCATCCGTGCAGAGAACGAGGGGCACCCTGCTGAGCTCGCCCTGAACTCCACCAGCGTGATCGAGATAGGGCATCTCGACCCGAACGAACTCCAACACCGCCGGCAACTGCTCCAGAGCGACCAGGCCGTCGGCCGCAGATGGAATGAGGTGGCGCCGCACGTATTCGACTGCATCAAGCCTGCGCGCGCCGAGCAGGGTGAGCAGGTTCTCGTGCCCCGCGGCCGCCTTGAGGTCGACCACCTCTGCGACACCGATGACATCCTGGAAGTCCGAGGGCAAGGACAGCTCGTCGAGCGAACGCAGCGATCCACCGGCGCTCGGGAAGATCGACAACTGCCGCACCCGCCCCTGGATCGCTGGATCCTCCAGCGCCTCGCGATGCTTCTCCAGCCAATCCAGCACGTCCGAATGCACGGCCTCCAACGCCTCGACATCGGCCTCGAAGATCGACAGAGCTTCGGAGACGTCGAGTTCCCTGCACAGCGCGAGCATCCCGGCGCTGAGCTCGTGAAGACGATCCTTATCCGCGACCTTGACATCAGGATCCAGCAGCTCGAACAGAGCGAGATCGCTTCCCGAGAGACGGAAGGTGTTCGCAGCAGGCGCGTAGGACCCGTCTCGACACGGAATCACTGCGACAGCCTTAGCTCCGACCTTCCCCAGATCAGAGCGGCCGCCTCGCCCAGAGAGTTGCTCCAGAAGGACGAGCAACTTGTCGACCTGGCCAGCGGTGGTAAACGAGCCGCGCGGCAGTTGCCATGGCTTGGTGAAGCCCTTTGCTTGCAGTGCCTCGACGATGTCGGTCGCCGTGAGTTCGGAGATTCCATAGGCAGATCGGGTGATCTGGAGGATCGAAGACCGGATCGAGTCATCCGCGAGCGGGAGCCCGAGAGCGGTGAGAACATCCATGGCATCGCCAACTCCGGAGGCCCTACCGACCAGGCAGCCTTCTGGCGTCCGTACGCTGCCATCCGCGAGCAGCGCGATGCGTGAGGTGCTCCCAGCCTCCACCGCGAGGATGAAGTAGGCCGAGAAGGACTCTGGATACTCACCCGATGGGATGGCACGACTCACCTTCTCCGCAGCCTCGAGAAAGCTCCACGCAGCCGGATACCCAGCCGAGCTCGCGATGTCCTCAAGCCTGCTCGCCATGATCCGGGCGCTCGCCTCGATGAGCATGTCGTTCCAGCGAGCACGAAAGTTCGGGAGGTCGAACTCAACGCTCTTCCGGTCCTGTCGCGGGAAGAAGCTGGCGTTGATGTGGGCGCGCCACCCGGCACGCGTCTCCGTCGGCAGCCCTGCGTAGATCCGGCCTATGACGGTCTCATCGTCGACTGGCAGTGCGATCTGGATCAGGTCGGAACGGTCCGCGGCGATCTGTTCGTTCGCCTCTTTGAGCGAGCCAGCCTGTTCAGCGCGGCCTTCGATGACGAGCCACTCAATCGTGTCCAAAACCGGTTTGAACCCGTCGCCGACCTGAGCCACTTCGATCAGAAGCTGGTCGCCGTCGTGAACCCGAGTGACTGTGGTGGTCTGCCCTCCGCCAGAGACTCCGATCTCCGTCACATGGGTGAGGAAGACGGCCGCACCCTGTGCGTTGTCGTGAAGGGCGGAGGTCAACCTCTCGATCGCTACGTCATCGAGTACATCGACACTGAGGCCTGAGCGCAGGGTCGAGTCGGTCCTTGCCCACGGAAGGTAAAAACTCGTCCCAGCGGTCTGGTGGTCGCGTCCGCAACCACTGGAGCAGATCTGGATCCGCTCCTGCTCGTTGGCAGATTCATCGAGGATGAGGTGATGGCCGCCGGACACCAACTCTGGATGGTCGGTCACCTGGTAGACGGCCGTGAACCCGACGCCGAAGGCGCCGGTCGTCGCAGAGGACCCTTCCTTGTGGCGCCCGCCAACCTGGCGGAACGAGTGGAGGTCGCAGGACTTCCGCCCTTCGTCTTTCCAGGCGCACCTGAGCGAACCCTGATCCCCGCAATCGGTGAACTCGCCAGAGTTCCAGACGGCCAGTTCCTCGGTGCTCGCGGTGAATCGAATGGAGTCGGCAGCGGCATCGTCGGCGTTCTGCACGAGCTCGTTGAGCAGGGTCGCCCCGCCCCCGAGGTCCTTGAGCACATTGGCGAGAACACCCAGGTGATCGGACGTACGGGACAACGTCGAGATGCCGTCGAGACTGCTCATGGCCTTCCCTCCTGGAGCGGGCGTGAACGACGCTAGCAACCATCGGGACCTGTCATGGACCGATTGGCTTCAACCGCCCAATACTGTCGGTCCTTGTGACTAGAGTGCGACGTGTGCGAGAAGAGGTAGGCGCTGCGACGTGAGCGAACCGATCGACAATCCGATCCTGAACTCTCCCTACGAGCAGCCAGATCGTCATTACGCCATCGGACCTCAGGGCCCGACAGGCGACATCCGGGATGGACGCCGTCCGAGCGAGTCCTTCATCCCGATAGCAACCGCCAAGAAGGGCCGCAAGGGCGCGGACGGGTCCGAACAACAGGGCTTCGACTTCGACGCCACGAGGGAGCGTCGGGAGAAGAACAGCCTGATCAACGACATCCGCCGTGACGTCGAGCGTTGGCGTCGCGATGGACAGTACGGCGGAGTCACCCCGATCTCGCGAAAGCTCCTCCAGCACTGGGCCGACCCATCCCGAGAGAATCGAGTCATCTTCGCCCAGCGCGAGGCGGCGGAGACGGCGATCTTCCTGACCGAGGTCGCTGGCAGGCACGCTCCCTACCCTGACTGGCGCAAGCGGCTCGAGCCCGAGAACGAGGCGCACAACAACGGTCTGCCTCGAGCTGCCCTCAAGATGGCCACCGGCTCGGGGAAGACCATCGTCATGGCGATGCTCATCGCCTGGCAAACGCTAAACAAGCAGTACGCACCCAGGGACGCGCGCTTCACCAACCGGTTCCTGATCGTCGCGCCGGGAATCACCATCCGTGACCGCCTGCGGGTGCTGCTGCCAGAAGACACTGAGAACTACTACGACCTGCGTGACCTGGTTCCTGCTGATCTCAAGGGTGGGCTCGACAGCGCTCGCATCGCGATCACGAACTATCACTCGTTCCTGCTCAAGGATGCGAAGGAGATCAAGGGCGTCGCCAAGAACACCCGCCTCCTGCTCAAGGGCGATCGGACCGAGGACCCCTTCAAGGAGACGCCGAAGGCCATGGTCAGTCGCGTTCTCCGCGACCTGGGGGCAGACAAACAACAGATCATGGTGCTCAACGACGAAGCGCACCACTGCTACCTTGCCCGCCCGATCCAGACCGGCGAGAAGCGCGCCAAGGAGGAGAACGAGGAGAACGAACAGGCCGGCGTCTGGTTCTCCGGACTCCAAGCGATCGCCAAGCACGTCGGGATCAAGCAGATCTGGGACCTTTCGGCCACGCCGTTCTACCTCTCGGGCAGCGGCTAC
This sequence comes from Nocardioides sp. NPDC051685, assembly GCF_044453405.1. Lineage (NCBI taxonomy): Bacteria > Bacillati > Actinomycetota > Actinomycetes > Propionibacteriales > Nocardioidaceae > Nocardioides > Nocardioides sp. NPDC051685. The sequence goes on along the minus strand of NZ_JBITCR010000002.1, from coordinate 675,580 downwards.
AACGAGGGCTACATCTTCCCGTGGACTGTCAGCGACTTCTCGCTGATGGATGCGATCGAAGCCGGCATCGTTAAGGTGCCAAGGACGCCAGTCGATGACGATGCCGACGAGGACCTAGTCACATATCTTCGCCTGTGGGACTACGTTGGCCAGCTGCTCCCGAAGCGCGCGGCCAAGGACACCGTCAAGGGTTGGCTCCCGCCCAAGGAGCTCGAAGGTGCACTTCGGAGTCTCTACCGCAGCTACGAGAAGGCTTACGAGCACTGGGAGCGTGCCCTCAAGCCGTACGGCGAGACGCCGCCCGTCTTCATCGTCGTCTGTCCGAACACCGTCGTGAGCAAGCTCGTCTACGACTGGATTGCAGGCGAGGCGATCGTCGAGGACGGCGAAGTCATCGCGCACAAGCCGGGCAACCTCAACCTGTTCAGCAACATCGTCGACGGACAGCCGGTCGCGCGACCGTTCAGCATCCTGGTGGACTCCGCTCAGCTCGAGTCCGGTGAGGCGCTCAAGGACGACTTCAAGAAGGCCGCTGGACTTGAGATTGCCAAATTCAAGGCGGAGTATCGCCAACGCAACCCAGGCGCCGACACCGACAAGCTCACCGACCAAGACCTGCTGCGCGAGGTCATGAACACCGTCGGCAAGAAGGGGAAGCTCGGTGCTGACGTTCGCTGCGTCGTCAGCGTGTCGATGCTGACCGAAGGTTGGGATGCCAACACCGTTACGCACATCCTCGGTGTGCGGGCATTCGGCAGTCAGCTCCTCTGCGAACAGGTCGTCGGCCGCGGTCTGCGTCGGCGCAACTACGCGACGAACGAGGACGGCTTCTTCGAGCCCGAGTACGCGAACGTGTACGGCATCCCTTTCCAATTCATCTCCAGCGACAACCCCATCGTCGACCCGGCGCCGCCGAAACCGTCGATCGAGGTTCGAGCGCTCGAGGGCCGAGAAGACCTCCGGATCACGTTCCCCAAGCTCGACGGCTATCGAATCGAGCTTCCCGATGAAGACATCTGGCTTGACCTCGACAAGGCGCCGGTGTTCGAGATCGGCCCCAACACCGTCCCGACCTGGGTCGAGATGGGCGGCGTCGTCGGCCAACGCGAACTTGAAGACGGGGATCCGACGTCCTATAGGCCGCAGCAGGTGGCCTTCGGGCTCGCCAAGCGCATCCTCGATGAGCAGTTCACCACCGCCGGCGACAAGCGCCCTTGGCTCTTCCCGAAGCTTGTGCAGATCTGCCAGGACTGGATCGAGAAGCGCGTCGAGATCAAGGGCGACTACAGCCTGGGTTACCTGATGACGATCACTGAAGCGCGCGTGCTCGCGGCCGAGCAGGTGTGGAACGCGATCACTCGGCACGTCGGAAACCGACGCGAGCGGCTCCGCCCGATGATCAACCGGTTCGACCCTGCGGGGTCGACCGGCGACGTCGACTTCGTCACCCGCAAGCGGGTCGTCACCGCCGAGAAGTCTGAGGTCTCCCATGTCACGCTCGACGGCAAGGACGGCAACACCTGGGAACAGCTCCTCGCCAGCGAGCTCGAGCTGAACACGAACGTCCATGCCTACGTCAAGAACGACCACCTCGGCTTCACGATCCCGTATGTCCACAAGGGCAGGAGCCATTCCTACGTCCCCGACTTCCTCGTCAGACTGATCAAACATGACGAGGACGACGTCGAGCGAACGCTGATCATCGAGGTGTCTGGCAGCCAGAAGAGCCCCGGCCCGACCCAGCAGAAGGCGACTACCGCTCGGGACTCGTGGTGCGTCGCGGTCAACAACCACGGCGGCTTCGGACGCTGGGGCTACATCGAAATGACAGACCCCAACAGCTTCAAGGTCCGCATCGCCGAAGCGATCCAAGCTCTGTACGACGACCAGCCGATCATCGGCGATCCCGACCTCCTCGACTTCGACGAGACGCACGCAGATAGGAGCGCTCGTGGCGCGTAACACTTCCAAGGGCCCCACACCGGTCAGCTCGATCACGCATGACGAGAAGCGAGTCAACAACCCAACTGCCGAGATCGCTGAGCAGTTCGGAGGCGCGACACTCGAAGAAGTCCGGCAGGTCCGCTATGCCCGCGACGAGTCCCTCGACCCGCAACTCGTCTGGCGAGGCAAGTATCCCAAGGCTGACGAGATTGAGGGTTACGACTCCGACCTGGTGACTGATGCGCCCCCGATCTACATTCAGGAGAAGATCGATCCCCGCGTCCTGATCGAGAACCTGCGACGCACCGCTGCGCGCTCCGAGGATGAGCCTGAGCTCACACTCTTCGACTCGTTCGATGGGCTGGACGACCTTCAGCAGATCGAGTTCTACGAGCACGATGCCAACTGGTCGAACCGGATGATCCTCGGCGACAGCCTCCAGGTCATGTCCTCGCTTGCCGAGCGAGAGAAGCTCCGCGGCAAGGTGCAGATGGTTTACATCGACCCTCCGTATGGCATTAAGTTCGGGTCCAACTGGCAGGTGTCGACCCGTAACCGGACTGTTCGCGACGGCAAACTGGAAGACGCAGTCCGCGAAGCTGAGCAGATCAAGGCGTTCCGAGATACATGGGAACTGGGGATCCACTCCTACCTGGCGCACCTCCGCGACCGTCTTATCACGGCTCGGGAACTCCTCGCAGAGTCAGGGTCCTGCTTTGTCCAGATCGGGGACGAGAACGTCCACCTTGTGCGATCCCTTATGGACGAAGTATTTGGTTCCGAGAACTTCGTGAGCCAGATCGTCTTCAAGACGACCACAGGTGCCGGGAGTTTCGCGGGCGGAACGAACGTTCTTGCGAGTGTTGCGGATCACATCGTTTGGTTCGCCAAGGACCTTGAGAGAATCAAGTACCGCCCACTGTTCGGCGCTAAGGGAGCCGGCGGGGCCGGTGCCTCTGGATACTCGAGGATTGAGCTCGCGGACGGAACGCGCCGTACAGCGACCTCTGACGAGTTGCACTCTCCGCCCCGTGGATCGCGGATCTTCGCTCCGGACAACCTCGTCTCGCAAACGACTCGTGTCGGGCAGACAACGGTCTTCCCCGTCGAACTGAATGGGCAGCGCTTTATGCCTCGCAACGGCGGATGGAAGACTAACCGCGGGGGGATGGATCGTCTGGCGGCAGCGCGGCGCCTGATCGCCGCCGGTAACACGCTTCGGTATGTTCGCTACCTCGACGATTTCGCGGCCTTTCCGCTCGCAAACGTCTGGGACGACACCACCACTGCTGGTTTCGCGTCCGACAAACTCTATGTGGTTCAGACCAACACTAAGGTGATCGAGCGGTGTGTGCTGATGTGCACGGACCCTGGGGATCTGGTCCTCGACCCGACCTGTGGATCGGGCACCAGCGCCTACGTGGCGGAGCAATGGGGGCGTCGATGGATCACCATCGACACCTCGCGGGTGTCACTTGCCCTCGCTCGACAGCGCATCATGGGCTCGCGTTACCCGTGGTACCTCTTGGCGGACTCGGCCGAAGGCCACAAGAAGGAGCAGAGCCTGACGGCACAGACGCTTCCTCGGGCTGAGTTTGGCAACGACATTCGGCAGGGCTTCGTCTACGACCGAGTTCCTCATGTGATGTTGAAGTCGATCGCGAACAACCCGGACATCAGAGAGGGAATGAGCCGAGCTGAGGTCGACGCAGCTATCAAGAGGCACGCGGACTTTGAACCCCTTTACGACAAGCCGTTCGAGGACACGAAGAAGGTCCGGGTCGCCGGGCCGTTCACTGTCGAGTCTCTGAGCCCCCACCGTGCGCTGTCGTTCAAGGACTGGGACGAGCCCGTCTCCGCGACTGAGGCGGCAAAGGACGCTGACGCTCCCAACTTCGAGCAGTCGATCCTGGACAACCTGTCCAAGGCGGGGATCCAGAACGGCACCAAGGCAGAGCGAATCAAGTTCGCGGCGTTCGAGAACTACGCAGGCGCGTACATCCAGGCGATCGGCGAGCAGGTCCCGAGCGGCGATCACGCCAAGCCGTCGCGGGTCGGCATAGCAGTGGGCCCGCAGTACGGAACGGTCAGCGCGGCGTACGTGAAGAACGCCGCCAAGGAAGCGATCCAGGCCGAGAACGTCGATCTCCTCTGCATCCTCGGCTTCGCTTTCGACCCGAACGTCACCAACGTGACGGAGACGGACGGCGTCACTGTCGAGGCATCCGCTGATGGGTTCGCACAGGTCGAGGGCGCACGGCTACTCGGCAAGCTTCCGGTCCTGATGGTCCGGATGAACGCGGACCTGCTGATGGGGGAGGAGCTCAAGAAGACCGGTGCCGGCAACCTCTTCACGGTCTTCGGCGAACCCGACATCGACATCTCGAAGACCTCGGATGGCTATGTCGTCGATCTGAAGGGCGTCGACATCTATGACCCGACTACGGGTGAAGTTCGGAGCAACGACACCAGTCAGATCGCTCTCTGGATGATCGACACCGATTACAATGGCGAGTCGTTCTTCGTCCGGCACTGCTACTTCTCGGGCGGCAACGACCCGTACAAGCGGCTGAAGACGGCCTTGAAGGCAGACATCGACCAAGACGCCTGGGAGTCGATGTACCAGACGGTTTCGCGACCGTTCCCCGCGCCCGAAGACGACAACAAGATTGCAGTCAAGGTGATCAACGACTACGGCGACGAAGTGATGAAGGTCTTCGAGGTATGAAGCTTACCCATGTACGCATCAAGGACTTTCGCAGTTTCGTGGGCGAGCATGATTTCGACTTGACATCGGGAGTGAACTACTTCGTCGGTCCCAACAACAGCGGGAAGTCGAACTTGCTCAGAGCCATTGAGTTGGTGCTGGACCCTGATGCGGAGTACGTGGCGGAGCGCGATCGACCTGCGTCGACCGTGGGTATCGGCCAACCCCGAGTCACACGAATCACTCTCACCTTCCATGTCGGGACGACTGCGCCAGAGTCCACTTTGCTTCGGCGGGCAAAGAAGTACGAACTTGCGGTGAAGAAGAAAGGGAAGGCCGGCAAGACCTACGCCGATGATCGCCAGGTAAAGATTATCGCGTCATTTGCGGGCGGTGTACGCCAGACGACGTTCGGGGCGCGGGGTGCAGGAGCGGCGTCGTTACCGGCAGAGAGCGACGAGCACAAGAAGTTGGAAGAGCAACTGCGAAGCGTCGTTCGTTTCGCTGTGATTCACAGCGGTGAGGATCTGGAGTCCCTGCTCAGGGGAAAGTTTCGAGAGATCTTGCAATTGGTGATTGGGGACCACCTCGGCAACGCCTTGGCCGAGGCCGAAGAGGCGCGGAGCAAGTACCTTGAACATCTGCAGACCAAATTGCTCGAGCCGCTACGGACGCAGGTTCGTGACCGCGTCTCTGTCATCTTTCCGGAAGTTACGCTTGCCGAACTCGTCCCCGATGTCCCAACAGTTGAACGAACGCTCTCCTCCGTGGACGTTCGGTTGGGCGACGTCATCACAACAGGGCTTTCTGACAAAGGAACGGGTTTGCGCGGCGGAGTTCTAGTTGCCATGCTTCAGTATCTCGCTGAGCAGAGTCGGCGGTCTCTTGTGCTGGCGGTGGAAGAACCTGAAGCTTTTCTGCATCCTGGTGCGCAAGAGGCGATCCGGGATGAGCTTGGCGCCCTGGCGAGACGCTCAGATGTGACGCTCCTGGTCAACACTCATTCGCCGTACGTCATCTCGCGAGATGCTGAAGCGCTGGTGACAGAGGTGGGCAAGGCGACCGACGGTGGATCGAGCCGTATCCGCACTGCCGTAGGAGACAGCAGTCATGCTCAGGTGCTCGGCTCTCTCTATCGCGACGCAGGTATGGCCGCTGTCCTCGACCGATCGCTGACCATCCCGACCGGCCGCAAGGGCGTCGTCATCACGGAGGGATACACCGACGGCGAGTTCATTCGGGTCGCGTGTGATGCGGCGGGTCGGCAGGAGCTGATGAACGGCCTCCACGTCATTGACGCGGGCGGTGCCAAACGGATCATCGTCCAGGCTGTGCTTGCTCGTGCGGCGACCGATCTGCCGGTCGTGGCGTTACTCGACTTCGACGACGAAGGCAAGCGTGCGCAGAGTCAGCTTGAGGCGTTTGGGTGGTCGAAGAATCGGGAAATCGTGAGCCTCGGGACGTGGACCGGCAAATGCAAGCATAACCACCAGGTCGAGATTGAAGACCTGATTCCCCAGAGCATCGCAGCGAAGCTTATCGACCAACTCGGCGAGTCCATCGCGGTCACGGCGAAGAGACAGTGCGACGGAGTGTGGCACTACGAGTTCAGTGAGGCGTGGAAGCAGCGGGCGGTCGAAGAGTTGCCAAGGCTCATGAAGGCCTCGGACAGCGCGGACCTGGTCTGGCTCGCTGAGCAGTTGAACGAGCGACTTGAGAAGGTTCAGGCGTCGAAGGAGTCGGCGGCCCAGCATCTTGCATCCAAGGAGGCGACGTGACGGCATACACGGCCGCTCAGGCCGAGGCGATCGCGTGTCTGGATGAGCCTCTCCAGATCATTGCCTGCGCTGGCTCCGGGAAAACGCAGGTGATTTCGCAGCGCCTCGCCGAGATCCTCACGCAGCCAGGCGTTGAGCCGCGCAACATCGTGGCTTTCACCTTCACCGAGAGGGCCGCCGCAGAGCTCAAGGAGCGCATCCATACCGTGCTGGACGCCGAAGGCGTCAGCACCCAGGGCATCGCCGAGATGTACGTCGGCACGATGCATGGCTACGCGCTGGACCTCGTCCAGCGGCTGGTTCCCGAGACCTTCAAGTTCTCCGTACTCACGGATATCACCAGCCGGCTACTCATCGATCGCAATAGCAAGAAATCGGGTCTCACGACCTGCCCTACGCTCTCGCCGGGCACGCCGTACCTCAGGAGATTTCTGCACTCGAAGCTCTACATGCAAGCGACCAGCGTGCTGCGCGAGGACACGGTGGACGAAGACCTCGTGCCAGCTGGCGTGCACGCGGCATTCGCGGCGTACATGCAACTGCTCTACAAGAACGCCTTCTTCGACTTCACCGAGATGATCAACCTCGCGGTGCAACTTCTCGAAGCTGACCCCGAAGACGACGAGGCCGCCGATGTCGTTCAGCGACACATCCGCGACGACATCCGTTACGTGATCGTCGACGAGTACCAGGACGTCAACCCGCTCCAGGAGCGGCTGGTGCACGGCCTGACCGGGTTCGGTGCCAACCTCTGTGTCGTCGGTGATGATGACCAGACGATCTACCAGTGGCGCGGCAGCGAGGTCAGCAACATCGTGACCTTTCAGGACCGTTACGACGGCGTACGCCAGGTAACCCTCGACGACAACTTCCGCTCCACGCGCGGTGTTGTCGAGGTCGGACGGTCCGTGGCGGAGCGCATCCCGACCGGGGAACGGCTGCCCAAAGCGATGGTTGCCAGCGGACACCAGAGGTACGAGCGCGGCGACTTGCTCGCACTTGAGTTCGCTGATCCTGAAGCCGAAGCAGCCTGGATCTGCGACCGCATCCAGGCGATGCGCGGGCTCGCATTCCAAGATACTGGTTCCTCCGAGCCGCGTGGCCTGTCGCGGTCGGACTTCGCAGTGCTCTTCCGCTCCGTTGCTCAGGACGCTGGCCCGCTGGTCGAGGAGATGCGGAAGCGCGACATCCCATACATGGTGAAGGGTCTCAACCGGCTCTTCGAGAGCCCCGAAATCAAAGCCATCGTAGGCATCTTCAGCTACATGAACTCGGAGATCGCCGAGGCTGACCTTCGGCAGCTCTTCGAAGACGGCCAGCTGATCCCGAAGGACGGGAACTGGGCGGCCGCCGTTGCGGTGCTCGATGACGGCCGAGACTTCGACCGAGGTCAGCGGTGGGGCATCTACAACATCCAGCGTCTCTACCTCGAGTTCCTCGAGGCGCTTGGCATCCGAGAGGAGACTGTGCCCGGTGACCCGGTGCGAGCTGAACTCGTCTTCTACCAGCTCGGCAAGTTCAGTCAGGCCATCTCGGACTTCGAGGCCATCTACTTCAACACCGAACCCGCTCAGAAGTACAAGGCCTTTGCCGACTGGCTCACGCACCAGGCGCCCGACTATTACGCAGATGCGGATGCCGACGTCGGCTACGCGTCGCCTGACGCCGTCGTACTGACCACTGTCCACCAGGCCAAGGGCATGCAATGGGCGGCGGTCTTCGTGCCGTGCCTCCGGGCCAACCGGTTCCCAGGCAAGCGCCACGGTGGCCTCGGCCTCTTCCACGTCATACCCCAAGAGGCCGTGACGAGTCCTGACCGTTACCGAGGCACCGTCGAGGACGAGACTCGGCTCTTCTACGTCGCGGTCACTCGCGCCCAGAAGTACCTCTTCACCACCTTCTCGCCGCACCCCACCAACCGGCTCTACAAGAAGCGGTCGATCTTCTTCGACCACTGCTCGAGCCAACAGTGGTTCCTCACCCGGGAGACGCCGGTCAACGGGGACAAGCTGGAGCCGCACGCGAGGCATGAGACGCCCAACGTCACGCTCTCGTTCTCAGAGCTCAAGTACCTCTTCGAGTGCTCATATCAGTTCAAGCTGCGGTTCCTCTACGGCTTCAACCCGCCGCTTCATGAGGCGCTCGGCTTCGGGAAGGGCCTCCATGACGCGCTCGCTGAGGCACACAAACGGGCCCTCGAAGGCGACATCCTAAAGCCGTCTGCCGCCGAGGACCTCGTTGATCGGCACCTCCACGCACCGTATGCCTATCCCGAGCTTCGCGAGACGTTGCGAAACGCGGCGATCAAGGCGGTCAGCCGATACCTCACCGAGCATGGAGACGACCTCGAGCGCACTCTCCACAGCGAGAAGCAGATCCAGGTCCACGTCGCCCCAGGCATCACCGTTGATGGGCGGATCGATCTTGTCCGCCGCCTCGACACTGACGAGACCGCGATCGTTGACTTCAAGTCCACCGCTCGTGCCCAGGATGAGGACGTCACCCGTGACCAGCTCCATGTGTACGCCGTCGGCTACCAGGAGCTCACCGGGGAGAAGGCGGACCTCGTCGAAGTGCTCAACCTGGACGAAGAAGGGAAGACGATCCGCGAGCTCGTCGACGACCCGCTGCTCACCGAAGTCCGTGGCCGGATCAAGCAGGCTGGAGACGCGCTCCGCGAGAACGACCTGCCTCGACTGCCGGTCTGGGAGGAGAAGTGCTCCAAATGCGACCTCGCGGAGCTGTGCCGGGAGGTCCCGGCCGCAGAGCAGAAGGCTCGCCGAATTTCGGTAGGTCGCTGACCAAACACGCAGGAGACAGTAAGTTGTCGGTGGTCTCTGGCAGTCTCACCACGTCACCCCAACGTACGTTGCATGAGGACACATGGCCGACTTGATTCCCGGCATTGGCGCCGGTTCCCTGCTCTACTCCCAACTCTTGGCAGACGACCGCTCGACCAGGATCGGGGCGATCCACCGCATCGACTACAACGAAGCGGTGGTCCTCACCCACGATCGCTGGAAGTACGACGCTGGCGGCATTCCGCAGTTCTCCTTCTTGCTCGCGACCGCTCAGGACCTCAACACGCCTCAGGTCGACGACGACGAGGTCCTGCTGCTGCGTGTCGAGGGCACCGCGTCGCTGAGCATGGAGAACGACCTTCACGCGGTCCGCGAGGAGTCGCTCCGCACCGCGCTGGCGAAGAACAACGACCCGCTGCCATCGGCTGTGCTCGACGTCGACATGGACCCGTTCACGCGTAACCGGGTCTCTTTCACCGGCCTGCGCTGCCGGATCCTCGGCACGTTCTACGAGGACGAGGTGGAGGGCACGAAGGTGCTCGAGTTCGGCGCCGACGTCGACAACTTCTACGCCACGTCGACCTACCGTGTGCTGAAGCCGGTTGGCGAGGGGCTGTCGACGGTTGCCTCGTACCTCAAGCCCCCGCCCCCAGGGCGCGAACAGAAGCGGGTCCGCATCGGCGCCGTTCGCTACTCCGCCACCCGGAGGCGGGCGAAGACCTCGAAGCAGGCCGACGCCGCGGTCGCGGTCAACATCCATGACTTCATAGGGAACAAGACCGCGCTGCTCGGTATGACCCGCATGGGCAAGTCCAACACCGCGAAGACCATTATCGCCCGCACCTTCGTCGTCTCCGAGCAGCGCCGCAACGCTGGCAAGCCACCGGTCGGGCAACTGATCTTCGACCCTCAGGGTGAGTACGCGAATCCCAACACCCAGGACGGCACCGAGATCGCAGCCATCGGGCCGACGCACGTCCGGATCTTCAAGTTCGGTGCAGACGGGTCTGAGCCTCACGTCAAGCCGCTGAACATCAACTTCTACTCCGAGAATCAGATCGACGCAGTACAGAGCCTCATCGCTGACGCGCTCGCCACTGACGAGGCCGGCTACATCAAGGACTTCGCGGGCACGACATACGGTGATGTGAAGGGCGACCAGTCGGCCACGACGCACGCCCAGCGCGCCCGGCTCGCCCTGTATGGCGCGCTCATGCGCGCCGGGTTCGACGTGCCCGATGGCTTCCGCGCTCGCATCAACATGAAGTCCGCCTTCCAGCAGACGATTGTGGCCGAGCTGGGACGCAATCCGTTCCAGCAGGCTGGCCCGACCGCCAACCTTGTGTCGATCGGTGCGAAGGACATCGAAGATGTCGTCGATGCCATCGTGCAACTCAAGGAGGGCGGTGATGCGGCGGCCGCAGACTTTGCCAAGAATGTCCGCTGGTCGAGTGTCGAGCCGATCTTCACTACGAAGAGCCAAGGCCGAAACGTCCGGGGTTGGAAGAACCTGAACCCGCTGCGCCCGTTCCACAGCCCTCATACCCAGAACGACCCTGCGATCGAGATTTACGACGAGCTCGTCGCCGGGCGCATCGTTATCGTCGACCTGCACGTCGGTGCAGCGTCGATCACCAAGGCCTTGAGTGAGTCGATCACTGCCCGGTTGCTTGAGAAGCAGACCGAGATCTTCACCTCCGGCAAGGATGCGCCTGCGATCCAGGTCATGCTTGAGGAGGCCCACAACCTGTTCGACTCAGACCGTTACAAGAACGACCGCGATGTGTGGGTGCGCCTTGCCAAGGAGGCGAGCAAGCTCAACCTCGGCATGACATACGCGACCCAGGAGGTCTCCGGCGTGGCTCACCAGGTCAAGGCGAACACCGCGAATTGGGTCGTCGCCCATCTGAACAACACGAAGGAGGTCAAGGAGCTCGCCCAGTTCTACGACTTCCGTTCCTTCTCCGAAGCGATCATCGCCTCGGAGGACCGTGGCTACGTACGCCTCAAGACCCTCTCCTCGCCCTACATCGTGCCGGTCCAGATCGACCGCTACGACCAGGAGCTGGTCAACGAGGCGCGTAAGGCCGCAGGTGACCCGCCGCTCGACGTAGGCCTCTTCTGATGCCTTACGAGACTGTTGTCGGTACCTACGAGACGGCCTCTCGCCTTGGCCATTCCACTGCGGCGGTGCGAGCAATCGCCGACCAGCGCACCTTCCACGTGCCGGCGGAGGCGCTCCGAGACCTCGATGAGGTTGAGAAGCGCATCCGGCGCCGGACCGACTTCGTGTTCCCTGAGCCGGAACGCTCTCTTACGTCGGCGATCGCAGTCGACGGCTCGTACGTCGTGGAGCCCATCCGAGACGGTTTGCCCTCGGTCCTTTACGGCTTCGCCCAAGCGGCGGCCGCGTATGTCGACCTCGTCATCATGGAGACGCAGAGGGCGGAGCGTTTCGTCGACCCCTACGAGATCGACAGAGCCGTCAACTCGGCCCTGGTGACGCTCGACCTGCCGGTCGCTGGCGCCTACACCCGGCCCGGCGTCGACATCGCGACCTCGTGGCGGGAGGCCATCGACCAACTCTTCCGAATCAAGAAGATCGAGATGAACCGCCTCGATCAGACCCTGCTCGACCTCCTCTTCCTGCTTAAGGGCAAGCCAGGCGAACCCGCGCCACGCCTCCCAGTGAACTGCCCGACCCCGGATTGCCAGAAGGACGTCCCGGTTCCGCCTGCTGGCTCGGAGTGCGACGCCTGCGGCGAGCACCTCTTCCCGACTGACGTCCTCCGCATTCATGAGGAAGTCGGTGAGGAAGGGACCAACCAATCTGCGCTGAGCCGCCTGATGTCAGTGGTTGAACTCCTGATCCTCGTCGGCCTCGCGACGCTGCTCTGGAGCCAGTCGCGGCAGCAGATCCTGCCGCAGACCCTTTTCATCGTCGACGGCCCGCTCGCGATGTACGGCCCGCCAGCGAAGCTGCGCGGATGGTCGCTCGACTACTTCCAAGAGATGGCCAAGACCTCCCCGATGAACGCGCCGTACGTCTGTGGGCTGGAGAAGACAGGTGCCGTGGTCGACTACGCCCGTCAGCTGGCCCGCCACGACGTTCTCAAGCCCGGGGACCTGCTCGTCTGCGATGAGGACATCATCGCTCGGGTCACGAACAGCGCGAACGCGCGCTCCTACGGGAAGGAGACGTACTGGGGCCGGAAGTTCGTCTACCGAGCCCTGGACGGCCGTGTGGTCGTCCCTACCGTGATGCCTCCAGTTGGCGCTCCGTATGATTCCAGCGGCGGCATGCCGGATCCCAAGGACTACCCCACGCTGCCCGCGATCCTCGATGTGATCGACCGGACCGGCTCGTCGATGTATCTCGACGGCATCATCCCTGTGGCCGCGGCGCACGGCAAGGCCGCATTCCCGATCGGCGTTGGAACCGACGTCCTTCGGCTGGTAGCCACGCAGCGTCTTGGACTCGGTCCCAAGACTCCGAATCCGGTACCTTCTACGCCGTGATGAATGCGGTTGACAGCGAGGTTTCACAGGCCCCCGAACCGCGTCTAACCGCGATCGGGGAACGGCCTCGCAAGATCACCTCGGACGCTCTAGAGATCACGCATCCACTAGCGGAGGGTCGGTATCAGAGTCCCCTTCGCTACCCCGGGGCGAAGAGTGCCTTGGCCCCGATCATCGGCGAGCTGATCCATGCGGCGACCGTGTCGTCGGAGGTGCAGCGCGTTGACCTCTTCGTCGAGCCATTCGCGGGCGGCGCCTCGACAACGCTGCGGCTAGTCGGGGCGGGCATCGTCGAGCGCGCTCTTCTTGCAGACGCCGATCCTCTGGTCGCAGCGTTTTGGCGGGTAGCTGCCAGCAGGACTGCGGAACTGATCGACCGCGTGTCTGACGAGCACGCTCGCTACATCTCTGCCGGAGGCGTTACTGCCTTGGATCGCTGGGACTACTGGCGAGCATGGGATTCCAAGCCCGGGAGCTCACGGGCTGAGAACGACCTTGAGTTGGCCACGAAATGCATGTTCCTGAACAGGACGACCTTCTCGGGGATCCTGCACGGTCAGGCGGGGCCGATCGGCGGCCGCGCCCAGACATCTGCGTATGGAATCGGCTGTCGGTTCACCCTTGACCCACTTGTCGAGCGGCTCGAGTACATCGGCCATCTCTACGACACGGGACGGATCGTGGACGTCTGGTGTTCTGACTGGCGTGAGACGCTCGGAGGAGTTGCCACGCACTACAAGACGCTGCTCCCGAACCGGGTGGTCGCCTACCTCGACCCGCCGTATCTTTCGAAGTCCGGGAAGCTCTACCGTCGCTCGTTCGACCGCACGAACAAGCACGCCGCAGACCTCGACTGGATGTCGATGTTCCAGCACGAGAACCTTGCGGAATACCTCCGCCACAAGATGCAGTTCCGCTGGATCCTTTCCTACGACTTCGATGACCGACTGCTGCAGGACGATGCCCTGTACGCATCCAAGTGCATGCGTCCGGACGACGACGCGCGTGCGCTGCTAGACGTTAAGGCGTGGAGGATCGTGAGGAGGTCCGTGATCCTGAACTACACCGCGTCGTCGAAGACCGGTCGCGGTCCGGCACAGGAGCTTCTGCTCACGACGCTGCCAGCGGGCACGGTACCGTCGAATGACCGCCTTCGGGTTGTCGACTGACCAAGGAGCTCGGCGGGCATGCGAGCGGCTCACGTACGGCCTGGCGGCCAGGTCGGTCTTGGACATCCGGAAGGACTGCTCGACGTGCCACAGGTCGTGGTAGCTGCCGATGACCTCGGCGGCGGGCATGAGGCCGGGCCCACCGGCGTACCCACGAACTCCGAACACGAACCCCCTCGATCATCCAGCACCGACACGACCGCGGCCATCGTCATGAAAGACCGGGCTAACGCAACACGTTTGATCCCAGCGTCGCGGTGACGCTGCGGAGACCAGACGGTTGAGGGGCCGTTGCTCTGAGAGACGATCGGGCAGCCGGTGCAGGTGGACAAGAGCTATCCTGCTGGAGACAACACAACAGCGGGTCTGTGCGCCGATCTGCCCTACGGCTGCCCTACCGGGTGATCCTGAGGTCTCGTGAAATGAGAGAAACCCCAGGTCTCCCTGGGGTTTCTCTCTGTGCGCGAGGGGGGACTTGAACCCCCACCCACTAATACGTGGACTAGCACCTCAAGCTAGCGCGTCTGCCTATTCCGCCACCCGCGCGCAACAGAAAGAACATTATCAGGACGGGGCCGGGGTGCCGAATCGGGGGAGGCTGTGTCGGCCCCGGGATCAGGCTTCGTTCTTGCGGTCGCTGTGACCGAGTGGCTTGCCGGGCGCGATGAGGTCGCGTACGCGGCGTTTCAGGTCGGTGATCTCCGGGAAGCCGCCGTCGCGTTTGCGGTTCCACACGCTGGTCTCGCGGCCGTCGAGGGTGACGTCGATGCGGAAGACGCCGCCCTTGGCGGGGGCCAGGGCCACCTCGCCGACCTCCTCGGCGAAGGTCTGCAGCAGCTCGCCTGCGTACCACTGGGCGCGCAGGAGCCAGTTGCACTGGGTGCAGTACGTGATGGTGATGCGTGGGTTCACGGCACTACTGCACCACACGGCTGGTTTCGACGGGGTCGACCGCTGAGGCTTCAGGCCCGGAGCAGGGCGCGGGCGGGGTGGTTGCTGGTGACCATCCAGACGCGTTTGTCGTAGACGAAACGGCGCAGCCGGCCGGGGTTGTCGACGGTCCAGACGAGGACCTTGATGTTGCGGCGGTGGGCCCAGCGGAGCAGCCACACGTCGGCGAGGCGCTGCTCGACGACGACCAGGTTGGAGCGGCAGCGACGGATGCGGCCCTCGGGGAAGAACTCGGAGAGCTTCAGTCGGAGCAGCTTGAACGGGTGGTGACGGAAGTCGACGCCACCGAGGGAGAGACCGACCAACGTCGAGGGGGAGCGGAGGTCGGCCCAGTCGCGCAGGACGCGTACGGACTCGTCGACCATCGTGGTCACGATGAAGCTCTCGTTCATCACCTCGAGGGCGATCTCGGCGGCATCGACCTCGTGCGGGAGTCCGAGGTGGCGCGTCGGCGAGGCGAACTTGAGGTCGATGTGGGCGTGCTTGCCGTGGGCGGCGAGCAGCTCGAGGGCCTCCCGGTAGCGCACCAGGCGGAACGGTGCGAGCCTCGACAGCGCTGCGTACGTCCTGCCCGCGATCTTGACCTTGCGGCCGATCCGGTCACGGATGTGGCCGTCGTGGTGGAGGACGAACTCGCCGTCGCGGGTGCGGTGCACGTCGAACTCGACGTAGTCGACCTCCATCCGCACGGCCTCCAGAAGTGACTCCCAGGAGTTGTCACGGTGCCCCGACTGGCGCGCCGCGGCGCGGTGAGCGGACAGGAGGGCACGCTTCTGCATGCGCCCATGGAAACCCACGCATCCGACCACAACGAAATCCTTTGCCATCGCATAGGTGGACGTCAGGCGGCTGTTTGTCGTCACCGGTCGATACGGTGGCTGTATGACCAGCGCCGAGACCGAGGTCGTCGACCTCTGCCGTGACCTGATCCGGATCGACACCAGCAACTACGGCAACGACCCGGGACCGGGGGAGCGGAAGGCGGCCGAGTACGTCGCGGCCCAGCTCGACGAGGTCGGGATCTCCTCCGAGATCTACGAGTCCGAGTCGGGCCGGGCCTCGGTCGTCGCCCAGTGGGGCGGCTCGGCCGGCGACGGCCTGCTGCTCCACGGCCACCTCGACGTCGTCCCGGCCGCGGCCGAGGACTGGCGGATCGACCCGTTCTCCGGTGAGATCGTCGACGGGTACGTCTGGGGCCGGGGCGCGGTCGACATGAAGGACTTCGACGCGATGCTGCTGGCAGTGGTCCGGGAGCGCCAGCGCACCGGACGGATCCCCGAGCGTCCGATCACCCTCGCCTTCACCGCCGACGAGGAGGCGGGCGGGATGAAGGGCGCCCACGTGCTCGTCGAGGACCACCCCGACCTGCTCGCCCACTGCACCGAGGCGGTCGGCGAGGTCGGCGGCTTCTCGACCACGGTGAAGGGACGCCGTCTCTATCTGATCGAGGCGGCCGAGAAGGGCATGGCCTGGATGAAGCTGACCGCCCGCGGCACCGCCGGGCACGGCTCGATGATCAACCGTGACAACCCGATCACCCGGCTCTCCGGCGCGATCGCGCGCATCGGCGCCCACGAGTGGCCGGTGCAGCTGACCCCGACGATGCAGACGCTGCTCGCCGCGGTCGGCGAGATCGCGGGGGAGGAGCCGACCCCGGAGAACGCCGAGCGCCTGGTCGAGGAGTTCGGCCCGGCCGCCCGGATGATCGGCGCCACCCTGCGCAACGTCACCAACCCGACGATGACCAGCGCCGGCTACAAGGTCAACGTCATCCCCACCGAGGCCACCGCCCACGTCGACGGCCGCTTCCTGCCCGGCTTCGAGGACGACTTCTTCGAGACGCTGCGCAAGCTGTGCGGCGAGGGGATCGACATCGAGTTCGACCAGAACCAGATGCCCTGGGAGACCCCCTACGACGGTGCGCTCGTCGCCGCCATGGAGCGCTCGCTGGTCGCCGAGGATCCCGATGCGCTCGTCGCTCCCTATCTGATGAGTGCCGGCACGGACGCCAAGCACTTCAAGCGGCTCGGGATGAGGACGTACGGCTTTGCTCCCCTACGGCTCCCCGAGGACCTCGACTTCACTGCGCTGTTCCATGGCGTCGACGAGCGGGTGCCGGTCGACGCGCTCCAGTTCGGGGCGCGCGTCATGGACCGCTTCCTGGACCAGATCTGACTGTCGGCGACGGTCAGGGGACGAGGGAGGTGAGGGTCGCCTCGCTCAGGGCGGCGACCTCGGCGTGGCCGGTGCGGTGGGCCCAGGCTGCGACCGAGATGGCGTCGCGGACCTGGAGCCGGTGCCAGGCGTCGGGCTCGCGCGGGTCGGAGCCGTAGCCCTCGAGGAACGCCTTCTCGAAGGTGTCGTTGCGGGGGAAGTCCTGCGCGGAGAGGCGGGAGAGGTCGTAGAGGGCGGGGCGGAAGCCGAAGCGGCCGGAGTCGATCACGCGCAGGGTGCCGGCGTCGATGACCCAGCTGGTCGGCTGCCAGTCGCCGTGGGTGGGGACGAGCACCGTCGTCGGGGTCGGCCACGAGGCGATCTCGGCGCGGAGGCGCTCGGTGAGATCGGCCTCCAGACCGGCCACGTCGAGCCAGCCGAGGGCGCGCTCGTCGAGCTCGGGCTCGTAGTCCTCGTCCTCGACGCTCGCCTGTCGGTGGAAGGTCGCCAGCAGCTCGCCCGCCTGACGGTAGACCTCGGGGTCGTGGATCGCGTCCGAGGTGCTCGCCGGCTCGCCGTCGAGGTGGGTCATCACGATGATGCGGGCATCCAGGTCGGCCTCGACGAGGCTCGGCGCGCGGCCGGCGTCGGTCCACGGGGCCAGCCAGCTGCGGAAGGCCGCGAGCTCGCGGTCGAGGTGGCGCACGCCTTCTCCTGCGGTCTTCACCAGGAAACGGTCGTCGCCGGCTGAGAGCACGAGAGCGGTGGTGCCGGCGCGGTGCAGATCGCTGCGGTCGGCGACCAGCTCGGCTCCGGGGAGCCACTGGTCGAGGAGGTCGCGCTGGGCGGGGGTCAGGGTGTCGAGTGCCGAGATCACGGGCGGATCCTGCCAGCGTGAGGAAGGTTCACGACACCGTGTCGCGGGCAGATATCCGTGTTGTTGGCGCCTTGTGGGCGCCGCTTGGCTCAGATCGGCAGGACGACCTCGGCGTTGAACGTCTCGACCACCGGCTCACCGGCGATGTTCGGCCCGATGCTGGTCAGGGTCGCGTTGCCGATCGGGCCGATCCGCATCCAGGTCGCGGGCGGCGCGTTGAGGACCTCGCGTACGAACCAGGCGACCACGAACGCGTGGGTGACCAGCACGACCTCCTCGTCGTGGTGCTCGAACCAGAGCTTGTGCCAGGCAGCGGTGAGATCCGTGCCGTCGAGGTCGCGCTCCGCCTCCGGGACGTCGTGGAACCACTCCCAGCGGTGGGTCGGGTAGTCGCTGCTGCGCTCCGAAGACGGCACCGGGGTGCGGTCGGCGAGGAGGTCGGAGACGGTCGCGCCGGCGCCGAGGTTCTCGGTGAGGATGGAGGCCGTCTCGGTCGTACGCCGGCTGGGGCCGTGCAGCACCTGGCGGACGGGACGGAACGCGAGTCGGTTGGCGAGCGCCTGGACCTGGCGGCGGCCGAGCTCGGAGAGGCCGGGGTCGGCCCCCGCCAGGTCCATGCGCTCGCCGGCGGCTTCGCCGTGGCGTACGAGATGGATCACCCGCAGGACCCTAATCTCTGGACGCGCGAGGAGCGCGGAGACGCGCTCAGACCGTCAGCCGCTGGCGGATGATCTTGCGGCGAAGCGTCACCCGGCGGGTGCCGTCGGCGGTGATCCGCACCCGGTCGAGCTCCCAGCCGCCATGCTCGGCGCGCTCGACGAGGAGCTTGGTGACGATGTTGCGGGAGAACTCACGCGAGAAGGTCACCTTGTCGTACTCCCACATCACTCCCGGGCGGGGCGGACGGCGTTCGGCTCGGGCCAAGGCAGCACTCCTTCTGCTGGACTACTCAGGAGAACCAGTGTGCCGGAAGAGATGTTCCCGCGCGGGCAGTTAGACCGCGGAGACGTCGTCCAGTGCGAGCGCGATCTCGGGAGGCAGGGTCAGGTCGGCGACCTGGAGGGCCTCCTTGAGCTGGGCGGCCGTACGTGCCCCCAGGATCGGCGCGGTGACGCCCGGCCGGTCGCGTACCCAGGCCAGCGCGACCTGCAGCGGTGTCCACTCCAGACCCTCGGCGGCCTTGGCGACGGCGGTGACGATCCCGCGGGAGCGCTCGTCGTCGAAGGCGTCCACCCGGGCCGAGAAGCCCGGGTCGGCGCCACGGGAGTTCGACGGGATGCCGGTGCGGTACTTCCCGGTCAGCACGCCACCGCCGAGCGGCGACCAGGCCAGCAGGCCCATCCCCATCGCCTCGGCGGCGGGCAGGATCTCGTACTCGACGTCGCGGGCCAGCAGGGAGTACTCCACCTGCGTCGAGGCCAGCGTCGCGCGACCCGGGACCGACCGCTGCCAGGTCGCCGCCTGGGCGGTCTGCCATCCGGTGTAGTTGGAGACCCCGACGTACGCCGCGCGGCCGCTGCTCAGCGCCATGTCGAGCGCGGTGAGCGTCTCCTCGAGCGGCACCTCGGGGGACCAGACGTGCACCTGCCAGAGATCGACGTGGTCCACGCCGAGCCGCTTCAGGGAGGCGTCGAGGCCGGTGAGGAGGCCTCCACGGGAGGTGTCGACCCCGCGGTTGCCGCCGCGCCAGGTGATCCCGCCCTTGGTCGCCAGCACGATGTCGTCACGGGCCACGACGTTCTCGGCCAGAAGTGAGCCGACCAGCTTCTCGGAGGCGCCGTCGCCGTAGCCGGCGGCCGTGTCGAGGAGCGTGCCGCCGGCCTCGGTGAAGCCGGCCAGCTGCTCACGGGCCTCGTGCTCATCGGTCACGCTGCCCCAGGTCATGGTGCCCAGGGCGAGAGACGAGACTCGCAGCCCAGTGGCTCCGAGGAGTCGGCTCTGCATGAGGACAATCTATCGGTGCCCTGCGCGACGCCCCGGCCGGACACGCTGGCGTGACGGCGGACACACCGAGAGGGAGGCAGCGGTCGGGTGCTGCGTACATGCCCCTTAGAGTTTCCGCCCGTGGATTATCTGCAGGCGATCGCACTGGGCATCATTCAGGCACTCACCGAGTTCCTGCCGATCTCGTCGAGCGCACACCTGCGCATCTTCCCCGAGCTGCTCGGCTGGGGCGACCCCGGCGCGGCGTTCACCGCCGTGATCCAGATCGGCACCGAGCTGGCAGTGGTCGCCTACTTGGGCCGGCACATCTGGAGCATCATCTCCACCTGGGCCCGCAGCCTGTTCAAGCCGGAGCTCCGCAGCCACACCGACGCCCGGATGGGCTGGTTCATCATCGTCGGGTCGATCCCGATCGTGGTCATGGGGATCCTGTTCCAGGACATCATCGAGAAGGACCTGCGCAGCCTCTACATCGTCGGCACGATGCTGGTCGTGATGGGCATCGTGCTCGGGATCGCCGACCGGATCGGAGCCAACCGCAAGCGCTTCGACGACCTGTCCTGGCGCGACGCGATCCTGATGGGCTGCGCCCAGGCCTGTGCGCTGATCCCCGGCGTCTCCCGCTCGGGCGCGACGATCTCGATGGGCCGCGCGCTCGGCTACGAGCGAGCCACGGCGACGGAGTACGCCTTCCTGCTGGCGCTCCCGGCGGTCTTCGGAGCCGGTCTGTTCGAGATGAAGGACATCGCCCACGAGGACAACCTCTACGGCTGGGGTCCCACGATCGTGGCCACGATCGTCTCGTTCGTCCTCGGCTACGCGGTGATCGCGTGGCTGCTGAAGTACCTCTCGCGCAACACCTACACCCCGTTCGTGATCTACCGCGTCGTCCTCGGTGTCGCCGTTCTGGTTCTCGTCGGCGTGGGTGTGCTCACCGAGTGGTGATCGTGACAAACTCAGGCATGTGTCTGAGTCTGGCAAGAAGCCTGCCGTAACACCCGCTGCGATCGAGGAAGCCGCTGCGCGCACGATCGCCACGCGCACGGCCGTCGAGCGCTCGGTCAGACTCTCGGAGAGGTACGCCGCCGAGGTCCTGCTCAAGCGCGAGGACCTGCAGCTGGGGCGCTCCTACAAGGTCCGCGGTGCCTACAACCTGATGAGCTCGCTGACGCCCGAGGAGCTCGAGCGGGGCGTCGTGTGCGCGTCTGCCGGGAATCACGCCCAAGGTGTCGCGATCTCGTGCGCCCGCCTCGGCGTGCCCGGCCACATCGTGGTGCCGACCAACACGCCCAAGCAGAAGCGCGACCGGATCACCGCCCTCGGCGGCTCGCACGTGACGCTCACCCTGCACGGCTCGACCTACGACGAGGCCTCGGCCTACGCCTACGAGCTCGGGCGCGGGCTCGGAGCCACCTACGTCTCCGCCTTCGACGACCCGCGCACGATCGCCGGGCAGGGCACCGTCGGCTACGAGCTGACCTCCCAGATCACCGAGCCGCTGGACGTGCTGCTGCTGCCGGTCGGCGGCGGCGGGCTCGCCTCGGGTGTGGCGACCTGGGTGCGCGAGGTCTGGCCGCAGACGCGGATCATCGGGGTGGAGCCCGCCGGCGCCGCCTCGATGGCGGCCGCGATCGAGGCCGGTGGGCCGGTCCGGCTGGACACGCTCGACACCTTCGTGGACGGCGCCGCCGTCGCGACCGCGGGGAAGGTGACGTACCCGATCGTCAAGGAGTACGTCGACGAGCTCGTCACCGTGCCGGTCGGCGCGATCTGCGTGGAGATGCTCGAGCTCTACCAGACCGAGGGGATCATCGCCGAGCCCGCCGGAGCGCTCGCGGTGGCCGCCCTGGGGCAGATCGACCTGCGCGGCGCCTCGCGCGTCGGGGCCGTCCTCTCCGGTGGCAACAACGACGTCTCCCGCTACGCCGACGTGCTCGAGCGGGCGCTGATCCACCAGGGGCTGCGCCACTACTTCCTGGTCTCGTTCCCGCAGGCTCCCGGCGCGCTGCGCGGCTTCCTCGACGACGTCCTGGCCGACGGTGAGGACATCGTCGTCTTCGAGTACGTCAAGAAGTCCAACCGCGAGCACGGGCCCGCGCTGATCGGCATCGACCTCGACTCCGCCGACGGGCTCGACGGACTGCTCGAGCGGATGGGTGCCAGCGACCTGCTCATCGAGCGGATCGAGCCCGACTCCCCGCTGTTCACCTTCCTGCACTGATGGGCATGTCCACCAAGGTCGCCGTCGCCGGCGTGACGGTCGCCGTCGGATTGCTCTCGGCGTGCTCCGGCGAGGCCGTCGATGCCGGCGGCGAGCCCGGCCGGATCACCCACCGCGCGGTCGCCGCGGTCGCGCTCGAGCACCTCCCGACCGACACCTCCAGCCGGGCCGCGTCCTACACCTCCGAGTCGACGCCTCCCGAGCAGGTCTCGGTCGACCTCCGCTACGGCGCCGACGGGGAGTATGACGGCGACCTGGTGAGCGTCGCGGTCTCGGCTCGTCCGCCCGAGGACGGTCGCGGGTGCCGGAGCGAGCTCGGGCAGCACTGCGTCGACCTGCCGACCGATGTCAAGGGCGCCGAGATGCAGCTCCGCTGGACCGAGGAGGAGCCCGAGGAGGACCCCGGCGACGTCGGGGTGGTGCTGCTGCGCGACGGCGGTGAGACCGCCACGATCGGCTACTCCGGTCCCACGATCACCGGCGACCCGCGCAAGCTCGACCTGCCGATCGACGTCGAGAAGCTGGTCGCCGTCGTCGAGGACCCGCGCCTGCGCTACCAGGCGACCTCCGAGACGCTCGCGCTCGGCGAGGAGCTCGACGACTGGAAGGGCGGCGAGCCCGACCCCGACGCGTACGAGCTGGTGCACAACACCGACCACGGCATCGCCCAGGCCTACGTCGGGGGCCGGGGTGGCTATGGCTACTACAAGGGGGTCATCCGGTCGCCGCTGCGCGAGAGATTCGGGCCCGACGCCATCGGCGGGCGGCTGCTGCAGCGCTCCTCACCCGGCTTCACGGGCATGCCCGACGCCGACATCGACGTCCTCGCCGCGCCCTCTCCTCCCGCCTGGATGACCCGGGAACCCTGCTCGGCGCCCGCGCTGCGCGCGCACTGTGTCACCACGAAGGGCAAGCGTGGCCCGCTGGTCTTCGCCTGGAAGCCCGCCCTGGGCGACGACGTGGGCTGGGCCTGGATGATCTCGATGCGCAAGGACGAGGTCGTCGCGGTCCGTTACCGGGGTCCGCGGATGCCGGCCGGCTACGACGACGCCGCGGCGCTCACCGAGTGGTATCAGGGTGAGCAGCTCGACGCGCAGGGCGGCGAGGCCGAGTCGGAGTTCGCCGACGACCTGTCCTTGTGGTGCGACCGGGAGCACCTCGACGCTCGCCCGGTCAAACAGCTCGACTAGAACCAGCCGGACTTCCGGAAGAAGATCCACAGCCCAGCCACGACGGCGACCATGAGGAGCAGCGAGAACGGGTAGCCGAAGGTCCACGACAGCTCGGGCATATGGGTGAAGTTCATCCCGTAGATCCCGGCGATCAGCGTCGGCACCACGACCAGCGCGGCACCGGCGGAGATGCGGCGCATGTCCTCGTTCTGCTGCAGCGAGAGCTGGGCGAGGTGGGCCTCGAAGGCGGAGGAGAGCAGCGTCTCCAGGTTCTCGATCGACTCCACGATCGAGGAGAGATGGTCGAGTACGTCGCGGAAGTAGGGGCGCAGGTCGGGGTCGATGTCACCCTCGCCGTTGGCGAAGCGGCGCACCGGCTCCCGCAGTGGCATCACCGCGCGGCGTACCTCTGCCAGCTCGCGACGCAGACGGTAGATCCGGGCCGAGTCGTGGGTGCGCTCGTCGGAGAAGACCGAGGTCTCGACCTCGTCGACGTCCTTGGTGAGCTCGTTGGCGACGTCCACGTAGCCGTCGACGATGTAGTCGACGACCGCGTAGACCGCCGAGTAGGAACCCTCGGTGAGAAGCTGCTCGTCACTGGTCTCCAGCAGCTCGCGGGCGGGCGCGAGCCGGGAGCCACGACCGTGGCGGACCGTGATCACGTAGTCGGGACCGATGAAGAAGGCGACCTCACCGGTCTCGACCGCATCCTCGGCGTCGACGTACCAGAGCGTCTTGACGACCAGGAACATCCCGCCCTCGTAGCGCTCCAGCTTGGGCCGCTGGTGGGCGGTGAGCGCATCCTCGACGGCGAGAGGGTGCAGCCCGAAGGCCTCGGCGACCTCGTCGAGCTCGTACTGGCTGGGCTGGTAGAGCCCGAGCCAGACGAAGTCGCCCTCGTCCTTCACACCGCTGCGCAGCGTCGCGTAGTCGTGGGGCGCGCAGTCGATCCGGTCGCGCGCGCCGGCGCGGTAGAGAGCGCTGTCGACGATCACGTTGTCAGGTTAGGCCATGCTGCCCCGCATTGCTGGCCGGCTCCACCGGGGCGGATAGGGTCGCCAATCGTGGCGACGATGATCCTGGTGAGGCACGGCCGTACGACGGCGAACGCATCCGGCACGCTGGCCGGCCGGCTTCCCGGGGTGAGGCTGGACGAGCGCGGCCTGGAGCAGGCTCAGAAGGCGGGGGAGCGGATCTCCCCGGTGCCGCTGGCGTTGGCGGTCACCAGCCCGATGGAGCGCTGCCAGCAGACCCTGTCGGTGATCCTGGACGGGCGCTCGGAGCTTCCCGCGGTCGTCGTCGAGGACGGCGTCGCCGAGTGCGACTACGGCGAGTGGCAGGGGGAGAAGATCACCACGCTGGCGCGCCGCAAGCTGTGGAAGACCGTCCAGGCCCAGCCCTCCGCGGTCACCTTCCCCGGCGGTGAGTCGATGCCGGCGATGCAGGCGCGAGCAGTCGAGGCCGTACGCCGCCACGACGCCGCCGTCACGGCCGCGCACGGCGACGCGGCGGTCTGGCTGTGCGTGAGCCACGGCGACCTGATCAAGTCGATCCTGGCCGACGCGCTCGGCATGCACCTGGACCTCTTTCAGCGGCTGCACGTCGACCCGGCCTCCATCTCCGTGGTCCGCTACGGCGATGGACGGCCGACCGTACTGGCGACCAACACGAATGCCGGCGATCTGTCCTGGCTCGCGCCGCAGAAGGGCCGGAAGGGCTCGAAGAAGCGGAACGATGCCATTCTGGGCGGCGGTGCGGGGCCGACGGATGCTGTTTCGGACTAGCGTCTTGTCTGTTATGCGGGGTTGTGTGGGTCGAACAGGTGGAGGTTGGGTTTGCGTGCCATATCGGCGAGGTCGGCGATCTCGATGACCTCGCGTCCAGCGGCTTCAAGTGTCTCGGCGCCAATGCAGTCGACGAAGATCGACGGTTCGCGCCACGCGTACACGATGCGAGGGATGCCTTCGTCGAGTATGTGCTGTGTGCAAGTGACTGGTCGTGAGGCGCGGGTGCTGCAGGGCTCGAGAGACGTGTAGATCGTTGCCTCAGACAGCAATGCTCGGTCCTCAGCCGACACGTCGGCGAGCGCTGCTTCCTCGGCGTGTTCGTGAGGATTTCCCTTGCGAGACCAGCCCTGTCCGATGACTCGTCCATCGGCCGTTGCGATGAGGGAGCCGACGGCGAATGCGGTGGCCGATGGTGGACAGCGGTCGGCGAGCGAAATGGCACGCAGTAAGAGGTCGCTGTCTAAGCCGGTGGGATTGCTCATGGGTGCTGGGGAAGGTAGCGCAGGAGCACGCAGTCGCCGATCTGGCGAGCTTCGGCGAGCTGCATCCGGTGGCTGGGATCCTGTGGGAATGCAGAGGGGTTAACGAATCGCGGCGCCGCCGAGTCGCCGACGAAGAACGGGGCGAAGACGAGGTGGAGCTCGTCGGCGAGGCCGGCGGTGAGGAACATGGTGTGGATCGTCCCGCCACCTTCGACCATCAGGCGTTGTACGCCGCGGGCAGCCAGGTCGCCCACGACCGCTTGAGGGGTCACCGTGTCACCGACACCCACCACGGTTGCTGAGTCAGCGAGTCGATCAGCGAGAGCGGCTGCCTCGGTGTCGGTCGTGTAGACGATCTTGTCGACCTCGCCGGTTGCGAAGAACTTCGCGTTTGGGTCGAGGTCGCCGGAGGTGGTGATGGTGACCTTGATCGGTGTCGCTGTGAGGCCGTCGGCCTCGCGCTTCTCGCGCCGTTCGTCGGAGCGGACCATGAGGCGTGGGTTGTCGGCGCGGATGGTGTTGGCCCCGACGAGGATCGCGTCGACCCCCGCCCGGACCTCATCGACTCGGTCGAAGTCCTCGTCGTTGGACAACAGCAGCCGCTCCGAGGTGGCGTCGTCGATGTAGCCATCGAGGGACGCAGCGACGGAGAGTAGGACGTAGGGGCGAGTCACAACTGGGTTCCAATCTCGTTCATCGCACGCTCGGTGATCGCGGTGAACTGGGTAGGGGTTACGCACTCGGTGAGTTCGGCGACGAGCCCAGTGCCCGTCCCGTTTACAGCGCAGAGGGCTTCTAACGTACGTGCAGCAGTGCCGCCGGTCGGACCGTAGGGC
The DNA here is from genome assembly GCF_044453405.1 of Nocardioides sp. NPDC051685. Lineage (NCBI taxonomy): Bacteria > Bacillati > Actinomycetota > Actinomycetes > Propionibacteriales > Nocardioidaceae > Nocardioides > Nocardioides sp. NPDC051685. The sequence goes on along the minus strand of NZ_JBITCR010000002.1, from coordinate 649,238 downwards.
AGGACTGGTATACCGAGTGCTTGGGCGATGCTGACCTCGGCCGCGGTGCCTGATGCTCCGCCGACGACGATCATCAGGTCAGCGCCATGGACGACGTTCTCCCGACCGAACCGGGCGGTGCTCATCGCGAACCCTGCGGGTCGGAACTGATCGGCGACGTAGGTGACCACCTCGATCCCGATGCCTACGGGGCCGTGGTTCACAGCGATGCCTGAGAAAGCTACGAGTCGGGCGAGCGCGGCGACGGTCGCGTCGAGCAGTTGGTCGTCACATCCCGGCGCGCGGCTGCCGCTGATGACGACGCACGGCGGGCTCGAGGCGGGTTCCGCACCCTCGATGAGCATTCTCTCGAGTTCAGCCGGTGTGACGTTCAGAAGCTTGGCGAGCTGCGGGCGGAAGGTGGCCAGGGGAGTAGCCTCGCCTGCTTCCCATCGCGCGATCGTGGAGCGGTCCACCTCCATCGCGTACGCCAGTCGCTCCTGGGAGAAGCCGGCGAGCTTGCGTTGACGCACGAGGTCGTTACGCCGTGCCATGCACCCTCCCAAGCCGGATCGAACCTTCTGTACGCACGTGCTGTGTGGCCTCTCTGCAGAGATGCGGCAACAGTGCGACATCGGTGCCATGTCCTCAGCGTCCAGCCTCGCGTTGACTGGATCTCAGTAATCGAACTGCCCTGATCACCAGCCAGAATCCGGAGGCGCGCGTCGACATGGACAAAGCTAGCGCAATCCCATCATCGTCGGCGCGGACCACGCCCGCGGTCTACAAGACCGTGTACGGGAGCTTCTGGCACTACGAGGCTGTCGGACGGCGAAGGAGCAGCTATCTGCGCACCGCATGCGGGCGGCGTCTCGGCCGTTGGCATGTCGAACCCGCGCAGCCGGCCGCAGCGATCCCGAGCGAGGACATCTGCGCCGGGTGTCTTCGAAAGCTGACGTCTTAGCAGAGCCGCCCTGCGACTCACCCCGCCGTATCCACGGAGATCCACGACCAACGACGCCGGTTGGCGTCGTCGGGTCCGCCGTGCAGCAACACCCCATCACCTGCTGATCTCGAGGAGCACCACGATGAGCGTCGCCACACTTCCACCCCCGATCACCACGGCGCCCCGCACCGGGGCCGCCGAGGAACTTGAAGACCTTCTTCGCTCGCACGGCCCGGACCGGGACCGTCGCTGGCGGAAGTGGGCCCACCAGCTCGCCGGCGCTACGACAACCACACCGGCTGACCTCGTCGACCTGTGGAAGACGGTGGTCGACTTCGATCCGGTGTTGCGTGAGCACCTCGCCGACCCGATCGACCTTGGTCCGGACACCGTGCTGGTTGCCGGCAGCGGCAAAGAGACCCTGAAGACCTTCAACGTGTCCACAGCCGCCGCTCTCCTGGCGTCCTCAGCCGGTGCCCGCGTCGTGAAAGGGATCTCCGCCTCCGTGTCGGCCGTCAGCGGCTCCGCTGACGTTCTCGGAACCCTCGGGATCGAGCCGGTGAAGAGCGTCGGAGAGCTCAGGTGCGTCGTCGCTGAGGTGGGCATCGCGTTCGTGCCGTACGCGATGTTCTGTCCCGGGTATGCCGCCGAGTACGACGACGTCTTCACCGAGGTGAACCCGTTCAGCTTCATGATGCCGATCGCCGTGCTTGCTGTTCGTGCCGGCTCCTTCGTTTACGGCATCGCTGATCCGCGCGTCGGTCTGTCGGCGCATGCCATCAGCGCGTGCCGACCCGATCTGCCTCACGGAAGCGTGGTCATGACCGAGCCCCGGCCGGGCGGGATCATCGACGAGAGCGTGCCGTACGGACGGGCGCGCCACGCGCTCGCGGGTGACGGATCGGTGAGCGTCCGGGGGAGGACGTACCCGGACGCGCCACCGCACTGGGTTCGGGCCGTAGCGCACGGAAACGACCATGATGCCAACGCCGCCCGTCTGGCCGCCTCCCTCGCACCTCGCAACTCGGGTCCGAGCTGCGAGCTCGTCGAGGCGAACGCCGCTCTCATCTGGTGGGAGTCCACAGGCCGTCTCAGCAGCCTCGCCGATGCGCACCACCACGTTCGCGAGGCGCGGATCTCCGGACGTGCCCAGAGTCTGCTGATCACGCTCCAGGAAAGGGGCCTGTGATGACCGCCGCCACGTCGCCCATCAACTCGACGGTCCAGCCGATCTCACGGCCGGTGCATGATCGTCTGGGACCGCTCGCCCGCCGATTCTCCCACGAGGACGGCGCCGCCGGTGTCCTTCCCGCAGACCTCACTGATCTCGAGGTCGTCACAGGGTTCGGGCCGACCAACGCTCCCACGGCCGGAACGTTGTCGGTCATGATCGGGATCATCGAGCTGCAGCAGCGACTCGACGTCCCGATGACGGTGATCGTCTCCGAGCTCGGGGCATGGAACTCCCGCAACGTCGCCTGGGCAGACCTGCTCCGGGTGCGCGACCAGATGCTGGCCTTCCTTCGGGCCATCGGGTTCGACGAGAACCGCGGAGAGCTGCGAACCCATCTGCACGAGGGAAACCTCACCCGTGCCGGTCGGATCGCCCGCTATCTGACCCCCGCGGACCTGGCCGAGAATTGCGAAGACCTCAACGACCTCTACGACTTCCATGGGTTGCTCGGTAGCGAGGTCGGCCTGACGATCGACTCGCTCTATACCGTCGCCGACATCCTCGGACCCGCCGAGAACGGTGCACGCAACATCTTGATGGTCTCCGGTATGGAGGAGGCCTACTTCACCCAGCTCGCGCGCATCGTCCTCGAGCGGCAGCGCACCGCGGGAGATCTCAGTCTCGGCTGGGAGGCCGACGTCGGAGCGGTCTACTTCCGAGTCATTGAAGGACTCGGGGGTTATCCGAAAATGTCCAAGAGCATCCCCGCATCGTCCATCCACCTCGGTATGAACGCTGATGATTTCAGAGCCAGGATCCTTAGCGATGCCCCAGCGGACCAGCCAGCCCTGTTCTCGGCAATCGACCTGGCCAGCGGATGGAGTGACGAACAGATCCGCGAAGCGCGCGCTTCCTACGATGCGCGCGACGCCGATCCGGGCGCCTGGGCGCGGGTGAAGTCGAATTACCTGGACACCTTCGTCGAGTACGCGGACCAGTGGAAGCGCTGCGCACGATGAGCGCCGCAGCCATGGCGAGCGACCCGCTCGCCCACCCCCGCCAACGCAACCGGACCCGACTCCTCAACGACGGTTCCGGCAGGCCCAGTGTCTTGAAGGAATACACGCACATGTGCGGCGAGGACGTCCGAACACTGTCCAAGATCGAACGTCGGCTCCGCTCTGCCGGCGTGCCGATGCCCGAGATGCTCGACTGGTCAGCAGAGCCGCCCGCCACGGTCCACGCATACGTCAACGGCGAGCACCGCACCGACCCCACCTCGGAGATGATCGATGCCGCAGCCGAGGTCTTCGCGAAGCAGCTCAAGGTGCTACCTCGTACGAGTGCACCCTGGGTTCCTCGTCGCCCGGTCGGGCTGCCCGCGCGGAGCCGAGAAGCGGCACACGTCGCTCGTTCGAGTTCCCTGAGGGACGCCATTGTCGGGTCGTGGTACCGGATCAGCGAGCTCGCAGCCTCCCAGCCTTGGACCACGACCCATGGCGACTGGCGAGCCGACAACCTTCTCTATGGCGAGAACGCGGTCCTGGCCGTCCTGGACTGGGAGATCCTCATCTCCGTGCCCGTCGCCGAGGCGGTCGGCTATGCGGCAGCATCGCTGACCCACAGCTGGCGCCCGGACCTGCGCAAGCCTCTCGATCCCAGCACCGTGGTCACGTTCATCCATAGCGCCGAGAGGCATCACGCACTGGCGCCCGGCGAGACCGGGCACGCGCGCCTTGCCGCGCTCCATGTGGCTGCCGTACGCCTGGCCGAGGATGAGGCCGACGGGATCGACGCCCCCACCCTCTCCGAACTCACCCGACACCTGGGAGCCCGACGATGACGATGCCCAACGTGCTGCAGATCCCGTCACACATGACCTACGCCAAGGCGCTCGGCCCCGCCCACACGGCCCCTGAGGTGGCTAGCCCGACTCTTCGGATCGCCGACCTCCTCGCCCAACCACGGTGGGACTTCGACATCGTTCACCTCCACTCGCTGGAGTTGGTGACCCTCGATGAGTTGATCCGGCTGCGCCAGCGCGCGGTCGCTGAGGGCGTACGTCTTGTGGCTACGATCCACGACCTCGTGCCCAACATCGAGGCCAGCGTCGGTGACTTCCTGGTCAAGGTCGCCTATATCGCGTCCGAGGCCGATCACGTGTTCACCCTCACTCCACAGGCGGCCGACCAGATCGCAGCGCTAGCACCTCACGCCGAGCCCGCCGAAGCCTTACCCCATGGCGCCGCCGTCGCGATCGATTCGATTCCGGCCGTTCCAGTCAGCGGCGACGGTGGGCTCGCCGTGTTCGGTGCGTTTCGCCCCTACCGCGAGCTCGAGATCTTGGTGCGGGCGTGGCAGTGCCTGGGGGAGGAGCGCCCCAAACTTCGAGTGCTCCTTCGATCGGTCACCCGGGCCGACCAAGAACGAGACGCCGCGCTGCTCGACCTGCTCGAAGAGACCGCACGCACTGATCGACGACTCCACCTGACTGTCGCGCACACCATGCTCGGCGACGACGACTTGGTGGACTGGCTCACCGGCGCGTCCGCACTCGTACTGCCCTACTCCCACATCACCCACTCCGGGCAGCTCGAGCTCGCCCGAGACCTCGGCCTCCCCGTCATCGCGCCCGACATCGCGAGCCTGCACGGCCAGCTCACCGCGGGCCCACGAAAGGACCTGCCCGTGGTCTGGTTTGCACCCGACACGCTCACCATCGACGCCTTCCCGACATGCCTGTGCCACGCCAGCGAACTCGCCCTCGACACCGCCGACCGCAGCAGCGCGATCGCAACGGAGGACCAGGACCATGTGAGGGCGGTTCGACTGGGCGAGCGCACCGAGATCACCGAACGTCACGCCGAGGTCTACGCGGACCTCCTGACCAAGACCGGAGAGCGAGTATGACCACAGAGTCGAACCTGACCGCCCCTAGACTCCACCCCATGTCGCAGACAGACGCCAAGGTCTCCCTGACCGGAATCAAGCCGACAGGCGAGCCACACCTCGGGAACTACATCGGCGCGATCCGACCTGCGCTCGAGCTGACCAAGCAGCACGAGTCGATCTACTTCATCGCCGACTATCACGCACTGACCAGCATCAGGGACCCCGAGCTCCTGCGCCACTACACCCGCTCGGTCGCCGCGACCTGGCTCGCCGCCGGCCTCGACCCGACCGAGACCCTCATCTACCGCCAGTCCGATGTGCCCGAGATCTTCGAGATGCACTGGGTGATGTCCTGCATCACCGCCAAGGGCCTGATGAACCGCGCCCACGCCTACAAGGCTGCCCGGGATCAGAACGCCGCAGCCGGACGCGACGAGCTCGACGCCGGCATCAACATGGGCCTGTACAACTACCCGGTCCTCATGGCCGTCGACATCCTCATCATGGGCTCCGACATCGTCCCGGTCGGCAAGGACCAGATGCAGCACGTCGAGTACGCAGCCGACATCGCCGGCACGTTCAACCACCTCTACGGCAAGGCCTACACCCTCAAGATCCCAGAAGCCTCCGTGCCAGCTGAGGACTCCGGGCGTACGCTGCCTGGCCTCGACGGTCGCAAGATGAGCAAGTCCTACGGCAACACCATCCCGCTCTTCCTGCCCGAGGCGAAGCTCCGGAAGATGGTCCGCAAGATCCCCACCGACAGCACGCCGGTTGAGGAACCCAAGGACCCCGAGACCTCCCACGTCTTCCAGATCCTCGCTCAGTTCGCCACCCCGGCAGAGACGGAAGAGACTCGACGGCGACTGACGGCCGGCGGGTATGGGTGGGGACAGCTCAAGAACGACCTCGCCGACATCCTTGAACGCGAGCTCGGTCCGATGAGGAAGCGCTACGACACCCTCATGGAGCCCGGAAGCGACCTCGACGGCATCCTGCACAACGGAGCCGAGGAAGCCAGAAAGCGCGCCCGCCCCGTCCTGGACGGCGTACGTGCCGCAATCGGCATCTGACGGAAGCTACGAGCCATCCCGGTCGACCGCGTGTGGCGGTGCGTGTTGCCATTCGACTCCGACAGGAGACAGTGATCATGATCGATGCAGTGATCTTTGACCTCTTCGGAACACTCGTCGACGCGCCCACACACGGCCACCGAACCGGCGCCGTTGCCGAACTCGCCCGCGCCGCGCATAGACCTGAGGACGTCGTCGACGCCTATCTGTCGAACTCTTGGACCGCACGTCATGATGGCACGCTGGCGACCGTTGGAGATCTGGCCGAGCACTGCGTTGTCCACACCGGGAGCTGCGCAACGGTCGACGGCGTTGCCCAGACTTGGCGCGCTCTCGCCACAGCACGTCTGGTGCCTGACCCGACGGTGATCGCAGCGCTGCAGGCATTGCGTGACGTCGGTGTCGAAGTCGGGCTGATCTCTGACGCCGGCGCTGAGGTCGCAGAGGCATGGCCGGACAGCCCGTTGGCCGGGCTTGTTGATCACGCGGTCTTCTCGTGCACCTCTCACGCGATAAAGCCAGCTCCCGATCTCTACCTAAGAGCGCTCTCGGCCCTTGGCGCGGAGTCAGCAACGAGCTTGTATGTGGGCGATGGTGGGGGAGACGAGCTCCACGGCGCCGAGACACTCGGTATCAGCGCCATCAAGGTGATGCGCCGCGGTGGCGACCGCGCCCTCGCATACGGTGAATCCAACCTGTGGGCCGGCCCCGTTATCGCAGGTGTTGAAGAGCTTCCAGGTCTCGTGCGAGTCGGCGCATGAACTGCATCGACAACGCCACCTAAACATCTGAAGCCGTATTCACAGCAGGGGCCACAGCACGGCTCCGACCTCGGCCATGTGGTAGCCGGCTACGAGATCATCGACAATCTGCTTAGCTGTCTGCGCAGGTTGGCTACGGCGCTTGGACATCTGTTCGACAGCGCGGACACCGAGCCGGGGATCAAGATGCAGGATCTGAGCTACGAAATCGGGCGCTGTAACGACCTTCACGCCGATTGCATTCAACGGCCCACATGTTTTGAAGCCCGCCTGTCTGTCATCCGTCACCAGAAACGATGCTCCAGTCGTGACTGCGGCGTGGGCAACGTGGCCGTCGTCGGGATCCGCCAGGCCGTACGGGTAACTCTGGTCGCGGGCGGCAACGACGGTTGACCGCGGAAACGCCCGTTTCATCTCTGTTATCAGGTGTTGTCGCCTCCGGGGGTCATCGGCCTTCCCCTGCCTTGCCCAGATACGCCCGAGGACGTCATTGAGTTCGTCGAGGATGCCGCTGCTCCAGACGGGACGAAAGCCGCCTTCGGCGGCGAGCTGCAACAGAAAGTCGCGCTGACCGCCAGGGATGAGCGTGCAGGTGTCAAGGACGGCAGCTGGCCTGTGGATGTCTGCAGGGCCGGTCACCGTGATCGCCGCTCCTGACGGAGCTCGGCGAGAACTGCAGCAGCCTCAGCAGGGTCGATTTCGCCGAACTCAGCCGACGACTCGGCGATGAAGGCGCTTTGGCGCTCGTAAAGCAGGTCCTGCGGCGTTGGCACGTCCCGCAGAAGGGTGTCCTCGGCCATTCTCTCGGCCTGCTTGAGGATGAGCTCGGTAGCCCCGGGCTCATCGTCGGGTGGGTAGCCGTGCTTGAGCAACAATCGCTTGATCCGCGTGCGAAGCTTCGCTCGGACCGTCTCTTTCATCTGCCAGTCGGTCTTGGCGTCGTTGCGGACGATGTCGGTCAGGTTGTGCGCGATCGATCGGAGCGTGGCGTCGGCCATCGCCTGACGCGCGGACTCGTTGGTCAGCATCGCGTCGTAGAAAGCCAGCTCGTTCTCGGTGAGGCCCGTCTCCTCCCCACGCTGACGCTGCTCCTGGATGGCCTTTGCGATCTCGACGATCTCGGCGATGACCTGCGCCGCGTCGATGGTGCGGTTCTGATAGCGGTTGAGAGCGTCTGACAGCATCTCCGAGAATCGGCGCCCGGCAACCACATTGCTGCGCTCGATGACCTTGACCTCATTCGAGATCAGCCGCCGCACCGCCTCGAGCTGCAGGTTCTTCTGATCGGACTCCTCGAACTTCCGGCGGAAATCGTCGTCGATCACCGAGATGTCGGGCTTCTCCAGCCCGGCCTCGGCGAAGATGTCGATCACCCCGGTGCCGGACATGTGCTCGCTGACGATCTGCCGCACCGCGACGTCGAGGGTAGCCTCGCCGTCGACGCCGCGGTCCACGGCTTCGATCTTCGCGATCGACTGCCTCACTGCGTCGAAGAACGCGACATCGTCGCGGATGGCGGTCGCCTCCTGAGACGTGGGAACGAGGGAGAACAATCGCTTGAGGCGCCCCGTGTGGGCCATGAACCGCTTCTTGAGTGACGGTCGTTCAGCCTTGTCGGTGTCGAACTCGTCAGGCGCGACATCATCGCCGCCTTCGCCAGCGCCGCGTTCGGACTCGAGCAGATGGTCCACGGTTGCCGTCACGGCGTAGACGAACGCCCGGGCGTCGCCGCTGTCGAGGATGGTCACCCAGTCGATGTCGTGGAGTAGGTCGGAGACGACGGCGTGCTCGGTCAAGAGCTCGGGGATCGCCGACTGCCGGACATCTTCGCCGATCGCGCGGTCCTGCTTGTCGCGGTCGGTGTAGGTGGCGAGTGCATCCTTGAGGTTTTCGGCGATCCCGATGTAATCGACGATGAGACCGGACGGCTTGTCCTTGAAGGTTCGGTTGACCCTGGTGATCGCCTGCATCAGGCCGGCCGAGCGCATCGGTTTGTCGACGTACATCGTGTGCATGGGCGGGGAGTCGAAGCCCGTGAGCCACATGTCCCGCACGATCACGAGCTCGAGCGGATCGGCCGGGTCGGAGGCTCGCGCCTTCATCGCGCGACGCTCGGCTTTGTTGCGGATATGGGGTTGGAACGCTGCGGGATCGGTGGCGTTGCCGGTGATGATCACCTTCAAGACGCCGGCCTTGTCGTCGTCGCTGTGCCAACCGGGCCGCAGGGCGATGATCTCGTCGTACAGCTCGACGGCGATACGACGTGACATCGTCACGATCATCGCCTTGCCGGAAAGGACGTCTCGGCGAGCTTCCCAGTGAGTCACGATGTCGACAGCGAGATCCCTGATCCGTTTCTTGGAGCCGACGATCGCTTCGACCTTCGCCCACTTGCTCTTGGTGCGCTCACTGATCTCGTCCTCGGCGCCTTGGATGGCGTCCTCGAACTGGTCGTCGATCTCCTCCTTCACATCCTCCGGCAGCTCGACGCGGACCAAGCGGGGCTCGTAAAAAACCTTGACGGTGACGCCGTCCTCGATCGCCTGGGTCATGTCGTAGACATCGATGTACTCACCGAAGATCTCGGCCGTCGAACGGTCCTTCTCGTCGATCGGGGTGCCGGTGAACCCGATGAACGACGCCCCGGGCAGCGCGTCGCGCACGTTGCGGGCGAACCCGTCGATGACGTCGTAGTTCGACCGGTGTGCCTCATCGACCATGACCACGATGTTCGTGCGGTCCGTGAGCAGGGGGAAGGCCCGGCCGGCCTCGCGGTCCTCCTTGGACAGGCCGAACTTCTGCAGCGTGGTGAAGATGATCCCGCCCGACTCCCGCCCAGCCAAGAGCTCCTTCAGATGAGCACGCGACTCGGCCTTGACCGGCGCCTCGGGGAGTGGTGAGCCAGGCTTCGACGACGCGAACGTCTCCTCGAAGAGCTGGTCGTCGAGGTCGTTGCGGTCGGTAAGTACGACGACCGTCGGGTTTTCCATCGCCGGTTCGCTCATCACCTTGCCCGCGTAGTACGCCATCTCCAGCGATTTGCCCGAGCCTTGGGTGTGCCACACGACGCCGATCCGCCCGTCGAGCTCAGCCGGTTCGACGGTCTGGTTGACCGCCTTCATAACTGCCCAGTACTGGTGATACTTCGCGACCGCCTTGCGCGTGTCGACCCCATCGCCGAACGTGGCGATGAAGTGCCGCACCATGTCGAAGAAGACCTCCGAGCGGAACATCCCGCGTGTGAGCACCTCGATCTGAGGGATCCGCAACCCATCGGCGTCCCTCGGGTCGCGGACGGTGCCGTCGATCGTCTTCCACGCCGCCCAGTGGTTCCAAGGTGCCGAGAACGACCCCGCCAGGGCCTCGATGCCGTCGGAGACGACAGCGACCTGGTTCCACTTGAACACGTCTGGAATCTGATTGCGATAGGTCTGGAGTTGACGATAAGCACCGTTGACCTTCGCGTATGCCTTCCCGGGCCGCTTCAGTTCGAAGATCGCCATCGGCAGGCCGTTGACGAACAACAGCACGTCCGGCCGGCGTGTTCGCTTCGGCCCTTCGATCGAGTATTGGTTGATCGCAGTCCTGTCGTTCGCAAGTGGATCGTCCCAGTCGACCAACCGCGCGCGGTCGTAGCGAAGCTGCCCGTCGGCGTCGCGAAACTCGACGGGCACGCCCTGGATCAGGTAGCGATAGGCGTTCCAGTTCTCCGACTCGATCAACGGAGAATCGATGCGCAGTACTGTCGCGACGACGTCGTCCAGTGCTGGTGCGGGCAGCGTTGGGTTGAGTCGCATCACGGCGGAGCGAAGTCGACCGACCAAGACGACGTCACGGTAGTCCGATCGCTCCGCCCTCGACTCGCCTGGTGCGATGTCGGGGCCATAGACGTGAGACCAGCCGAGCTCCTCCAGGATCTCCAGCACCCAGCGCTCGAGATCGTCCTCCGTCGGGCCCACCATCACGCCACCGCCAGGTTCTCGGAGACTCGCACCTTGCCGGACATCAGTAGGGGGCGGAGCTCGTCGCGAGTACGAGTGAGGTCGGCTGCCGCTAACTCGTCCGCCCATGCGGACTCCAGGAGGCTTTGGGCCGCGCGAAGCGACGGGTGGTCCTCCGGTGGTGCTGGGAACACAAGGTTCTCGACCACGTCGATGGGCAGGTTGGCGACAGTAGTCCCGCGGATCGAGCCGTTGAACCTGGCGCGTGCCTCATCGGTGAAGAGGTAAGCCCAGAGCGGAAGGCGCATCCAGCGCATCTCTGGCGTGAAGTCGACCAGGTAGGTGTGGTGGGTGAAAAGCGCCTCCCGAACGTCCCCAGGCACGAGCATCGGCCAGCCGATGATCTCCTGCCGCCACGTTTGCTCGGTATTGGTGATGATGAGATCGCCAGCGCGGGCGACGTGGCGTGGTTTGTAGTCACCGACGTAGAACTTCCACCCGTCCCTCTTTAGCCATCCGAAGTTCGCGGCGCTCCCCATGTTCACCATCGGGATGCCGGTGTCAGCAAGTCCGGCACCCTTGTAGGACAAGCCGCGTCGCGCTTCAGCGACATCGCCAACCCGCACCTGCGCATCAGCCGGTGCGTCTATGAGTGTTGCCTTCGCGAGGCCAACCGCTGCGCTGCTCATGGACCTATGGTTCTCGATCAGGTCGTCTAGGGCGCCGAGAACCGAGGAGATCCGCCGCTGCTCGTCCACGTCTGGGACAGAGACCGGAATCTGTGCTAGGTAGTTCCGGTTTAGTGAGGGCTGGGCGCTGCCGCTGTTGTATGCAGTGAAGTCAATGAGGTCGAGGGTGTGGAACACCCACCGCGGGTCATTGTCCTTGAAGTCCGTCACGTAGAGGCATGTGTTCAAAGGCCAATAGTCCTGTGCGACGTAGACCGCCTTCCCAATGGATGCACCACTGCGCCCAATCGTCACTCCCGGCCCCGGGGCCTTTGCTTCGTCATGCCAACCGGTGACGCCAAACGAACCGATGACCGGGACCGTGCCGGAGCGCCGCGTCTGCGTCGGGAGGTCGTGGCCCCGCTGCAGCGAAACAATGTCACTCAGCGGGCGGGTCCCCCAGTCACTCATCCGCCACCGCCAGCGAGTCGAGCGCACCAAGGACATCCGTCTGCAGGTCATCGCGTTTCTTGAAGCCGTCGCGGATCTCCGCGGCAATCCGGGCGATCTTGGCGTCGAGTGGCTCGCTGTCGTCCTCGACTTCCTCGCTGCCGACGTAGCGGCCGGGGGTGAGGACGTAGCCGTGTTCGGCAATCTCGGACGTGGTGACGGCGCGGCAGAAGCCGGGGATGTCGCCGTACTCCTGGCCCCGGCTGGTCTCAGTGCCGCGCCAGGCGTGATAGGTGTCAGCAATCTTCAGGACGTCAGCCTCGGAGAAGGCACGCAGGGTGCGGGTCTCCATGAAGCCGATCTGGCGGGCGTCGATGAATAGGGTCTCGTGCTGGCGCGGTCGGGTCTTCATGCCGTTGGGGACACCGGCCTTGTTCTTGGTGAGGAACCAGAGACAGACCGGAATAGCCGTTCCATAGAAGAGCTGTGGAGGCAGCGCGACGATGCACTCGACAACATCGGCGTCGACCATCGCCTTGCGGATCTCGCCCTCGCCGTTCTGCTGGGACGAGAGCGAGCCATTCGCCAGCACCGTCCCGACTGCGCCGGTCGGGGAACAGTGGTGCAGGAAGTGCTGGAGCCAGGCGTAGTTGGCGTTCTGGACCGGCGGGACGCCGTACCTCCACCGCACGTCCTGCCTCAGCCGGTCGCCGCCCCACTTGCTGTCGTTGAAAGGTGGGTTCGCGATCACGAAGTCAGCACGGAGATCGGCGTGGGTGTCGGCATGGAACGTGTCGCCCCACTGGGGCCCGAGGTTCCCCTCGATGCCGCGGAGGGCGAGGTTCATCTTGGCCAGTCGCCAGGTGGTCGGGTTGGATTCCTGGCCGAAGACCGACAGATCGTTGCGGTTACCGCCGTGGGCGGCGAGGAACTTGTCGGCTTGGACGAACATGCCGCCGGAGCCGCACGCGGGGTCGAGCACGCGGCCGTGGTAGGGCTGCAGCATCTCGACGAGGAGCTGCACGACTGAGCGCGGTGTGTAGAACTCGCCAGCCTTCTTGCCCTCCTTGGAGGCGAACTGGCTGAGGAAGTACTCATAGACCCGCCCCAGCACATCAAGGCCCTTGTACTCCTCGGCAGCGAGGTCTTGGCGGGAGAAGGTGTCGATCAGACCGCCGACGTTCTCCTGGCTCAGCTCGCGCTGTGTGTAGTTCTTCGGCAAGACGCCTTTCAGCGTCGGATTCTCCCGTTCGATCGCTCCCATTGCCTCATCGACCCGCTTGCCGATGTCGGGCTGCTTGGCTGCCTTGCGCAGGTCCTCCCACCGATGTCCCTCGGGGATCCAGAACACACCCTCGGCGGTGTATTCGTCGCGGTCCTCCAGCACCGACATCTTCGCGGCCTCGGTCGGCATGAAGTAGTCCGAGTCCGGGTCGTTGACCAGCCGCGTGAGTTCGTCGTGGCGGACCTTGAACGTGTCGGATACGTACTTGAGGAAGATCAGACCTAGGACGACGTGCTTGTACTGCGCTGAATCCATCTTGCCGCGCAACTCGTCGGCGGCGTCCCACAGCGTCGCCTCGAGGCTCTTCGCCGGCTTGGCCTTCTTCTTGGGCGGCACTGCTCTCCTTCTCATGGGTTCGGGCTGGTGCGATGCATCGGCCCGCATCGGTAAACGCGATCAACATTAGCCGCCCAAGTGCATGTTCGTGGCCATGTGGGCGATGGCCACGACGATCGCCTCGGATGGGTAGATAAGGTTTGACCATGCCTGTGATGCACGCCTTCGACCCGCCCGAGCGATTCGTCGTCGGGACCGTCGGCGAGCCCGGTGCGCGTACGTTCTTCCTCCAGGCGCGTGAAGGAGCCCGGGTCGTCTCCGTGGCCCTGGAGAAGCAGCAGGTCACGGTGCTGGCCGAGCGGCTCGACGAGCTCCTCGACGAGGTGATGAAGTCGGCGCCCGCCGTGGTGCCTGCGATGGCGCCCTACGAGCTCGACGACAACGGCCCGCTGGAGCAGCCGATCGAGGAGGAGTTCCGGGCGGGCACGATGACGCTGGCCTGGGATCCCGACGAGGACAAGGTCGTCCTCGAGGTCTTCCCGATCAGCGAGGCCGAGATCGTCGCCGAGGTCGACGAGACCGGCCAGCTGGTCGACGAGGACGCCGTCGCGGCCATCGAGCTGGAGGAGCCGGAGCCCGACGAGGTGCTCCTGGTCCGCATCGCCGCGCGCAACGCCCGTGCCTTCGTCAAGCGGGCCGAGGCGGTGCTGGGCGCCGGACGTCCCAACTGCCCGTTCTGCGGCAACCCGATCGACCCCGAGGGGCACCTGTGCGTCCGGGCGAACGGGTTCAAGCGGCGCGACCCGGTCTGACCCCATGTCGGTGACCGAGTCGCTCATCGGGTCCGATGATGAGCTGGTTCTCGTCGGGCGGCTGACCACAGCCTCGAACGCGACCTTCCTGGCGACCATCGGCGGGACCGAGGTCGTCTACAAGCCGATCGCGGGCGAGCGGCCGCTGTGGGACTTCCCCGACGGACGGCTGGCGCACCGCGAGGTCGCCGCCTACGTCGTCTCCGAGGCCCTCGGCTGGTCCGTGGTGCCCGAGACCTGGCTGCGTGATGGCCCGCACGGTCTCGGGATGGTGCAGCGCTGGGTCACCGCCGACGAGACCGTCGAGCCGGTGACGATCGTGCCGGAGGGTTCGGTGCCGCCGGGCTACCGTCATGTCTTCGACGGCTACGACGCGCTCGACCGGGCCGTCTCGCTCGCCCACGAGGACACGCCCGCACTGCGCCGGATGGCGGTCTTCGACGCGATCACCAACAACGCCGACCGCAAGGGCGGGCACGTGCTGCCGGTGGCCTCCGGCCACCGGTTCGGCTGTGACCACGGACTGACCTTCCACGACGAGCCGAAGCTACGCACCATCCTGTGGGGATGGCAGGGGCTGGGCTTCACCGAGGAGGAGCTCGCCGGTGTCCGGACGGTGCTCGCGGGGCTGTCGGGTCCGCTGGGGCGGGGGCTGGCTGCGTACCTCTCGGGTCGGGATCTCGAGGCGCTCGGTCTGCGCTGCGAGGAGCTCCTCGCCGGGGGGGTCTTCCCCCAGCCCGAGCACGACCGACATGTCATCCCGTGGCCGCCCTTCTGAGACTCGTGGGTGGCGCCAAGTAGGCTGCACCCATGCGCGCATGGTCTGCACCCGAAGTCCCAGAACTGTCCGTCAAAGGGCCCGAGGTGCGCCTCTACGACCATCAGCGGGACGAGGTCGTCTCGACACAGGGTCAGGGACGCCGTTCGCTGTACGTGTGTGGCATCACGCCCTACGACGCGACCCACATGGGCCACGCCAACACCTACGTCGCCTTCGACCTGCTCCACCGGGCGTGGCTGAACGCGGGCTACGAGGTCGGCTTCACCCAGAACGTCACCGACGTCGACGACCCGCTGCTCGAGCGGGCCGACAAGGTCGGGATCGAGTGGGAGGCCCTCGCCGAGCGCGAGACCGAGCTCTTCCGCCAGGACATGGAGGCGCTGCGGGTCGTGCCCCCGCAGAACTACATCGGCGCGGTCGAGTCGATCCCGCTGGTGCTCTCGCTGATCGGCGAGCTCGAGGAGGCCGGCGCGATCTACAAGGTCGACGACGACGTCTACGCCTCGGTGGCCGTCGACGAGGAGTTCGGCGCCGAGTCGCGGATGTCGCGCTCGGAGATGCTGGAGATCTTCGGGGAGCGCGGTGGCGACCCCGAGCGGGCCGGCAAGAAGGACCCGCTCGACCCGCTGCTGTGGCGCGCCGAGCGTCCCGGTGAGCCGTCCTGGCCCTCGCCCTACGGTCCCGGTCGTCCCGGGTGGCACATCGAGTGCACCGCGATCGCCCTGGAGCACCTCGGCGCCGGGTTCACCGTCCAGGCCGGCGGCTCCGACCTGGTCTTCCCGCACCACGAGATGTCCGGCTCGCACGCCCGCTCGGCGGGTCAGCGGTTCGCCGAGATCTACACCCACGGCGGGATGGTGGCCTATGACGGCCACAAGATGTCCAAGTCGCGCGGCAACCTCGTCTTCGTCTCCGCCCTGCGCAACTCCGAGATCGACCCGATGGCGA
Source organism: Nocardioides sp. NPDC051685 (assembly GCF_044453405.1). Lineage (NCBI taxonomy): Bacteria > Bacillati > Actinomycetota > Actinomycetes > Propionibacteriales > Nocardioidaceae > Nocardioides > Nocardioides sp. NPDC051685. The sequence continues at coordinate 633,252 of NZ_JBITCR010000002.1, read as the reverse complement.
TCCGGCTGGTCCTCCTGGGCCACCACTACCGCGACGACTGGGAGTGGACCGACGCCAAGCTCTTCGACGCCGTCGACAAGATCGCCGAGTGGCGCAAGGCGGTCGCCCTCGGTCGCGGCGCCCCCGCGGCCCCGGTCGTCGAGACCGTCCTGGGCGCCCTGGCCGACAACCTGGATGCGCCGCGCGCCGTCCAGGCCGTCGACGCCTGGGTCGCGGCCACGCTGGGCGAGGGCGGTCTCGCCGAGACCTCCGACGCCCTCGCCGGCGAGACGATCGCGAAGGTCGTCGACGCGGCGCTGGGCATCAAGCTCTGACCGCTGGCCCCAGGAGCCACATGCGTCACACTGCTCAGGCTTTTCCTGCGCCCGGTTCTAGGACTCGTCGGTGCGACGCTTGAGGTAGCGCTCGAACTCCCGGGCGATCGCGTCGCCGGAGGCCTCGGGGAGGTCGGCGGTGTCGCGGGCCTCCTCCAGGGAGCGTACGTAGTCGGAGACGTCCTCGTCCTCCTCGGCGAGGTCGTTGACGCCGCGCTCCCAGGCTCGGGCGTCCTCGGGGAGGTCACCGAGAGGGATGGAGCACTGCAGGAGGTCCTCGAGCTTGTTGATGATCGCGAGGGTGGCCTTGGGGCAGGGCGGGGCGGCGACGTAGTGGGGGACCGCGGCCCAGTAGGAGACCGCGGGGATGTCGGCCTGGACACAGGCCTCCTGGATCACCCCGACGATGCCGGTCGGGCCCTCGTACGACGGCGAGTCGAGCTTGAGCCGGTCGACGATGTCGGGCTCGGTGGCGGTGCCCGATACCGGGATGGGGCGGGTGTGGGGCGCGTCGGCGAGAAGGGCACCGAGGGTCACCACGAGCTGGCCGCCGAGGTCGTCGACGCACTCCAGGATCTCGCTGACGAACTGCTTCCAGCGCATGTTGGGCTCGATGCCGCGCACCAGGATGATGTCGCGGTCCAGGTCGGGCGGGGAGCAGACGGCGACCTGGGTGGTGGGCCAGGTGATCGTGCGGAAGCCGTTCTCGTCGGTGCCGGTGACCGGCCGGTTGACCTGGTAGTCGTAGAAGTCCTCGGGGTCGATCTCGGCCACGACGCGCGCGCCCCAGACGTCCATCAGATGGTCAACGGTGCCGGAGGCGGCATCGGCCGCGTCGTTCCATCCCTCGAACGCGGCGATCACCACAGGATCGACCAGGTCGCGGGTCTCTTCGATCTCGATCACATCTCCACCCTAGTCATGTGCACCAGCCCGACGGTGTCGTTCACCCGGCGTACACCTTATGAATTCCCACCTGGTGGACTGCCGGTGTCAGGATTCGGAATGAAATGGCGTCGCCCGCACACCTACGCCGTAGCGTGTTTCGGGCAAGGCCGAGCAATCCGCCGGGAGAGGAAACAAGAGTGAGTCTGCGCCCTGATGTCACCGAGACCCTGACCGCCGCCCTCAAGGAGCGGATCATGGTGCTCGACGGTGCGATGGGCACTGCGATCCAGCGTGACCGTCCCGACGAGGCCGGCTATCGCGGCGAGCGGTTCAAGGACTGGCCGACCGACCTGATCGGCAACAACGACCTGCTCAACCTGACCCAGCCGCAGATCATCGAGGGCATCCACCGCGAATACCTCGAGGCCGGCGCCGACATCATCGAGACCAACACGTTCAACGCCAACGCGGTCTCGCTGAGCGACTACGACCTGGCCGACCTCGCCTACGAGATCAACTTCGAGGCGGCGCGCCTGGCTCGTGCGGCCGCGGACATCTACTCGACCCCCGAGAAGCCTCGCTACGTCGCCGGCGCGCTCGGCCCGACGACGCGTACGGCCTCCATCAGCCCGGACGTGAACGACCCCGGCGCCCGCAACGTCACCTACGAGCAGCTCCGCGACGCCTACGCCGACGCGACCCGCGCGCTCCTCGAGGGCGGCTCGGACCTGATCTTCATCGAGACCATCTTCGACACCCTCAACGCCAAGGCGGCGATCTTCGCCGTCCAGCAGGTCTTCGAGGAGTACGGCCGTCGTTGGCCCGTCGTCATCTCCGGAACGATCACGGACGCCAGTGGCCGGACCCTGTCCGGGCAGGTCACCGAGGCGTTCTGGGATTCCGTACGCCACGCCGACCCGCTCCTCGTCGGCCTCAATTGCGCGCTCGGCGCGCAGGAGATGCGCCCCTACATCGCCGAGCTCTCCCGGGTCGCGGACGCGTTCGTCTCCTGCTACCCCAACGCCGGGCTGCCGAACGCTTTCGGCGAGTACGACGAGGGGCCCTCCGACACGGCGGGTCATGTCCACGAGTTCGCCACCGCCGGGTTCGTGAACCTGGTCGGCGGCTGCTGCGGCACCACGCCGGCCCACATCGCCGAGATCGCCAAGCAGGTCGAGGGGGTCGCGCCGCGCAACGTCCCGACCGTCGAGCCCGCGCTGCGGCTCTCCGGCCTGGAGCCGTTCACCGTGACCGAGGAGAGCCTCTTCGTCAACGTCGGGGAGCGCACCAACATCACCGGGTCGGCGAAGTTCCGCAACCTGATCAAGTCCGGCGACTACGACACCGCGCTCTCGGTGGCCGCGCAGCAGGTCGAGAACGGCGCCCAGGTCATCGACGTCAACATGGACGAGGGCATGATCGACGGGGTCGCCGCGATGACCCGGTTCCTGACCCTGGTCGCCTCCGAGCCCGACATCTCCCGGGTCCCGATCATGATCGACTCCTCCAAGTGGGAGGTCATCGAGGCCGGTCTGAAGCTCGTCCAGGGCAAGCCGATCGTCAACTCGATCTCGCTCAAGGAGGGCGTGGAGTCCTTTGTCGAGCACGCCCGCGCGTGCAAGCGCTACGGTGCCGCCGCGGTCGTGATGGCCTTCGACGAGGACGGCCAGGCCGACTCCTACGAGCGCCGGATCGCGGTGTGCGAGCGGGCCTATCGGATCCTGGTCGACGAGGTCGGCTTCGATCCCGACGACATCATCTTCGACCCCAACGTGTTCGCGGTCGCGACCGGCATCGAGGAGCACGCGACGTACGGCGCCGACTTCATCGAGGCCGTCCGCTGGATCAAGCAGAACCTCCCCGGGGCGAAGGTCTCCGGCGGCATCTCGAACGTGAGCTTCTCCTTCCGCGGCAACAACCCCGTGCGCGAGGCGATCCACGCGGTCTTCCTCTACCACGCGATCGAGGCGGGCCTGGACATGGGCATCGTCAACGCCGGTGCGTTGGTGCCCTACTCCGAGGTCGACCCGGAGCTGCGGGATCGGATCGAGGACGTGGTGCTCAACCGGCGCGCCGACGCGGCCGAGCGGCTGCTGGAGATCGCCTCGAAGTACAACAAGGACTCGCCCGAGGCGGAGGCCAAGGCCGAGGCCTGGCGCGAGCTGCCGGTCGGCGAGCGGATCACGCACGCACTGGTCAAAGGCCTGGACGCCTACGTCGAGGCCGACACCGAGGAGCTCCGCGCCGAGATCTCGGCGCGCGGCGGTCGCCCGATCGAGGTCATCGAGGGGCCGCTGATGGACGGCATGAACGTCGTCGGTGACCTGTTCGGCGCAGGCAAGATGTTCCTGCCACAGGTGGTCAAGAGCGCCCGGGTGATGAAGAAGGCGGTCGCCTACCTGATCCCGTTCATCGAGGCCGAGAAGAAGCCCGGCGACGCGGAGACGACCAACGGCACGATCATCATGGCCACGGTCAAGGGCGACGTCCACGACATCGGCAAGAACATCGTCGGCGTGGTGCTGCAGTGCAACAACTACGAGGTGATCGACCTCGGCGTGATGGTCCCGGCGCAGAAGATCCTCGACGCCGCCAAGGAGCACGACGCCGACATCATCGGTCTCTCCGGCCTCATCACCCCGAGCCTGGACGAGATGGTCGGCTTCGCCACCGAGATGCAGCGCGTCGGGCTCGACCTGCCGCTGCTCATCGGCGGCGCGACCACCTCGAGGGCGCACACCGCGGTCAAGATCGACAAGGCCTACGACGGCCCGGTCGTCTGGGTCAAGGACGCCTCCCGGTCGGTGCCGACCGCGGCTGCCCTCCTCGATGCCGGTCGGCGCGAGAAGCTGATGGCCGAGGTCAAGGTCGACTACGACTCGCTGCGCGCTCGGCATGCCGAGCGGAGCGAGCGGGCGTCCCTGACGTACGTCCAGGCGAAGGCCAACAAGCCTGAGATCGACTTCGCCACGCTGCCGGTAGCCCCGGCCCAGCCCGGCGTGCACACGCTCGCCGACTACCCGATCGCCGAGCTGCGCGACTACATCGACTGGCAGCCGTTCTTCAACGCCTGGGAGATGAAGGGGCGCTTCCCCGACATCCTCAACAACCCGGCGACCGGCGAGGCCGCGCGCAAGCTCTTCGACGACGCGCAGGAGATGCTCGACAAGATCATCGAGGAGAAATGGCTCGAGGCGCGTGGCGTCTTCGGGCTCTTCCCGGCGAACTCGACCGGTGAGGACGTGGTCGTCTACACCGACGACTCGCGCACCGAGGAGCGGGCCACGCTGTTCCAGCTGCGCCAGCAGGGTCAGCACCGCGAGGGTGTCGCCAACAAGTCGATGGCCGACTTCGTCGCGCCGGTGGGTGCGGGCGCGGACCACGTCGGGGCCTTCGCGGTCACCGCCGGGATCGGCCTTCCCGAGCGGGTCCAGGCGTTCAAGGACGACATCGACGACTACTCCGCGATCATGCTGGAAGCCCTTGCCGACCGCCTCGCCGAGGCGTTCGCGGAGCGGCTCCACCAGCGCGTACGCACCGAGTTCTGGGGCTACGCGGCTGACGAGGGCGGCGACGGCCAGCTGCCCAACGAGGACCTGATCGCGGAGAAGTATTCCGGCATCCGTCCCGCTCCGGGCTACCCGGCCTGCCCCGACCACACCGAGAAGCAGACCATCTGGTCGCTCCTCGATGTCGAGGCGAACACCGGCATCGAGCTCACCGAGTCGATGGCGATGTGGCCCGGTGCGTCGGTCTCTGGCCTCTACTACGCCCACCCCGACTCGCAGTACTTCGTCGTCGGCCGCCTCGGCCAGGACCAGGTCGCCGACTACGCCCGCCGCAAGGGCTGGACGATGGTCGAGGCAGAGCGCTGGCTCTCGCCGAACCTGGGCTACGACCCGGAGGACTGATTCTCCACGGCGAACGAAAATTCATTCGGCGACGCGGAGTCGAATGAATTTTCGTTCGGGTCCTGCGGGTGAATGAACTTTCACTCGGCTCCGATGCGCGAATGAATTTTCATTCGCTCCCAGGGGACGAATGAAAATTCGTTCGCCCCGGTGGCGGCACCGTTCGATCGGCTCCCGTCATCGACCGGTCGGCCCGCCGTCGATGGGCCCGCCGTCGATGGGCCCGCCGTCGAGCCAGGCCGGGGGAACCCGGCCGAGGCTGGCGACGTTCCAGAAGGCCGTACGCCGCGTCAGGATCGTGACGAGGTGGTAGCCGTCCGGGTGCCGGGTGAGCACGCCCGCCACCGGGTCGTGCTCGGGATCCAGCACGAGCGGGATGACGTGAGCCCAGGTCTCGGTGGCGGGATGCCAGTAGACGCCGACGGTGGAGGTGTCCCAGGAGCCGAGTGACGCGTTGGCCCGGGCGACCGCCGGCCGGAGCCGGGCCAGGAGCTCCGCAGGCTCCATGCCGGCGCGGTCGGCGTGGTCGTAGGCGATGTGGAGGCCGCCGACGGACGTGATCCGGGCAGCACCGTCGAAGGCCGGTGGCACCCAGCCCTCCAGCGCTGTGCGGCAGCGCTGACAGTCGTCGTCACGGCTCCAGTCGGCGAACTCGACGTCGTCGACGGCCAGATCCTCGCCGCGGCTGGTGATGAGGACCAGCCGCAGCCCGTCCTGGTCGGGCAGGGGCAGCGGGTTGTGCTCCAGCCCGTCGCGGAAGTGCAGCAGCGCGGAGGCCTCGTTGACTCCGATCCGATGGACGACCGCGCTGCGCAGTCCCTGCAGCTGCGCCTTCGGTGACTCCTGGCGGAGCAGCGCCGGATCGACCAGGTCGGCGAGCCACTCGACCAGGTCGGCGGTGAGCAGCCGCTCGGCCTCAGCCGGCAGCACGGGGGAGAAGGTCGGAGCGCATGCGGGACACCGTAGCCGCAGGACACCGGCTCGCCCGCCCCGGCGTGGATAGGCTCGAGCGGTGCGACACGACGAACAGTGGGCCAGGGAACGGTTCGCCGACGCCCGGGTGGCGCGGCTGGCGACGGTCTCGGCCGACGGTGCGCCGCGGATCGTGCCGACCGTGTTCGCCCTGGCAGACGAGGAGATCCTCACCGCGGTCGACCACAAACCGAAGTCGACCACCCGGCTGCGTCGCCTGCAGGACATCGCGGCGCACCCGGCGGTGTCGCTCCTGGCCGACGCCTACGACGACGACTGGTCGCAGCTGTGGTGGGCCCGTGCCGACGGCGTCGCGCGGGTGCATGAGACGTACGACCTCGGTCCGCTGGTCGCGAAATACGCCGACTACCGCGAACGACCGCCGGCCGGGCCGGTGATCGTCATCGAGGTCACGCGGTGGTCGGGCTGGTCGGCGACCTGAGCCCGAGGAGTCAGCGCGACTGGCGCCGGAAGGGGCGCAGGATCTCCCCGCTGGGGGACGGACCGCGAGAGCGCATCGCCGGGGCAGCCCCAGCCCAGGGGGTGCGTACGTCCAGGACGGTGGCCCACTGCGACGCGGTCGGGCGGAGCCCGGGAGGGCCGGCCGCCTGGTCCATCAACCGGGTGAGCGGGCCGACCAGGATGCCGGCCTGGCCGGCGAAGGTCAGGTCGGGGCGCATCCCCGGGGCGGCGTTGCGGTCGCCGGTGAGGACGCGGGCGATGGTGAGGGCCAGCTTGAAGCGGTCGCTGTCCGCGGTCGGCGGGTGGCCGACGTTGCTGGGGTCCTCCCAGCCGCGGGTGTCGGCCGGCGGCAGCACGCCGTCCTCGCCGGCCGGCCGGATCCCGTCGCAGTCGAGCAGCATCACCCGGGGCACGGGTGAGACCGACCAGGCGATGTTGCGCGGCGAGAGATCGCCGAGGACGAGGCCCTGACGGTGCAGCGCGTCCATCACCGCGGCCAGGGCCCGCATCAGCAGCACCCGCTCGTAGACCCCGGGACTGGCGACATCGCCGGCGTCCACCAGCAGCCCCAGTTCCGCCAGCGACGTGGCGGGACCGAACCCGGCCAGGAACGGCTCGTGGATCCGCTGCATCAGGAAGCCCGCCGTACGCAGCCCGTCGAGCACGACCGTGTGCGGCCAGGCGGCGAAGTGGTCCACCAGCAGACCCTCGCTCTCGACGAACCCGCGAATGCGCACCAGCTCCGCCAGAGCACGGCCGTCCACGAGACCCAGCTCTCGGGTGCGGTAGAGCTTCGCGACCGTCCCGGGGTGGTCGGCCAGCTCTATGATGCGGCCCTGCGAGCCCTCGGCGATATGGCGTCCAAGACTCAGGTCGCTGAGCTGGATTTCGTTCACGGAACCTCCGGCACCAGTCGTGGGTAGGCAGATCGTACGTGGCTGAGCGATCCCGTGCCGAGTCGACGGCTCAACTGGTGGCACCCCGCTGGTGACAGGATGGTCCCGGGACCGACGAAGACCGACGTGGGAGGGCGTGTGACACGACCGGAGGGACGACTTCAGCTCGCGGCCTGGGCGGAGAAGAACATCGCCCGGCTCGCCGACGACGCGTGCGCGCAGGTCGCCGACCGGATCGCGACCTACTACCGCGACCGGGAGAGCGGCCTGGTCTCGCTCGACGAGCTGCGGCAGTCCTTCGCTCACAACCTCCGTTCCGTGGTGGCGGCGATCGGTGACCCGCACGCCGAGCTCGACCTGGAGGCCTCGGACCGCATCGGCAGGCGGCGGGCGAAGCAGGGGGTGCCGCTGCCGGAGGTGCTGCGGGCCTACCGGATCTGCTTCGCGGCGCTCTGGGAGGCGTTGGTCGAGCATGTGCAGCAGACCCGGCAGCCGGCGCTGACCGATGCCCTGATCGCCACCGCCGGTGTCATCTGGCGCTTCACCGACGAGCACGCCGTCGTGCTGACCGAGGCCTACCGGGCGGCCACGGCCGAGCTCATGCTGGCCGAGCAGCGGCGACGCTCGGCGGTCGTCGAGGCCGTGCTCACCGGACGTCCGGGTCCTGAGTCGGGCCCTTGGGAGGCCGCTGCACTGCTCGGCTTCCCGGCCGACGCACTGCTGATCGTGGTCGCCGCCGAGACGCACGGGCTCGCCAAGGAGAGCCTGGTCAACGTCGAGCAGCGGCTTGCCGAGAAGGGGTTCGTCTCCGGATGGCGGCTGACCCCGGCCCAGCAGCTCGGCATCGTCTCCTTCCCGGCGGAGCGCGAGGAGGAGGTCCTGGAGACGCTGCGCGGCTTCACCGCCGCCCGCACCGGGGTGAGCCCGCCCTACGCCTCGCTGCCCGAGACTCCGCGCGCACTCCGCCTGGCCCGGGCGGCGCTGGCCGGGCTGGAGCCGGGCAGCGCCGGCCTGCGTACCTTCGACCACAGCCCCCTCGCCGCGCTGGTCGTCTACGAGCCCGCCGAGGGACGCCGGCTCGCCGAGAACGTGCTCGGCGAGGTGCTGCGCCAGCCGGCCGAGGACCGCGACCTGCTGCTCGAGACACTCGACATGTACCTGGAGCAGTCCGGGTCCGCCGACCGAGCCGCGACCTTGCTCTACTGCCACCCCAACACCGTGCGCAACCGGCTGCGCCGGATCCAGGAGCTGACCGGCCGGTCCCTGACCGAGCCGATGGACGTCGCCGAGCTGGCGGCTGCCGCCTATGCGCTCCGGGTGGCCTCGGCGACCGAGCTGTGGGCGCCCAACGCGCGGAAGCGGACCGGCGTCAGCCCACAGCGATCCCGGCCACCAGGTTGATCGTGCTCGCCAGCACCACCGCACCGAAGACGTACGAGAGCAAGGTGTGTCTCAGCACGACGGCACGGATCACGGAGCTGGTCACTGACGTGTCGGAGACCTGGTAGGTCATCCCGAGGTTGTAGCTGAAGTAGAAGAAGTCGCGGTAGGCCGGCGCCTCGTCGGCGTTGAAGTCGATGCCGCCGGCGGTGCCGGAGTAGTAGAGGTGCGCGTAGCGCGCGGCGTACATCAGGTGCAGGCTCGCCCAGGCCAGGAAGACGCCGACGAGCGCGATCGCGGCGGCGACGCGGCCCTGGGCCGAGTCACCGACGACCAGCAGCATCACGATCCCGAGCAGCCCGCACAGCGAGATGGCGACCACGACGAGCTCCTCTGCCGTCGGCCGGAAGTCCTCACGCTGGGTGTTGGTACGGGTCGTGTCCGCGTCCAGCGACCACAGCGAGACCCAGCCGGAGGCGACGAACACCGCGTGGGTCACGGCGACACCGAGCAGGGTGCCGATCTGCGCGTCGACGAGGAGTACGCCGGCCACGGCTGCCACCGCTCCGGCCAGCAGCGAGCCGGCCAGCCGCACCCCGGCGGCCGAGGGGAGGCGCGTCTGGGAGCTCGTCCGACTCACGCCTGCAGGTTACCTGTCGTCGTCGCCCGCCACAGCGACCGGTGTGTGAGTCGACAGCGATCCTGGTCAGCGACGACGTGGGCGGATACCGCGGCGTACCGTGGTGCTGTCAGGACCGGCAGAGAGAACGAGAAGAGGACAGGTGCCCTTCACCCGGATCGAGGAGTCGACGACCCGTGACGAGAACGGGGTCGAGTTCGGCGGTGGGCGGCAGGCCCACGCGCCGGGCGAGGCGACCGTGGCCGACGCCATGGTCCACCGGCCGAAGCTGCTCCCCGCGACCGCGACCGGGCGCGACGTACGCGAGCTCTTCCTCGACGACCACGTCCACGCCGCGCTGGTCTGCGACGGGGAGAGGCTGCTGACCGTCATCGAACGGCAGGACCTCACCGAGGCACGAGACGACGAGCCGGCGACGGCGCTCGGGACGCTGTCGGGAAGGACCGTCGACCCGGGCGCCGACCTGTGGTCGACCTGGACCTGGATGACGGGTGCCGGCGTCCGCCGGCTGGCGGTGGTCGAGGACGGACGCTGCGTCGGCCTGCTCTGCCTGAAGCGCAGCGGCCGGGGCTTCTGCTGCGACGCCGGCGTCTGGGCGCGGGTCCAGGAGCTGTCCGGCAGAGGTTGCGTCCCCCGGTCGTGACCGAGCCTGCCACAAGCCGCGACCCGCAGGACCTGGCACAGGTCGTACGGCTCGGCGCCGCCCAGCGCCCGGCCGGGCTGCACCGCGCCCTGGTCGCCGAGGCCCTGGTGGCCGCGGGCTGGGGCGCGAACCAGTTCACGCCGCTCTCGGTGGTCTACCGGCTCGAGGCGGGCTGGTCGACGATGGCGGTGGTCCTGGTGTTCACGACCTACCTTGCCGGCCTGGTGCCGGCGCTGCTCCTCGGCTGCCGGACCGCCGACAGGTTCGGCCACCGCCGGGTCGTACGTCTCGCCCTGGCCGTCACCACAGCCGGGAGCCTCCTGCTGGCGCTGGCCGAGGCGTCCCTCGTGGCGGTCTTCGTGAGCCGCTTGGCGACCGGGGTCGCGGCCGGGCTGATCGTCTCGGCCGGAGCCGCCTGGCTCCGCGCGCTCTCACCCGGCGACGACCGCGGCACCCGCTTCGCGGTGTACGCCACCGGCGCCGGCTTCGCCTGCGGCCCGTTGGTCGCCGGCACCCTGGCCGCCTGGCTCCCGGCGCCGTCCGTGGTGCCGTGCCTGGTCCACGGCGGCTTCGCGCTGCTGGTGCTCGCGCTCACCGCGCGCATCCCGGAGATGTGCTCGATCCCCGGACCGCCGCCCGCCGCGCCGCCCGGCGACCGCTGGTCGGCCATCACCCACCCGCGTTTCGTGGGGATCGTGCTGCCGGCCAGTCCGGCGATCTTCGCGGCCGTGACGGTGTCCTACGTGGTGCTGCCGCCGTTCGTGCTCGACCGCGTGCGGGACCACGCGCCGCTGTTCAGCGGCCTGGTCGCGGCGCTCACGCTGCTGGTCGGGCTGGCGGTGCAGCCGCTGGCGGCCCGGATCGACCGGCCCGGAAGCGCTCGCGCGACCCTGGTCGCAATGGGCACCGTCGTCGTCGGTCTGCTGCTCGGCGCGCTCGCCATCGAGGAGGTCTCACCCCTGCTGGTGCTGGGCGCGGCAGTCTTCCTCGGTGCGGGCTACGGCCTGACCCTGGAGTCCGGCCTGGCCGAGATCGGTCGGCTGGCGTCTCCCGGCGCGCTGCCGACGGTGTCGGCGCTGTTCCAGGGGGTGGCCCACAGCGGGTTCCTCGCGCCGCTGCTGCTGGCGGTCATGGCCAGGTCCGCGTCCTATCCTGAACTGCTGGGGGGCCTTGCCCTGATCGGCTTCATACTGCTCATCGGGGCAGCCGTGCGCGCGGCCCGGCACGCCCACCAGGACCCCTTCCGACCCGACCCCACACCACAGGAGCTGACATGGGACGAGTGACAGTTGGACGACCCGTGCTGCGGGTCCGCGACGGCGTCATCTCGCGACGGCCGGACAAGCTGGCCGCGGAGGAGCCGATGGAGATCAGGGTCAACGGCCGGCCGCTGACCGTCACGATGCGCACGCCCGGAGGCGACTTCGACCTGGCCGTCGGCTTCCTGGTCAGCGAGGGCGTCGTGCACTCCGCCGACGAGGTCGCCAGCGTCCGCTACTGCGCCGGTGCCACCGCCGACGGCGGCAACACCTACAACGTGGTCGACGTCGGCCTGGCCGCGCACGTCCCGCCGCCCGACGCCTCGCTGGAGCGCAGCTTCTACACGACCTCCTCGTGCGGACTGTGCGGGAAGGCGTCCCTCGAGGCGGTGAGTACGTCCTCGGCCTGGTCGGTCGCCGAGGACACCCTGCGCGTGACGCCGGAGCTCCTCGCCGTGCTGCCGGAGCGGCTGCGGGAGGCGCAGAGCGTCTTCGACAGCACCGGCGGCCTGCACGCGGCCGGGCTGTTCGACGCCGAGGGCAACCTGCTCTGCGTACGCGAGGACGTGGGCCGCCACAACGCCGTCGACAAGGTGATCGGGCACGCGCTGCGCGAGGGCATGGTGCCGCTGCGCAACAGCATGCTGATGGTGAGCGGGCGCGCCTCGTTCGAGCTCGTCCAGAAGGCCGTGATGGCCGGCATCCCGCTGCTCGCCGCGGTCTCGGCGCCCTCCTCGCTCGCGGTCGACCTGGCCGACGACAACGGCCTGACCCTGGTCGGCTTCCTGCGGGGCTCCTCGATGAACATCTACGCAGGCACCGACCGCATCGAGCCCGTTGCCGTCGGCTGAGGTCAGCGGCTCGGCGTGACCCGCACCTTGACGTTCTTCATCAGCGGCTGGTCGCTCTGGACGCTGTAGTCGCTCGCCCCGATCAGCACGTTCATCTCCGGCATGTAGCCCGCGGCGCTGCCGCGCGGCAGGTCGTAGCGCAGCGCGCGGTAGCCACGGAGCGACCGGACGCTGCCGTCCTTGGAGGTGGCGACGATGTCGACCAGCGAGCCCTCCGCGATCCCGCGCGAGCGCATGTCGTCCTCGTGCATCAGGATCAACGTACGCAGGTTCTTGATGCCCCGGTAGCGGTCGTCGTCGGAGTAGATCGTGGTGTTCCACTGGTCGTGGGAGCGCATCGTCTGGAGCACGAGTACGTCATCGTCGGCCGGGATCACGTCGGGCAGCGGCGTCGCGGAGAACTCCGCCAGGCCGGACGGCGTGTTGAAGACCAGGTCGCGGGCGGGCTGCTTGAGCCGGAAGCCCAGCGGGAGCCGGACCCGGCGGTTGAAGTCCTCGAAGCCGATCAGGGCCTTGGCCATCACGTCGCGGATCCGGTCGTAGTCCTCGACCCAGTCCTCCCACGGGCTGGCACTCGCGGGCAGGGTCGCCCGCGCCAACCCGGCGATGATCGCGGGCTCCGAGAGAAGGTGGGGCGAGGCGGGCCGCTTCATCCCGCGGGAGAGGTGGACCATGCTCATCGAGTCCTCGACCGAGGTCTCCTGGAGACCGCCGGCCTGGTGGTCCTTCTCGGTGCGGCCCAGGCAGGGGAGGATCAGCGCCTTGCGGCCGTGGACCAGGTGGCTGCGGTTGAGCTTGGTGCTCACCTGGACGGTCAGCTCGCAGTTTCGCAGGCCGCTGGTGGTGTAGGCGGTGTCGGGAGCGGCCATGACGAAGTTGCCGCCCATGCCGACGAACACCTTGACGTCACCCTCGTCCATGGCTCGGATGACGCCCACGGTGTCGAGGCCGCGCTCGCGCGGCGGGGTGATGCCGCAGACCTCGCCGAGGCGGTCGAGGAACGCGCCGGTCGGCTTGTGGTCGATGCCGCAGGTGCGGTTGCCCTGCACGTTGCTGTGGCCGCGTACGGGGGAGGGGCCGGCACCCTCGCGGCCGAGGTTGCCGCGAAGGAGAAGGACGTTGACGATCTCCCGCACGGTGTCGACGCCGTGCTCGTGCTGGGTGACGCCGAGGCACCAGCTGATCAGCGTACGGTCGGAGGCGGAGTAGACCGCCGCGGCCCTGCGGATGTCGGCCTCGCTCAGCCCGGCCTGGCGGGTGAGGTCGTCCCAGGAGGTCGACTCGACCAGCGACCGGTAGGCCTCGAAGCCCGAGGTGTAGCGCTCGATGAACTCGAGGTCGAGCGCCTTCGGGTCGGTGCGGTGCTCCTCGAGCAGTGCCTTCGCCATCCCGCGCAGCAGCGCCAGGTCGCCACCCGGGCGGACCTGCAGGTTGAGGGTGCTGGTGCGGGTGGCCTTGAAGAGCGCCATGTCGACGAACTCATGCGGGATGATCGCCTCGCGTGCGGCCGCCTCCACCAGCGGGTTGATGTGCACGATCTGGGCGCCGCGGTCGTAGGCCTCGGTCAGCGCGGTCAGCATCCGGGGCGCGTTGGAGGCCGCGTTGACGCCCAGGACGAAGAGCGCCTCGGCGGTCTCCCAGTCCTTGAGGTCCGCGGTGCCCTTGCCGGTGCCGAGCGCGGCGGTGAGGGCGCGCCCCGAGGCCTCGTGACACATGTTGGAGCAGTCGGGCAGGTTGTTGGTGCCGAACTCGCGCGCCCAGAGCTGGTAGAGGAAGGTGGCCTCGTTGCCGAGCCGGCCCGAGGTGTAGAAGGCCGCCTCGTCGGGCGAGCCGAGAGCCCGCAGCGACGAGCCGACCAGCTCGAACGCGTCCGCCCAGGAGATCGGCAGATAGCGGTCGCTCGCCTCGTCGTAGACCATCGGCTCGGTGAGCCGGCCCTGGTCCTCGAGGTCGAAGTCGGACCAGGTCTCCAGCTCGGTGACCGTGTGGGCTGCGAAGAAGTCGCGGTCCACGCGCTTGCTCGTCATCTCCCAGACGACGTGCTTCATCCCGTTCTCGCACAGGTCGAGCTTGAGACCCTTCAGATCGTCGGGCCAGGCGCAGCCGGGACAGTCGAACCCGTCGTTCTCGTGGTTCATCTTGAACATCGCCCGGGTCCCGGAGGCGATGGCGTGCTCGCGGGAGAGCACCTTCATGACCGAGGTCGCCGCGCCCCACCCGGCCGCCGGGTGGTGGTAGTCGCGTCGCTTCCACTCACCCGTGGGCACGGGCCCCTCGCCGGAGGTGTCCTGGTCGACCATCTCGCGCTCCTGTGCATGTCGTCACCGCTCGGCGAGCCGGCCGGCCGCCTCCCTGTCGACGCTAACCGCGTGGAGGCCCCGTCGCGAGCGGCAACGCACCTGGCGGCGCGATCGTGTCGGCGCCGACAGCGCGAGTGGTTGTCGGCGACAACCCGGGCCTCGCGCGGCTCGAGTCGAGGCGGCTCGAATTGAGTACGGCGGCTCAGGCGCAGCCCATGGGGCTGCGACCAGACTGCTGCCATGTCCCTGCTGCGTCACCACCTGTTCGCGCCCGCCACGTCGGCCTTCCTGGGCGTCCTGAGCCTGGCCACGGTGCTCTGCTTCCACTTCCCCGAGCTGCTGACCAGCCGTGAGTTCCGCGCGATCTACACCGAGGACTTCGCGCGTACGCTGCTGCTGATCGGCCTGGCGGCGGCCTTCTTCGTCGGCACGATCGCGGTGCTGCGCGACCAGCACAAGCGGATGGCGTTCATCGGCGTCGGCACGGCGACCGTGGCCGTGCTGCTCGGCGGCACCGAGGTCCCGTTCGACGGCCCGGTGAAGGACACGCCGTTCTCCCTCGGCCTCGACTGGTTCGTGCTCGCCCTGTTCTTCTCCGCACTGGTCTTCATCCCGCTCGAGCACGCCTTCGCCCGCCGCCCGGTGCCGGTCTTCCGGCCGGGGTGGCGCACCGATGCGTGCTACTTCTTCATGAGCCACGTCCTCGTCCAGCTCATCCTGATCCTGGTCACCACCTCGACCTCGCTGGTGGTCGCGTCGGTGAAGGTGCCGGTCGTACAGGCTTGGATCGACGGCCTGCCGTTCCTCGCGGCCTTCCTGCTCGCCGTCTTCCTCGCCGACCTCGCCCAGGCGGTGCTGCACCGCTGCTACCACCGGATCATGGTGCTGTGGCGCTTCCACGCGGTGCACCACTCCAGCCCCGAGCTCGACTGGCTGGCAGGCTCGCGGGTGCACTTCGTCGAGACCGTGCTGACCCGCAGCATCGTGCTGCTGCCGCTGCTGTTCCTCGGCTTCTCGACCTCGGTCGTCAACGCGTACGCCGTCCTGGTCGGGATCCAGGCGGTGGTCGCGCACGCCAACCTCGGCATCCGTTTCGGCCTTCTCGAGTATCTGATCGTGCTGCCCCGCTACCACCACTGGCACCACGCCCGGCACCTCGACTACTGGGACCGCAACTACGCCATCCACCTGCCGGTGATCGACATGCTGATGGGCTCCTTCAAGCTGCCCCGCGACGGCAGCTGGCCCGAGGAGTACGGCGTCCTCAAGCGCGAGACCGTCCCGGTCGGGATCATCGCCCAGCACGTCGCCCCGTTCCGCGGCCACCGGACCTACGACGAGTACGTCCACTGATGCCGCCGGGCCGATCTCGGGCAAGGCCGTGTGGCAAGATTCCCGCCATGAAGCCTGCGGCTGTTCTCTGGGACATGGACGGCACCCTGGTCGACACCGAGCCCTACTGGATCGAGGCCGAGTACGCCATCGCCGAGCGGTTCGGAGCGACCTGGTCCGAGGAGCAGGCGATGGAGCTCGTCGGCAACGCGTTGATCGAGTCGGCGCGGCTGGTCAAGGTGGGGATGGGGCTGCCGCACGAGCCGGAGGAGATCGTCGAGATGCTCCTCGACGGCGTGGTCGAGCGGGTGGAGCGTGAGGTGCCGTGGCGGCCGGGTGCGCGCGAGCTGCTCACCGACCTGGTCGAGCAGGGTGTGCCGTGCGCGCTGGTGACGATGTCGTACGCCCGCTTCGTCGCCCCGATCCTCGAGCAGCTGCCCGAGGGCGCTTTCAAGGTGATCGTCACCGGGGACATGGTCGCCAACGGCAAGCCGCATCCCGAGCCCTACCTCACCGCGGCCGCGGCTCTCGGGGTCGGTGCCGCCGACACGGTCGCCATCGAGGACTCCAACACCGGCGCCCGCTCCGCCGAGGCCGCCGGCTGCACCGTCCTGGTCATCGAGAACCACGTCCCGGTCGCCCCCGGCGAACGCCGGGTCTTCCGCGACACGCTCGAGGGAATGACGTACGCCGACCTGGCTGCCCTCTGAGCCCGCGGGGTCATCTAGGGTGCCTTTCGTGGGCCACATCCAGATCACTCCGTCCATCCTCAACGCCGACTTCGCAGCCCTCGGGGCCGAGGTCGCCCGGATCCCCAGCGCCGACTGGATCCATGTCGACGTGATGGACAACCACTTCGTGCCCAACCTGACCTTCGGGCCGACGATGGTCGAGGCGATCGCGCGGTCGACGTCGGTGCCGCTCGACGCCCACCTGATGATCGAGAACGCCGACCGCGAGGCCCCGGCCTACGTCGAGGCCGGCTGCGGCTCGGTGACGTTCCACGTCGAGGCCACCAAGGCGCCGGTGCGGCTGGCCCGAGAGATCCGCGCCAAGGGCGCTCGCGCCTCGATGGCGTTGAAGCCGGCGACCCCGATCGAGCCCTACGAGGACATGCTCGCCGAGCTCGACATGGTGCTGCTGATGACCGTCGAACCCGGCTTCGGCGGGCAGAAGTTCCTCGACCTGGTGCTGCCGAAGATCCGCCGGGCGCGGGCGATGATGGACAAGGCCGGCGTCGAGACCTGGCTGCAGGTCGACGGCGGAGTGTCGTTGGAGACGATCGAGCGCTGCGCCGAGGCGGGCGCCGACGTCTTCGTCGCCGGCTCCGCGGTCTACTCGGCCGACGATCCCGACGCGATGGTCAACGCGCTGCGGGAGAAGGCCGTCTCAGCTGTCGACGCCTGATCGGGCGTCGTGGCGCACGTGTGGCACACTGGTTCCAGACGAGCTTGTGCTCGCGTGCTCTGGGGTCGGTGAAATTCCGAGCCGGCGGTGACTGGACGAAAGTTCAGAAGTCCGCGACCCGATGACAGCCAGTCATCGGTTGACCAGGTGCCAGAAGGAAACTTCTCAGTCCTGGACCGACGGTTAAAGTCCGGATGGGAAGACGCACGCAGCCCGATTCGTCGTGACCGCCCTGATTGGAAAGGGTGCGACGCGATGTATCGAGCCTGACCCCGGAGTCCGCGAGACGGACCAGAGGGGATCAGATGAAGTGCTTGGACCAGCGTGACCCGGAGCCGGGGGCGATGCGTCGCGCCCTGGACCTGGCCGCTGCGATCGGCGCCCCGGGACCTGCCACCTACCCGAACCCACGGGTGGGCTGCGTACTCCTGGGGTCGGACGGGTCGATGATCGCCGAGGGGTTCCACCGCGGGCCCGGGACCGCGCACGCCGAGGTCGACGCGCTGGCCAAGGCCGGGGAGGCTGCCCGCGGCGCGACCGCCGTGGTCACTCTCGAGCCGTGCAACCACACCGGCCGCACCGGCCCCTGCTCGCAGGCGCTGATCGAGGCAGGTGTGGCCCGCGTCGTCTACGCCCAGGCCGATCCCAACCCGGTCGCCGCCGGCGGCGCCGCGACGCTGAAGCAGGCGGGTGTCGAGGTCGAGCAGGGCCTGTACGCCGCGGAGTCCCGTGACCTCAACCGGGTCTGGACCCGGGCGGCCGAGCTCCAGCGCCCCTACGTCACCTGGAAGTTCGCCACCACGCTCGACGGGCGCAGCGCTGCCGCCGACGGCACCTCGCGCTGGGTCTCCTCGCGCGCCGCGCGCCTCGACACCCACAAGCTGCGGGCGCTGAGCGACACGATGCTGGTCGGCACCAACACCGTCGCCGTCGACGACCCCGCGCTGACGGTTCGCGATCTGGAGGACCGGCCGGTCGGCGTACAGCCGCTCCGGGTCGTCATGGGGTCGCGCGATCTTCCTGCCGAGCGTCGGATCTTCGACGATCAGGCCCCGTCGCTTCATCTCCGCACCCGCGACCCGCGCGAGGCCCTGGCCGCGCTGTGGGAGCGCGAGCGTCGTCATGTCTTTCTCGAGGGCGGGCCGACGCTGGCCGCGGCCTTCCTCGAGGCGGCACTCGTGGACGAGATCGTCGTCTACGTCGCCCCGTTCCTGCTCGGCGCCGGCCGCTCGGCCGTCGCCGACCTCGGGATCACCACCATCTCCGATGCCTTCCGGCCGCGAGTGCGTTCCGTCGACGTGCTCGCACCAGCCGCGCCGGGCGAGGAGCCGAACGTGCGCTTCATCTTGGAACCGCAGAAAGGGGAGCAGTGATGTTCACCGGGATTGTTGAGGAGCTCGGCACCGTCGCCGGGATCGAGGACCAGGGCGACGCCGTACGCCTGACCATCTCCGCCACCACGGTGCTGTCGGACGCCGAGCTGGGCGCCTCCATCGCGGTCAACGGCTGCTGCCTGACCGTCGCCACGTTGGGCGAGGGCGAGTGGACGGCCGATGTGATGCTGGAGACGCTCAAGCGGACGAGCCTGCACGCGTTGGCGGTCGGCGACCAGGTCAACCTGGAGCGCGCGGTCACTCCCGCGACCCGGCTGGGCGGTCACATCGTCCAGGGGCACGTCGACGGCGTCGGCCGCATCGTCTCGCGCGAGCCGAGCGAGCACTGGGAGGTCGTCACGATCTCACTGCCTCCCGAGCTGGTGCGCTACGTAGTCGAGAAGGGCTCGATCGCGGTCGACGGGATCAGCCTCACCGTCGTCTCCGTGACCGATGACGCGTTCACGGTCAGCCTCATCCCCGAGACCCTGGCGCGTACGTCGCTGGGGTTCCGGGCCGTCGGCGACGAGGTCAACCTCGAGACCGACATCATCGCCAAGCACGTCGAGAAGCTCCTGGAAGGGGTTCGGCCGTGAATATCGAGCACAGCACAGAGCAGTACGTAGGGGTCCGACTCGATCCGGTCGAGAACGCGATCGCCGATCTGGCGGCCGGGAAGCCGGTCGTGGTCGTCGACGACGAGGACCGGGAGAACGAGGGAGACCTGATCTTCTCGGCCGAGCTGGCGACTCCGGAGGTGATGGCGTTCGCGATCCGCTGGTCCTCCGGCGTGATCTGCGTGGCGCTGCCGGGGGAGCGGCTCGACGCCCTCGAGCTGCCCCCGATGACTCGTGTCAACGAGGACCGCAAGCAGACCGCTTACGCGGTGTCGGTCGATGCCCGTGAGGGCGTCTCGACAGGCATCTCGGCGGCCGACCGGGCGCTCACGACCCGGCTGCTCGCCGGTCCGCACTCCGTGGCCGGTGACCTGACCCGGCCGGGCCATGTCTTCCCGCTGCGCGCCCGCGACGGGGGAGTCCTCGTGCGGGTCGGTCACACCGAGGCGGCCGTCGACCTGACCCGGCTGGCGGGTCTGGAGCCCGCCGGTGCCCTGGTCGAGCTGGTCAACGACGACGGGACCATGCAGCGCGCCCCGCAGCTGCGGGAGTTCGCCGACGAGCACGGTCTCGCGATGATCTCGATCGCCGACCTGGTCACCTACCGGCGGCGTACGGAGGTGCTGGTCGAGCGTCGCGCGGTGACGCGGCTGCCCACCGAGTTCGGTGAGTTCACCGCCTACGGCTACCGCACCACCGACGACGGGGTCGAGCACGTCGCGCTCGTCCACGGCGACATCTCCGGGTGCGATCCGGTCCTCGCCCGGGTGCACTCGGAGTGCCTGACCGGCGACGTGTTCGGGTCGCAGCGCTGTGACTGCGGGCCGCAGCTTCGTGAGGCGCTCGGGCGGATCGCGGAGGCCGGCTGCGGGGTGGTCGTCTACCTGCGCGGGCACGAGGGCCGCGGGATCGGGCTGCTCGCCAAGCTGCAGGCCTACCAGCTGCAGGACGGTGGCCGCGACACGGTCGACGCCAACCTCGATCTTGGCCTGCCGGCCGACGCCCGGCACTACGGCGCCGCCTCGCAGATCCTGCGCGACCTCAAGATCGACTCGGTGCGCCTGCTGACCAACAACCCCGAGAAGGTCAGCCACCTCGAGACGTACGGTGTCGAGGTCGCCGAGCGGGTGCCGCTCACCCCGCGGCCCAACGAGCACAACCTCGCCTACCTGCTGACCAAGCGTGACCGGATGGGTCACGCGCTGCCCGATCTGTCTGAGGAGAACCGATGAGTGGCAAGGGAGCCCCGACCCCCGAGGTCGTCGACGCGAGCGACCTGCGGGTCGCCGTGGTGGCCGCGCGCTGGCACGACGAGGTCATGAACGGCCTGCTGAACGGCGCGGAGCGGGCACTGAAGGACGCCTCGGTCGGCGGCTTGACCGTCGTCCGGGTGCCGGGCGCGTTCGAGCTCCCGGTCGCCGCGGCCGCGCTCGCCAAGTCGGGCTACGACGCCATCGTCGCGCTCGGTGTCGTCATCCGTGGCGGCACCCCGCACTTCGACTACGTCTGCTCGGCCGCCACCGATGGCCTGAACCGGGTCGCGATCGACCACATCATCCCGGTCGGTTTCGGCCTGCTGACCTGTGACAACGAAGAGCAGGCGCTCGACCGGGCCGGGCTCGAGGGGTCCGCGGAGGACAAGGGCTATGAGGCCGCCGCGGCGGCCATGGAGACCGCGCTCACGCTGCGCGACTGCGTACGTCACTACTGACGACGCGTCATGGCGGGCTCAGGCGGTGCGCGTCGCGACCAGATCACCCTGGCGGCGGCGCGCACCCGGGTCCTGTCGGGCCGATGCCTGGCCCACGACGAGCCCGTGCGGGGCGAGCAGCTCTCCCAGCGCCTCGGCGGACCAGTAGTAGGCGGTGTGCACCGCGTGGTCGAAGGCCTCGCCGGGTGTGCCGTCGAAGAACCCGATCAGCGCTGACCCGCCGGGTTCGAGCACGCGGGCGAACTCGCTCAGGATCTCGGGGAGCTCGGTGGGCGGGGTGTGGATGATCGAGTACCACGCCAGGATCCCTCCGACCGAGCTGTCCTCGAGCGGGAGCGCGGCGAGGTCCGCTCGCTCGAAGCCGACGTCTGGATACCGCGCTCGTGCGGCGGCGACGAACTCGGCCGAGGCATCCAGACCTACCACCTCGCGTACGCCGCCGGTGGTGAGCTCCTGGCTCCAGAGCCCGGGACCGCAGCCGGCGTCCAGGAGACGGCCGGTCGTGGAGTCCCGCCAGGTGGTGATCGCGTCGCGGTCGCGCTCGGCGAGCTTGTCGATCGTTCCGAACAGGTCGATGTATTCAGCTGCGCGGCCGTCGTAGGCGGCGCCGATCTCGGTCATGGTCATCGGGGGTTGAGGGTAACGGCTTCGGGTGCGGTTCGCTGGCCGCCATCGTATGGGGGATCTGGATGTGTGTCGGGACTGCTGCACGGATAGGTGACATCTGATCCTGCAGCAGTCCCTTTGCCATCGTGTAGGCGGGATGTGCTCCCAGCCACCGAGGAGCCAGATTGAGCGGCGGCGAGAGGGAGAGGATGTGGGGGTTGGTGCCTTCGCGCAGGTACGGCAGCGCCTTGCTGGCCAGCAGGTAGGTGCCGCGCAGCTGGATCTGAGTCATCAGGTCGAACCGCTTGACGGGTAGGTCCTCGGTTCCGTCGACCGCGAGGGCCGATGCGTTGTTCACGACGATGTCGGTGCCACCGAATCGCGACCGTGCCGACCTCGGACCCGCGCACGCCGCCCAAAACGCGGGGTCGGTGAAGACGGTCCAGGCCCGGCTCGGTCACGCCACGGCGGGGGGAGACCTTGGGGGGTTCTGCGTTGGCTGGAGCTGGCCGGGTTGCGGACTCTGTGCGGACCGATGGCCCCTCTGGTCAGCGTTCTGCCTGATCAGAGGCCAGGTGGCGGACGGGCTGGCCTGTAAGCCGGGTTCCGTTCCCGTGGGCGTGTTTATTGGTGGTCGCTGACGGTATATGACGGTTGACCTGCGAAAACGCGAATCTCGAAAGCGGTTGTCGACGATCGGTGATGACTCTCGTCCGGACAGTAGACGGACAGTAGACGGGCCGGAGCAAGGGCAGGTGTCAGGGTGCGAGGTAGGTGCGCAGATGAGCCATCGTGGTGTCGAGCAGGTCGGGGAGCGGGGCGTCCGCGCAGCGAGCGCCGCGTCGCGGGGGCGGGGCTAGTGGTGTCGAGGTGGTAGCTGATGTCGCGCACGGTCATCCCGCCGGCGTAGAGGCTGATGATCATCTCGTCGAGCCCGCCCAAGCGGCGACTGCCCTTGGGGACCAGCCGCGGGGTGAACGACCCCTCGCGATCACGCGGGACCGCGAGGTCGACGTCGTCGACCTGGGTCGCGACCGTCTTCGGCGTGGTGCCGTTGCGGGAGTTGGTGAACGCCGCGGCCTCCGGGGCGCCCTTCTCATAGCCCAGGTGATCGGCTAGCTCGGTGTGCAGGCCGCGCTCGAGGGTGGCCTTGATCAACTCGGGGATGAACCCGCCGTCGCCGGTCAGGTCGATCTCGCCGGCATCGATCTGGGCGAACAGCCCGTCCAACGCACCCGAAGCAGCCAGCTCCGCGGCCGCGGCACGACCCGGGCCAGCGGCCCGAGCAGCACGCTTCGCTGCAGTCTTGCTCGGCTTCTCAGTCACGTCAGTCCCAGTGGGCTCAGTAGTCACAGCGGTCATGATGGTCCTTTCTCGGGACCGACCCCTTACACAGACCATCTGACACGCCCCAAGCTGCGCCACGCGGTCGAGTGCGGGTTCAACCGGCTCAAACAGTGGCGGGCGGTGGCCACCAGGTACGACAAGCTCCAGGTCAGGTCGACGCCACCGTCACGATCGCCATCAACGACTTCTGGCTGACCAGCCTGGCCAGGCACGCACGCACTGACCGTCCCTGACGCCTTCCTGCGTCCCCGACTGGCATGCTGGTGGCGTGGAGTACTACGCCGATGCTGAGGGTGGCGACTACGTCCAGGACCCCGATCACGCCGAGGTGTTGTCCCTGATCAAGCGCCTGAACACAACCACCAACACCTTCGTCGTGCTCTACCCGACCGACCACGACCTGGAGTGGTTTATCTCGGTCGCGACCAGCCGCGGCCCCTTCGGCGGCTACGAAGTCGAACGCTACGACCCCACCACCGGCGAAAAGGCCAAGACCACCTCCGCCGCCCCAGGCCAGATCGCCACCGACGTCCTGGCCTGGGTCACCCAACGCTGAAGACTTCCGAAACAGCCCCTAGTTGGCGTTGAGCGGATTTGCGACTGACTGAAGTGCACGAGATCGACTTCGTTTCAGATGTTGATGATGCGGCGCCGCGGGTGACAACGGAGCAGCTTCGCCACGACACTCGAATCGAGCGGACACAGGCTCGGTTGCAGCGATTGCGGGAGGTGATGGACGAGTGACAACTGTTGGCGACCTCTTGGACGATCTCAGTGACGCCGTCGCGGGCAGACCGACTACCTACACCACAGCCTCTGCAGCCAACGACGTCTATGAGGCCATGTTTTCGGGCTGGTCGTGCGAGCCGCGGCGCTGCCGGCGGACGGGTGCGATACGAGGATGTGCATGGGGGACTCGCTGGGGGAAGGCTTGTCTTCCGTACAAGTCCGGGGATGCTGTACTCCGTCACCCACCCATATACCCATGCAGTGGTGGGGTCTGTTGCACGGCTCGATGAAGGGCGGGTTCCTCGGCGGAGTGGTGCGGAGGACATTCGGCATCCGCAGGATCTGCTTCGGGTCACGGCCGGCCTTCCGGGCGGCGTCGTCGATGATCTTGTTGCCACACGCGACAGCACCCTCGGGTAGCCACAGTAGGGACGGCAGCCAGCCGTCGCCCTTGGTCCCCACGATGCGTTGCATCCGAAAGCTTGTACGCCCCTACCCAGATCGGGATCTCGTGAGCCGCGGTCCCCGCTGTGCGCCGGCGACACGCTGGAACTGACCGTCGACGCTCAATGGGCCGGGCGTCCTGATATCCCACAGTCCGCGGATGATGTCGAGCGCCTCGTCCAGACCGGTGACGACATCGGCCGGGCTCAGCAGGGGAGCCCCATCGCGGCCATCGGTCGGAGTAGCCACCTGATCCGATGCGGCCCGCCCGCCGCTGAGCTGGTTGACCCGCTTCCAAGCTCGGTAAGTGCGGTTCGAGGATGCCCGAGAAGCGAAAGAAGTACACCGGATCCCGCCCGTTGCGGTCATCGGCTTCGTCCGGTATGAATACCTAATAACATTTAGAGAATGATAGGTCGCCTGCGAGCGGCTGTGTGGAGGACCAGATGGCGCGCATGGACGGGAAAGTTGTCATCGTCACCGGGGGCGCTCGTGGTCTTGGCGCGGCAGCTTGCCGGGCCTTGACCTCGGAAGGCGCAGCCGTCGTAGTGACGGACGTGCTTGACGAGATCGGTAGCAAGACGGTGGCGGAGATCGAGGCAGCCGGTGGCACTGCCCGCTATCAGTCGCTCGACGTACGCGACGCGGACGCGTGGAGCACTGTCGTCCGGCAGACCGTAGACAAGTTCGGCGCCATCGATGCGCTCGTCAACAATGCGGGCGTGATCCTGCCGAAGACGATCGAGGAGGCGACGGTCGAGGAGTTCAGGAGTGTCATGGACGTCAACCTGTACGGCGCCTTCCTCGGGATCCAGGCCGTCCTGCCGACTCTCAAGTCCCGGGGCGGCGGCGCGATCGTCAATGTCTCTTCCAACTCCACAGAGATGATTGTGCCGACGTCGACGTACTACGCGGCCAGCAAAGCGGCGCTGGCGAATCTCACGAAGACGACGGCCATTCATGCCGCGCTCAAGGGCTACGGAATTCGTGCCAACTCGATCCACCCCGGCCCACACGCTACGGAGATGATCGAGAGCGTCGCGCACCTGCCGCACATAGCGGCGATGCGTGACGCGGTGCCATTGGGGCGGTTCGGCGACCCCGCGGACTTCGGTCAGCTCGTGGTCTTCCTGGCTTCGGACGAGAGCAGCTACATCACCGCGTCGGAGTTCTTCATCGACGGCGGCATGACCCGCGTCTCCTTTGCGAGCCCTCGCGACTGAGACGGGCGAGGTGAGCTTGCCTGCGACACGAGATCGCCGCCCTCTTCGGATGGAAACGCGCCTCTACGTCGCGGCGCCAGAGGCGTTCTCGACGACGGCACGAGCCGCGACTGCTCGAACGGGCACCCCTGCCGAGCGGACCGACCGTCAGGGTCCTATCCCCGGCACTGGTAGCGTGACGGGTCCGCGCGGAACGCGGTAGGGCTGGTGCCGGCCCAGCGCTTGAATGCCGTGGCGAAGGCAGTCGGCTCGGCATAGCCAAGGCGACGGGCGAGGTCTGTGATCGAGACATTGCTGCTGGCCAGCGCCTCCCTAGCGACCGCGAAGCGGGCTTGGTCGCGCAGTTCCCGAAAACTCATGTTGGCCGATAGGAGGCGTCGCTGAAGTGTGCGCTTCGACATGTTGAGCAAGGCAGCGAGCTCGGTCAGTCCGGTGGCCATGGGTGACGTGCGGGTCATGGCGGCAGTCACGCTTGCCTTCCAATCGACGTCGAGCCGGAACTGACGCGACAAGCGCCGCGCTTCCTCGAGGTAGGTCTGGAACTGCAGTTCATCACCATGAGGCAGGGGCCGGGTCGACATCGTCGTCGACCACTTGAGTTGCAGCGCCTCGGCGCCGTACTGGATCGGCGCCCGGATCTTCGCACTCAGCTGCGCGTCGAGGTCTGAGAGAGGCACCGTGATCTGCGTGTAGGGGAACGGGCCCTCCCAGAGTTCCTCCTGCGCGCCGATCGTTGCAGCGAGATCGCGGTGGACCGAGAACTCGACAAGGTCGCGCGGCGTCTGTGCGTAGTCGAGCTGGAGCCCTGCGACCACCCCGTCGCTTTCGATCGCAGTCATCTCGCAGAACGAGTAGTAGAGATCGACATTCTCCGCAACGGCGCGCGTCCAATCTCGGATTGTCGGGGCGGTCATCATCGCGAAGCCGTTCGACCGAAGCGTCGGTAAGCGGTAGCGGAAGCCGAGTTCGGCCCAGTGTCCCCGCCGGTTTGCCGTCAGCCGGGCGAACGCGGACTGGAACGCGAGTTCCTGCCCCCCGGTGAGCAAGCCGCCCGCCGTGCTGAGGGCCGAGGGCTCGATCTGGGCCTCGCGGATCGCAGGCTGCGGATCTATGCCGTTCTCGACAAGGAGATCATGCATGAGCCGAACGCTCATGTTCGGAAAGCGCACGTTCTTGTACGTGGCAGGCACATGTTGGCTACCCTCCCGGTTCTCTCGCGAGTGACGCTAGTGGTGGTCTGTGCGCGGGACAAGCGTGAACTTGTCGCGAATTCACAGCCAGTTGACGAGAACTCGAAGGCGCAGGCCCGTCCTGTTTCTGTAGCGTAGGTCACATCTTAATAGTTTTAATGATTGCCAAGAAGCACTCTTGGCAATGCCCGGAGACGACGGAGCTGGCATGAGCATCGATGTACGAGCGAGCGGTGGCATCAGGGAGGCATTCGTGGGCGTCGACGTAGGTGGGACGCACACCGACGTACAGGTGGTCTACGGCACCGATGAGGCGCGTGGCAAGGCGTTGACCACGTACGACGACTTCAGTGTCGGTGTCCTCAACGCGGTGGAGGCCGCCGCGGAGAATCTCGGCATCGCGCGTGAGGATCTTCTCAACTCGACTCGGCTGCTGGTCAATGCGACCACCGTCGTCACCAATGCCATCACGCAGCTCAAGGGTGCGAAGGTGGGGGTGCTGGTTACCGCGGGCTTCCGAGACGAGTTCCGCTTCGCCGGCGGGACGCGGTTGCGGCAGGTCGACGACCACATGCAGACCAACGTCCCTGACATCGTCGCGCGGCGCGACATCTTCGAGATCGAGGAGCGCATTGACGCATTGGGGCGTGAGCTGGTCCCACTCTCGGAGGACGAGGTTCTGGAAGCCGCCCGGGTCCTGGTGGAGGAGCGCGGCGTGACCGGGATCGCGGTGTGCTTCTTGTCCAGCTACGCGAACCCGGCGCACGAGGAGCGTGCGGTCGAGCTGATCGAACAGCGGTACCCCGACCTGTTCGTCATCGCATCGAGCAAGGCGGGCTCACTGCGTGGGGAATATCCGCGGTGGATGACGGCCGTGTTGAGCGCGTTCGTCCATGAGGATGCGCGGATCTTCCTGCGCACGCTCGGCAGGAAGCTCAAGGATGCGGGGCTCGCCGGCCAGGCGGTGTTCTTCCAGGGCCTTGGCGGCGGTATCAGCCAGGCCCGGGCCGAGCAGGTTCCACTCGCGTTGCTGGGCGCCGGACCCGCGGGCGGTGCCGCGGGCGCCCGCGACCTCGCGCGTCGCCTCGGTCATGACAGGGTCCTGCTCGGTGACATGGGGGGTACGAGCTTCGACACCGGGCTGGTCTTCGACGGTGACATCCAGATTGAGAAGAACATCCGCATCGGCCGGTTCAGAACCGCGTTGCCCCTGGTCGACGTCGTGTCCGTGGGGGCCGGCGGCGGCAGCATCGCGTCGATCAGCGAGCGCGGGGTGCCTCAGGTTGGCCCGAGAAGTGCCGGGTCGACGCCGGGACCCGCTTCTTACGGGTTCGGCGGCATCGAGCCGACGGTGACCGATGCGATGGTGGCGATGAACCTGATCGACCCGAAGAACTACCTGAGTGGGAAGCTCACCCTTCACCCAGAACTTGCCGAGAGTGCGCTCTCCTCAGCGATCGCCGAGCCGATGGGTTGGACAGCGGAGGAGTCCGCTGCGGCGGTGCACGACCTCGTGGTCGCGAACAGCGCGAACGCGATGCGTGAGGTCAGCGTCTCTCGTGGCCATGATCCGAGAGATTTCGTGTTCTACGCCTATGGCGGCACCCTGCCATGGTTCGCAGCGCAGATCGCGCGATCCCTCGACATCAGCACCGTCGTCATTCCACACAACAGCTCGGTCTTCTGCGCCCGCGGACTCCTGGTGTCGGACTTCGTGATCCGGCAGGACCGCACGGTGCAGTCCATGCTCCTCGGACAGGACGAGATTGATCGCGTCAATGCGGTTTCGGAGGAGCTGACCTCGTTATGCCGCTCGATGATGGCAGCCGAGGGCTTCGCGGAGGACGAGATCGAGATCACGCACAGCGGGGACTTCCAGTTCGCCGGTCAGGTGCACGCGCTGGATATGACGCTCCCGAGCGACAGCCTCAGCCAGGATGACGTGCCCGCCCTGCAGCGCAGGTTCACCGAGGTCTACGAGCGCACGTACGGCAAGGGCACGGCCTGGCCGATCCCCCCTCAGATGCTCAACTGCACGGTGACGGCTCGTGGGCGCCTCCCACATCCGCAGATCAAGCAGGCGCTGTTGGATCCTCGGTCTCCGGACGAGATGGTCAAGCATCGTCGCGAGGTCTTTCTTCCCGCGGAGCGCCGGCGAGTGGAGATCCCGGTGTACGACGAGGCGCTGTTCACGCACGGCAGCCAGATTGAGGGCCCGGCGCTGGTGGAGTCCATCGACACAACGCTGCTGGTTCCGAGCGGTGTCGTCGCGGAACGCGACGAGCTCATGAACTTCGTCCTCACCCTTCCCAAGGAGTCCTGAGATGACCACCACGACCGAACACGACCCGGTAGCTGTCGAGATCCACCGCAAGGCCCTCGAGAACATCGTCAACGAGATGGCGATCACGCTCACTCGGACATCCGGATCCCCGGTCGTCTACGAGGTGCAGGACTTCGCGACCGCGCTCCTCGACCGTGCCGGTGAGCACCTGGCGATGTCCTCGACGCTCGTCTTCCATGCCGGGTCCTCGCTGATGGGCACGCGGCTGGTCATCGAGACCCTCGGGGATGGGGAGGTGCGCAAGGGGGATGGCTGGATCCTCAACGACCCGTTCGAGGGCGGCGCGCTGCACCAGGCCGACGTCGCGATCATCACGCCCACGTTCTACGGTGACGAGCACATCGGTTGGGCGTTCTCGAACGTCCACGTGGCTGACATCGGCGGCTCCGGGGTGTCGGGGTTCGCGCCGAGTGCCACCTCGGTGTACGAGGAGGGGCTGCGCTTCCCGGCCACGCGCATCATCGAGAACGGCGTACTGGACCCGAACTGGGAGCGGTACATCGCGAACAACGTGCGCGTCGCGCCCCTGGTGCTGAACGACCTCCGCAGCATGATGGCCGCGAGCAACGTGGCTCAGGAGAAGCTGAGCGCGGTCGTCGACAGGTACGGCTCTGAGAGGTTTCGGGAGTACTGCGAGATCAACAAGTCCCTCACCGAGGACACGCTGCGGTCTCGGATCGAGCTTATCCCCGACGGCACGTACCACTGCCGGGAGATGGTCGAGTACGACGGTCAGGGCACCGATGAGGTGCTCGACGTGACTCTCGCCCTCACCATCGAGGGATCTCAGATGAGACTGGACTTCGAGGGCGATGACCAGATCACGGCGCTGATCAACGGCACCACGGGCGTTGCCCATGGCTGGGCAATGGTCGCACTCCTGACGACGCTCGCCTACGGAGACGTGCCCTTCAACGCCGGGATGTGGCGTCCGATCACAATCGGGCTCGGGCGATCGGGGACGATCGTCAACGCGGAGCCGCCGGCGCCGGTGAGCGGCGCTCACGGAACGGCGGGCCTCGCCATCCTGCGTGCCATCAAGGGAGCGCTGAACCAGGCCTTCTCGCTGAGCACGGACGCGACGATCCGGTCTCGTGTCGGAGCTGTAGGCGACACATCTGGACCGCTGACACCGCTCGCCGGGGTCGGCCGAGGGGGCATCCCGGTGGTCGTCTTCTTCATGGACGCAGTCGCGGGGATCGGGGGTGGCGCGCAGAGCAGTTTCGACGGGCAGGACCTCTACGGCTCATCGACGACTCTCGGTGTGAGCCTCGCGAGTATCGAGACCAATGAGGGCAACAACCCCGCGCTGTATCTGTGGCGGCGCCTCGTCAAGAACTCTGGCGGGCCTGGGCTCTACCGCGGCGGGCAGTCGCTGGAAACAGCGTTCTCGCTCTACGACACCGACTTGGTGCAGGGGGCGCTGACGATGGCGGTCGCCCAAGAGCCGGCGAACGGGGTCGGCGGAGGACTCCCGGGCGGCAACGGGCTCGTCAAGGCGATCCACGGCACGAACGTCCAGGAGCGGCTCGCTGCCCGGCAGCAGACCTTGGAGGCCACGATCGAGGGCACCACACCTGACTATCCGTCGAACGTCGGCCACTTCGTCGCACGCCTCGGGGACGTGGTGATCATGCGCGGCGGCGGCGGGGCTGGGCTGGGCGATCCGCTACTCCGCGACCCCGAGCTCGTCGCCCGCGACGTCGCCGACCTCTACATCACGCGGCAGAACGCCAGCGCCGGGTACGGAGTCGCGCTCACGGACGCCGGAAGCGTCGACGTAGCCGCGACAGCGTCGCTGCGGGAGAAGATCCGGCGCGAGCGGATCGATGGCGAACCCTCGCTCCCGCAGCGCGCCCCCGTGGACGCCGGTATCGCCATGGTGGAGAACGCCGAGGGCTGGTCCTGCGCCAGCTGCGACAGCCAGCTGGCGGTGCTCGGCGAGAACTGGCGAGCTGGCGCGGTACGACGGACGACGCCGGCCTTCGAACGGCTTGCGGAGCTCGACATGTGGACTCGTCCGCGTAAGGAGGCTGAGTCGATCCGCCTCACCGAGTACTTCTGCCCGTCCTGTGCTGCGGCGCTCGGCACGGACCTGCACCAGGCGGACGCCGAGCCGACGCCAGCCGTGTCCAGCGGAGTCTGACCAGGTCGCCGAAATCGTCAGGTCAGTACCGAGTCGATATCTATTGATATATTATAGAGATAGAGTAGGGTGCTGGTCGTGAGTACTACGACCTCGGCGATTGCTGAGCTGGCCGCGACTGGCAAGCCGATCGGCGTGGGCATCATCGGTCTAGGTGCGGCGGACAGCTGGGCCGCGACGAGCCACAAGCCCGCTCTCGAGGCGGTCGACGGCTACGAGTTGCGGGCGCTGTCGGCGAGCTCGTCGGAGTCGGCGAGCCGATGGGGCGAGGTTCATGGGATCTCGCGTACCTTCGGCACCGCCGACGATCTGGCTGCCTGCGACGAGGTGGACCTCGTGATCGTCGCAGTGAAGGTTCCGCACCACCTCGAACTCGTCACGAGCGTGCTGGAGGCCGGGAAGCCCGTGCTGTGCGAGTGGCCGCTGGGCAACGGTCTCGCTGAGGCGGAGCAGATGGCGGCGCTGGCTCGGGAGCAATCTGTGCCCACCGCAGTCGGGCTCCAGGCCCGGTCGCACCCCGCGGTGCGTTATCTCGGCTCGCTGGTGGACGATGGCTACGTCGGCGAGGTGCTGTCCACGACGGTGGTCGGCTCCGGCGGCACCTGGGGCGGCCAGATCGTCCCGAGGAACCGGTACACGCTCGACGTCACCAAGGGCGCGAGTCTGCTGACCATCCCGTTCGGCCACACGCTGGACGGCTTCGCCTCCGCGCTCGGTGAGCCCCAGGATCTGCAGATCAGACAGGCACGGCGGCGGACGGCGAGTCGGGACGCCGAGACGGGGGAGATGGTGCCGATGACGGTGCCGGACCAGATCGTCGCCTCGGGCACGCTTCCGGGCGGGGCTGTGGCGACATTCCACTACCGCGGAGGAATGAGCAGGGCGACCAACTTCCGGTGGGAGATCAACGGCGCCGAGGGTGACATCGTCGTGACGGCGTCCACCGGGCACCTCCAGTTGGCAACTCCAACGGTCGAGGGCGCTCGCGGAGCGGAGAAGTACCTGTCCCCGCTGCCGGTGCCGGCGGAGTTCATACAGGTGCCCACACTCGACCCGGTGGCCCAAGCACCGGCGTACGCCGTCGCCCACGCCTACCAACAGCTCCTTGCTGATCTCCGTGAGGGAACTTCGCTGGTGCCGGACTTCACCCACGCCGTGCAGCGCCATCGCAGCATCGCGGTCGCCGCACACTGACGGCCGTGGATGACGGGTAAAGATCCGTTCGAGTAGCGCCAACATCGCGCTCGCCAACTGCACGTCGCGACCGGAGCCAATCGTCGATGACTACCGATATGCGACGCCCGCCCGCCGTTCGACCCAGTGCCGTTGGGCAGAGTCACTCGCGGGAATGATTCGGCCTTTAACTCAGATCTCCAGATTCTCCGCCAAGAAATCGCCAACTGCCGCTACTGAGTCGGTCGCCTCTTGTGCATACCCGACCAAGAATTGTGGGACGTGGTCCATCCCCGCGAGCTCCTCCTCAACGACGGTGACGCCTACCGCTCTCGCGCGCTCTGTGAACATCTGGCCCCCGCCCTTGAGGGCTTCGTCCGTGCCGAACGACACGAATACGGGTGGCAATCCCGTGAGGTCGCTTCGCAGTACGTTGACCTCCGGATCGCTGGCACTCATCCCCTTCGGGAGGAAGGCAGCAACGTTCTCCGCGATGCCTTCACGACTGGCGATCGGATCGACCTCGCGGTTGGCGTCGAACGAGTCGGACAGCGCCTCGAGGTCGTAATAGGGCGAGAGGGCAACGACCGCACCTGCCTGCTCGCGCCCACTACGAGCGCGTACGACGGCGGCCCGGGTGGCCAGCAGGCCACCGGCCGAGTCTCCCACCAGGCCGATCGATCCTGGGGTGAAACCCTGCGTCTCAAGCCAGTCGAAAGCCGTGAGCGTGTCCTCGAGCGCTGCCGGATAGAGATGCTCCGGCGCCAGCCGGTAGTCGATGATCAGGGTGCGGCGATGCGCGGCTCGTGCGATGTGACCCGCGAGCTTGCGATGGCTGGTCGGGCTGCCGCCGATGAATCCGCCCCCGTGGAGGAACAGCAGCGCCGAGTTTTCCACGGCATCCGCAGGGATTGCCCAGATCGCCGGAACACCGTCGACGTCGACCGATTCATAGCTCACCCCGGGTGCCTCGGTCGCATAGCGCCCCCACCCTTCGTAGAGATCCCGGATGAACGCCATGCCGGCTTCGCCGCTCGCGGCCAGTCGTTCGTTCCAGCTGCGGTAGAGATCCTTCAGGGCGGACCGGTCACCAGCCAGGACGGGCTGCTCTTTGATCGTCGTCACGTCTGTGCCTCTTCCAGAAGTCGATCAGCGCGGGCGCTGTCGCTCACAGTGATGTTGTCGATTGAGCAGGTGTTGCGTGAGAACTCGCGGTGGCCGAGTTTGGGGGCGGCGGGATCCAGGGTCGAGATCCCGCACTCCCGCGAGCTCCCGACCGGAAGGGGTCTGCCGTCAAACCGGCCAGTGATTCGCGGCGTCAGCATTTGTTGACTTTCGTTTCGTCGCGCCAGATATCCAGGATCGACGGAGTGACCTTGATGAGCTGTTGCGGGTCGGACACGAGATGGTTCATGACCACCCTGGCGTCAGCGACGATCCTGGCGACAACGCCGTCGCGGGGAACAACCCCCGACCCGCACCACAGAGCCGCGGTTGAGACGATGTCGTTGAGGAGACTCGTGAGGTAGTAGTTCGACTGGTCGATCCGGTTGATGTGGGATTGGTTGAAGGTCCCAGCTTCCGCAGCATCCCATGCGTCTTGGTATGCCTTGAGGCAGAAGGCGCGAGCGGCCTGGTAGGCCGCTTCGATGCGGCCGAACTCGTAGAGGAAGTGCGCGTCCTTGTCGAGGTCGGCAACTGCGCCGCGGCGCTTGTTCTTCGTCGCCTTGGCGGCTTCCTCGAGCGCCCGCTTCGCCAGCCCGAGCGCGACCCCGACGTGCGAAAGGATAGAGGGGGTCCAGAATTCCTGAGCGAAGGGCGTACCTGGGATCCTCGTCTCAGGATGGGCAAACCACTTGTCTTCGAGTACGTGCTCAAGGATCTTTAGGTGCCCGGACCCGGTGCTTGCGAGCCCGGAGGCGTACCAGTCATTGAGCCATTCGACGTTCTTCACGTCAATGTAAGCCATGAGGACGACCGGATTGCCGTCACCGTCGAGCACCTTCTCGTCATGGTCATCGACAAGGAAGAGCAAGCTGATGACTCGGGTCGTGTGCAGAGTCGCCGAACCGAACGGCATTGGGTCCGTCTTGACGAGGTAACCCCCATCGACCTTCTTGGCAGTGCCCGGGGGCATGCCATTGGCGAAGCCGCAGGCAAGGCCATCACCATCGGGCCCAATTATTTCGAGGTAGGAATCCTTGTCAAGCAGCACACCGGCGATGGTTGTTCCGGAGGCTGACACGCCGAATGTCCACCCGGCGGAGGCATCCTGCCGAGCGATCTCCTCGATGATGTTGATCAGGACTACGTTGTCGATGCCGTCACCACCGAGTTCGACTGGCAACTGAGCCCTATACAGGCCGGCGTCCTTCCAGGCCTGGACGACCCTGCTCGTGACACTGGCGTCTCTGTATGACTCCTCACGCTCGGACTCGACCAGTGGCTGCAGTGATCTGGTCACTTCGACCCACTTGGCGATCTGCTCTGCCTGGCTCTCGGCTCTTGTGGTGGGCGGGGCGCCTGTCGTTGTGGTCATGGGTCGTGGTCCTTCGTGCTCGAGGGTTGTGCCAATCCGGAGATTCTGCCATCGAGTGAGGTGCATCACTACTCACCATGTGAGGCTAGGTCCGGTGCCGTATCATGTCAAGGATTATCGAATTTATAACCTTGTGCGGGTCGGTCTATATCGCTTGGCGTCGAACAAAGGCGGCGACAGCGGTCGGCGACGGGGGCGGCCGGAGCACTTCGAGGCGCCCTGCTCTCCGCTGGCGACGCCAGCGGAGACATCTCCGGAAAGGCCATCGCCGTCGGCGGTGGTCCGGGGCGGCCTCCAGCCGCACTACGAACGGCCGAGGCCGATCGCCTCGAGATCAGCGCGGCACGACGAAGCCACCGTTCGGGCGCAAGGTCTGGCCCGTGTAGAAGCGGCTCGCCTCGGTCGCGAGGAACAACGCGGTCATGGCTATGTCGTCCGGCTCACCGACGAGTCCTAGCGGAGAGAGCGACGCATAGCCTTCCCGCGTCTGTCGCCACTTCTCCGCGTCGATGGTTCCATCCACGTCCATGGCATTTCGGCGAATCATCGGAGTGTCGACATAGCCGGCCGCGATCGCGTTGACCCTGATGTGGTCGGCGCCGACGTCCAGCGCGAGGCAGCGAGTCAGCTCAAGGACCGCCGCCTTGGAGGCCAGGTAGGCGAACTGCGTGGGGAGCGGCTTGTCGAGACCTCCTGTCGTGAGGTTGACGATCGTTCCCCCGACTCCCCTCGAACGCAACTGGGCCACAACGGCCTGGCAGGTGTAGAGCGTGCCCTTGTAGTTGACGTCCATGACGCGGTCGAGGTCAGCCTCGCTCGGACGGGAAGGAAGGACGTCGATGAAGATGCCCGCGGCGTTGCAGAGCACATCGACGCCACCCCAGCTTTCTCCCACGTTCGAGATCGCCAACTCAACCGTGGCCCGGTCGCTGACGTCGAGTACGGCGCTCGATGCGACACCGCCGAGACTCGTGATGGTCGACACGACCTCGTCGAGACCGTCGGGCCTGACATCCGAGCACACCACCTTCGCGCCGGCGCGGGCGTAAAGCACGGCGACGGCACGGCCGATCCCGCTCGCGGCGCCAGTGACGAATGCTGTCTTGCCTGTCAGGTCGATGGGAAAGATGTCGTTGCTCATGAGTACCTCTCCATGGTCAGCAGATCGCGGCGTGGATTGGGCTCGCACGTCCGCGGGCTACGGGCAGTGGCGCGATGGCGAGAAGAACTCTGAGACCTGGTCGCGCGAGAACTCGTCGGCCATCAAGTCCCACGGTCCGATCTCATCCTGATAATGATTAAGCGCCAATCGCGGCGCCCGAACTCAGCGTCGACGACGGGCATCGGCAGGCGACATCGAGTGAGGACTTCTGGCCCGGTTGAGCGTGATGGTGGCGACGCCATCGTCGATGGCCAGGGGTGACGACGTTCTCCTCGCTGTCGACTTCGGCCGCCGAGCTCACTGCGTGCGATCCGCCAGACCGAGGCGCGAGCGGAGCGTGACGCCAGTCACTTCGACCTCCGGGACTCTGCCGCGGCGCCGCAGCTCTGGCATCACGAGTCTGGTGAAGTCCTCGAACGACCCGGGGACGTCGGATGGCATGATCGCGAACCCGTCGCAGCCGTAGGAGTCAAACCACTCCTCGAGGGTGTCGGCCACCTGCGTCGGTGTACCGATGAACCGGTTGCCGGCGGTCATGGACCTTGCCTTGACGATGTCACGCAACGTGGCGTCCGCCCCGAAGGCGGCGCGGCCGGCCTTGACGAACGCCTCGATGATGCCGCGCGTGCCGGTGACACGGTCGAAGTTGGCGTCGTCCCAGGGCTCGTCCATCGGGATGTCGGAGAAGTCGAAGTTCGCCTGCTCGGCGAGGAAGACGAGCTGCTCGATCGGGTCGGACAACGCGTTGAAGAAGTCGTTCTTCTGGCGGGCGATCTCCTCCGTCTCGCCGACGATGCACATCACTGCGGGCAGGATCTTCGCGGCATCCTTCGGACGCCCCGCCTGCTCGGTCACTGCCTGCTGCGCGGCGTAGTGCTTCTGTGCTGCCTCGGCGCTGTGGGCAGTGGTGAAGACGAGGTCGGCCCAGCGCCCGGCGAACTGGCGTCCTCGCCCGGACTGACCGGCCTGGAGGAGCACCGGCCAACCCTGTGGAGTGCGCGGCACGGTCAATGGACCACGGGACCGGAGGAACTTGCCGTCGTAGTCGATGCGGCGGACGCTGGCCGGATCGGCGAACCGACCCGTCTCGCGGTCGAGCTCGACGGCACCTTCCGCCCAGGACTCCCACAGCTGTGTGGTGATCTCGAGGAACTCGTCGGCCCGGTCGTAACGCTGATCGGCCTGCAGGTAATCGGTCCCGAAGTTCTCCGCCTCGTCCTCGTTGAGCGAGGTGACGATGTTCCACACCACCCGGCCGCGTGACAGGTGGTCGAGCGTCGCAAACATCCGCGCCACGTGGTATGGCATGCCGTAGGTGGTCGAGTACGTTGCCCCGAGCCCGATCCGGTTCGTGTGGCCGGCGAGCAGGCCGAGCAGCGCGACCAGGTCGAGCTTGACGACCCGTGAACCGCGCTCGACGGCCGGTTCGGTGGAGCCACCGTACGCCGCTGGCATGGCCAGTCGGTCATCGAAGAAGAGCACGTCGAATCCGCCGTGCTCCAGTTCTCGCGCCAGATCGATGTAGTACTCGGGCGTTAGGAATCCGGGGTCGGTAGAAGGGTGCATCCACGCGCCCAGCGAGGTCTTCGTTGTAGATGCCGAGGCGAAGGCGGCGAAGATCATGTGGTCATCCCGGCGCGACATGGGCGGTCCTTACTTTCCGATGATGGCTAACGTCACACATTACATCATAATCTTTGTCAGGATGCGAGGGACGGATCAGGAATGGTGAGTGGGATGTGGCCTGAAAGTCAGGGCAGCCGCTCCGCGCACATTACTCGGGAAAGAGCGCGTCAGATCCAGCATCGAGGTCAAGGCATCCTGGGTCTCGGGGGAGGGCAAATAGGTCGAGCTGTGTGAGATCGCCGGCGAAACGAGTGCGATCTCCTTCGGTCCTCCTCGGCCAGGACCAAGCCATGTTAGGGTTATAATCATTTCTATCACAAGTCGGGAGGTCGAATGAAGGTCGTCGTGGACAGGTCGAAATGCGTGAGCCTCGGTATCTGTGAGGGTCTGGCACCTGAGATCTTCGTGCTTAACGACGAAGGCGAGCTCGAGGTCGATGACCAGGCTGACGTCGATCCGGCTGACATCGAACTCGTGCGCAGTGCTGTCAGCGGTTGTCCGGTCAGCGCGCTCTCGGTGGCCGACGACTGATCCCGTGGCTGATCCCCATCGCCCCCTCGCCGATCTCCTGGTCGTCGACATCGGGCAGTACCTCGCAGGACCGCTGGCCGCGCGCCTGCTCGCGGACCTGGGTGCTCGGGTTGTGCGGATCGAGCATCCCGAAGGGCCGCGGTACGACGGCCAGGCGAATCACCATCTGCTGGCTTCTCGTAGTGAGACGTTGCGCCTCGATCTGACAGACCCGGCCGGCCTGGCCACGGCGCACGACCTGGTGGCTGCGAGCGATGTTCTCATCGAGAACAGTCGGCCGGGTGCGCTGGATCGGTTTCGCCTCGGACCAGAACAGACCGCGGCCGCCTGGCCCAGCCTGGTTCACTGCTCGCTGCCAGGATTCGGCCGGGACGATCCACGGGCATCGATGCCCGGCTGGGAGGGGCCGGTCCTGGCGGCTGCGGGTGCGTACCCGCAGCGCTCCGCCGAGATGCTCGAGGGAGAGTGGTGGCCGCAAGCGGAGCCACCGTTCTCGCCATTGCCGCTCGCCTCGGTGTTCGCCGCCGTCATCGGCGCGACAGGGGCCGTGGCCGCGTTGCTAGACCGCCAGCGATCCGGCCGGGGCCAGCACGTCGAGGCAGCGCTCCACGACGGGTTCTTCGAGGCCATCGGCTCGAGGGCCACCCGATACGAGCGCAACCCTCCCCACTGGTTCTTCATGGGGTCCGGGATCTATGAGTGCTCCGACGGCCGGCGGTTGAGTCTGATCACCGTATGGCATCGGCACCTGCGCTGGTTCCTCCAGGCTGCCGGCTGGAGTGGAGAGCAGATCGCTGCCGAGGCGTCGTACGATGTCCTGCGCGACGACCCGTCCGCGCGCGCTCGCTTGCGCGATTCACTCGTGACGATGCTTCGGTCACGGCCTGCCGCGGAATGGGAGGCTCTGGCGCAGTCGGCAGGCGTCCCGGTCAGCATCGTGCGCAGGCCGGGGGAGTGGCCGATCGCGCCGGTTCTTGGGGCCGCTGTTCGTGTGCACGCTCGCAAGCTGGTGAACGGACATTCGGCGAGCTCCCCAGACAGCCGCTGCAAAGGCGCGGGCCCCCTTGCGGGTTACCGAGTGCTGGACCTCACTCGAGTGCTGGCCGGTCCGACCGCCTCGAGAGTGTTGGCGGAGCTCGGCGCCGAGGTCGTCAAGGCGGACGTGCTCCCGGAGAGGACCCAGGCAGGCCATCGTGAACCGTTCTTCCACGAGGTGGTGAACCGCGGCAAGCACATTGCCGAGGTCGACCTCGACGCGCCGGGCGGTCGCGACCGCATGGATGCCCTTCTCTTATGGACGGACGTCGTCGTGTCGACTTTCACAAGGCCGGCTCTGCGTCGCCTGCGCCTCGACCCCGAAGACCTGGCCGGCAGATATCCGACTCTGCTCAGCGCGCACATCAGCACCTACGGTGAGGGCGGGCCATGGTCCGACCTTCGCGGCTACGCAGAGATCGCCAATGCCAGTTCCGGGCTGACGGTCGCCTGCGTCGGCGAGATGATCCCGAGCGGTTCTGCGCCGAACGTTGACATCCCGCGCATGCCGTTCACCGACCACCTGGCCGGCTGGTTGGGAGCGTTCGGAGTCATTGCCGCGCTGGTCGGCGCCAGCCGGGGGCGACCGAGTGGCCGTGTTCACACATCGTTGGTCGACGCGGCCTGTTTGGCGCAACTGCCCTTCTTGGCCGACGGGTGGAAGTCGTGGCGTGATCGCGAGTTCAGTGACATGCCCGGCTGGTCGGCGAGCCATCGGATGTACAAATGCACCGACGCCTGGGTCTTCGTGGGCATGGGCACGAGCACATGGCAGCGGCTCATCGACTCGCTCCCCACCGACATGGGTTCGTGGGCCGCATCCCAACCGGCGGCGACCGTCATCGATCGGGTGGTGAGTTGCGGCGGAGCCGCCAGCATTCCGGGTCAACTCGACCGGATTCTCGACGTCGACGGCGTTGCCGACCAGCGCGGCCTGAGAGTCGCCCACTCCTCGGATACCCATGGGCTCGTGTTGCAGCTGGGCACGCCGCTGCTGCTCTCACGCACGCCGGTGCGTGCCGGTGAGCCGCCCGACCATGGCGATGACTGGTTCCAGGATGAGCTGGGGATCACCGCTCGGCAGTCGCGGGCCAAGGCGCCGCTACCCACAGAGGAAGGTCCTTGACGTGGAGCTGTGGACGACCCTGCTGGAACGACCCGACCGGGTCAGTGAGCTGGCGGCCAGTCGTGAGGCGGAGGGTTGGGACGGAGTCGCTGTTGCAGACACCCAGTACTACCTGCCCGACCCCTACGTCATGCTGGCCGCGGCCGCTTCGGCCACCTCGCGCCTGAAGCTGAGCACGTCGACCACGAATCCGTTGACGCGCCACCCCAGTGTGACGGCAGCGGCGATGGCCACCTTGCAGGCGCAGTCCGGCGGAAGGGCGGTGCTCGGCATCGGTCGC
Source organism: Nocardioides sp. NPDC051685 (assembly GCF_044453405.1). NCBI lineage: Bacteria > Bacillati > Actinomycetota > Actinomycetes > Propionibacteriales > Nocardioidaceae > Nocardioides > Nocardioides sp. NPDC051685. Next base: position 592,795 of record NZ_JBITCR010000002.1, on the reverse strand, counting down.
GGAGACTCTTCCGCGTTCTACGTCGGCAAATCGCCCGCGACCGCTCGGGAGTTCACCGCCGCGCTCCGGTTGCTGCGCGACCTCCTGCACGGCCACGCAGTCCGTCTGCCATCCGTGGAGTCAGTTGCGGCGGTCGTAGCGGCGCACGAAGACACAGCGGGTCTGCGATGGATTGATCGGCAGCTTCCGCCCGTGCCGATCGACGTGTACGGGAGCGGGCCGCGGACCGTCGCGATCGCCGCACGCTACGCCGACCGACTCACGGTCGCCGTCGGCGCCGAGCTAGACCGATTGTCCGCCGTACGCCGGACGCTGCTGGCTTCCGAGCTTGCCGCGGGCAAGGCGCGGCCGACGATGGGGGCGGTGATTCTGGTCTCTCCGCATCCCGACAAGCGGATCGCGCGTGACCTGATCAGGGGTTTCGTCGCATCGCACGCCCGGTTCAGTGCCATGTCCGGTCAGGACCGGGCAGATGTCCCCGGGCGTGATCGTTCCGTGGTCGTCGATGTGGCAAGGTCCTATGACATGGCGCGCCACGGCGACTCGGGGTCATCCGCGACAGCGGGACTTTCGGACGAGTTCGTGGACCGATTCGCGGTGGTCGGTGATCCGCAGGCGTGTGCGCGGCGGGTAGCCGACCTGGCGAGCTTGGGATTCGGTCACGCGCTTCTCATGCCACCGGGAATCGACAACGACCCTGTGCAACGAGCGGTCACGCTAGACCTGCTGAACAACGAGGTCTTGCCGCGGGTGAAGGAGCTCTTGACCGTTTAGGGTGGGCGAGCGATTCGATCAGGGACGGACGGGACGTCCGCCCCTGATCGAACCGTGGCCGACAGAGCTGGGTCGGGATCGTCTCAGTCGATGGTCGTCTCTGTGTTCAGCTTCTCGAGAAGCTTGTCCCAGTCCTCGACCACGGCGCTTCCGGCGTTGAACGCCTCGAGCGCTTTGGCGAAGGACTCAGGGGTTCCGACGGGAACTCCGAGCTCGTTCTCGACGAAGCCCTTCCACTCCTCCACGATCGCGGCGTCGGCCTTGACCTCATCCTCCGGGGCGGACACATTGGACGGGGCAGCCAAGGCGACATCCTGTGTTGAGTCGCGCCAGGCGCGGATCGCTTCGTTCAGCGGCGCAGGATCGATCAGCTTGTGCCCTGCCCCTTCGGCGGCCTCGGCGTACTGCTTGTACGTTTCCAAGGTGTTCTTCAGGAACTCGACCACGGCCTCGTTGCGCGCCTGGATCATCGCGTCGCGCACGTCGTCGGGCAGGGAATCCCAGACTTCCTTGGACACGGCGTAGTAGGCACCGGATGTCGGTGCGTTCTCGGTGAACGATGAGTATGGCGCGACCTCGAGGAGGCCGAGGCCAAGGACCGTGGTCGCCGCGTTGACGGCGCAGTCGATGACGCCGCGCTGCAGCCCCTCGTACTGCTCGGTCGGGTCCAGGAAGACACCGGTCATGCCGAGTGCCGCGTTCTCGCCCTTGGCTACGTCGTTGGCGACCCGGACTTGTCGGCCCTTCAGGTCGGCGGGGTCGGAGAACGCCTCCGAGCAGTGCAGAACTGCGGGGCCGCTGAACATCGGGAGCATCGGCACGAAGCCCTGCGACGCCGTCTCTTTGGCGACAGCTCCGCCCTGGTCGTAGTGCTCCACCATGGCCGGAATGCCGGCGATGTTCACAGCCGGATATCCGAGTTCCACTGTGTTCGCCTGAACGACCTTGTCGTCCCAGTTCGAGATCGGCAGCTGGTCGGGGAAGTATCCGTTGCTGATGAACGTGGCGTCGGTCAGGCCGCTCTGCAGGGCAGACAATGCCTCGTCTGCCGGGTGCAGGGTGCCGTTGCCGTGGAGCTTGAACGTCACCTTCCGGTTGGTGAGCTCGGTGACGCGATCCATCCACATGGTTCGGTACCTTCCGGCGGTGGAGGCATCAGCCTGGATGTCGCTGAAGGTGAGCTCGATCGGCTCCATGCCGTCGATGGAGGCGCCGGTGTTTCGGGCGGCGCCCCCTTGACACGCGGTGAGTACCGCGATGGCGCTGAGCCCTGCGATGACCGCAGCCAGGGGCTTCGTTATGTGGGCCACTTGCTTCTCCTTTGGGCGGCAGGCCACTCGCCGCGATGAGGTGGCGATGGCTGACTATTGGCCAGTACTAATAAAGATTAATAACATAACGACCTGCTGGGTCGAGCGTCAAGCAGTTCTCCCTGGGTATCTGAGGGGCGGCGCCGCGGCTTCGTCGGCACCGTCGGGAGGGGCGGCGGCTCAACTGGCTTATCTAATAAACCTTTGTAGATACAGGACCTGAGTTGTGTTAACGTCGTGACGCCCGTCACGTCTCCCGTAGGCGGATGATCGACATGAGGTTCAGATGACAGACGAGCAGAGCCCGGACAGCGGTCCCGAAGCTGCACCACGCGAGTTGGCGACGCACTCCACCGCCGCCGAGACCAAGGCAAGACCCGGTTGGCTGAGGGTGCTGCAGGTGATAGACGTCATGAGCATCGCCTGCGCAGCCGTGGGAGGCGTCGTTCTTGTGGCAATGATGTGCACGGTGATCGCCGATGTCACGAGACGTACGTTGTCCAACAACCCTTTGGATGGAACGCTGGACCTGACGCAGTTTGCCTACATGCCGACGGTGATCGCGCTGGGACTGGGCTACGCGTTGCTACGCAGCGACCACATCCGTGTGAATCTGCTGACCGGGTCCGCCGGGCCGCGCACCCAACGGATCCTCGAGGTGCTGGGGATGGCCTTCACGCTAGGCACGGCTGCCTTCCTCATGCAGTTCGGGGCGCAGAAGGCGCAGATGGCCCAGCAGTTCGACGAGAGCTCGGTGGGTGTCGACTGGCTTCCCATCTGGCCATATCGCTGGGTCGTCGTTGTCGGCCTGGCCGTGCTTGGCTTCCAAGCAATAGCGCAGCTCGTGCGCGCGGTCGCAGAACCCGACTTCACGCCGTCCGACGAAGGCGACGTCGCATCCGCCATCGAGGACGAGGAACCCCTATTGGACAACGTCGACGGCAGGATCGCCGTCTCGCTGGAGGTTCGGCCGCGATGACTGTCACTCAAACCGACCTCCGCCAGGCGCCAGCCCCTGTTGCGTCCGATGAGCGGCGTTCGCGCAACGCTCGACGCTCCACCGCGGGCATTCTCGTCGCGGCTGCCGCAGCCTGCTTCTTCCTGGTCTACCCGTTCGTCGTCCCGACGAGCTCCCTCCTGGTCGGGTTCTTCGTCATCTTCCTCATGATCAGCCTGATGCTGCTCAAGATCCCGATCGCTATTGCAATGACGGTTGCCTCGTTCCCCGGGCTCTACCTGCTCGCCGGTCAACGGGCGCTCGAAGGCAGCCTGCAAGAGATCGCCTTCTCCTCCTTCGCTTCATGGTCGCTCAGTGTGATCCCGATGTTCGTGCTCATGGGCATCGTGCTGGGCAAGAGCGGCCTGATGTCGGGGGCCTACGACATGGCGAGGAAGTGGCTGGGCTGGATGCCCGGGGGGCTCGCTGTCTCCACCAACATCGCCGGCGCTGGGATGGCGGCCACGAGCGGTAGCTCGATCGGCAACGCCTACGCGATCGGACGGGTTGCCATCCCCGAGCTCATCAAGTCCGGTTACCGGCCCAGTCTCACTCTCGGGTCGGTGGCGATGGCGGGAACCCTCGGACAGGTCATCCCCCCGAGCGTTCTGCTTGTCATCTACGCCGGCGTAGCCGAGACCCCTGTCGGTCCGCAGCTACTCGCCGGCGTCGTACCGGGAATTGCGCTGGCGGTTCTGTTCACCGTGGTGATCCTCGCCTGGGCGATGATCAGTCCGGACGCGGCACCACGCGGTGCGTCGTACCCGTTGAGGGAGCGCTTGGCATCCCTGGTCAACCTGATCCCGATGCTCATCATCGTGTCCGTGGTCATAGGTGGCATCTACGTTGGCGTGTTCACTGCGACAGAGGCGGGTGCGTGTGGCGCGGCCGTGACGGTGGTACTCGGCCTGGCAGCGCTGATCGTCAAAGCGCGACGCGCGCGGGCCAACGGCGAGCCCGTCAAGACGCACCGCGTCCTGGCGAAGTTCCTCTCGACATCGCTCATCGAAGCCACCTCCGCGGTCGCAGCAGTCTTTCTGCTGCTTATCGGGGTGAACCTGCTGACGCGTGTGATGACGCTCAGCGGGCTCGCTGAATGGGTGGCCGACGGAGTCGTCGGCATGAACCTCACCAGGCTGACGTTCCTCCTGATCCTGATTCCCGTCTATCTCGTCCTCGGGTTCTTCCTGGATACGCTGGGTATGATGCTGCTCACCATCCCGGTGTTCATCGGCCCACTAGTGGCGCTCGATGTCAACCTCATCTGGTTCGGGGTGTTCCTCATCGTGCTCGCTGAGATCGATCTGGTAGCGCCACCGCTGGGTGTGCTCAACTTCGTCGTTCTCGCCCTCGGACAGGCCAGCACGAAGGGGATGGGCGTCAAGCTCACCATCGGGGACGTGTTCAAGGGGGTCACGCCGTTCATCGGTGCCTGCGTGGTCTTCCTCGTAGCGCTCATCGTGTGGCCGGAACTGGCGACCTGGTTGCCAGACGTGTCATCGGCGAAGTAGGCCACGGATGCGCCGAAGGCCGATCCCGATACGCGCGCGGGCGGCGGTGTACCGCGGCCCAGAGAAAATAGACCTGGAGACGTTTCCGGTGCCGGAGATCGGGCCTGCGGACCTCTTGCTCGAGGTCGTGCTGTGTGGCGTGGATGGGTCCGAGCTGGCGATGTTCAGCGGTCACCACGAGTATCTCAATGCCAGGGTGCCGGTCATCTTCGGCGACGAGATCGTCGGCCGCGTCGTTGCAGTGGGAGCGTCGGCAGCGGAGCGGCGCGGGCTCGTGCTGGGTGATCGGGTTGTCGTCGAGGCCAGATGGCCATGCGAGGAAGGCTGTCACACCTGCCAACAAGGGCAGTACTACCTCTGCGAGCGGCGCGGGCTCCAGAACGGCTACGGCACGCTGTCGGCCGGCAACCCACCGCACTTGTGGGGTGGTTACGCGTCCCATGTCTTCGTGCCACCCGAGGCGCTGGTCTACCGGGTGCCGGATGTCCTCTCGGACCGCACGGCTCTCATCGCGTGCTCGCCGCTCGCAAACGGGCTACGCTGGGTCCGCGAGGCGGGGGTTCGGAAGGCCACGCACGTGGTCGTCATCGGCCCCGGTCCGCAGGGGCTCAGCTGTGCATTGGCGGCTGTCGCCCTAGGTCGGTGCGTCACGCTCGTCGGCTTGGAGACCGATGTCGAACGCCTCCGCACCGCCGAGACCATGGGCGCGGCTACGTACGTGACGTCGAGGACGGACACCCCCGATCTGCTCCAACACGCGGCCGACGAGATCGTGGCCGCGCACGGCCCCGTCGATGCCGTCATCGAGGTTTCCGGTTCACCCGGTGGGAAGGACCTTGCCATGTGCGTCGTGCGCGCCCTGGGGACCATCGTCAGCGTGGCGTCACCGAACCCTTCGGTGCGGCCGTTCGACTGGCGAACGCTGATGTGGAAGGAGATCACGGTCAAGGGACGCATCTCCCACCCAAACACCGTGTCGGAGGCATTCGGGCTCGCTCGCCGCCTGGCGGCCGAAGGCATCGACGTCGGCGAATGGGTCACGCACGTGTTTCCGCTGGACAAGGTTCCCGAAGCGATCCGGACCGCGGCATACAAATCGGCTGCACGTCCCATCAAGGTCGCGCTGGACCCGATGGCCTGAGTCGACCCTTCGGCTGTCACTTTCAATGAATCCATCGCATCGGTGAGGAGAAAGCATGTCCCATTCCTTAGAAGAGCTCTCGAGTCTTGCTGAGATCAGACAGCTGCAGGCCCGGTACTGCAGGGGCATCGACAGGGCGGATGCCGAGCTGGTGCGGAGTGTCTATTGGGCGGATGCCGTCGACGACCACGGGGCCTTCCGTGGCGGGCCCGAAGAGTACGTCGCCTGGGTGATCCCGGTCGTCCGCGAACGCTTCGCCGCACTCCAGCACACGCTGGGACAGAGCCACATCGAGTTGGACGGTGACTTGGCCAGATGCGAGACCTACTTCGTGCAGCGATCCCTGCGTCATGACGGGAACTGCTACGACGCCACCGGTCGCTACCTCGATCGTCTGGAGCGGCGGGATGGTGAGTGGCGGATTCTGGAGCGGCTCACTGTCATGGAATGGTTCAGCCCTCCGGTCCCCACAAACCCCGAGCATGCTGCGGAGGCCGGGTTTGCGAAAGGTTGCCAAGATCGCACGGACCCGTCGTACGGCGCCGCCGATGAGCCACTGGTCAAGCCCATAGACGATCGGCCGTTTAAGACATAATCATTGACAAGATTGCGAATTTATCTGTAGGGTGAATCGTGCGGCTGTCAAGGCCCGCGACGCGATCAACCCTTCAGCAGGAGTGTGGATGTCCGCCTGGTACGAGATCGATCAGAAGCTGCAAGACCCGCAGTGGTACACGACCACTGAGCACCTCTCGGTCTTCAAGTGGCTGCGCGACAAGGATCCGGTCCACTGGGTCGAGGACGACAAGTACGGCAAGCATTACTGGTTCCTCACGCGGCACGAGGACGTACGAAACTACCTCCTGAACCCGAAGGCGCTGAGTTCGCGCTGGGACACCCGGGTTCCGAAGACGCCAAAGCGCTACACGCCAGAAGAGCGGTTCGAGATGGGCTTCGACGTGAGTATGGCCCGGAACGACCCGCCGACCCACGACATCTACCGCAAGCCGGTCAACAAGCACTTCAGCCTTCCCGCGATGAACAAGCTGAAGGCCGATGTAGGAGGCATCGTCGACGAGATCATCGGCGAGGTGGCCGAGCGATCCGAATGTGACGCCGTCGAGAACATCGCCGGTGAGATGCCAGTCAAGGTGATCCTGCGGATGCTCGGCGTGCCAGAGGACGACTGGCCGTTGCTGCGCGAGGCTGCATGGCGCTGGCTGGCGCCGGCAGACCCGCGGTTCACCATCGACGGCGACATCCTGAAGACCCACCGTCAGGGCCACTCGACGCTGCTGGACTACTGCGAGAGGCTGGCGCTCGCGCGCCGCAAGGAGCCCCAAGACGACTTCGCGACGGTGCTCGGCGGGATGAAGGTCGACGGTGACCCGCTGAGCATCCATGAGATGCGCAGCTACTTCACGATTCTCATCGGTGGCGGCCTGGAGACAACGCGCAACGCCGCGTCGGTTGGTCTGTGGCTGTTCTTGAACAACCCCGACCAGCGACGGCTCCTGCTCGAGGATCCGTCGCTCGCCAACAGTGCTGCTGAGGAGGTCCTACGCTGGGTTACGCCGCCGCGCAGCCGGCTGCGGATCGCGATGGAGGACATCGACCTTCATGGCAAGGAGATCCGTACCGGGGACTGGGTCGTCGCGTCCCTGACATCTGCGAATCGAGACGAGCGCGCCTTCGTGAACCCTGATTCCTTCGACATCTCCCGCGACCCGAATCCTCACCTGAGCTTCGGCGAGGGCATCCATCTGTGTCTCGGCAGGTATCTCGCGCGCATGGAGCTAGCGTCCTTCTTCCCCAAGGTGCTGGCGGCGTTCCCGGACCTCGAGCCGGTTGGCGAGCCGACCTGGATCCCGGACAACAATGTCGCCGGGTTCAGTGAGTTCAAGGTCCGCTACACCCCCCGCGTTGCGGCAACGGTCTGAGGGAGACTGCTATGGGAAAGGTTCGGTTCGTGGCTCAAGGCGGCATGGAGCATTCCGTGGACGCTCGCGAGGGTGAGTCGCTCATGCAGCTCGCCGTACAGGCCGGTGTGCCCGGGATCGAGGGCGAGTGTGGTGGTGAGATGTCCTGTGCCACCTGCCATGTGTGGATCGGTGACGACTGGGCGGGAGAGCTGAGGCAGCCGGTGGGGGACGAGACCGACCTGCTCGAGGCCGACGACCACTTCACGGAGGCCAGCAGGCTCGGGTGTCAGATCAAGTTCAAGGACAAGCTCGACGGGCTCGTCGCCCGTATCCCGGGTTAGTGGATGACTATGAAGTATGACGTACTCATCGTCGGTGCCGGCCACGGCGGTTCGCAGTTGGCGGCAGCGCTGGTGGCCGGCGGGTACGAAGGCACCGTCGGTCTGGTCGGCGACGAGGTTGCCGCACCGTACGAACGGCCGCCGCTCACCAAGGGCTACCTGGCCGGTGGCGTGCTGTCCGCTGATCTGGCCTTCCGGAGTGAAGACTGGTGGGCAGCCTCCGGGATCGAGCGCATGCTTGGATCGCGCGTCGTCTCTGTCGACAGCCAGGCGCACACTGTTGCGCTCGAGGACGGCGGCCTCATCGGCTACGGCACGTTGGTGTGGGCGGCTGGCGGCGAGGCACGGCGCCTCACTGTGCCCGGCGCTGACCTGCACGGCGTGCACGTGATCCGGACGCTGGCCGACGCCGAGCACGTGAAGCGGAGCCTCGACGGAGCGCGTCGCGCCGTCATCGTCGGCGGTGGCTACATAGGGCTGGAGGCCGCGGCTTCACTTCGGTTGAAGGGTGTCGAGGTCACCGTGGTGGAGACGCTCGACCGTCTGCTCATGCGAGTTACGGGTGACGAGATTTCCAGCTATATCCAGGCGCGACATGCTCGCGAGGGTGTCGATGTGCTCCTCGGCGAGACCGTGACGGAAATGGCAGGGGCGAACGGTCAGGTCACCGGCGTCAGGTTGGCGTCCGGTCGCGTGCTCGAAGCCGATCTGGTCATCGTAGGGATCGGACTGATTCCGAACGTCGGGCCGCTCGAGCAGGCTGGCGCGGAGGTTGGGAACGGCGTTCATGTCGACGACTACTGCCGAACCACGCTTCACGATGTCTATGCCCTCGGGGACTGCGCAAGCTTCGTGTCAGAGTTCGCCGCTTCCCAACGAATACGTCTCGAATCCGTGCAGAACGCCAACGATCAGGCCAAGCTCGTCGCGAGCGCGATCCTGGGTGATCCGAAAACCTACGGCGCTGTTCCGTGGTTCTGGTCGCATCAGTACGACGACCGCCTTCAGACAGTGGGCGTATTGGCCGGTTACGACGAAACCGTGGTGCGCGGCGATGCCACCAGCGGCAAGTTCAGCGTGGTGTACCTCCGGAGTGGCGCCGTTGCGGCGGTCGATTGTGTCAACAATGTGCGGGACTACGCGCAAGCCAAGAGGATCCTCGGACGTACGGCACCAGCTGACCGGTCGCGCCTCGCCGACCCCGAGGAGCCGTTCAAAGCGATCTTCGCTTCGTCGGCGTCGGGCCACGCTCGTTCTGAGTTGGCGGCAGACCGAGTTGCTCAGTGAGAATTGTCGCAGAGATCGGTGAGTCGGCCGTGAAGGGCATCCGATTCCTTTCGTGTAAAGTATAGTTAGTTATAAGCACACATAGGCGAGCCTGACCGGCTCTCGGAGGGAATCGGATCATGACCCAGGTGAACCGGCCGCAGCCACCAGTTCGAATTCAGTCGTCGCGAGTCGCCGAGTCCATCGCCGCGGACCTTCGTCAGCGGATCCTTCGCGGCACATATCCCGAGGGACCCCTGCCTAAGCAGGATGATCTGATCCTCGAGTACGGCGTGAGCGGACCCTCGTTGCGTGAGGCACTCAGGATCCTCGAGGCCGAGGGTCTCATCACCGTGCGCCGGGGGAAGGTGGGTGGCGCGTACATTCATCCGCCCAACTGGTCGTCCGCCGCGTACGCGCTTGGCCTTGCGATGCAGGGTCAGAGTGTGCGCGTGCACGACCTGGCGATGGCGATCAGAGAGCTGGAGCCGCGTTGTGCGGAGTCCTGTGCCGAGCGGGAGGACCGGCTCGAGACGGTGGTTCCGGCGCTCGAGAAGAACATCGAGGCGTCAGAGGACGCGCTTGGTGACGGTGCCCACTTCACCGAGGTCTCGAGAACCTTCCACGACGTGTTCGTCGACCTTGCCGCGAATCAGACGCTGCGGCTCGTCGTGCGCAGCCTGGTCGCGGTCTGGACGATCCAGGAGCAGGCCTGGGCGGACGCCATGGAAGGCGAAGGTCGTTATCCCGACATCGAGCAGCAGAAGGCCGTCCTCAAGGCGCATCGTGCCATCACGCGGCTAGTCGCCCGAGGTGACAGGAACAAGGTCGGCAAGATCGCCACCGAACACCTGGCCGCGACCCAGCCGCGCGTGCTGCAGTTCTGCGGAGATCGCACCATCGACGCGTCGTCGGCAACGGCCATGCGAGGATTCCGCGGCCTGAAGTAGCAGCCTCTCGGCTCCGCTTGCCGTTCAGGGAGGATGCCGTCGCCCGAGCACGTGCCTACGTACTATTGATGTGCGTATGTAGTAGCTACGGGTTACTCGGATCGAGTTCGCCCAGGTAGTCGTCGGTCCCCATGTGGGATGGGATGAACGCCGTCATCCATTCGAGAACCGCTCGCCCGGATGCATCGAGAAGCGCAGCCTGGGCTGCGAATTGAGTGCCCCACCCGACTGTCGGGTGGTCATCGAGAAACCAGAGGAGCACGATCCGCCGCCCTCCGTTGTTTGCGGATTCCTGGAGGTCGCGGAGCGCCGGCCGCATTGTCGGCGTCTCGGCTGCGCCTTGGAAGACCATGGCGAGTCGCGCACTTCCTTCAGTCATGGCGAGCCGGCTGGGCAGGTATTCAGATGAGAGCCACTCGATGGTGTCGTCTCGGTCCTCAGCCTGGGGCACGTCGATCAGTTGAACGACGAGTCCGCCAGGGGGGTCCATCAACGCGAACACGTCCTGCGGAACCCGTTCGTCCCGGTAGACCGAGGCGCGGTGCTCCGCAAAGGTGGTGAAGACGAGCTGGCGTCGGGAGAACGAGCGCCCCTCGCGAGCCATCTGTGGGCCAACCACTCCCGACCACGCCAGATAGTCGTTCAGGTGGTCGGGGGCGATCCAGTAGGTCCCGGCGTATCGCCCGGATCCTGGCGGGTCGAACACTCCTCCTGTCCGCGAGTACTGCAGGCCGCGAAGAGTCGCTGGCGCCACCCAACGGCGTCCGGCAAACACCCACGGAGCCATCATCGCGCCATGGAAGAAGTGGTCGTCCTCGTACCAGCGGTTGTACTCCCGTCCCCAGCCGGGTTCCGGATCGGCGATGTTGAGCAGCATCGCGCCCACACGGACCTCCACCGGGCCGAACGAGTCCGGGGGAGTGTCGGCACTCTCGCTGAGAGTCATCGCGCACCTCGGGCGTTCGCCAGATGTTCCGCACTGGTGGAGCGGACGAAGTTGAGATCGCCTCCGATGGTCACGAAGGAGGTGCCGTCGAACCCGAATCCGCCGGGCGCGCCGAGCCTCACTCCGTGCCTGTCGGCCTTGTCGTGGAGGTCCTGCCAGATCTCGATCAGACGGTCACGGCCAGTGGCCATATCGGTTCCCATGTCCTGGGCGAGATCCCCCAGGCCGTAGAACGCGAAGTCGACGCCTTCTGTCTTGACGATGCGCTCGAAGTTCTCGACCCCGGCGAGCGTCTCGATCAGGGGAATGAAGAGCAGCTCGCGGTTGGCTCGGTCGGCGTGCTCGGCCCACGCGCCGTTGGTCCAGCCCGCCGCGGGAACCATCGGGCAGAAGCCGCGGCCGCCTGGACGGTACTGGGTTGCCGCGAAGCACGCCGCGGCCTGCTCGGCCGTTTCGATCTTGGGGACCAGGATGGCGTCCGCCCCGAGGTCGGCGACCTGCTGGACCAGGGACGGGTCTGCGCGCAGGATGCGAACCACTGCGACGGTGCCCGTTGCCTGTGCCGCGCGAATGTGCCCGAGGATGTCGCGGATGCCGAGAGCACCGTGCTCGCCATCGATGAGCACGAAGTCGTAACCGACCTCACCGAAGATCGCAGTGGTGGACGGGTCGGCCGAGGTGGCCCAGACGCCGATTGCCTGCTCCCCGCGATCGTTCAGTTCGACGAACCGGGCACGAGCTCCTGTGAACACGTCATCTCCTTCGCTGCGGCGTTGGACTTATGAACATAGTACATTCTAATCTTTAAGTAGATAACACATCTAGAAGGATTCGAGCCCAGTCAGAGAGGTTGAACCGAGCATGCCCCTGTTCGTCATCAAGACCAACGCCGTTGCCGGCCGTGAGGACGAGTTCAATGATTGGTACGACCGTCAGCACCTTCCTGACGTACTCGACGTTCCCGGCTTCGTAGCGGCTCGCCGCTACCGGCGGTCGACGGCACAGTTTCCGGGTGGTAAGGACGAGACTCAGGAGTTCGAGTACCTGGCGCTTTACGAGATCGAGGGTGACCCTGACGTCGCTCTGAAGAACCTCATGAAGGCCGTTCGCGACGATGGGATGGACATCAGCCCTGCCAAGGCCGCCGAGCAGGATGTTGTCGTCTACGACGAGATCGGTGATTGGCAGCGGGTCTGACGGCCCGACGCCGTTGGGGACGCGCGCGCTGCTCTCGCTGCTGCGTGGTCATGCGGCGGATCGTGCCGGTGGTCGCCCGGCCGAACTCGGGGCTGCTCAGCGTGCCGGCGGCGCGGGCGATGTTGAACGTCATCACCGCGAGCACCAGCCAGGCGGCGTTGGCGTTGAACTTCCCGAACGGTAGGTGCGCCAGCGCGGAGTCCTTCAGGTCGGCGCGGACCTGCTCGATGATCGCGTAGCCACGGTGGGTCTTGTCGACCCCGACGGTGTCGGCGACCTCGGCCCGGGAGATCCCCCGCGTTCGTGAACACCCGGCCCATCCCGCGATGCCGCAATATCGCCATGTCATCGATCGAGTCCGCGCCCGCGGCCACTCCCGCGACCTTCAGCCCGGCGTTCGCGCCCTTGTCCGTGGGCACGGAGAGGTGACCGTCGGCCAGATCCCGTAGGCCCGCAGACTCCGCCAGGACCAGCGCCGGACCAGCGGCTGCACCCGCGTCCCGACCCCTTGGCCGCTCTGACGTTTCGCTATCACACAGCGCCCTCGCGGCGCGAGCCCACGAGGGTGACAAGGAGCGTAGCGGGGCTGTCGGAACGGTTCTCCCACGCGTGTGACTGCCCGCGCAGCACGACGGTGTCACCCGTGCGGATGGTGGTCTCCTCCTCATCGAGCAGTAGAACCAGTTCGCCCTCGAGCAGAGTCTGCACGTCGATCGAGTCAGTCGAGTGGAACCCGGGCCGCTGGTCGGTGAAGTCGATGACCCCGCGGGCCTCAGTCACTTCCGTGTGCGCCGGGAAGGTGAACTTGAACACCAGGACCTCACCCGGCGCGATGTGGCCGATGTCGGGCAGGGGTCCGGGCGGAGTCACTGGGCCAGGTATCGACTCGTTGGGCGCGACCCGCCACAGGTTCCACACCGCCGCGATGGGGATGCTGTTGTCGGCCGTAAGCTCGTTGCGCGATTCGAGGCGAGACCGCCCGTCGGCGTCGTCGGTCGTGATGATTCGCTCTGCCATGTTCCTTACGCCACCTTCTCGGCTGGGCTCTGGAGTCGTCCCATACTCGGCCTGTGGCGACCGCCACACCAGGTCAGATGGTGCCCTGTGCCCGCCGAAAGGTGCCTACCGTGTGCTCCATGCGGACGATGCCGGCGGACAGCGCCCGGGAGACCAGGCTTGCGCGGTTGGTGACGTCGAACTTGGCGAGCAGCGCGGTGATGTAGTGCTTGACAGTGTTCTCGGACAGGAAGAGCTGCTCGGCGATATCGCGGTTCCGCAGTCCGTGGGCAACGAGCTCGAGGATCTCCAGCTCCCGGGCCGAGAGCGCGGGCGCGGATGGTGCCGTCTCCTCTACGGCTGCGGCGCGGATCGACCGATCGATCGTGCGCTGCAGGGCACCGGGCACGAGGGATTCCTCGGAGAACGTCGAGAGGTTGCACCTTATGACGGAGAGAACCTCTCTCTCGATGCGGTCCAGGATCTGCGCGACACGTGCGGGGTCGGACGCTGCGCGCCGCCACACGCATGCGAGGACGACCTCTGCCAGCATGATCCGGCTCTCGACGAAGTTCACGATCTGAGTGGTCAGCGGGCTCGCCTGGGTGACCATGTCGCCGAAGAGCCGCCGGTGCTGCGTCGGGTCCGGTATGCCCTCCTCGACGATCCCGGCCAGGGACTCGACCTCCGAAGCGACCCAGCTGCGGTAGTCGGCCTCGGGAAGGCTGTTCGCGGCAGAGCCGGGGAACTCCTGAGAGAATCGCCGCATCGTCTCCGTCACGATCTCTTCGGCGACTTCCCGGATGACCGCGGCCGCCTCGACCGAGGCCTGCTGGTCGCTGTGCAGGCCGACCTTCGTCACCGCGGCCTCTTCGCGCCACTGCTCGTAGGCGGCCGGTGGCTGGAACGGCTCGTAGCGCAAATCCGGAAACCCCCGCTTGTCAGTGTGTGGTTCTTCGGCCGATGCGCGGTTGGCGCTCATGACCATCCTTGTGTGCGTTGTGGTGCTGCTCGGTGAAGGTAGGCACCTTCTAGCCCGTTGTAGGAGCACCAGCGGGCCTGGCGCCAGCGGCTGTAACTGTTAAATGATAATATAGATCGGTTCAGATCGCGCGTCGCGATCGAGATATCGATCCCAGACGGCCAGAGTCCGCTGCCCAGCGCGGCGACACCAGAGGAGCGGGAGATGGAACATCTCATCACGGACCGAGTCGGATACATCGGGCTGGGAAACATGGGCGGTCCGATCGCAATGCACCTCGCACGGGAGGGAGTCGACCTCACCGTCTTCGACTTGTCGTCGTCGGCCGTGGATTCGCTCCTTGCCGAAGGCGCCGCTGCTGCAGGCTCGGCTCGTGAGCTCGCAGAGCAGACGGACGTCGTGGCGTTGTGCGTCTGGGACGATCAGCAGGTCCTCGATGTCGTACTTGGTACCGACGGAGTCCTCGTCGGCTTGTCCGCAGGCAAAGCGGTGATCGTGCAGTCGACGGTGCTGCCGGCGACGATCGAGACTGTCGCCGCAACAGCACGGGAAAGGGGCGTCCACCTCATCGATGCCCCCGTCAGCGGAAACATGGCAGACCGGGCCGGAGGAACATTGACCGTCCTCGCCGGAGGCGATGCTGAAGCGTTCGCGCGGTGCCGACCGGTCCTCGAGGTCATCGGCGACCCGGTGATCCATCTCGGTGGACCGGGTGCGGGCGAGGTGACGAAGCTGATCAACAACACGCTGATGCAGGCCAGCCGGAACGTGGCGATCGAACTCCTCGACCTCGCTCAGGCGTTCGGGATCAGCGAGGAATCACTCATTGATGCCATCAACGAAGGCAGCGGTGGTTCGTGGGTGTTGGCGAACTGGGAGATGTTCGATGAACTGCTGCTCACGGGGCGGGGCGTACAAGCGAATCAGACCCGCGAGGCGCTCGAGGCCGCGTCGAGCATCGGCATCGAGATGCCCCTCACGAGCTCCATCCTCGCCACCGCAGTCGACACCGCTCACCGCCGCCTCGAACAGTTGCGTTCCAGCGGCCGTGCCAAGTCTTAGTCATCCGCGTTCATGCCCTGCGACTACCGAAGGAACCTGAGCCATGGAATACATGCAGTACCTGAACGACATACCCGAACAGCTGATGGGTGCCATGACGTGGCGCACCGACAATATCCACGTGATCGCCACCTGGTTGCTTGCGTGGCTCACCGGATTCCTGCTGTACACGCACGCCGGCAAGGTGGCGAAGCGCCAAGGTGTGGAGCCCTACCCCATCTGGATCCACTGCTACATGATCTCGATTGACCTCATCGGCACCATCACGTTCGTGAGCCTCGCCTTTGCGCATGACTTCTTCTGGTTCTTCGTCGTTCAGAGCATCGCCCTTCCCATCTGGATGGTCATGGAGGCGAGGTTCATCTACGCGGGAGTCAAGAACCACCAAGCCCGCCATATGGACTGGGGGACCCTTGTCAGGGGGCAGCTCAGCGAGAACAAGGCCTGGTTCTACGCGTTGGGCACCTTCGTTGTTTCCTTCTTCGTCAACATGTACGCGTTGTCCATGATCGGAGGAATGGGCAATGCAGCCATCTGGATCATCTACCCGTTCACCAACTACGTGTACGCCCTGTGGACGTGGCGGTTCTGGGACTCCCGCTCGGCGGAGACCGGAACGCGGCAATACAACTCGATAGGACTGCAGGTCGTCATCACGGCCGCCTGCACTGTGTCGTGGCTTCCTGGGCTGAGCTGGTACTGGGCGGTGTCGCAGTACTTCCACCAGCCGTGGTACATCCTCGGTGGCCTCGCTGTGACGTGCGTGTCCGGCTACAACCTGTACCGCTGCATCAAACTGCCGCGATATGAGGTTTCGAGCGAGATGACCAGTCCGACTACGTAGCACCTGCCGCGCGGTCCGATGTCGGATGAGAGGCCCAGCCCGCAAGCCTGGTCAGGGCGACGGGGTCACGTCATATCGTGGAGGGTGTGCCCTGGACGGTGTCGGAGCTCTGCGGTCCGAGATCGAACTGCACCGCCACCCGCGACTCCGTGTGCGGCTCCAGATACTGGCGATACAGCGCCATGTGGCGGTCGTGCGCCACGTAGGCGCGGTAACCGTCGAGGTCGTCGAAGTCCAGGTTCATGGCAAGGTTGTAGTTGGCGGGCAGGTAACCGATGTTCCGGCCGCACGCCGCGTTCCGCACGTATGGGATCTCGGCGACGGCCGCGTAGATCTCCCTGGTGATCTCGTCCACGAGATCGTCGGAGACGTCGTCGTGGAACTTCCACAAGGAACAGTGACGGATCATGTACTTCCTCCATTGCCTGTCGCAGTTGCTGACATTGCCGCTTACTGGGCTCGTCGGAAAGCCGGCATGACTTCGTCAGCGAACAGCCGCAGCTGTCGCTCGATCCGGGCGTTGTCGCCGGTCGACCAGTGATGGTTGACGACGAGCGTGTCGACGTCGACGCTCTCCTGGAGCTCCTTGATCTGTTGGATCACCTCATCGGCAGTGCCCACCAGGGCGTATCCGTTCGCGGCTTCCTCGAGGCTCGGCGTGCGACCTTCCAGGATCGCGAAATCGACGGCCGAGGCGGCCAGTCCCGGTCCGAGGGCGAGCTTGCCGCGGCGGTTCTCCAAGAACCCAGGAAGCCATTCGGTCTCGAGCTCATCGCGATTGCGCGCGATGCACACGCTCCGCTGGAGCCAAAGCCTGCTCTTTCGGCCTGCATTCGCTGCCGCTTCGGTGTAGTAGTCGATCGCAGGCCGGTACTCGTCGATGCTCTGGACCAGGCCACCGATGATGCCGTCGGCAAGCCTGCCCGCGCGGCGCGACCCGATCTTCCCCTTGGTGCCGACGATGATCAGCGGCCGATCCTGCACAGTGCGCGGTGCAACCGACACGCCCTCGAATGAGAAGTGCTTCCCGTGATAGCTCGCGAGCTCGTTGTCCCAGACCGTGTTGAGCACCTCGAGCGCCTCCCGTGTCAGGCTCCCGCGGTCTGCGGGCTCCAGGCCGGTTGCCTGGAGCTCGAGCTCGCGGTAGCCGGAACCGACGCCGAGGAAGGCCCGTCCGTTCGAGATCTGGTCGAGCGTCGCGATCCCCTCGGCGACGTCGAGCGGATGGTAGGCGGGGAGCACCAGGATGCCGGGCCCCAGCATGATCCGGTCCGTACGCGCCGCAACCGCGGCAAGGAGCGTGAACACCGCCGACGGGTTCCCTTGGACGAACCGGTGCTGTCCCACCATGCCGATATCGAACCCGAGCTCCTCGAGCAGCAATCCACGCTGCAGGACGTCCGGATAGACGTTTTCGGGACCAGGGATCTGGAGGAGCTCACTGGCGAACTTGACCATGTTGTGCCTTCCCTCCTGGCGCCAGGCGGCGCGCGAGCGACCGTGCCATACCGGGAATCGGGCTGGGGCCACGCCGCGTTATGCTTTAATCGTTGCTATGATAGTAGAGATCAGCCATCGACGGGGCAAGCCTCGTGTCGGTGGTCCCGAGGCGGGGCAGTGATCGGCGCGCCGAGCGATCTGGCTCCGTCGGCCGAGGTCGCTCTCGGATTTCACGTCGCGCTCGAGGCCAAGGACTTCGAGGCATTTGCGGACCTGTGGACGCCGGATGCGGTCAACGAACTCCCGTTCCACTCTCCGGTGTCGCCGCCTGCCCTTGACGGACGCGAGGCGATCGTCGCCGATTACCGGGCGATGATCACCAAGCGGAAGGACCTGCAGTTCACCATCCACAGCGTGATCGTGGACGAGTCCGCCGAGCACGTCGTAGTGGAGTTCTCGGGACGCAGCATCATCGGCGAGACGGGCACGGTGTACAAGCAGGACTACATCGGAGTCTTCACGGTAGAGGGGACCCGGCTCAGCCGACTGCGGTTGTACGCCGATCCGCAGCGTGCCGCTGCCGCGCTGAAGGCGATCCGATGACACGGGATAGCGATGCCGGGCCTGCCTCCGAACCGCAGACCAGCGTCGAGTCTGACGGCATGGCGTGGGCCTTGAAGGTGAGCTTCCGTCGCTATCTGCGTACGGCCCTCGGGGTGGAGCACGCCGCTGCTGGTGCCGGCTACCTAGCCGACGGTCGGTTCTACTTCCCAATCGCCCATTCGGACTTCGACGTGGAGGCGGTCATGGGCTCGATAAGCGCCGAAGGCGAGATCACCTTCCATGGCCACGGCGGACTCATCGATCTGACGCTGGCCCGTCCGACCGTTGCCCTGTGTGCTGGTTCGGGCACCGTCTCGGTGATGGCAAACGGCACGCCCACCGAGCTGGCGGACGTCCGTCTCATGGAGGTGACCCGAGGCGACGACGTCGTCGCCTTCGCCTTCAATACCCGGCTTCGCGCCGCTGCCACACATCTCTTCGATGACGTGTATCCCCCGGGGACGATGTTCGATCACCTCGAGATCCGCCTTGCACGTCCGCACTAGTTCTCGGCCGCCGAAGGCTCAGATCAGTCGAGGGATCCACCGAACCGCTCGGTGAGCTTCCGGGAGGTCGCAACGAGCGCATCTCTCGCCCGCTCGATGAACCCCAGGCTCGCGTCCTTCGGGAAGTTGTAGAGCGTCAGGTGCAAGAGCGGCCCGTTCGCCCCGATGACCGGAGCGGTGATGGTACGGACGGTGCTCGCAGTCTGCTCATCCAGCCGGGCCGGGTCGTCCAAGCCATTCATCAGGCGACCGGCGTCGACAAACTTCCGCTCAAGGCTCGGCGTGCGTCCGTACTCCGCCATGGCCTCGACGATCGCCTCCGCCTCGCTGCCTCCCTCGCTCTGGAACGTCACCGTCCAGCCGCGAGCCTGGATGCCTTCCAGTGCACGGTTGAATGACGCGAGGTCCTCCTTCGCAAGATCCACCGGGTAGGAGTCGTACCACTCCTGGCGGATCTCCTCGGACCCCCATGCCGCGATCGTGCTGCCGAAGGGCGGGAAGAACGGCAGCACCGCCCCGACCGGGTCGATCCCGTCCGCGTGACCGGCCGTGGCCACGATCACCAGGTGATCGTCGTCCTTGGCGATCACCCGGCATTCCAGGCCGACATCAGCGGCGAGCCGCTCGATGTCCTCGCGTGCCGCGTCGGCCATGCGCACGGGCTCGGTGAGTCGGCCCCGAGCCGCGAGAACGAGCGAGCGCGGCGCGAACGTGCCGTACCCGCCCTGGAAGAACAGTAGGGGCAGGGTCGGGGTCTGAACCTCGAGGTCCAGGACCTTGCCGATGACGATCAGGTGGTCGCCGGCTTCGTGGATGTCGCCGAGCTCGCAATCGATCCACGCAACCGCGCCGTCGAGGATGGGCGAGCCCGTGTGTTCCGCGGGCCGCCACTCGACTCCGTCGAAGCGGTCGGCTCCCTTGGTTGCGAACGTGCGGCACAGCTCTTCGTGGCCGCCCGCCAGAACGTTGACGCAGAACCTTCCGGCATCCCGGATGCCGGGAAAGGTTGACGAGCCACGATCGGGCAGGAAGGCAACGAGCGGTGGATCGATCGACACGGACGTGAACGATCCCACTGCCATGCCGGTCGGTGACCCATTGCCCCCGATCGCGGTGACAACCGCCACTCCGGTCGGGAAATGCCCCAGCACGTCACGGTAGTACCTGGATGTGATCTGACGATTCTGTGCCTCGGTCGTCACTGCGATTGCTCCTCCTGTCGGGCCGGCTGCGGGCATCTGCCCTCACCCGACTCACTCGGGTTCCAGGCGGCCCACTGTACAACATAGATTATGAAAGATTAAGATGTTAAGGCAGTCAGGTGAAGCGCTTCGCGGACAGCTCGATGGCAGCGGGCGGTCCGCACAGATCCAGTGTCGGAGCCAACAAGGAGGAGATATGTCTCAAGCCGTCCTCGTGGGGGTGGAGGCGGCATGACGTTCGTCGGGCTCGCCCTTCCGCAACTGGGAGACATTGCGGACATCGAGGTCATCGAGGAGTTCTCGCGCTCCGCCCAACGGTTGGGCTTCGACTCGCTGTGGGCGCAGGAGCACTTCCTGTTCGCCTCCGGAGATGGATCCAAGTACCCGGAGCGGTCCGGGGGTGCTCAGCGAAGTGTGTACGAGACCGTGTACTCGCCGATCGAGCTGTTGTCGGCAGTGACCGCCTGGGCGCCCGGCATGGGAATTGGCACCAGCATTCTCGTCGCTGGCTACCACCAGCCCGCACCTCTCGCGAACCGACTGGCGACCCTCGACCACCTTTCCGGAGGCCGGCTCATTGCTGGCTTCGGCCTCGGCTGGTCGGACGAGGAGCACCGAGCAGCAGGCACCAACCCGCGTACGCGCGGCGAGCGCATGGACGACTTCGCGATGGCTCTCCGCGCGTGCTGGGGAGAGGACCCCGTGTCACACTCAGGCCCGTTTTTCGACGTTCCTGAAGGCATCATGCGGCCCAAGCCGGTTCGATCGATCCCGCTCATGTCGGGAATGTGGTCGGAAGCCGGGTTGCGCCGGACCGCCCGGCACTTCGACCTGTGGAACCCGGGTGGACCGTCAACGTCTCTTGACGAGGCCGAGGCGAGCCTGGCGCGCATGAACGAGTGGCGACCCGACGGGATGGACCCCCTAGGCATGGTCTATCGCATCGCGACGGAGACGACCGCCGGCGTCAAGCTCGGCGTGAAGGGAGTGAAGGACGTCGTCGCAGACGTGAGGGAGCGGGGCATCGAAGGCGTCATCATCGATACGAACTTCGACACCAGCATCACCAGCCGAGGGGAGTGGCTGGACCTGCTGGAGCGTCTTGCCCCGACCACCGAGCCGACGACAGGGTGAGGACGTGACATTGGGCGAGCAAGCGATGCTGGACGGCGCCATGCCCAGCCGGAGACCCCAGCGCTCAGGGAGTCGCTGTGGCCGCAGCCCCGGATTCCAGCAGAGTGTCGGCGTCCATACCCAGCTCGGCCAGGACATCGCTCGTGTGCTCGCCGGGGGCCGGTGACGTCAGCAGTTCGGGGGGCGCCAGGTCGTGGTTCGACATACGTGGTACGACGCCGGGCTGGATGCCGTCCGGTGTCTCGATCAGGCTGCCGCGCTCCTTCACGTGCGGATCGGCGGGTGCCTCGCGAAGGGAGAGTATGGGCGCGACACAGGCGTCGGTCCCGTCGAACTTCTTCATCCACTCTTCTTGGGTCCGCTCCGCGACACGCCCGGCGATGAGTGCGTAGAGCTGAGGCCAACGTGATCGGTCGTACTGCGACGCGACCGGAAAGTCGACATTCAGACCGCGGATCAGCCCTGCGAAGAACTTCGGCTCGAGAGCGCCGACCGAGACATGACGGCCGTCGGAGGTTTCGTAGACGGTATAGAACGGGCAGCCGCCATCCAGCAGGTTCGAAGAGCGCTGGTCCGTCCACCGGCCCGCATTGCCGAGCGCCTGTACGACGGAGGTCAGGTGGCTGGCGCCGTCCACGATCGCCACGTCCACCACCTGTCCCTTCGCGGTCAGTTGCGACTCGCGGAGGGCCGCGAGCACCCCGATCACGAGAAAGGTGCCGCCTCCGCCGAAATCGCCGATCAGGTTGAGAGGGATCTGGGGGCCGCGGTCGTCTCCGATCGCGTGAAGGGCTCCCGTGACGGCAATGTAGGAGATGTCGTGGCCCGCCGCCATCCGATACGGGCCTGTCTGGCCCCAGCCGGTCATCCGTCCATAGACGAGGCGTGGGTTGAGCTCCAGTGCGTCATCGGGTCCGAAGCCGAGGCGTTCCATGACGCCGGGGCGGAAGCCCTCGATCAGAATGTCGCTTCGGCGGATCACCTCCGCTGCCACTTCCTTGCCGCCGCCGGTGCGGAGGTCAAGAGCGATCGACCGTTTGCCACGGTTCAGGAGGTTGAAACGCGGGTCCATGGTGATCTCGTCACCCGTGGCCGGCCGGTCGATGCGGATGACGTCGGCGCCGAGATCGGCCAGCACCATCGCAGCGTAGGGCGCTGGCCCCTGGCCAGCGAACTCGACGACTCGAACTCCGTCCAGCGGTCCCTTGCTGTTACTCGTCACGTTCTCGTTGCTCCAATTCTTGTCGGGGTGGTGCCGTCGCTTCAGTGCGTCAGTCGAGCGGCTGACCGCCGAGGCGCTCCCGGAGCGTGGTCCCATCAGACGCGTGATCGGCCACCAGCTGCTGGGCGAGCTCGAGTAGTACTGAGCGTCGAGAACGCCCCTGTCGGTCCGGTTGCGCATCCAAGACGTCAGGGATCCCGGGTTACGGGTTCCTCCTCATCAGCGCGGCCGTCCGTCGATGAGCTCGTTGCGCCGCAGCTCGATCAGATCCTCGTGCGGAGGATGCGTCAGGATGTAAGGCCGGTGATTGTCGATGCCGTCGAGCACGATCTCGCCGACGGCATCGCTGTCGATGATCTCGTAGGGCATGCTGGCCCGGTTGGGCAGCCGACCGCCGACATCAGCGGTCTCGACGAGATTGTTGCCGGACGTGCCGACGTAGTCGCTCCACGGTTTGACGGAGGTCGACTCGGTCGCCTCGGACTCGGGACGGAGACGTGCGCTGCTGGTGATCCGGGTCTTGATCGGGCCCGGGTACAGCACGCTCACGCCGATGCCTTGGGTCTGGAGCTCGGCACGGACTGCGACGGAGAAAGCGTCGACGGCACCTTTGGACGCCGAATAGGCGGAGTGTCCGGCGAAGGGATGAATGGCCGCGGTGGAGGCCGTGTTGACGATGTGCCGTTCCCCCGACCCGTTGAGCATGCGGCGGACGAATGCCATGTGCCCGTTGACGACTCCCCAGAAGTTGACATCCATGATCCAGCGGAAGTCCTGATCGCTGGTGTCCCACGATGCACGGAACGGTCGAAGGGTGACTCCGGCGTTGTTGACCAGCACCGAGACGGGGCCGAACTCGTTTTCTGCTCGGTCAGCCATCGCTTCGACGGCGTCCCTGTCGCGGACGTCCACGCCAAGGCCGATCGCTCGGTGGCCCGACTCCACGATCTCCTTGGCGACGGCGTCCGCCGCGTCATCCTCGACGTCGGCGACAACGACGCCCAGTCCGCGAGCGGCGAGTGCCATCGCGATCGATCGACCGATGCCGCTGCCCGCTCCAGTGACGACAGCCGCGCCCCGGAAGCCACGCCTTCCCGTCGTGTTCACCATGGCATGCTCGTTCCGCCGTTGGGACGCAGCACGGTCCCGGTGACGAAGCGTGCCGCATCGGATGCCAGGTAGAGCACGGCGTACGCCTGGTCGAACTCGTCGCCGACGAACCCGAGCGGCGTGCGCGTCGCCGTGGCTTGGAGCGTCCGCTCGCGGTCGACCTCGTCGTTGTCGTGATGGCGGCGGGTGATCCCCGTCTCCACCCAGCCCGCGGCCACTGCGTTCACGCGCACTCCCTGGGGCGCGAGCTCGAGTGCGAGCGACCTGGTGTATTGGTGCGCAGCGGCCTTCGACGAGGTGTACGCGCTCACGGTGTCCATTGGCTTGTCGACGCCTCCGGTGGTGATGTTCACGATCACGCCCCGCCCCTTACTGACCATATGACGTGCCGCGGCCTGCGAACCGTGGCTCACTCCGAGAAAGTTCACGTGCCATACCCGCAGCAGCTCCTCGTCGGAGACCTGCGACGGGGGAGCATCGCCGATGATCCCTGCGTTGTTGACCCAGATGTCGAGCGCGCCGGCCGCGTCGGCCACGAGGTCGGCGACCCGTGCGGTCTCCTCCGCGTCCGAGACGTCGAGCGCAGCGCTCTCTGCTGCCCAGCCATGGCTCCGGATCTCCTCGACGGTCGCCTTCGTGCCGGCTTCGTCGATGTCGGTCACCCAGACGCGCGCGCCTGCGCTCGCGAGCACGATTGCGATGCCCCGCCCGATGCCGCGTCCAGCTCCGGTGACGACCGCGGAACGCCCGGCGAGGGAGAAGGGTTGCTCAAGCAGAGGCATGCATCGTCTCCATCGACTTGACCGGAACGTGGGATCGCACGAACCGTGCTATGGCCTGGATCGACGCGTCTGACTCCGGTGCCCGACCCGCCATGAGCTGGAAGACGTGTTGCATCTCGGGGACGACCTCGAGCTCGTGCGCCACGCCCGCGTCAGCAAGCTTCTGGGCGAACATCTTGACGCCGTCGACGAGCAGTTCGGCGCCACCCACGCTGAGGAAATGGGGTGGCAGTCCACGCGCGTCCGCACGGAGTGCGGTGACGTATGGATGAGTGCGCTGCGCCTCGTCGGAGATGAACATGGCGACATTGGCCTGGATGCCTGCACGACCGCGAGCGCCGGCGAGCTGATCGTTCTGGACGTTGGTGTGGAAGCTCTCGCCCAGTCCTTCGGTGTCGTAGTACGCCGACAGCGTGACGACTGCGCCCGGAACGGCGCTCCCGTTGTCGCGCAGCTGCTGGGCCAGCGCCGTTGAGAGCGCGCCACCGGCAGAGTCGCCCGCGACGACGATGCGCGACGGCGCGATGCCGCCCTCGACGAGCCAGTCGAAGGCGGTGCGTACATCCTCGAGGGGCGCGGGGAATCGGTGCTCGGGAGCCAACCGGTAGTCGGGGACAAACGCAGCGGCCCCGATGGCCCTGGCGAAGTGGGCTGCCAGCTTCCGGTGGCTGATGGAGCCGCCTCCGATGTATCCGCCGCCGTGGATGTAGAGGATGGCGGAGGACGGGTCCGCATCTGTCGGAACTGCTCGGATACCGGGCACGGGTGAGTCGACGGACTCGAACCACACGCCCGGCGCCTCCGCGGTGACGGCGCCCCACTCACTGAAGATGCTGCGGAGGAAACCGATCGGCTCGTTCTGGTTGACCGCGCGGCGCTCGTTCCAGGAGGTGAAGAGGCGGGTCAGGCTCTCGGACTCGCTGCTTGCCATGGCTGTCTCCTCTCGTGGTTCAGGTGGTGGGTTGGCGCCAGGAGTTGAGGATGGGGATGGCGGATTGGACGAGGCCGATGTGATCGGCCGCGAGGTGGTTGCGAGCGACGGTCATGTCGCGGGTGAGGCGGCCGAGGACGCTAGGGTTGCGAAAGGTTTGGGTCGCTCCCCAGAGGCTGGCGAAGTTGATGACGTCGGTGCCGATGGTGTGGACCCAGGTGGTGACCTGGCGGATCCGGGCGGTGAGTTCGGCGGGGACTTCGCCGTGGGTGTGGGCGGCTTCCTCGGCTTCACGGAGAATGGCGTGGGCGTAGGCGCGGATGGAGTGGTACTTGGCGTCGGCCTCGGCGAGCTCTTTCAGGAACACTGGGTGGTGGTCCACGCCGTCGGGGTAACCTTGGCGGGTCTTGCCGGTGACGATCCGGGAGACCTCTTCGAGGGAGCGTTTCATCAGGCCGAGCACGACGCCGATGTGGCCGGCGAACCCGATCGCGGCACGGTCGAGCTCGGAGCCGACGACGGGCTGGGAGGGGTCGGTCCAGAAGGTCGAACGCAGTGTGTAGTTCTCGTCGAGGAACTGCTCGGGTAGGGCGTAGTCGTAGCTGCCGGTGCCGACCAGGCCCATCACGTCCCAGTTGCCGAGCATCTCGATCTTCTCCATCGGGGCGAAGAAGGCTCGGATGTCGGGGGCGTTCTCGTTCAGCATCTTCTGGGTGCCGTCGGGGTTGAGGACCCGCACGGTGACGGCCAGGTGGCTGCAGAACTTCGAGCCGCTGGCGAAATGGAGTCGTTCGGCGCCGCCGATCAGCCCGCCTTCGGTCTCGGTGGCGGTGCCCAGTGGGGCGGCATAGCCTGCGCAGATCGCCTTCTGCGGACCCCCGAACAGCTCGTCCCGCCCTTTCTGGGGCATGAAGAACGAGGCGTTCCGGGTGCCGATCGAGGTGGCCATCAGCACCCAGCCGGTGGAGCCGTCGGCGCGGGAGATCTCCTCGATCACCTTCAGGCCGGTGACGATGTCGACCTGCCCGCCGCCGTACTCGCGGGGTGCGAACATCCAGAACAGGCCCTGGTCGGCCAGCGCCTGGCCGGCGACGTCGGTGACGTCGGTGGCCTTCTCTCCGGCCTCGGCCTCGGCCTCGATGATCCCGGCGATCGACCTCGCCCGCTCCAGGAAGTCCACTTCGGTGCTGACCTCCGGGGTATCGATGAGCGTCACCTGTCGCCACCCTCTCTCACGTCATCTGACACAAGCCCGCGGGGCGTTCCCGCTGGCCCGATCGAAATTACCGCCTAGATTTCATCCATGTAAATACTTACACAGATAAAAATGAAACTGTCATCGCTTCGCCGACGTCATGTAAACGTGGGGGTGACGACGACGTTCATCGCCTTCGCCCCTTTGACGCGTCCTTGCAATGTCTGTAGGGCCTCCTCGAAGCGATCGAATCCGAAGACATGCGTGCGCATCTTCCGGAGTTGCACCCGTCCGGAGACCAACATCTCGGCCGCCGTGCGATAGGCCGCGATGCTGGTGTTGGCCGCGCCGATCACGCTGATGTTGCGAGACGTGATGCGGCCGATGGGGAAGCCGTCCATCGTGGGGGTCTTCATTCCGACGTTCACCAAGGTCCCGCCGGCCCGCAACGCATCGATCCCCTGCTGTGTTGTCCGGGTGGTTCGCGGCGCGGTGTCCACGACGAGATCGACCCCATCGCCGCGGGTGTGCTGCCGCACGACCTCGAGTAGGTCTTCTGTCTCGACGTCCACTACTGCGTCCGCACCGAACTCGAGGGCGAGATCGAGCTTGTGTCGATCCGTGGAGAGCCCGGTCGCGATGATCGTGCCCGCTCCTGCGGCCCGGAGCGCAGCGACGCAGGCGAGCCCGCGCTGCCCGGTGCCGATGACCATGACCGACTGACCGAGCTTCAGGTTGGGCGTGAGGATCGACCATTGGATTGCTCCGCCCAACGGATTCCACAGGGTCGCGTCGAGCGGGTCGAAGTCTGCGGGGAAGGGGTACAGGACCGTATCTGGGTCAATGTAGACGTGGGTGCTGTATCCCCCCCAAAGACCTGGCTCGATCCTCATGGGCACGAAGCCGTAGATGGCAGGCGAGAAGCGCTGTCCGTTGCACATGTGGTGGCGGCCATCGCTGCACGAGACGCATCTGCCGCACGGGATGACCGGGTTGACAGCGACCCGGTCGCCGACGTTGAGGTTCTCGCGATGCTTGGTCTTCGGCCCGAGGTCCTCGATGACGCCGACGATCTCGTGGCCGTTGATGCGGGGGTAGCGGTCGGGGTCATCCGGTGGAAATGTTGGGTCCTTGCCCAGGAACGACTCGACGTCACTGCCGCAGATCCCATTCGCCTCCACTCGCAGGAGGGCGGCCCCTGGTGGGAGCACAGGGAAGGGGATCTCTTGGAACTCCTGCTTCTCGGGACCGATCTGCACTAGTGCAGTTGCTGAGCTGACCACCTTGACTCCTCGCTGGCGCCGCCGCCAAACTATACAATGAATGTGAGTATAGCGCTTCGCGAGCCACGTGGACAGGACGTACAGCAATGACCAGCGGAAACAAGGCGGCTCGCCTGCGGGCGCTGTTCGAGTCTCCCGACACGAGCCTGATGCCGTTCGGTGTCCTGCCGCTCCATGCCCGGATGGCCCAGCAGGCTGGGTTCAAGGCCTTCGAGGTCTCCGGAGGACTCTCGTCGTGGTGGCTCACCGCGATGGCGGACGTCGGGTATCTGACGATGACCGAAGTCGTGGACCATGCGGCCAAGGTTGCCCGAGCCGTTGACATCCCCGTCTTCTGTGATGCCGACACCGGCTATGGCGGCCCCGTGAACGTGCAGCGTACGACGCGATCCTTCATTGACGCGGGTGTCGCCGGGATCCACCTGGAGGACCAGGCTGAGCCGAAGAAGGCTGGTGGGCGCGCGGGAATTCGCCTGGTGTCGGATGTGGAGGCGATCGGCCGACTGACAGCAGCCGTGGAGGAGCGCGAAAGGGTCGATCCCGACTTCGTCGTCGTCGCTCGTACGGACGGCTATGGCGCCATCGGTGGCGGCCTCGACGAGGCGATCCGGCGCGGTTTGCTCTACCGTGCCGAGACGGATGTCGACGTCATCTTCTACGAAGGGCTCGACTCCTGGCGAGATGTCGAGACCGTGCTCCGGGAGACGCCTGGGCCCGCCTATGCGATCCCCAGCAGGAAGGCCGGTCCGACGCCCTCCGTAGCGCGGCTGACCGCCATGGGGCAGGCCATTCAGATCATCCCGTTCATCCTGCCGGGTGTGCACGAGGTCTGGCAGCTCCTTCGCGCTGTGGCAGCGAGTGGTGAGCTGGCGCCAATCGAGGACTACC
This sequence comes from Nocardioides sp. NPDC051685, assembly GCF_044453405.1. Taxonomy (NCBI): domain Bacteria; kingdom Bacillati; phylum Actinomycetota; class Actinomycetes; order Propionibacteriales; family Nocardioidaceae; genus Nocardioides; species Nocardioides sp. NPDC051685. The sequence goes on along the minus strand of NZ_JBITCR010000002.1, from coordinate 564,260 downwards.
GCGCCCACATGGACACGTTCAAGGGCACCGAAGGCTGGGTCGGTTGGGGCGAGGAACTGCTGGCTCTGTCCTACGAGCAGGTGAGCCGGCTGGAGGCGCGGGTCATGCCGGAGCCCAGGAACGCGCTGGCGGAACGGCCCGCGTCGACTGAGGGCGGGGAGTGCCGGTGAAGGCGGTCGTCGTCGGGTTTCAAGCCGGCCTCACGCGCCGCATACGGTGTGGGCCAGATCACGAACCGGTCTGAGGTATTGATCTTTACAAAGATTAGAAAGATCTTCTACGCTGGTGATCCGTCAATGAGCGCCGCGGCCGTTCGGCTCGCGGTCAGGTAGGAAGAGGCACGATGTTGAGCTACTCGGAGTCGGCGGAGGTCACTGACCTCCGCAAGACCCTGCGATCGCTGATGCGTGAGTCGATTCCGCCGGAGTTCTTGGGTGCATTCACCGATGACCCGGCGGACCTAGAGATCGCGGAAAGCTTCTGTCAGGTGCTCGGTCGACAGCGGTTGCTGGCGATGGCCTGGCCTCAGGAGTTCGGTGGGGGAGGTGCCGGAACCTGGGAGCAGACGGCACTGCGCGAGGAGATGTGGGCTCACCACGAGCCGCGAGGCGCCCAGTACATGGGAATCAACTGGGTGGGCCCTGTGATCATGCGTCACGGTACGACCGCGCAGCACGAGCGTTTCCTTCCCCCGATCGCAGCCGGCGAGGTCATCTGGTGCCAAGGGTTCAGCGAGCCGGGCGCGGGCTCGGACCTCCCGGCACTGCGGACCTCGGCCAAGCGGGTTCCTGGCGGATGGATGATCAACGGACAGAAGATCTGGACCTCCTACGCGCGGATGGCGCAGTGGTGCTTCCTGCTCGCCCGCACCGGCTCCGTCGATGATCGCAAGGAAGGGATCACAGTCTTCCTGCTGAAGATGGACCAGCCAGGTGTCGACGCCCGTCCGGTGCCGAGCATGCTCGGCAACCATCACCTGAACGAGGTGTATTTCACCGACGCATTCGTGCCGGACGACCAGGTGCTGGGAGAGGTCGGCGAGGGGTGGACGATCATCACCGACGTGTTGGCGTTCGAACGCGTCGGCATCGCTCGTTACGCCCGCTGCGAACGCTTGCTCTCCTGGGCTCCGCAGGCACTGGGGGACCGGTGGGCCGACATCCCGGCCTCGCTGCGGGTGCGATGGGCGATGGCCCTCGTGCATGCGCGGCAGTCCAGGTTGATGGCCTACAAGGTCGTCGATCACCAGGAGCGCGGTGGACTGGATCCCGCTGATGCTGCAGCGTACCGGGTCGCGGTGACGACCCTGGACCAGGAGGTCGCCGAGGTGCTGATGGATCTGGTGGGTCAGTCGGCGGTGGGAGACGACCACCAGTCCCGGCGGTTCGAGCACGCCGTGGAGGATCACTGGCGCTACGCCCAGGCGGCAACGGTGTCGTCGGGAACGACGGAGATGCAGAAGCAACTGCTGGCAAGGAGCCTGGTGCGGTGATGATGAGCCAGATTTCAACCGATGCGGCCACGCTGGGGCAGTTCGTGACCGAGGCGCTGGCCGGCGCCGGCGGGCTGGACGTGTTCCGTGCAGCCGAGAAAGAGCCCGGAGCTCGAGCGGAGGCGGTCGAGAAGATCCTGACTCCGTTCGGGGTCTGGGATCTGGATCCGCACGCGGATGCCGCCGAGTTCGAAGCGGCCGCCACGGTGGCCCGCGCGGCTGGCAGCTTCGCGGTGCCTTATCCCGTATGTGAACGACTGGCCAGCGCCGACCGGTCACGAAGCCTCTTGCTGGTCGCCGGAGAGGGAAGCAATCTCGGAGCTCATGCTGACCTCGACCTGGCGTGGACAGCGGTGGATCCGCACGGCCACCGCTATGAGGTCAAGCAGGCAGCTTCGGCGCCACTGGGAACGCGGCTCGGCGCTTTCGCGACCCGTGTCGACATCCGTTCCCACGACGACCCGACAAGCGCCGATGGGCGCGCTGAGGCTGCGGCGCTGATGACGCTGCAGGGCTGGTGGCTGCTCGGTCTGCTGGAGCGGTGCGTTGCAGATACTTCGCAGTACGTCCAGGAGCGAGAGCAGTTCGGGCGCAGGCTGGCGGCTTTCCAGGCGGTGGGCTTCTCCATTGCCGAGATCAGTGTCGAGGTGCACAAGCTCGAGGAGCTTGCCAAGTACACCCTGTGGTCACAGTGGGCGAGCACCGAGGCGAGTACCGCCCTGGTGGACGCTCTGGCGCTCAGGGCAGCCAGCCTCGAGGCGGCCGAGCGCGTTCTCCGGGGCACGCACCAGTTGCACGGCGCCATGGGCTTTTGCGACGAAACGGATGTCTCGGTCCTGTCCCGGGCCAGCCACCTCGTTCGCAGGCTTCCCATCGGGGTGGAACAGACGTTCGAGCTCCTCACGGATGCCGTCGCGGACCATGGTCTGGCTGGCCCCTTTGCCGATCCGGCCGAGCTTGCCTGAGGGATCATGTGGAGACTGGACAGATCCGTAGAGAAGAGGATGGGACGTCGGCTGTGAGTTGGACGACCGAGTCTCTGAGAGACTGGATTTTCGCGCGGCCCCAAGAGCTCGACGGCTTCAGGGTGTGCGCTGAGGACGACCTGGGCGCGCACGTCCAGCGCGGCACGTCATTGCTGGCGTACCTGCACAACGCCGGGATCAACCAGCAGGGGTGGCCCGAGTCATCCGGTGGATCGGGCGGCAGCGCGGTGGACCGCGCTGTGCTCTACGACGAGCTGACCCGTGCCGGGCTGGTACTCCCGGAGCCGGTGGCGGCACTGGAGGTCCTCGGGCCAGCGCTGGTGCGATTCGCACCGCAGCTCGCGTCCCGCCACCTGCCCCGATTGCTCTCGGGTGAGGAGATCTGGTGCCAGGGATTCTCCGAGCCTGAGGCCGGCAGCGACCTCGCAAGCGTCCGAACGACGGCGACCAGACGAGGCGATTCGTGGGTGCTCCAGGGTCAGAAGGTGTGGACCTCGTTCGGCCACCTCGCCCATTGGTGTGCGGTCCTCGCCCGGACGGGTTCACGAGAGAGCCGGCATCGCGGTCTCACCTTGTTCTGGGTCGATCTGTCGAGTCCGGGCGTCACCGTGCGTCCGTTGCAGGCGCTCACGGGCGACGCGGACTTCTCCGAAGTGTTCCTCGATGACGTGGCGGTCGCGTCCGACCACATCATCGGGGACATCGGTGGTGGGTGGTCGGTGGCCATGTACCTCCTGCAGTACGAACGAGGGATGTGGGCCTGGCAGCGCCAGGCGATCCTCCATCAGATGCTGCAGATCCGGGTTCTTGGTCGTGAGCTGAGCGCCGCTCAGCTCGCCGAGCTCGGCAATGCCTACGCACTGCTCGCCAGCCTGCGTCTCAAGTGCGCGGCGACGATCGATCGACTGGCGAGGGAGGAGCCGTTGGGTCCGGAAGTGAGCGTCGACAAGATCTTGCTCAGCCAGACAGAACGGGCGGTGCACGACCTCTGCCGAAGCGTTGACCAAGCAGGGTTCCTGCTGAGTGACGGCGCTGATGCCCACCACCTCCGTAGCGACTGGTTCTACAGCCGCGCGGCCTCTGTCTACGGTGGTGCAGTCGAGGTCCAGAAGAACATCCTCGCCACTCGTATTCTGGGCTTACCCCGAGAGGCGGCATCGTGACTGACATCAACGAATCTGAGCTACGAGGTGCCGCCTCAGCGATGTTGGCCGGTGGACCATCGGCAGTCACCGCCGAGCAGCTCATCGAGACCGGGTGGGTCGACCTCCTGGAGGATGACGAGCGCGCCGCTGTGGCGTCGTTGTTCGAGGAGGCCGGCCGGACCACGGTCAAGACCGGTGCGCTCGTTCATGTTGCGGCGCACGCACTGGGCATATCGGGCGACGACACCTCCGCGTTGTGCACTCTCGATCGCGGGCACAAGCGACCGGCTTCCCCGGACTGGAACATCAGCGGGATCCTGACCGAGGGGCCGCCCGAGCGGCGCGTCATCGTGTGGTCATCCGAGGTCGCCGACCCGTTCGTCGCCGTTGTCGACCTTCACTCCATCGACTCGCAGCCGACGGAGGGAGCCGACCCGACGCTGGGCTGGCACCTGCTCAAGGACCGCCGCGCGCGCACGGTGCAGCTGATCGAACAGCCGCAGGCTCTTCGTACGGTGGTGGCGCTGAGCCGCGCGGTCCATTACGAACGGCTGGGTGCCGCCGAAGCGATGCTCGACATCGCGGTGGCCCATGTCAGCGAGAGGCACCAGTTCGGTCGCCCGATCGGGTCATACCAGGCCGTGCAGCACCGACTCGTCGACGTGCACGTGGCCGTGCGAGCGGCACACGCAGCTCTCGGACGTGTCTGGGATCACCCCGGTGCCATCGAGCTCATGGTTGCTGCCCTCAAGACCCAGGAGGCGGTGGACCTGGCAATCCAGCACACCTTGCAGGTCTGCGGCGGCATGGGCTTCACCGAGGAGTTCCCGTTGGGCAGCAAGATCCGACGTGTGCTGAAGCTCGGCGCGATTGTCCCCGATCCTGTGGCGCTTGCCGCAGCATTGGGGGAGCAACTCACAGGTGGTGAGCAACTGCCACGGCTTGTTGACCTTCGGATCGTTGAGGATAGGAGCGGCCAATGACTGCAGCCAACGTGAGCTTGCAGGGTTCGAGAGCAGTGCAGGTGGTTGACGCCTGGATCCAGCCGTGGAACGACGTGGTCGTCGACGCGCTGCCACCCCAGACGGCCAATGTGGTCAAACGGTACGGCGAAGAGCGGCTCATGGTCGGCGTACCGATCGAGACGATGCTTGACGAGCTGCGGGCCTCGCCCGTCGATCTCGCCCTCGTGTCGGGCGGTCCCGCGACTCCGATGTCGGAGGTTCTCAGGTGCCTCGAGCTCGCCCCGGACCTGTTGGTCGGCGTGGCCTGGACCGATCCCTCCGCGGGCGTCATGAAGGCGGTCCGTGAGCTCGAGCAACTGGTGAAGGACTACCCCATCTGCGGCTTCAAGCTGGAGCCGTTCTACCTGCGTCGGGACCCGACGGACCGGATCTTCTACCCCCTGTACGCCAAGTGCGAGGAGCTCGGACTCACCTTGCACACCCAGGTCGGAGGCACCGGACCGTTGTTCCCGTCGCGGACGGGACAGCCGTTGTACATCGACGACGTCGCGCTGGACTTCCCCGACCTGCGCATCGTGTGCGGCCACGTCGGGTCGCCGTGGGTGGACGAGATGATCCACGTCGCCTGGAAGCACGACAACGTCTACATCGACACATCGGCCCGGCTGCCGCGGCACCTCGAGCCGGCGTTCGCGAAGTACTTGCGGTCGTACGGCCAGGACAAGTGCATCTTCGCGACCGACTGGCCGCTGCTCGACTACACCAGCACTCTGAAGCAGGTAGACGACCTCGAGCTGCCGCCGCACGTTGCCGACAAGTTCTTGGCGGGCAACGCTGTACGCGCCTTCGGATTGGATCGATTCGGGATCGAGGTTGCGCCGCGTGACTGATACTACGGACATCTTCCGGTTGGATGGGCGCAAGGTCATCCTGACCGGTGCCTCCGTCGGCATCGGCCGCAGGATGGCAGAAGTGCTCGTGGGTGCGGGGGCCACCGTGACCGCGATCGCCCGCCGTGAACCACTTCTCAGGGAGCTCAGCGAGAGTCTCGGCGGCCGCATCCACACACTGAGTGCGGACCTGTCGGACCCTGCACAGGCGCGTGACGCGGCTCGCGGCGCGATCGACGTCATGGGTGGCATCGACGTGCTGGTGAACAACGCCGCCTACATCGCAGGTGGCGTGCGCGCCGAGGACGAGTCGCTCGAGGACATCCAACGGACGCTCGACGTGAACCTCGTGGCACCGATCGTGATGGCACAGACCGTCTACCCGCTCATGCGCGAGCAGGGTGCCGGATCCATCGTCAGTGTCTCCTCGATGGTGGCATCGGTGGGTATCGGCCGACTACCGCAAGCGGTCTACAGCGCGTCAAAAGGTGGTCTCAACGCGATCACCCGCGAGTGGGCCGCCCAATGGAGCCGCTTCGGGATCCGCGTGAACGCCCTGGCACCGGGATTCATCGAGACCGAGATGACCTCCGAGATCATCCAGGTGCCGAAGATCCACGATTGGATCACGTCCAACACGCTCCTGTCCCGTCCGGGCCGCCCCGATGACTTCGATGGCGCACTCCTCTTCCTGGCATCCGATGCCAGCTCCTACGTCACCGGCCAGGTCATCACGGTCGACGGCGGCTGGACTGCCCGATGACGCCCGACACCACGTCTGGAACACGAAGGAGAGAGCAGTGAGCGACGTTGACCAGCACAACCGGCTCGAGCTGGGCCTGCGTGGCATGACAGCAGTTGTGATCGGAAGCGGGCCCGGAATCGGTGCCGCGACGATCGAGCTGCTCGTCGCTGCCGGTTGCAGGGTCGTTGCTGCGGACCTCGACCTGCAAATCGCCCGAAAGGCAGCCGCTGGCTATGGCGACAGTGTCGTGCCGGCGGCTGTCGACGTGACAAATCGCGAGTCCGTCAGGGATCTCTTCGCGGAGGTCACCTCGAACGAGGGTGCGCCGAGCACCGTCGTCGATGTCGTCGGGATCGCACGCCCGAAGTCCGTGGCGGATACGACGGACGAGGACTGGGACGTGATGCAGCAGCTGAACCTGCGTCAGCAGTTCGTCGTCTCGCAGGAGGCTGCGCGCGTCCTCGCGCGCCCAGGCTCCTATGTCGCGGTGGCGTCGATCAACGGCGTGGTGTCCTCACCGATGAACGCCGCCTACGGAGCCGGTAAGGCAGGACTGGTGTCGCTGGTGCGGTCGCTCGCTCTGGAGCTCGCGCCGGACGACATCCGCATCAACGCGGTCGCACCGGGGATCGTGGGCACCCCTCGGCTGAACGCCTTCTTCGAGTCTTCGGGCAAGCGCGGCGCCTTCGAGGATGCCGTTCCCATGGGACGTCTGGCCACCCCGGCAGACATCGCAGGGGCAATCGTGTGGCTGGCATCCCCGTTGGCGGCGTACGTCACCGGTCAGGTCATCTCGGTGGACGGCGGGGCCACGGTGAAATACCCCTTGGCACTCATGGCATGACCGCGCCCAGCCTTCTCAACACATCGATCGACGCCGAAGGGACGGACCATGGATGCATTGCCAGCTGATGGCGTGGACACGATTCCGAAGGCCGCGGCCTGGGCGGCCGAGCGCTACGGATCAGCACCAGCGCTGGTATCGGACAGCGAGAGCCTCGACTTCAACGCCTACGTAGAACAAGCACGTCGAGTCGCGAGTGCCTTGATCGCGGTGGGTGTCCAGAAGGGCGACAAGGTCGCCATCCAGGCGCCGAACTCGGTGCGCTTCGCGCTGTGTGCCCTCGGTATCCAGCTCGCTGGGGCATGCCTGGTTCCGATCAACACGCGGTTCAAGCCGCGCGAGGTCGCTCAAGTTCTGGCGGACTGCGATGCGCGACTGCTCTTCACCGTCGACGACTTCCTCGGTGTCTCCTACGCCGAGGGTCTGCTGAAGCTGCACGCCGAAGATCCGGAGGCGCTCCACGTCGTACCGCCGATCGTGCTCCTCGACGACCAGCGTCCGGACTTCGACGAGTTCCTGGCCGGCACGGCCGCCCATGCCGCCTGGGAGTCCCGTGTCGCATCGATCGAGCCGGACGACATCGCCACGGTGCTGTTCACCTCGGGCACGACGGGCCGCCCTAAGGGTGCGACGCTGACGCACGGGGCTCTGGTCCGGTCCTACTGGGTCTGGAGTGGTCTCACGGGTCTGCGGGAGGGGGATCGGTTCCTCGTCAGCAATCCCTTCTTCCACGCTTTCGGGCTGATGGTCGGGTTGCTGTCGGCGATGATGCAGGGGGCTGTCGTCTACCCGATGGCTGTGTTCAACGCCGAGAAGGCACTGGAACTGATCGAACGCGAGCGGATCACCTATTATCCCGGTCCTCCCACTGTCTTCCGGGAGATGCTGAACTCACCCGAGCTCGCTACTCGGGACCTCAGTTCGCTGCGCACCTGTGTCACGGGCGCTACCTCGATCCCGCCCACCCTCATCGACGAGCTGTTCGATGTGCTCGGCTACGACGAGGTCTTCATCCCCTACGGCTTCACGGAAGGGACGGGGATCGCGACGATCACGCGCTCCGGCGACCCCCGCGACGTCATCAAGACGACTGCCGGACGGGCGCTCCCCGGTGTCGAGCTCGAGGTTCGACGGGCCGACGGGTCGCGCGCGGACGTGAATGAGGTCGGCGAGATCGTTCTGCGCGGTTTCAACGTCATGCCGGGATATCTCGACCCCGGGACTGGTCAGACCCGCCACGAGGACTCCGAGCGTTGGCTGGCGAGCGGTGACCTCGGCAGGCTGGACGAGCGGGGCAACCTAGCCGTCGTCGGGCGGATCAAGGATCTGGTGATCGTCGGTGGCTTCAACGTCTACCCGGCCGAGGTGGAAGCCTGTCTCACCGCTCACCCTGCGGTTGACGCCGCGTCAGTGGTGGGGCTTCCCGATGAGCGGCTCGGAGAAGTGCCGTTCGCGTTCGTCGTACCCGCTACCCCGGAGGATGTCGACGAGGCGGAGCTTCACGCATGGTGTCGCGAGCGGCTCGCCAACTTCAAGGTGCCGCGTCAGTTCTGCATTGTGTCGAGACTTCCCATGAACGCCAGCGGCAAGGTGCTGAAGAAGGAGCTCCAGAACCAGGCATCGCGATGGGGCGAGACGGGTCAAGTGACGGAGAGCCGATGATGAACAAACGACCAGGCAAGACCGAAGCCCCCGCCCGCCCCCTCGACGGTGTCACTGTCGTCGAGGTAGGGGTCTGGCACGCCGGCCCAGGCGCCGGCGCGATCCTGGGTGACCTCGGTGCCGACGTCATCAAGATCGAGAGCCTCGATGGCGATCCGGAGCGCTTCGAGGCCGGCTCGGCCGTCCTGAAGTCGCAAGCGATCGACACCGAAGACTGGTCCTTGATGTTCGAGCTCTCGAACCGTAACAAGCGGGGACTGGCGCTCGATCTGTCCTCGAGGGAGGGGCGAGACATCGTCATGCGCCTCGCGGAGGGTGCCGACGTCTTTCTCACCAACCTGCGCCCGGCGAGCACCCGGAAGCTCGGAATCGACTACGAGTCGTTGAAGAAGGTGAATCGCGGCCTGGTTCATGTGAACGTGACGGGATTCGGCTCTCGCGGACCTCTGGCCGAACAGGGCGCATTCGACACGCTCGGCCAAGCCATGGCGGGAATGTTCCACGTCACCGGACACGACGTACCGCAGCCGCTGCCGGTCGTCGTACTCGATCAGCTCACAGCGCAGACAGCGGCTCAGGCAACGGTGACCGCACTTCTTGCTCGAGAACGGCAAGGCGGTGAGGGCCAGGACGTCCACGTTTCCCTCTACGGCTCCGGCGCCCTGCTCTGGTCCGCCCAGCTCTTGTGGCAGAGCGCGCTCGGAACCGCGCCGATCGTGACCTACGACCGGATGCAGAAGTCGCCGCTGATGGCGGTGTACCGGTGCCAGGACGACCGCTGGATCGTCGGCACGAACCCCGGACGGAAGCTGTGGCCGGCCTTCTGCGACGCGATCGGCGCGCCCCAGCTCTCCGATCACGAGTGGGACGTGGAGGATCGCGCTTCGCAAATGGCGATGTACGCCGTCATCGATCCGCTTCTGCTGGCTCGGCCGGCTGAGGCGTGGATCAAGGAGCTGCGAAGCCGCGGCCTGCTTTACGCGCCCGTCCAGGACTTCGCACAGGTGCTCGACGATCCTCAGGCTGCGGCCAACGGTTACGTCGTCGATGCCACGCACCCGAGGTTGGGGGAGCTGAAGCTGCCCGGTTCGCCCGTGGTGTTCGGAAGGCAGGAGACGGCAGGCTGGAAGCCGGCGCCCGGTCATGGTGAGCACACCGACGAGATCCTGCAGGGTCTCGGTCTTGGCGCCGAGGAAATCGCAGATCTGCGCGCGCGCAAGGTCATTGCCTGAGACTGGCCATGATGTCGGCCCGACCCGGTACGGGTCGGGCCGACATCATTTGCTTCGTCAGGCTCTGTTGACGATCGTTTGAGGAAGTTCCGTCATCAGGCGCTCGGCTTCCTCGAGCACGGCCGAAACCACAGTGGCTACGGAGTCGACGGACTCGATCAGCCCTTGGGCTTGACTAGCCCACCACAGGCCGTCCTCCAGGTCGCCGTCGCGCAGCACCCGCTCACGACCGCGGCGGCCGGACGCGAGGTCCGCGACGTCGTCGAACGTGGCGCCGGGGCGCTGCGACAGTTCCGCGATCTTCTCCGAGATGGAGTTCCTGGCCACCCGTGCGGTGTTGCGGAACTCGCGGAACACCACGACAGTGTCGCGTTCGCTGTTGGCGGCGATCTGGGCCTTGACGTGGGGATGGATCTCAGCCTCCGTGGTCGCCATGAACCGGGTGCCCATGTTGACTGCTGAAGCACCGAGTGCAAGGGCTGCGACGAGTCCCGCTCCGGTTGCGATGCCGCCGGAGGCGATGACGGGTATGTCGAGCGCCTTCGCGGCTGCGGGGATCAGGACCAGTCCGCCGACGTCGTCGCTGCCGGGGTGGCCAGCACACTCGAAGCCGTCGATGCTCACCGCATCCACGCCCTTGCGCTGTGCAGAGAGGGCGTGGCGCACGCTCGTCGCCTTGTGGATGACCCGCACCCCAGCGGCGTGGAAGTCAGGCAGATGAGGCGACGGATCGGAGCCGGCGGTCTCGACCACCTTGATGCCGGACTCGATGATCGCGGCCCGGTACTCGTCGTACGGAATCGGGTCGATGGTGGGGAGGATCGTCAGGTTGACACCGAAAGGCTTGTCGGTCTGCTCCCGGGTTCGGGCGATCTCATCAGAGAGTGCCTCAGGCGTCGGCTGGGTGAGAGCGGTCAGGAACCCGAGGGCTCCGGTGTTCGCCACGGCCGCGATGAGCCGTGCCGTGCCGACGCCGGTCATCCCCCCGCAGACCAGGGGATGATCGATCCCGAACTCTGTCGTGAAATGTGTGCGGAGAATGTTCTTGTCCTTCAGTCGAATGGGGGCTTGCGCCCGCCTGGTAGCGGGGATCGGATCGCTGGCGCAATCACTCAGGTCCGTGGTCATCCGAGCCCACGCGCACGGCGTGTTCCGGTTCGTCAGCTCTGGTCGTCCACACCGAGCCGGTGTCAACCGAGTCGAGGATTCGGGTTGCGCGGATGATCTCGGCGAGACGCGGCACGGCACGCCCCAAGGCGATAGCGCCGCCGGCCGCAGCCACGAACCCGACAGTCTTGATGTGACGCATGTTCACTGCCTCCCCGCATTTTCGTCGGGCTGCGCGGACTCCAGCGTGCGCCCGAACCTCCACGTGCCCCTACGCAGCAGCCTGGTCATGAGCGTGTAGATGATCGCACCGTCCGACCACTGCGTGATCACTCGACCGGAGGGACTCTTGTAGTAGTTGTTGGCGCCCTCGAACGACGTCCCCTCCAAGCGGCGCTGAAGCCAGGCGTTGAACATCTTCACCGGCCTCTCCTTGACTTCGATCCGCGTCGCGCCCCGCCTGCCCAGCGCGCGAGCGGCCGCCCCGATGTACGACGCCTGGGCTTCCAGGTGGGTGACGATGGCCCCGCCGTTCGTGTTGGGTCCGTACATGATGAAGAAGTTGGGGAAGCCCGGAACCATGATGCCGAGCATCGCTTCGGGCTCCTCGCCCCAGGCATCGGCGAGCTTGGTTCCGTGGGGGCCGACAACATCGAAGTTGGTGTGGAAGTCGGTGTGGAAGCCGGTGGCCAGCACCAGGGACTCGATCTTGTGCTCGACACCACGTTTGTCGACCACGCCATCGCGGGTGACGCGCTCCACGGCATGCGGAACGAGGGTGAGGTTGTCCTTGAGCATTGCGGGGTACAGGCCGTCGGCGAGCACGGGCCGCTTGCCGCCGAACGGATAGCTGGGCGTGACAGCTTCTGCCAGGTCAGGGCGGTCGGCAAAGACCGTGCCGATGTACTTGCGGGCGGCCGACTCCGCTGCCTCGTTCTGCGGCGTGCCGGGACGCCAGGCTGCGTTTCGGTACTGGGACTTCTCTCGCCGGTAGAGCATGAGGTAGCGAGAGATGCGCTGAGCGATGCTCGAGTTCAGCGCCCATCGCTCCTCGTCGGTGTAGGGCCGAGCGCCCTTGGGGAGCACCCAGCCCGGTTCCCGCTGGAACATCAGCAGTTCGGCACCCATGTCTGCCAGCCCTGGCACCACTTGCGCCGCAGTGGAGCCGGACCCGACCACGGCGATCTTGCGTCCCTCGATCGGTAGGTCGCTCTCCCAGCGGGCGGTATGGACGACCCTGCCGCCGAACTCTTCCAGACCCGGCCAGTCGGGGTACTTCGGCTGGCTGAGGAACCCGACCGCGCTGACCACGATCTGGTGTCGGCTGATGCTGCCGTCGGTGAGTGTGATCTCCCAGCACTGCGCGGTGTCGATCCACTCGACGCGCTCGACGGTGACGCCCAGGCGTAGCGACTCGCTCAGGCCGAACCGCTCGGTCACCCGTTGTAGGTAGTCGAGGAGCTCGGCCTGGCGGACGTGCGTACGCGACCATCGCCACGGCGCATAGGAGAAGGAGTAGAGAACGGATGGGGTGTCGACCTCAGCGCCCGGATAGGTGTTGTCCCACCACGTACCCCCGACGCTCGATGACTTCTCGAACAGCGTCACCTGGCAGCCCTGCTTGCGCAGCGCGATTGCCGCTGCGATGCCGGAGAAGCCGCCTCCGATCACGGCAGCGGTCACCACAGGTGTGCCTTGTCCGTGTTCGCCCATGAAGTTCCTCTCGCCGAATACTTGTCATCTTAGAAAAGATTGCGCGTCTAGAGTATTGTCCCCATGCGTACCGTCGTCAACCGCTGGTCGTCGCGAGAGGAAGTCCCATGACTCTTCCGAAACCTACTTCGGTGCGCTCTTCGGAGGTGCCGGACCACGTCCGTAAGGCTCGGGAGGCGCTGGATCGCGACATGGGGGCCCGGCCATTGGCACAAGGTGTGGTCGCGCGGGAGTGCACCCTCAATGGTCGCCCGGTCATCGACCTCGCGCCCTCGCGACCAGTCAACCGCACCATCCTCTACCTGCACGGCGGTGGCTTCCGCATGGGCTCGGCGCGTGGCTTCACACCCTACTGCTCCCACCTTGCGCGGGAGCTGTCGGCGCGGGTGGTCGTAGTCGACTACCGGCTGGCTCCCGAGAATCCCTTCCCGGCCGGCCTCCTGGACGCCTTGGCCGTGTACGAGTCGCTTCGGAGGGAGGTCCCCCGTGCTGGGGATCGGGAGCTCATCGTTGCCGGAGACTCTGCAGGTGGGGGAGTGGCTGCGGGCCTGCTGCTGGAGGTCGGCAAGCGGGGTGACAGCCCGGATGCTGCGCTGCTGCTCTGTCCTTGGGTGGATCTCCGCGTGGTTGCGCAGTCGTACGACGAATGTGCGACGACCGACATTCTCTACTCGCGTGCCCAGGCCGAGGAGGGTGTGGCTATGTATCTGCAAGGTCATGCCCCCACCGACCCCTTGGCCTCGCCCCTCCTTGCCGACTGGTCAGGACAGCCGCCTATGGCGATCCAGACGAGCGTGCTCGAGGTCCTTCGTGACGACGCGCGGGGTCTGGCCGAGCGGGCACGCCGAGCAGGGGTCACTGTGAGCTTTCGCGAATTTCCCGAGCAGCAGCACGTCTGGCACTACGGCTTCCCCGATGACCCAGCTGCGAAGGACGCATTCGACCATCTACGGGAGTTTCTGGACGAGAAGAGGCGGGCATGATCGGCGTTGGACTGGTCGGTCGCTCAGTTGGTGCCGGCGTCCATCTTCGACGTCGTTGACCGCACCGTAACAATCAGGCCGGCCCTTGATCTATACAATGATTGTGATCATAGGTTAGCCTGTTCGGCGACAGTCGCGCGAAAGGACCACCCCGATGCCGCACCAGAACAGCAAACAGCGATGACCCTCTTGTGGGCCGCAATGAGCGTTGGCGCAACGTACGGACTGGTCGCCCTGGCGTTCAACGTCGTACTCTCGAACTCGGGCGTGTTCAACTTTGCACTGCCGCAGTTCGTGATGCTCGGTAGCTTCCTCGGGTATCAGCTGCTCTCGGTGGCAGAGGTACCGGTGCTCCTCGCGATTGCGGTCTGTGCGGTGGCGGGCGCCCTCCTGGGGCTTGTCGAGGAGTACGTCGCCATTCGGCCACTGGGTGCCGCGAGCGGACATGCGGCGCTCATCACGACGGTGGGCGCCGCCGTCGTACTCCAGGGGGCCGCGATGGTGATATGGGGAACGACGCCACGCTCGGTGAGCTTCCCGGGATCGACGAAGGCTGTCGACCTGCTCGGCGGTCGGGTCGGTGTGCTCGACCTGGTGCTGATCGGGCTCTGCATCGGGATGGCGCTGGCATTTCACTGGGCCTCGCGCCGTACCCGACTCGGCCTGTACGGCCGGGTGGCGACATCAGATGAGGAGGCGGCCCGACTTCGCGGCGTGAACGTCCGCCTGGTGCGGACTGTCAGTCTGATGGTCGCGGGCACGTTCGGATGCCTCATCGGGCCGCTGGTGGGATCGCAGTCGAACGCAAACGTCGACATGGGCAATACCTTGGTCGTACTGGCCTTCGTCGCGCTCGCTCTGGGTGGCTTCGGAAGCTACATCGGCTCCATGTTGGCCGGGTTCGTCATCGGCGGCGTACAGATCTCCGTGACCCGGTACTGGGGCTCGGAGGCGGCCCTGCCGGTTCTCTACGCTCTCCTGTTGGTGCTCCTGCTCGTGAAGCCGACCGGGCTGTTCGGTGACAAGCGGCTGAGGATGATCTGACGTGGCCCGTGATCGCTCCACCGCCATCGGCGGCGTCCTCCGGTCGCTCCGCCACCGATCCTGGTCGATCGGCCCGCTCTTCGTTGCCGTGATCGCGTTGGTGCCCGTGTTGTCCGGCGACATCTACCACCAGCGGCAGCTGATGCTCATCGCCGTGTACACCTTGATCGTCAGCGGACTCAACATCAGCTTTGGCTATGGCGGAGAGCTCGCCCTCGGGCAGGTCGCGATGTTTGCCACCGGCGCCTATGTCACGGGTTATCTGGCCAATGACGGTCACAGCGACATCGTCCTCGCTCTGGCGTCCTCGATCATCGCTGCCGGCATGCTCGGGGTCATCTCGGGGGTGCCCGGCATCCGACTGAGCGGCTGGTCACTCGCCATGACCTCGTTCTTCCTCGTGCTGCTGATCCCGAAGGTCGCCGAGTTGATGCGCGACCAGACCGGGGGTCTGCTCGGTCTGCCGGTCATCGAGACACCCACCGTGCTCGGGGTTGAGCTGAACGCCACCGGCCTCTACGTTTTCACAGCAGCAGTGGTCTTCGTGTGGCTGGTCGTCGCCCGCAACATGATCGTGTCCCGGTTCGGGGCCCGGCTGCGGGTGCTGCGGGAGAGCCCGCTTCTCACGCAGTCACTCGGCGCGTCGACCTATCGGACCCGGATGTCGGCCTACCTGATCGGAAGTCTTCCCGCGGGCGCGGCAGGTTGCATCTTCGCCTACCTGAACAGCTACATCTCCCCGGACGCTTTCACGCTGAGCCTGATGATCGCGCTGCTCGCGGCCTCGGTCGTGGGCGGATCCGACAGCGTCTGGGGTGCGCCGGTCGGAGCAGCCATCCTCGTGCTCGGTCCGCTCCAGACAAGTGGGTTCGAAAGGTATTCGGTGCTTCTCTACGGCATCTTCCTTCTCGTGGTCGGCGTGCTCTTCTCTTCCGGGTTGGCCGGCCTGGGGCGCAAGATCGTCGGTCGCTTGGCGCCGCCGCAGACCGTCTCCGCCCGCGTTGACCCGGCGGGTGGCGAAGATCAGGTGCACACGATTGCCGGCGGGACTCTGGAGGTTCGTGGCGTCAGTCGGGCGTTTGGCGGAGTCCATGCGATCAGCGGCGTCGATTTCGACGCTCATCCTGGCCAGGTCACCGCGATCATGGGAGCCAACGGCGCGGGTAAGACCACACTGCTCAACGTGATCTCCGGCTTCATCGCAACGGACGGGGGCGCCATCGCCATCGATGGCAAGCGTGTCGACGGGATGCCCGCCCACCGCGTGGCGAACCTCGGTGTCAAGCGCACTTTTCAGACGCCACTGATCCCGAGCGACATGACCGCTCTGGAGATCGCCGAGTCCGGGCGGCTTGCGGTTGGCCGGGTCGGCATCCTCGCGACCCTGTTGCGACTGCCGTCGTTCCGGCGCGTACGCGACCACGACCGTCAGGCCGCCATCGAGGCATTGGACTTCGCCGGCCTCAGGCAGTTTGCGAACGAGGAGGCCAAGCAGCTTCCCCTCGGGACACGTCGCCTGCTCGAGGTCGTCCGGGCCGTTGCAAGCCGACCTCGCGTGCTCTTGCTGGACGAGCCCGCTGCCGGGCTCGATGACGTCAGCCTGGCCGAGCTCCGGATGCTGATCGACCGGGCTCGTGGCGCCGGGGCCACGATCATCCTGGTGGAGCACAACGTCAGATTCCTTCTCGACACTGCGGACCGGGTCTTCGTCATGGAGCGAGGCGAGGTGATCGCCTCCGGGACGCCACAAGAGGTGCGCGGCGACGCCGCGGTGCTGGCGGCGTACTTCGGCAAGACAGCCGTGGATGACGTTGCCGCGCCCCAGAACATGCTGAATGGCAGCTCGGAAGGGGTGCACCGATGAGTCCGAGTTCGAAGGCGCTGGTCGTCGAATCCCTGCAGGTGGGGTACGGCGATCTCACCGTCGTGTGGGACGCGAGCCTGGCTGTCGACCGCGGAGAGGTCTGTGTCCTGAGGGGACGCAACGGCGCTGGCAAGACCACGCTGATGTCCGGCATCGCGGGGCTCCTGCCGGCCACGTCTGGATCGGTGCATCTGGACGGTAGGTCGGTCTCGTCGTGGCCCGCACACAAGCGGGCCAAGCATGGGATCGGCCTGGTACAGGCAGGCAAGCGAGTGTTCCGCGAGCTCAGCGTGCGCGACAATCTCTCCCTGGGCGCGATGACCCGCGCATCAGGCCGGGCGAACGTCAACGCCGCGATCCTTTCGATGTACGACCGGTTTCCGCTCCTCGGCGAACGTTGTTCGGACCGGGCCGGTTCGCTCAGTGGCGGGCAGCAGCAATTGCTCGCCATCGCCCAGGCTCTTGCTGCGCAGCCCAAGGTCTTGCTGCTCGATGAGCCCTCGTCCGGGCTCTCGCCCAGGGCGATCGGCGAGGTACGGGACGTGATCGCCTCCGTGAAGGACGACGGTCTGGCAGTGCTCCTGGTCGAGGAACTGGCCGATGACGTGTACGCCGAGCTCGCGGACACGGTCCTGATGCTCGACCAGGGCCGCGTGGTCCACTCGGGAGCTGCCGGAAGTCTCTCCCGGGACGACATCATGGCGGCCCTTGATCTTGCCCAGCCTTAATCTATTGAAATATTGAATTGATGACCTAGGGCGGCTAGGTTGCGGAAGACAGAGAGGCGTTCGATGCTCGAGTCGCGACCCAAGAGGATTCGCAGGGCAGCTCTGGCCATGAGCATGGTCAGCGTCTTCGGCGCGCTGGCCGCCTGCGGCGACGGAGGTGCGTCGCACTCCGAAGGCCTTCACTATGTGGCGGTGCTGCCCCTCAGCGGGCCGCTCGCCTCCATCGGCGAAGCGGACAAGGCGGCGGTGGAGGCGGCGGTCGACGTCGCCAACGCCAACGGTGGCACGAACGGCGAGCCGATCGAGCTGTCCTTCGTCGACAGCACCGGCACCGCCACCGAGGCGGTCAGCGCCTTGCAGAAGAAGTTGAGCTCCGGGGACCAGGTCGACTTCGTGCATGCCGGCGCGACCAGCACCGAGGCCATGCCGATGCAGCCGATTCTCACCAAGGCGCAGGTGCCGTCGTGCACCACGGCATCGGCAGAGGCGCTCGACGACCCGGAGAAGCACCCGTACGCCTTCGGTGACTCGGCGTTGTCGCGCTACGTCGCCGAAGCGATGGTCGCCAGCCTCAAGGAGCTCGACTACACGAAGGCGGCCGGCGTTTATCCGAGCACGGAGCTTGGCGTCGCAGCCAAGGAGGCCGCGATCGCGGCAACCGAGAAAGCTGGGATCGACTTCGAGACCGTGGACGCTGATCCAGCCGCAACGGACCTGACCTCGCAGTACGAGCAGCTGAAGGCAGGCAACCCCGAGGTGCTCGTGGTCGACGGCTTCGGGCCGATTGCCGGTGTGATGCTCAAGACCCGGGCGAAGATGGCGTGGGACGTCCCGGTGGTGGGTGACGACACCTTCGCCGTGAACAACCTCGGGGAGCTCGTCGACGAGACGGCGCTTTCTGGTGTGTACCTCAGCACCCAGGCGCTTAACGTCACAGGCACGCCGGTGACCGAGTCGTCGGACTTCAAGGAGTACCAGGATGCCCTCGCGAAGCACGTCGACGAACCGACATTCGCAGCCGAGGTCTACGGCGACCAGTACGCCTGCGTCATGCTCGCGGTCGCGGCCGTGGAGAAGGCCGGCAGCATCGAGCCGGAGGCGCTCAAGGATGCGATGGAGAGCTTCAAGTCGGCCGACGACGTACCTCGCTGGTTCGTCACCAAGGAGATCGGATTCTCCGCCGAGAACCATTT
Organism: Nocardioides sp. NPDC051685; assembly: GCF_044453405.1. NCBI lineage: Bacteria > Bacillati > Actinomycetota > Actinomycetes > Propionibacteriales > Nocardioidaceae > Nocardioides > Nocardioides sp. NPDC051685. Next base: position 545,667 of record NZ_JBITCR010000002.1, on the reverse strand, counting down.
CCCGGCCTACCGGCCCGAGGACTACGTCACTGTCAAGGCAGGTCCTCGCGTCAACGGCCTGCTCGTGCCCAAGGAGTGATTCCGCTGTAGCTGAACGCCGAACATCTCAAAGTCTTGTTTCCGGGTAAGGAGAGCCATGACTGCCGTCGACGACACTGCCGTACCGCCCCCGTTCCCTCAACGCCGCGACGATCCGTTTCGACCGCCTCCCGCGTACGAGGAATGGCGTGAGGAGACGCCCGCGAAGAAGGTGACCCTCCAGAATGGAACGACAGCCTGGGTCGTCCTGCGGCACAAGGAGGCCCGCGAGGTCTTCGAGAGCCCTCATGTCTCCCGCGACCCGAGCGCGGATCACTTCCCCCAGGTGCGGGCGGGGCAGACCTTCGATCGCCCCAATCTTCTCGTCAATCACACGGATCCGCCGCTCCATGGCAAGTTTCGCAAGATGCTGGCCCCCTGGTTCTCACTGAAGCGCATCAACAGTCTGCGACCTGGAATCCAGCAGATCGTCGACAACGCCCTCGACCGCCTCCTCACGCTGGGCAAGCCGGCGAACCTCCACAAGGAGTTCAGCCTCGTCGTTCCCTCGACGGTGATCTGCCAGCTGCTTGGTATCGACTACAGCTATCACCACGACTTCGAACGCCTGGCCCGGGTGACAACCTCGGCCAGTGCGGATGCCGCCACGTTCAATGCGGCCGCCAAAGAGATGTTCGCCCTCGTCGAAAGAATCGTCGACGAGGGGATCGAAAATCCCGAAGACGGCGTCTTGAACATGCTGACGACTGCGATGCAGGCAGGGGAGATTACCCGGGAACAGTGCGTCGCCAATTCGTTCGTGCTGATCGTCGGCGGACACGAGACGACTGCGCACACGATCTCGATGGGCCTGGTTCAGCTGTTTAGGGAGCCGGACAAGCGGGAGTACCTGCGACAGAATCCTGAGGCGATTCCGGTCGCGATTGACGAGATGCTCCGCATGCACAGCATCGCCGACGGGGCGACCGCGCGCGTCACCACTGCCGAGCTGGATCTCGGCGGTGTCACGATTCCGGCGGGCGAAGGCATCATCCCGGTCCTGTCGCCGGCGAACTTCGACCCGCGCGCCTGGGAGAACGGGTACACGTTCAAGCCGGATCGCGGTGACAGTACCCATGTCGGCCTCGGTGCGGGCATCCACGCATGCGCCGGCCAGAACCTGGCCCGCGCGGAGCTCGAGATCGTCTTCGAGACGATCCTGAGCCGCGCGCCGTCGCTTCAACTCGCCGTCCCCGAGAGTGAGGTCGACTTCGTGAGGGACGGCTTCACCTTCGGAGTCCGCACCATGCCTGTCACCTGGTAACCAAGCCTCGGCAAGAGCCTGCCTCGCGTACGAGGTGCGCACGGGCACGATCGCCATCAACGGGCGCACTGTGCCAAACGGATGAAGGTTACAAAGACAAACAGAGGGGTTTCCGTTCATGACTGACACTGGAGCGCGCACTCGGCTCGAAGACATCGAGGCGATCCGTATCCTCAAAGCTCGCTACTTCCGCTGCCTCGACACCAAGGACTGGGAGGGGTTTGGACGCCTCTTCGCCGAGGATGCTCAGATCGGTCCGCTCGACAACGGCTTTCCCGACTATCTGATGGACCTTCGGCCTGCCGAAGCTCAGAAGCCCTTGCAGTCCTCGGGTGTCGACGCGTTTGTGGCCCGCGTCGCAGCCAACATCGGACCGCTCATCACGACTCACCACGGTCACCAGCCCGAGATCGAGTTCACGGGTGCTGACGCGGCGACGGGCATCTGGGCGATGGAAGACGTACTGGTGTGGCCGGAGCACGGCTACCGACTCCGTGGCACTGGTCATTACCACGAGACCTACCGGCGGGTGGACGAGGACTGGAAGTTCTCCTCATTGAGGTTGACCCGCCTCTACGCGTACGTCGAGAAGTTCGACGTCAGTATGAGAGGCAAGTGATCGTGCGGTGCGCGAAACGACGATGAGATCTCAGGTTCCGCCGGGTGGAGCCGACGAGCGCCCGCTGCGCGTGCTGGTTACCGGGGTGAAGCCGGATGGGATCGGCGGCGCCATCTGTCGCAAGCTCATGGCTGATGCGCTCGTGCAGGGACGGACATCCCGTCTGACGATGTCGGCGACACAGGAGACACCGGAGCTTGCCGTGTTCGCGGACGAGCTCCGCGATGGTGGGGCCTCGGTGCTCGTCTCTGTGGGGGATCTGTCCTCCGCCGTTTTCCCGGTGACTCTCGCTCAAGAGGCGATCGCGTTCGCCGACGGTCTCGACATCTTGGTGTCGAACGCCGGGAACACTCGTCTTGGGATTCTCAATGAGACCTCTCTGGACGATTGGGAGTCCCTCTTCGCTGTGCACGCACGCGCCGCTTGGCTGCTCGCTTCCACGGCACTCCCGGCGCTCCGCGAATCGGGCGGATCGTTTGTCGCGACCGCGTCCACGAGCGGCGTTCACCCGCATCCGGGGTTGTCTGCATATTCGCCGGCGAAGGCCGCTCTCATCATGCTTGTCAAGACCCTCGCTCTGGAATGGGGCCCGGTGGGTGTGCGGGTGAATGCGGTCTCTCCCGGACCGATCCACACGCCGATGTGGGGCGAAGCGCGCAAGGGCGTGGCTCCCGAGGACCTTGCGAGACTCGCCAAGGAGCGCGCCGACGCGCTTCCGCTCCGCGCGGTCGGCGAGCCGAAGGACATCGCTGAGGCGGTCGCCTTCCTCGCCGGGCCGTCCGCGAAGTTCATCACTGGTGTGAACCTTTGCGTCGACGGTGGGCTGACGCTTGTCGCCAACGAGAGCGTGCCGATGCGGCACCGGCAGCACGTCTGAGCCAAGAGACCAAGGACCTCTCGTGCCGGGGGCGTCGTCCTCTCTTCAGCGTTCACCCTGCCGGCCTCCCCGGGTGCCTCGAGGGCTTCGTTCGAGCCGCGCGAGGACCGCATAGACAGCTGTGACGATGAAGACGATGCGCCAGTTCACCCCGGCAGGTGACGTATCGGGATCTCGCGTCCTTCGAGGAAGGCCACGACGGCGTCGACGGTGCCCTGGTACCAGACCTGGTACGTCTCCTCCGTGAAGCCCGCGGAGTGGGGGCTGAGGAGTGCGTTGTCGAGTTTGGTCAACGGGTCATCTGGGTGAAGCGGCTCCCTCTCGAACACGTCGAGCGCGGCTGCGCGCAGTCGGCCAAGTCGGAGCGCATCCACGAGAGCCACCTCGTCGACGAGCGCTCCGCGTGAGGTGTTGACGAGCACTGCCGTCGGCTTCATGAGGGCGAGGGCACGAGCGTCGATCAGGTGCCGTGTCGATTCCGACGCGACGATGTGGAGCGTCACAACATCGCTGAGTTGGAGCAGATCGTCCAGCTCGACCTTGGTCGCACCTGCCTCCACGCACGCCATCTCGGCCAGGTGCGGACTCCACGCCAGCACAGACATGCCGAACGCGTGCGCGTACCGAGCGATGTACCGGCCGACTCCTCCGAGGCCAACTATGCCGATGGTGCGGCCGTAGAGCGACGGGAACGGCATGGTCTGCCAGGTGCCGTCGCGCACTGCTCGGTCCTCCGCCACGATCCCACGTGACGCTGCCAGCAACAGTCCCCAGGCCAGTTCCGCTGTTGCCGCTCTCGCCAGCCCGCCGCTGGGTGTCGCCGCGATCTCGATCCCGCGCTCCCGGGCGGCATCGAAGTCGATGACGCGGTTCCGCTCCGAGGTGGCGACGTACATCTTCAGCCGGGGTAGTCGGTCCATGAGTGCCGCCGTCAGCGGCAGTCGCTCCCGCATAGCGCAGATGACGTCATAGCCCGCCAGTTGTGCGACCACGTCGTCGTCGTCGAAAGGCGCGGTGAAGAAATCGAGCTCTGCCAGTGCGCGCACTCGGGACCAGTCGGCCATGCGCTCGGCAACGCCGAGGTAGTCGTGGATGACCGCAACCTTCATCCCGCTGTCGCCCTCGAAGCTCACCAGTCGACCATGAGACGGCGCACACCGTAGATGAACCCGTCGTTATGCATCTCCACCGCGTCGTCCTCGGCCAGGCGAAGGGTCGGGATACGTGTCAGCAGCTGGTGGAAGGCTAGGTAGAGCTCCTCCCGTGCGAGATTCTGTCCGACGCACATGTGCGGACCCGCGCCGAAACTGAGGTGATCCCGACTGTTGCGGTCGAGGTTCAGCTCGTACGGACGGTCCCAGAACCGCGGGTCAAAGTTCGGCGCACTGATGTTGACGATGACACCTTCACCGTTCTTGATCTCTTGGCCGCCGATGACCATGTCGGCCTTGGCGACGCGGGAGAGCGTCCCGTCCACGAGGGAATGCATCCGGATCATGTCCTCGACCATCCCGGGGATCAGGTCGGGACTCGCAGCGACGCGATCACGGATGTCCTGCTGGGCGAACAGTTGGAGCATGCCCATCGAGATGGTGTTTGCTGTCGTCTCGTGACCGGCGATGATGATCATGAACACCTGCCCGAGGATCTGCCTGTGCTCGATCTCGCCGTTGGCCAAGTGCTCGGTGACGAGCCGCCCGATCAGCCCCTCGCGCGGCTCGCTCTCCTGCTCGGTGATGATGCGGTCCAAGATCCCATACAGCTCGCCAGCCGCTGCTGCCAGCTCCTCGGGGCTCGACGCCGCTGACGCCGTGACACTGGCGAGCCTCTGGACGTCCGCGCTATACCGGTAGTCGACGCCGAGCAGCGCGCAGATGACCCTGGTCGGGATCACGAGGCTCACCTCGTGATGCAGATCGACCGGTCCTCCCGTCGCGAGGATCGCGTCGATCGTCTCGGTGAGGATTCGCTCGAGCTCAGGCCGCAGCTCGGCCACGCGCTTCGCCGTGAACTGACGGGCCAGCATCCGGCGATACTTCCCGTGGATCGGTGGATCCATGTGCCGGAGCATGGTGTCGTTGGCTCTCGACGTGATTCCCTTGCGCACCTTCGGGAAGTGCGGGTGCTCTGCATCCACGGAGATGTCAGGATGGAGCAGTGCTTCACGCGCCGCCTCGTGCCGGACCACCACCCATGCGCGCTGGTCGCTGTGCAATTGCGCCTTCACGACTGCGTCCTGCTCGCGCCAGATCTCGTACTCAGGCGGTGGCCGCATCGGGTCTTCCCGCAATTGCGGGAACCATGGGAGTTCTACGCTTATCCGATCGGTCGACATGGAACGTCCTTCGTAGTTGTCACTGAGTCCTCGACACCAGGCTACTCATATTGGCATTCATTGCAAAGATAAACAAGTAGCGGCATTGAGGCACCTGGCATCAGAACCGAGCGCCGCGCTTGCGCGTGAGCAGTCGTTCGGACGAAGTCTGGGCTGATGCTTGTCTTCCACTGGGTGCGCGTTCTATGGTGGCATTCATTACAAAGATAACGAAGTAGCCCGCAAGGAGCACTGCTTCTATCGGACGAAGAGGATCATCATGACGCGGAACGCCCTTGTGACGGGTGCGGGACAGGGAATCGGGTTCGGGATCGCCGAACGACTCGCGGAGGACGGGTTCCACGTGTATGTCACGGACTATGACGAACGGCTTGCCAAGGAGGCCGCCGACAAGGTGGCCGGCACTCCTCTTGTGCTCGACGTGACGGACCCGGACTCCATCGCTTCCGCTTCCACTGTGGTCCCAGCCCTGGGAGTGCTCGTCAACTGTGCTGGCGTCTACCCTTCGATGCCGCTGATGGAAGTCAGCCGCGAGGACTTTGATCGGGTTCTCCGGGTCAACGTCCACGGTGTCCTGAGCTGCATGCAGGCGTTCCACGCTCAGCTCAGAGCCGACGGCGCGGGCGCGATCGTGAACGTCACCTCCATGTCGGCGCACGTCGCGGCGCCGGGCCTGGCGGCGTATGCGACCTCGAAGGCCGCGGCGACGATGCTCACTCAACAGGCGGCTCTCGAGTTCGCAGGTGACAGCATCCGGGTCAACGCGGTGGCTCCGGGCAGCATTCAGACGGAGGGGACGAACCGGGCGGTGAAGCCGGGGGAAGACCCCGATCCCACCCCAAACATCCCGCTGGGACGACTGGGAATCCCGGCGGACGTCGCCAAGGCGGTGAGCTTCTTGTCGTCCGATGACTCGGGGTACGTCACGGGTCAGACGATCCTGGTGGACGGAGGCCTCGTCGGCAACACGTTCGCGCTCTTCCGACTCGCCCAAGCAGCTGCCCGATGACGGGCCGGACGGCCGTTGGCCGGTCGACGAGGAGGTCGTCATGAGGATTGCGGTCGACCAGGCGAAGTGTGTGAGCCTCGGCATCTGCGAAGGGCTCGCGCCCGACCTCTTCGTGATCAACGACGAGGGTGAGCTCGAGGTCGATGAGAGCGCCGAGATCCGTCCCGCTGACATCGAGCAGGTTCGCAGTGCTGTCAGCGGTTGTCCCGTCAACGCGCTCTCATTGATCGGATGAACCACACGCGAGGTGCTCCGCCACCATCGACGTGCCGTCAGGCGGGTCCTCGTGGTGCGAGCGCGGACGCATATCCCTGACCGCTGCGTGGGCGGATCATCGAGCCCACCAAGACCGACAAGGTCGCCTCGGTGAGATCGACCTGGATACAGGAGTGAGGCATGCAAAGGAAACTGTGGCTACGCGCGACAGCCTTGACATTGGGGGGCTGCCTGGCGGTGAGCGGGTGTGCGGGCGTGGGGGCCGGAGGGGCGAGCGCGGATTCGCTGGCGGAGATGGAGCCGATTGAGCTCATCTACAGCGAGTCCAACGTGGACACCGCCGCCCATGTGCAAGCGATGCAGACGTTCATGGACGAGGTCACCGATAAGACCGACGGCAAGATCACGTTCAAGTCCTACTACGCCGAGTCCCTTCACCCACTCGAAGAAGCGATCAGCTCGATCCAGTCCGGGCTGACGGACATCACGTTCGTGTCGGCATCGAACGCCCCGGACCAGCTCCCGGTCGGCGTCTGGGAGGCCGAGCTGACTCAGAGCGTGATCGCTCCTGAATTCCCGCAGACGCTCGTCGAGGGCACACCGGTGCAGTTCGCGGCCTACCAGTCCGGGCCCGTTCAGGACGAGTTGGCGAAGTACGACGCGACATCGTTGGCCACGTGGGGCACTGCGCCCAACAACCTCCTGTGCAAGCCCGAGGTCGGCTCCGCGGACGACGCCTCGGGCAACATCGTCCGCACGCCCGGGCCACCGTTCTCAGAAGAGGTGTCGGAGCTCGGGATGTCGAACGTCTTCCTGCCAGTCGCCGACGTCTACGAAGCGCTACAGCGTGGCGTCATCGACTGTTTCATGAACGTGGTGAGTCCGTTCATGACGCTGTCCGTGTGGGACCAGGCGAAGTACTACGTGCCGGCGAACTTCGCCACCTCGGTCGGCTCGCAGCTCCTGATGAGCAAGTCGACGCTCGAGTCGCTGCCGCTCGAGGTGCAGCAGATCATCTTCGATGCCCGCATCAACCTGCTCGGAACCATCGTCGAGAAGACGGTGGCATCCAACGTCAGGTGGGCTGAGGAAGCGCCAGCGAAGGGTGTCGAGTTCGTCGACCCCACAGAGTTCAACAAGACGATCGAGTCCGCGCGTGAGACGTACACCGAGGAAGCCCTGGCGAACCCTCCCGACGGGGTCGACGATGCCGAGGCGTTCAGCGACGAGCTGTCCTCCTTGGTTGCGGACTGGAGGAAGACCGGCGGCAAGAATCTGAAGGTCGAGTCCGGCAGCCCAACGACCGAGAAGGACTGGATCGATCTCTACAAGTCAACCGAGTCCATCGACTGGGATGCCTATCGCGAGGCACTCCGGGAGTATCTCGCCCCCTTCCGGCCGGAATGACCACCACATCGAGCCCCATTGCCGGGCGGCAAGCTGTCTTCGACATGGACACCCTCGCGCTCTCTGTGGAGCGCGCACCGGATCCCATCGCGGAGCCGGGGGGACTCGTCGCAAGCGTGAGCCTGGCCGGCGTTTGCGGTAGCGATGTGCATCGCCTCGATGGTGATGTGCGCGATGCCACCGGAAGGATCTCCTTCGGCCACGAGGCAGTCGGGCTGATCCAGGAACTCGGCGACGGTACGAACGTCGACTGGGCCGGTATGCCAATCTCGATCGGCGATCGCATCGTGTGGTACGCCGGAACGTCCCCGTGCGGGGAGTGTCACTCGTGCCGCGTGTCCGGCAAGCCTTGCGACAATCGGCAGTGGCCGCTTCCGGCGGCGGTTCCCAATGCTGCCGGCTATCGAGATGTGGCAAGCCTTTCCCGGCGGGTGCCGTTCTTCCGTGTAGGCGGTCCCGTGACCGACGAGGAGCTCGTCGCCTTCGGCTGTGCCTTGCCGACCGCCTTGTCCGGCGCCCAAAGACTTGGACTGCTGGAGACGGGGCAGAGCGTGGTGGTGCAGGGCAGCGGCCCGGTCGGGATCGCAGCCGCCATGGTCGCCTCGATGAGTCCGGTAGCCCACGTGATCGTGATCGGCGCGCCGACCAGCAGATTGGAGCTCGCACGCGCCTTCGGTGCGACCACGACGCTCGATCTCGCGGCCACCACTGCCGAAGAAAGACGAGCCCGCGTGCTCGAGCTGACGGCAGGCCGTGGAGCAGACGTCGTGATCGAGGCAGCGGGAGTCCCAGAGGCATTCACCGAGGGAGTGGCGCTCTTGGCGCGCCACGGTCGATACCTGCTGTCGGGCCTGTACTCGGGCTCGCGCGAGGTGCCCTTCGACCCGGTGCCGATCACCGCCAAGGCTGCCCGCGTGATCGGCAACCTCGGAGCTCTCCCCGAGGCCGGGCTGAAGGCGATGCAGTTCGTCCAGGCTCATCGAGACCGCTTTCCGTTCCGCGACGTCGTGACGCACCGGTTCGATCTCGACGACGTGCAGGGCGCACTTTCCGCGATGCGTGTCGGAACCGCGCTCAAGGCTGTCGTCGCGCCGTCGTACCGGAAGGTGACGCATGCGGATCACGGTTGAGTATCCGGTCGACGGACCAGGGCATCATCCAGAGTTGCACGATGCCTCGTCCGTCAAGCGGCTGGCCGTGGCAGCCGACGAGGCCGGTGCCTACGCTGTCGCGTTCACTGAGCACCCGGCTCCGTCGCTCAAGTGGTTGCGAGGCGGGGGGCACCAGACGTTCGACCCGATCGCCGCGCTGTCGTTCTGCGCGGCCGTGACCACGAGTGTGCGCATGATGACGTATCTGCTCGTGCTGCCGCACCGGAACGCGTTGGCTGCCGCGAAGTCGCTCGCGTCCCTCGACCGGCTCGCCGACGGGCGACTCGTCGTGGTGGCCGGTGCGGGATACCTCCGTTCGGAGTTCCGGTCTCTCGGCGTGGAGATGGACGACCGCAACGCGATCTTTGACGAAGCGCTGACCGTGATGCGTGGAGTCTGGACCCAGGTCCCGTTCGACCACGAAGGTCGGTTCGCGCGCGCTGTCCAGGTTGCACAGCTGCCATCGCCGGTACAGGACGGTGGACCCCCGATCCTGATCGGCGGGAACAGCGCTCGGGCACGTCGCCGGGCCGCGGGGCAACAAGGATGGAGTCCAATGTTGGTATCGCCCCCGGTCACCACGACAGCACGCACCCCGGGGATCGCGGGCATCGACGAGCTCGGCGGGCTGATCCGCGAGCTCAGGGAAGAGACCCTGCGGATCCAGGGTCCGGGAGTCGAGCCGGACGTCCAGGTCGAGACGTGGGAGAGCGACGTGCTGCGCGAAGGTGGCGACCTCGCGAAGCACGCCGAGCATCTGCGCGCCCTCGAGGAGGCGGGTGTGTCGTCGTTCGTTGTGCGCCTGCCCGCGACCGGCCTGTCGGACGCGGTTCGTGGGCTGGAGCGCTACCTGGATCGGTTTGCGACGAATGTGTGATGTCGGCCGGTAGCCGGTAGCGGCACTGCCGATCGGCCCGTCTGCGCCGCATCGGTCGATTGGGGACCAGTTGCGGGCCGGCTCGGTCGATGGCAGACATTCCTGTCCCGAACGCCTGTCGCAGGGACAGGCTTGCATCACTTCACGTGCGTGCAAGGCTGGGGGAGTGGCCAACCCACTCGTCAGTGCGACGTCTCCATACCTGATCCAGCACGCTCAGAACCCCGTGGATTGGTGGTAGTGGGGGTCGTGACGCGATCGAGGAAGGGAAGCGTCGAGAAAGTTCCTGTCCTGTTGAGCCACGGCTATGCCGAGTGTCACTGGTGTCAAGTTGTCAAGCCCCGGGTTTTGTGGAGACTGGCACAACGACGCCCGCCGTCGGACTCACCGTGCGACGCTTACTGACCGCCTACGACCACTGGCACACCTTGGAATTTGTCATCTAGCCGCTGGCCGCACACGTCCGCCACGCCGTCCGCTCATGGGCCCGGCTGGTGCGGTCGGTGGTGACGCGGGCTTGGTACTTCGATGCGGCGCATTTGATGGCGCGGTCGCTTGTCCGGGTCCTGCGGGCGGGGAGGAGGGTGGCCAGCACGGCTGTGCCGATCCGGCCGACCGAGTCGACGGCGGTGTGGTCGATGGCGGTGTGTTCGTGCTGGTGAGCGGCCAGGATGAGGAGATCGCGGGCGGTCGTGGTGTTGACCCGCATCGGGAAGTCCGCGCCGGTGGCGGCGACCTGGCCCGTCAACGCTTTGATCGGCAGGTTGCGGTCCCCGAGCAGCAGCATCCCGGCGTGCTAGTGCCCGAGCAGCCCGAGAGCCCAGGTGGTCTCCCCGATGCTGGTGGTCCCGAACACGGCACCGATCAGATGCCGTGTTCCGCACGCGACCAGCGCGACCACACGCGCATCGGGGTATCCAGACTCACCGTTCGGGCCGGCTTTCGGCTTGGGATAGACGCGTTTGATCTTGTCCTCGTCGGGCAGCATCAGGTGGGTGCCGTCGACCGTGCACACCAGCAGGCCACGGAACCAGGCCCCGGCCCCGCGGGTGACACCCGGCCCGGGCAGCCGAGGTCACGGCCGCGGCAGTCGTCGCCGCACACAACGGAGAGCTTCGCCGTTGGCTTCGAAAGGAGTGCGCAGACCCGCAACGGGAAATCGAGCAGGCCTGGCTGCAGTCCATCGCACTCCTGCCGAGGAGAGCGAAGTATCGATCGGCATGCTCGTCGTTCCGGCCGACGTTCTCGCGTCTGCCGCGGAATCAGCAGTCAAGAGTGCCCTCGAAGGCGTGACTGCCCGAAACCTCGAAGAGTGAGGTCCGGACGCCTCGCCGAGGCTCGCCATCCTGACCGCTGTCCAGGCGCGAAGCTCCGATGCCGCCGTCGCAGCGATATGTGACGACGTCGCTTCGTCCCGACTCCGTGGTGCTCAACGGGACGACCGGTTCAAGACGGACCTTCGCCAAGCACCTCGGGCCACCAAGGCGGCTGGATAGGTGTCGGTCGCGACAATCGAACTCTCGTGCTCCTGGTCGCCAGAGCTTGTCGTCAACGCTGCGGCCTTCCTTCCAAGTGCTGCACCGACGGACATCGACGGATGACGACGGATCCGAAAATTCAACGCTCACCTGGGGGTACGCCACTACTGAAGTTGTCGGCACGCATGCTACGCATTTGAGTATAAATGCGGTGATGACCTGGGGATTTGATGGTCATTGATGGTTGTCGACGGAGGTGTTCGGGTGCATGGCGGGGTGAAGTTCTACAAGGCCTCGGCGGCCAACGCGCGCCGCTACGTGGAGGCGGACCGATCTGCGGCGGACGACTACTACCTCGGTGAGGGCAGCGGCCTCGTGGTGCGTTACCGCGTCCACGGCAAAATGGTCGGGTCGGCCCGCGCCATGGATGGCCCGACGTACGAGCGGTGGGTCGCTGGCTACGACGTCGAGACTGGCAAGGCAAAGGGGCGTCTGCGGACCGACGCGCATGGGGTCAAGTTCCTCGAGGTTGCCGTGAACGGACCGAAGACGTGGTCGCTGGCGGCCGCGGTGCATCCCGAGGTGAGCGTCGCGTACGACGGCGCGCAGGAGCGTGCGGTCAAGCAGATCCTGGCGTGGGTAGGGGAGCACGCGACCACGCGTGTCGGGCCGAGAGGGCGGCAGGTGCACGTGCCGGTGGAGGGGATGGAGGCGGCGGTGATCCGTCACTACACCTCGCGGGCCGGTGATCCCCACCGGCATCTGCACCTGCAGTTCAACACCCGAGTGAGGGCACTGGGGCGGTGGCGTGGGCTGCACACCGTCGGTCTGCGCGACAGCATCGAGGCGATCAACGGGATCGGACATGCCGCTGTCCAGGCCGACCTCGGATTCAGGTCGGTGCTCGCGAGCCTCGCCTACCACCTCGACCCGGAGTCCGGCGAGATCGTCGAGCTGGAGCCGTACGTGGGTGCGTTCAGTGCCAGGTCGAAGCAGATCGAGCAGAACATGGATCGGTACGAGGCTTCGTGGCGAGCAGATCATCCGGGTGAGGAGCCCGGGCCGGCGTTGCGGCGCGCGTGGGATCGCAGGGCGTGGGCCGATGCGCGTCCTGACAAGGTCATGCCGACCTCGGGTGCCGAACTGGAGCAGCACTGGCGCGAGCAGCTCGCCGAACTGGGGTTCAAGCCGCCGAGGAGATCGGCGAAGCTACGGCCGCAGCGCATCGGGAGGCTGGACCGGGACCGACTGGTCGCGGACGCCGTGAGTCTGCTGGGAGCACGCCGATCGGCCTGGAACGCCGCCGACGCTCGTGGCGAGGTCGAGCGGCTGGTCACTGCCACCGACGTGGTCGCCGAGGCCTCTGTTCGACAGGAGCTTGCCGAGGACCTCACTGCGCGGGTGGTGGCGGCGTCGGTGCCGTTGCTCGGTCGCGATGACGTACCGGAACACGTACGTGCCTTGACCTCGCCACGAGTGCTGGCAGTCGAGTACGACCTTGTCGACCGCCTTGCCCGACGAGCGGATGCTGGTGGGAAGCCGGCCGCCTCCCGCCGAGTGCCGGCTTCGTTTGCCCGTCTCGATCCGGAGCAGGCCGTTGCTGCCGCTCAAGTGGCGGGCTCGGGTGCGCTGTTGGTGGTCGAGGGGGCGGCAGGCGCCGGTAAGACAGCCACGCTGGCGGCCGCAAACGCCCTCGTTCGTGCTCAAGGGAGTCGCATGATGGTCGTGACGCCGACCCGGAAGGCGGCCCAAGTCGCGTCGGCGCAGATCGACGCCTCCGCGGCTCCGGTTGCCTGGCTGCTGCACCAGCACGGCTACCGATGGGACGCGAAGGGTCGGTGGGGTCGGATCCACACTGAGCCTGCGGCATCGGCTCGACTCGCCGCCGGCGACCTGCTGGTCGTGGACGAGGCGGGCATGCTCGACCAGGACAGCGCTGATGCACTCCTGGCGTTGGCCGACGATACTGGCGCCCGGGTCGCGCTCGTCGGCGATCGTCATCAGTTGCCGGCGGTCGGCCGCGGGGGAGTGCTCGACCTCGCCTGTCGGTATGCGCCCAGCAGCCATCTCGCCATGGATGGCGTACGCCGGTTCACCGACCCGCGCTACGCCCGGCTCACTCTGCAGATGCGCCGTGGTGAGGCTCCCGGTGAGGTCTTCGACGAGCTGGCGGGCCGTGGCGAGATCGTGGTCCATGCCAGCGAGGTCGAGCGTCTCGCTGCGCTGGCCGGGATCGCCCAGTGCGGCGACGCAGTGGTGGCCGACACTCGCGAGCAGGTGGCCAAGATCAACGGTCTGGTCCACGACCTCCGCCGGATCACCGGCGAGGTCTCCGACGGCGTGGTGACAGCGGGCGGCGAGCGGATCGGGATCGGCGATGTCGTCGCAACCCGCCACAACGACTCGACTACCGGCGTCGCCAACCGCGAGACTTGGACCGTCACGTCCGTCGACCGCAGAGGGCTTCAGGTGTCTGGGCCTCCCGGTCGCCGCCGACTCCCGCGGGAGTACGTGGCGGAGCATGTCGAACTTGCGTACGCCACCACAGTCCACGGGATCCAGGGCGTCACTGTCTCGACCGCGCACGTGCTGGTCGGGCACCACACCAGCGGCTCATCGGCGTACGTGGGCATGACCCGAGGTCGCGACCACAACATCGCCCACCTCGTGGCCGAGGATCTCGACGAGGCACGCCAGCAGTGGATCGAGGTCTTCGGTCGCGACCGCGCCGACCTCGGACCCGCGCACGCCGCCCAACGCGCAGCGGAAGACATCGAGCGCTACGGATCGCGCGCGATGGCACGCTATGTCCGTACGCCTGTTCGTGATCCCCGCACATCGAGATCGCCCGGGCCGCGGCAGGGGGTTTGGCCAGACGATCGCCGCACCACGTCCCAGCCGTCAGGACCGGCCATCGGGATGTAGCCCGGTTGGAAACGTCGACAGCAAGGTGTATCTGTCGACGAAATCAGTCAGGCATCGCAGGTCAGAGGATGTCGCCGCGCTGCCACGTCCGGCTCCCTGGGAGCCAGATGGCGTCAGCCGCGGCGCCGTCGAGCACTGGATCGATGAAGGAGACAATGAGGTCACGAGCCTCCTGGACCGTCCGGTAGGCGGAGCAGTACGGCACGGACTTGGTCATCTTGGCGTACGCCGCGCCCCAGGTGGTCGGTGTCGTGAAGTGGGTGATCGGCGCCATCTGCCGCAGGCGGGTCTCGTGGGCGATGGCGGTGTGCAGCGCGGCTCCGGACGCTTCCTGGGTGGTGGCGAGAACGACGAGGTCGACGAGGTCCTTCTCCCTGCTGGAGGGACGTCCGTTGTAGGTCGCCATGGTGGCGCAGACCTTGTCGGCGACCTGGTCGACGACGGGGTAGAGACGGTAGGGGGAGCTGGGCAGCCGAGGGAGGCTGAGGCCGCTGGCTGGCGCCGTCGTGGTGACTGGTGCGGTGACGCCGACGCCGATGGCGAGGTCGATGTTGATCTGGGACTTCCGCTGGGCGCCGATGTAGACCTCGAAGTGGACGCGGTAGCCGTCCGTGTAGGGCTGCTCCTCCCCGCCGATGGATTGCTCGTGGCCGGTGTAGACGAACCGGAAGTGGTCGCCCAGATCCACCTCGGCCAGCCGCCGCAGGTCGGCGAGCGCTTGGTCGAGCGTGAATCCTTCGCGGTAGAGATCGATGTCAAGGGTCGAGCGGGTCGACGGAACCCGAGCGAGCATCCCTGTGCCGCCTTTGAGGATCCACTCCGAGTCGTATCCCTCCGAGAACACCCTGCTGAGGAACCGGCGGAAGTACTCCAACCGGATGCGCTCATTGATGGTGAGTGACGGGTCGGTTTTGGCGGCAGCACGTGCGGCGTCCTTGATCGCGGCTTCAACACCGTTGGGTGAGGAGTATGGCTTGAGGTCAGCCAATGTTCTCGACCTTCCTCGCCGTCTCGGCCAGGGTGGCGTACGCCGCTGATCTAGCGATCCGCTGGATGAGTGAATCGGGATCCAGGCGGGCGCTCTCCAGCAGACGGCGACACAGACTCGCCCCGTCACCGCGGCGTAGGCCGTTACTATCGGCCAGGGGCGCGAGCAGGTCGCCGAGGACGTTGACGTCGATCGTGGTCTTACGAGCGGCGTCACCCAGGACGTCGGCGACGAGGCTGCGGTCGGTGTGCGCCTCGACGAGGTCGGCGATGGTCCGTTCGACGGTGGTGACCGGCAGCCCTGCCCTGATCGTGACGTCCCGATCGGAGAGGGAACGTTGGCGATACCGCAGCTCCCCCCGTTGCGTCTGCCTGCGCCTGCTGGTGGTGAACTCGTGTTGGTCGGCCGGCAGATCCCCCAGCGCGTGGAGATGAGCAGCCGATGGGCCGGACACGACCACCCCTTCCGGGCCGTCGCTGAGACGCTCAGCCGCGAGTCTTTCCGGATCGGTGCTTAGCCAGGCGGCACGTAGGTCCTCGAAGTCGTCGCTCGGAACGCCTGCGTGCTTGTAGACGCCGTGCGCGAGACGTACGAGATGGCCAGCAGACGCGAGTCGGGACAGGTCGAGTCGGGTCACTCCGTGCATCCTGGCCTGGGCTGCGGTGACCAGTCCCCATTGGGACGACGTCACCTCAGCCACGGTCACCGCCGCTTGACTTGCCTTCATGCTTGAAAAGTATCTCGCTGAGAGATACTTTTCAAGCGCAATGTGAATAGTTGACCGTGTTCGAACAACGCGGAAGCAACCGGGTCTATCCCCAAGGTCGACCGTTGACGGCATCGGGTCGACGGTTCGGGCGAGTCGGCGGCGGAGGTTCCTGGGGGAGTGGACGGTAGCCGCGGATGCGCACGTTCGCTGTGGTGAACGGATCGCGCGGGCGCAGGAAGGCGCTCGTGTTGATCTCGATCGAGTGCGGTTGGGTTGCGTCCTTGATGGCCGGCTTCCAGGCCGAGCGGATGGGTGCCGGCAGGTTGAGGTTGTCCCAGAGGTCGATGAGGAGCGCGCCGTCGAGCCAGCGGATCATCTGCTGCGGAAGGCACCGGCGGATCAGGATCTCGTACGCCCGGGCGCGGTCGGTTCGGTCGCGGAGGTCCCACTCGTTCTGCTCAGTGAGGTTGATCAGGTCCGGGATCTTGAGGGTGGCGAAGCAGTCCGGTGGACCGACCGCCCAGAGCATGTTCGGGAACCAGAACGCCTGGACGCCGCGTACGTGCCGCTCCTTGAAGTCGACGTGCGGGCGCAGCGAGAACTCGAGGTCCATGGCGTTGAGGATGCGCTCGGCCACCTTCAGCGCCGGTGACTTCGCGCCACGCTCGTAGGCCGAGAGCGTTGCCTGGGACGTGCCGGCTCGCTCGGCGAGCTCTGCCTGACTGAGACCGGCAACTCGTCGGGCCACCTGGAGAATCCTCGTCCCGTCGATACCTACGACCATATCCGATCGGACCTCGACATCCGATCGGATCTAAAACCACCCCTCGCTGGGGGTCCCTGCACACCTACCTGCCGCACATCCGTGGTCGCTGCCAAACGGGCAGCGGAAATCGACTGCAGGAGATGAACATGACCGAGAACCAGATCCCGTTCTCCGAGCGAGACGCCGAGGAGCTCCTCACCCTCGCCGAGGCTGCCGAGATCCTCAGGACGTCGACCAACACCTTGCGCTGGTGGCGCCAGCGCAAGTCCGGTCCGGCCTTCTTCAAGATGGGCCGCCGGCTGGTCACCACCGTGGGGGACCTGCGCACGTTCATGCGCGAGCAGCGGCGTGCCGCGCGGCCGCTCATCCGATAATCCAGGGGTCGTTGCCTCGAACACCCGTTCGGGGCAACGACTTACCCTGAAGAGCATGGACACGACAGACCCTACGAGGAGAGCCGGTGAGTGATGGCAACGATCCGTAAGCACACCGCGAGGTGGACGACCAAGGAAGGCGAGGTCAAGACCAAGGTCCGCTGGCGTGCTGTCTATGTCGACCGAGCCGGCGAGGAGCACGTCAAGCACTTCGACCGCAAGGCTGAGGGCCAGGACTGGATCGACGAGCAGACAGCCGGCCTGGTCCGAGGCGACTGGGTCAATCCGGAGCTCGGCAAGCAGGCCTTCAAGGCGTACGCCGAAGCCTGGCGGGCGCGACAGGTCCATGCCGAGTCGACCAGGACGACCTTCGAGATTGCCCTCAACGCCCACATCTATCCGAAGATCGGCGACTGGCGGATCGACTCGATCCGCCAGGCCGACGTCCAGGAGCTCGTCGCCAAGTGGTCGGCCACCGCGGCGCCCACCACCGTGCACCTGCGCTACGGAGTGCTAGCCATCGTTCTCAAGGCAGCGGCCAAGGAGCGGGTCCTCGCGGGCTCGCCGTGTGAGGGCGCGCGGCTGCCCCGCCTGGACCCCAAGTCGGCCCTGGTGCCGATCACCACCGACGTCGTCAAGGAGCTGAGCGAGACGATCTACCCGCGCTACAAGAACCTGATCACCGTTCTGGCTGGCACCGGGATGCGTCGCGGCGAGCTCCTCGGGCTGACGGTGGACAGGGTCTCGAAGGACTTCAACACCATCCGCGTCGACCGCCAGCTGCGTACGACGGAACCGACTTGGAAACCGCCGAAGACCCCGTCGAGCGTGCGGACCATGGCCGTGCCCGACGTCGTTCTCGAGGCCATCGATGACCAGAAGAAGACCTACGGCATCCACAAGAGCGGTCTGATCTTCACCAACTCCTCGGGCAACCCGATCGGCAAGAGCACCCTGTGGATGGCCTGGAACACCGCGGCCAAGAAGGTCAAGACCGACGCCACGCCACACGACCTGCGGCACTACTTCGCCTCGATGCACATCCGCGCCGGCACCTCGATCAAGGCGCTCCAAGCCCTCCTCGGGCACAAGAACGCCGCCGAGACCTGGGACACCTACGGGCACCTGATCGGCGACGAGGACGAGACTGTCAGGTCTGTCCTCCAGGCGGCACTCGGCGCCGGGCCGGTGCTCAAATCGGTGCCCGGTTCAAACCCTGCTTTACCTCTAGACCGGACAGTAACCGGACAGTAGAGCACCTCGAAAAGTAAAACGCCTGGTCAAGCCTGTGAAAACGGACGGGCTGGCCTGTAAGCCGGGTTCTGTAATCGGCGACCATCCATCTCGGACCATCGTTGCCGATGGCCTCCAGCAACCTACCCGCATGCTCGGGCGGACAGCCCTCGAGCGCATGCTGTCTGGTCTTGCTCCGGGTGGGGTTTACCTAGCTCCTCGTGTCACCACGAGGACTGGTGGGCTCTTACCCCACCGTTTCACCCTTACCGCTACCTGGAGGGTAGCGGCGGTCTGTTCTCTGTGGCACTGTCCCGCGGGTCACCCCGGGTGGCCGTTAGCCACCACCCTGTCCTGTGGAGCCCGGACTTTCCTCGACGTATCTCTACGACGCGATCGCCCGGCCAGCCCGTCCGCATGAAAAGTCTAGTGGGCGGCGGGCTCGATGTGGGCATCCGGACCGGGGAAGACGAGCGACTCGTGGTCGCTGTCGCTCCAGCGTACGAGGTAGGGCGGGCTGCCGTCGGGGTGGCTGACCTCGATGATCTCGGCCTCCCGAACGTGGTCCCCGACGTGCTGGCCCGCCACGACGAGGTGGTCACCTACTGATGCGTGCATGCGCGTTCACCTCTTCACCGTCACTGACGGTGCGGCTGCTTACCCGCATAATCACGGCGCCGAGTTGCGGCACGAGTTTCCTGAGGGGGTCGGGGATCTAGGCCGTCGGTCGTCGCCGAGTCGGCGACGTGATGGCCGGATCGCCGTAGGAGCTGTGCAGATCGCGCCGACGCTGCGTACTGTTCGGTGGCCGGTGAGAAGATCACATCAGGAACAGGGCCAGCAAGCCGATGTGGTGGGGTGCCTGTGCTCGCGGGTGTGCGGCAGCAGGAGTTCGCGCTCGGCGCCGGCTCTATCGATCCAGCGGCCACTGGGTAGCGGTGTCGATCCGTGATCCTCGTCGGCGGGTCGTACTCGGGCCCCGGACTCGCGCCTTCGGCAGCGAACCACCTGAGAGGTAGGTGTTCCCTGGACGCTTGACACGTGTAACCGTTGGGGTTAGGTTGGCGATTCGAGGCACTTACACGTGTAATCACTTGATGTCCGATGACTTGTTCTCGGCACCATCTAGCGACAGGACGTACATGTTGTTCGCAAGTCGGCTTGGGGCAGGGCGGCGCCGCTTGGGGTGGAGCGGTTCTCCTCCTTGGGACTGGCCTTCCGGCCACTCGTTGGGCGTCCGCTACGGCTGCTCCGACCGTGACCGAGGTCGTGGCGGAGCACGCAGTCGTGATCCTCGGCGCCGAGTGGGCGACCCGAGGACGATCAGTCTCGAGGTTGCCACGCGTGCGTTCCCATCGCCGACCGTGCCGGTCGAGGTGACCTTTCCGGTGGGGTACGACTCCACCCCTAAGCGCCGGTGGCCGGTCGCCGACTACCTGGGGGGTGCGGGTTGGGACTAGACCACTTTCCGGACTCGGTTCGACGGCGTGTCCCTGACCAAGGATTTCCCCTCGCTCATCGTCGCTCCGAAGGGGGCTGCGGCGCTCAGTATCTCCGGCGCCGTCGACACCCAGTTTCTCACCGGCGCAGCCGTGGTCTTCGCCAGCCCCCGGGGGCGGATGACCGAGCCGCCTGACGCGATCTGCCGGTCTCGCGCCACCCAGGAGATCCGGTGGCGAGGCCATAACCCGCTAGACCTCGCTCGAGGCGGGATCGTCCTCCCGGATCCCGCACCATGCACGAACGTCTCACGCGGCTCGGAATCGAGAACACGTGGAAGGCGTGCGACGGGGGCTGCCACACGGCGGCGAAGTTCCAGCAGGAAGTTCGCGACTTGACCGCGGGTCTCGGAAATCCACACCAGACGCAGCAATACATCCTCGATGCCGACACGCCGATGGTCAGCAAGCTGGTCCATATCCGTCGCCGAACGCAGTGGTCATGGCGACACACTCAAAAGCCCGTATCTCATTAGCCCAGGAGAAGATGATGCCACGCCCATTCGCCCGAGCCCTCAGGTCGACGCTCGCGATCCTGACGCTGCTCGCCGGCGGTGTCGCTGCCGCCGTGCCGGTCGCGAACGCCGACGACCCCCAGCCCCCGGCTGGGACGATCTCGGTCCCCGGCGCCACAATCGTCGGAGAGCGGTGGCTGACCCAGCGCACGCTGGAGCTGACGGTGGACACGCCGTCCTTCCTTGTTCCGGCGAAGGTGGAGGTCACGTTTCCGGTGGGCTACGACTCCCAGCCGACCCGGGACTGGCCGGTCAGCTACTTCCTGGTCGGGACAAACATGGACCAGACGGGTTTCCGTGTGGACCTGCGCGGGGAGGAGCTCAGCGAGTCCTACCCCGCCATCGTCGTCACGCCCAGCGCCAGTCCGCTCGACCCGACCGCCGACGCCGCGGGTGTCGACGCTCCCGGAGGAAACGTCGGGTACTGGAGCGACTGGTACAACAACGGGTCGGGCGGCCCACCGATGTACGAGACGTTCGTCACCAAGCAGCTCGTCCCGCTCATCGACGCGAACTTCAACGCCCTCGCGAACCGGGAGGGCCGGGCGGTCTTCGGTGGCTCGATGGGTGGGTACGGCGCCCTGATGCTCGCGGCCCGGCATCCCGACCTCTTCAGCTCGGCCTCGAGCCTGTCCGGCGCGGTCGACACCAACTGGGTCCCTGGGGCCACGGTGCTGTCGGCCAGCCCGTCTCTGGTCGCGTCGCCTCCGGACTCGATCTACGGCCCGCGCGACACCCAGGAGGTCCGCTGGCGTGGACACAATCCGGTCGATCTCGCCGGGAACCTGAGCACCGTCGACGTTCAGCTCTACACCGGCAACGGAGTTCCGTCCGCGGACGAGTTGGCCAGCAACGCGCTCACCTCTGCCGGGTGTGTCGTCGAGGCCGGTATCGTCAAGCCGGAAACGGACAGCCTGCATGCGAAGCTGCTGGCGCTGGAGATCCCGCACACCTACTCGGCAGCCGACTGGGGCTGCCACACTCCGCTGATGTTCTACCCACAGGTCGTCGCCACGCTGAACCGCTTCGCCGAGAATTTCGCTGAGGATGTGCCGGTGCAGTCGTCGTTCGACTTTCGTGCGATCGAGTCGCAATTTGGAGTCTTTGGCTGGGCCGTCGAGGCTGACCCGGCCCGTGCTTTGGAGTTCCTCGCGCTCCAAGATGTAAGCGTCCGCGGTTTCACTATCACCGGTAGCGGGCTGACCCAGATCACCACGGCACCGCTCTTCCGCGGTGCTCGCCCGATCACCGTGGTCGTCAACGGTGACCCATCTGTGGTGCGACCCGACGACTCCGGGCGCCTCACCGTGCCGGTCGACCTCGGCCCTGCGAACCAGGACCAGCAATATACGCTCGGCGGCACCACGGCGAAGCGAACCGCCTTCGTGCAGTTCATTCGCTCCTGACGTCAGCGGCCGTCATCGCACAGGTGGGCCGTCTAGCTCCTTCGACGATCTGTTGTTGAAGGTGCCCGGTACCAGCCCCAGACGCCGGCAGGACCGTTACCGCGGTATCGGCAGTGGCGGCAAGCGCAACCCGATGACGGAGTGCCGACATGCCTGTTGGCCCGTCGCTGGAACCACTTCTGAACACGCTGCCGTCGACCGCGCTACTGGCCGGTGGTGACGTCCCGTGCGGACGCGAGAAGGGTCGCGCTGGCAGGCATGAGCTTGATGAGTCAGGCCGGCTCGGCTGTTCTCACTGGCATCACGACGCGGCATCCAGTTGTGTGGACGATCGGGGGACTACGGTCATCGGCTTGCCGGGAAGCGGCGGGTGCTCATCTTCGATGCCCATGGCCATCGCCACCCGGTATGCGAGGAGCGTCGCTTCCTGGGTGAGGTCCAGACGCACGCTGCTCAGGGAAGGCACCGAGAGGCTTGCACCGGGGGTGTCGTCCACGCCGATGACGCCCAGGTCCCCAGGTACATCCAGGTCCAGGGAGCGGGCAGCGTGGAGCGCGGCCAGTCCTGACAAGTCGCTCCACGCACACACGCCCAGAGGCTCGCCGGACATCCGGTACCAGGAACGGATCCTGCTGACGACGGCCTGAAGATCCTGGGCCTCCACGGCCATTGGAGCGCGGTGGAAACCGTGGGAGCGACAGACGTCCTCGAATGCTTGGAGGCGCACCTGGAGGAAGGGCCGTGAGTTGGGGGCTGGTAGAGCGAGGTAGGCAAGTCGGCGGTACCCCTGCTCCAAGAGATGTTCCACCTGCAAACGCACTACCTCGACTTGGTCGATCGCCGTGCTATGCGGTTCTCCCGGCTGGTCCAGCCACGACAACCTCAACTCTGGGATGCCTGCACGTTCCACGGTGGCTGCATCGGCAGCGTCGAGGGGTTCCAGAGTGATGACTGCGGCTGCAGTGACTCTGCTGAGAAGCTGTGCGAGATTGCCCTCCCACTCCGGCCCCTCGTGCCGAAGACAAACCAGGCCATGTTGTCCGACGAGAGTCCCGAGCACTGAGAACAGGTCAGCGAACTGTCCCGCCCCCCATGCGGGCACCAGTACCAGGACCACCTCGCCGTGGCCAGCGCGAAGCGCTCGGGCAGCGGGGGAGGGTTGGTAGCCCAGCTGTCGCGCTACCGCGAGCACTCTCTGCCGCGTGGCGTCAGTGATGCGGACGTCGTTGCGGCCGTTCAGCACGTAGCTGACGGTGGCTCTGGACACCTTGGCGGCCTTGGCTACGTCCGCGCTGGTTGGTCGTGCACCGCTCATGTTCGGCTCTCCTATCTATTGACACGTGTAAGCCTAGTGCATACATTGTGTGACGAAGAGCACTTACACGTGTCACCAATCGGTGGGCCTCTCCGGCATTACCCCAAAAGGGCAAACCGTGTCCGGATCACTAGGCCTTTCCGTGTCGGTCTTGAGAACCATCGCGCCCGCTGTTCCGTTTCTAGCAACTTGGAGAAAATCTCATGTTGACCACTCCCAGCCACAGGGCGGCCCGTCGGGTCCTTGTCGGTGTGGCTGCCCTCTCGCTGTGCGGCGGCTTGGCCGCTTGCAGCAGCACGCCGTCGACCGGGAACCCGGCCGAGGGCGGCACCTTCACGTTCGGGGCAGTGGCGGCACCGCCCACGCTCAACCCGGCTACGGGTGACCCTTCGTACAACCCGATCTACCAGTGGGCGTACGAGCCGCTGGTTGTTCTCGAGCCGGACGGCTCCTTCTCGCCGGGCCTGGCCACCGAGTTCGGCTACACCGACCACGAGAACAAGGTCTATGAGATGACGCTGCGTGAGGGGGTCGAGTTCAGCGACGGTGCCAAGCTCGACGCCGAGGCCGTCAAGACATACCTGGAGTACGAGAAGAAGCAGAAGACCACGCTCGGGCAGCTGGTCTCCTCGATCGAGACGATCGACGTACTTTCGCCGAAGAGGCTTCGGCTCACGCTCAACCGCAGCGACCCCGGTCTGACGTTCTACTTCGCCCAGGCCTTCGGCGCGGGAAACATCGCGAGCCCGAAGGCCGTGGCCAAGCCTGAGTCGCTCAACACCACGACCGCGGGCGCAGGGCCCTACATGGTCGACCCGAAGCAGTCGGTAGCCGGCGAGCGATACACCTACGTTCCGAACCCTCACTACTACGCCCCGGAAAGGATCGAGTTCGACAAGGTGGTGGTCGAGGTCATCAGCAACCCCTCCTCGATGATCCAGGCGATCCAAGCTGGCAAGGTCCAGGCCGCGCAGGGTGACCCCACGACGCAGAAGGCTGCGGAGGATGCCGGTGTCGAGGTGGTCTCGGCGCCGCAGGCAATGACCGGGCTCAACCTGATGGACCGCGGCGGCAGCGTGAACAAGCCGCTGGCCGACCCAAAGGTGCGGCGGGCGCTGAATCTGGCGGTGGACCGGAAGGCGATCGCCCAAGGTCTGTACGGCGACGCGGATCTGGCTCTGTCCCAATTCGCGCTCCCCGGTACCGACGGCTACGACCCCGCAGTGGAGAAGGATCTTGCCTACGACCCCGAGGAGGCCGAGCGCCTCCTGGCCGAGGCGGGATATCCGAACGGGTTCACCATCAAGGCCGTCACGGTTCCGCTTATGGGCCTCGACAAGGTCGTGGAGGTGATCGGTGGCGACCTCGCGAAGGTCGGGGTGACGGTGAAGATCATCTCCAAGCCGACCGTCAATGACTTCTTCACCGAGATGGTCTCCGGTGAGGTGCCAACCGCAGCGCTCGGCTACGGGCTCTACAACGCCAACTCGCTCTACGCCGGGTACGTCGCCGAGCAGGGGCCGTTCAACCCCTTCCACACCACGGATGCCGAGCTCACCAAGCTCTACACCGAGTACTTCGCGACCCCGACCAGCGAGTCAGGCGCCCTCGAGAAGGCCATCAACCGCCGCCTGGTCGACCAAGGCTGGGCACTGCCGGTGGTGGGAGCGCCGCTGTCCTGGTACGTGGCCGAGGGCTACGGGGGCATCGAGGCGACGACCCAGAACGGCGCGGTGCCACACTTCACCGAGCTCCGCGCCGGGGACTGAGGAGTCTTTCTCATGAGACGGTTGGTCTTACGCCGACTAGCGATGTCGGTCCCGCTGCTGCTCGTCGTATCAGCGGTCACCTTCATCATGATCGCGTTCCTCCCCGGCGACGCCGCCCGCGTCGTCGCGGGCAAGCAGGCGACCGCCGCGCAGGTAGCGCAGGTACGTGAGCAGCTCGGGCTCGACCGGCCATTGTGGGAGCAGTACGTCACCTGGCTCGGCGGCGCTCTCCATGGGGACCTGGGCACGTCGCTGGTCAACAAGCAGTCGGTCACCGAGCAGCTGGTCAGCCGCCTGGAACCGACGCTGTCGCTGATCACCTGCGCGACGCTACTGGCCGCCGTAGTCGGCATCGCCTTCGGCATCCTCGGCGCGCGTGGGGGAGCATTGGGCCGCCTCGTCGATGGGCTGTCGGTCCTCGGCCTGGCTGTGCCCACCTTCTGGCTGGCGTTGATCCTGGTCGTGGTGTTCGCGGTGCGGCTCGGGCTGCTGCCACCGCTGGGTTACACCTCTTTCCAGGATTCGCCCACGGGTTGGTTGCTGGGGTTGGTCCTGCCGGCGTTGACGCTGGCAGTTCCTGCGACCGCGGCCATCGCCAAGCAGGCCCGGGACGCTGTCGCTGACGCCATGGCGCGTCCCTTCGTACGCACCTTGCGGGCAGCCGGGGTGCCCGAGCGATCCATCATCCTGCGACACGCACTCAAAAACGCCGCCGTCCCGGTGCTGACCGTCGTCGGCCTCGCCTTCATCGGAGCGCTTTCCGGAGCGATCGCGATCGAGTACGTCTTCGCGTTCCCCGGGCTCGGCGGTACCGCCGTGGAGGCCACTGCCGCCGGCGACCTTCCGCTGATCCAGGGCGTGGTGATCTTCCTGACGGTGATCGTCATCGTGGTGAACCTCCTGGTCGACATCGCCTATGGCTACTTCAACCCGAAGGTGAGGGTCGGATGAGCACCATCCAGATCGTTCTCCGCCGCCCGGTGGCGGGCCTGTCCGTGGTCTTCCTTCTCCTCCTGGCGCTGTGCGGGCTGCTCGCGCCACTCCTGGCTCCTCAGTCGCCCCAAGCACAAGACGTCGTCCAGGCCCTGCAGGGACCCTCGGCCGCGCACTGGCTCGGGACCGACACCCTGGGCCGAGACGTGCTCAGCCGCTTGCTCTACGGCATCGCGCCCACCTTCGTGGGTGCGGCGCAGGCGGTGCTGGTCTTCCTCCTGCTTGGCGTGCCTTTGGGTGTACTGGCCGGATACCTCGGCGGTCGCGCCGACGCCGTCATCAACCGCGTCGCCGAGCTCGTGCTCTCGATCCCGCCGATCATCATCGTCCTCGTTGTGCTCGTGGTCTTCACCGGCAGCACCAGCGCCGCCATGATCTGCCTCGGGTCGCTTGGCGCCCCCGGACTGATCCGCGTCGTGCGGGCTGCGGCGGCCACGGTCCGCGAGGAGCTGTACGTGACCGCAGCCCGGGTCTCGGGGGTGACGGACACCCGCATCATGTGGACCCACGTCCTGCGTCGGGTGCGCGGCCCGATCCTGGTGCAGGCCTCGCTCTTCCTCGGGATCGCGCTGGCCTTCCAAGCCGCACTCGGGTTCCTCGGGCTCACCTCGGAAGGCCACAGGCCGACCTGGGGCAGCATGGTGGGTGAGGCCTCGACCGTCGTCCTGCAAGCCTCGTGGCTCCTCGTCCCCCCAGGTGTCGCGATCACCCTGGCAGTGCTCTCCTTCGGGTTCCTCGGCGACCTGCTGCGCGACCTGTCCTCCGACGATGACACCCATCACACCTCCCGGAGGCGTCTGCGCCCAGCGGCGACGCAGCGTGATCTAGTGGGGTTCGACACCGAAGCTTTCAGGAGGCGGGATGCACTGCTCAGCATTTCCGGCCTGACGGTGGCCACCAGGGCCGGGATCCCGCTGGTCACCGACGTTTCCTTCGACGTCGAGCCCGGCGAGACCGTTGGGCTCGTCGGTGAGTCGGGTTGTGGCAAGAGCGTGACCGCCCTGGCCGTGCTCGGGCTGATGCCGACGACGCTCGAGCAACGCGCCGGGTCCGTGACCTTCGATGGCATCGACCTGACAGATGGTGGCAAACGCGCCTACGCCGCCGTGCGGGGCACCGGCGTCGCCTACATCTCCCAGGAGCCCATGGCTGCCCTGGACCCGACCCACACCGTGGGAAGCCACCTCGACGAGGTGATCTCGCTCCACGACGACCTCACCCGCAGTCAACGCCGGGCCCGTGCCCTCGAGCTGCTCGAGCAGGTCCGGATCAACGAACCCGAACGCATCTTGGCGATGTACCCGCACCAGGTCTCCGGCGGCATGGCCCAGCGCATCAGCATCGCCCTCGCGCTTGCTGGCAGACCCCGGCTGCTGGTGGCTGACGAGCCCACGACCGCGCTCGACGTCACCGTGCAGGCCGAGATCCTCGGCCTGCTCCGCGACCTCCAAGACAGCACCGGGCTGGCGATCTTGCTGATCACCCATGATTGGGGCGTCGTGGCCGACGTATGTTCGCGAGCCGTCGTGATGTACGCCGGCCAGGTCGTCGAGACCGCCCCCGTGGCCACGATCTTCGATGCCCCGGCGCATCCCTACACACGAGCGCTGCTCGCCTCGGAGGTCTCGGCCGAGCACGAGGGCACTCGGCTGCCGACGCTGCCGGGGCGGGTACCGGCGGCAGGTAGCTGGCCCCGAGGGTGCCGGTTCGCCGACCGTTGCTCCCTGGCGCTCGACGCCTGCCGCGCCGAGCCGGTCGCGCTCGTCGACACCGGCGCCGGTGCTGGTGCCCGGTGCATCCGCACCGACGCTGTGGACGGCACGAGCCAGGCAGCAGCCGCCGAGCATCCACAACCTGATCCACGCCGCGTCGTGCCCCTGATGAGAGGAAGCCGAGCATGAGCTCACCTCAGCACGTCCTGACCGCCGAGCATCTCCGAGTCGGCTTCCGACGTCGCCGCCGCGATCCCTTGTTCTGGGCCCTCGACGACGTGTCACTCGCCGTACCTCGCGGCAAGACCCACGGCCTGGTCGGGGAGTCCGGGTCGGGCAAGTCGACGCTCGCCAAGGCCGCCCTGGGATTGCTCCCGGTGAACGAGGGGAGGATCAGGATCGCCGACGTCGAGGTCACCGGCACCAGGTCGCCGGACCGCCGGCGACTTGCACGCCACATGCAGGCCGTCTTCCAAGACGCGACCGGATCACTCAACCCGTCCCACACCGTCGGGCGAAGCCTCGCCGAACCCCTACTGGCCCAAGGCCGCCACGATCGCTCCGAGGTCGCCGATGCCGTCCGGACCGGCCTCGAACGGGTCGGTCTGGACGCGAGCGCGGCCTCGCGACTTCCACGCCACTTCTCGGGAGGCCAGCGCCAGCGCATCTGCATCGCTCGCGCGCTGATGACCGAACCCGAGCTGCTCGTCTGTGACGAGGCGGTCAGCGCCCTCGACCTGTCGGTGCGGGCACAGGTCCTCAACCTCCTCATGGATCTGCAGGACGAGTCGGGGCTGTCCTACCTCTTCATCTCCCACGACATGAACGTCGTCGAGCGGATGTGCCACGACGTCACCGTCCTCTACCGCGGACAGGTCATGGAGACAGGACCGACCTCGGCCGTGACCAAGACCCCGGCGCACCCCTACACGCGGGCACTGCTGCTCGCCGCTCCGGTGGCCGACCCCACACGGCAGGTGGCACGCCGACAGCTGGCTGTCAGCCAGGCGACGTCGGCTGCGCCTGCAGTGATCGACCAGGCGGCCGGCTGCCCGTATGCCGTTCGTTGTCCCTTCGCCCGTGCCGAGTGCGCCACCTCCCGACCCACTTTGCGCCCCGTCGGCAGCGGAGTCTCTGTCGCCTGCCACCGCTACCCCGAGTGGCGAACTGAAGCCGCCCCCATCAACAAGGAGCAGTCTTGACGCACACCACCATCTCCGGCGACTTCGAGGAGCGGTTCGCGCCACTCGTCAAGCGACTCGACGAGCAGCTCGCATCGACGCCGTACGGCGGTGCCGCACTGGTCGTCTATCAGGACGGCGCCCCGGTGGTCGATGTCTGGGGCGGCTACGCCGACATCACGACCGGCCGTCCCTGGGTCCGGGACACGCCTGTCCTCATGTACTCCAGCAGCAAGAGCATCGCGGCGATCGTGACGCTCCGTCTCGCGGAGCAGGGTGTTATCGACCTCGATGCCCCCGTTGCCACCTACTGGCCCGAGTTCGGTAGGCACGGCAAGGAACGGGTGACCGTTCGAGAGGTGATGGCACACCGCGCAGGGTTGCCATATATCGACGCGGACCTGAGCCGCGAGGAGGTGCTGGCCGTTGGCCCCCTGGTCGAGGCGCTGGCCGACCAGCGACCGGCATGGGAGCCGGGCACGGCCCACGCCTACCACGCGCTCACCGTCGGTGCCATCCTGGGCGAGATCGTGCGGAGGGCAACCGACAAGACCCTCGGCACCGTGCTGCGCGAGGACCTGACCCTGCCGCTCGACCTCGACCTGTGGATCGGCCTGCCTGAAGACATCCAGGGCCGGGCTGCGATGATCCTCCCCGCAGAACCCGCCGGAGCGTCCAGCGACCTGCTCGACGCCGTACGGGCTGTGCTCGCGGAGGACGACCGGGTGTGGCGGACGCTGAGCCTCAACGATGCGCTGCCCCTGCCGGCAACCGGCGTCACCATGAAGAACGCCTACAACGACCCGGCGGTCCGCGCCGCGGAGTTGCCTGCAGGCAACGCGGTGGGGACCGCCCGCAGCCTCGCCGCGCTGCACGCCGGACTCATCGGCGCGGTCCCCGGGCACGGGCTCGACACCCCACTCCTGACCGAACTGACCATCGCCGACGCCACCCGCCCCCTGAGCTGGGGCGCCCCGGTTTTCGGTGCCTTCGGCGAGCCGTACCCGGTCTGGGGCAGCGGCTTCCTGGTCCCCAGTGAGGTTCGCCCCATGCTCGGACCGAGCAGCTTCGGGCATGACGGCGCGGCGGGTGCGCTGTGCTTCGCTGACCCGGAGCACCGGATCGGGTTCGCCTATCTGCCCAGCGTCATGGGTTCTATGCCGGATCTGCGGTCGAACGTCCTGGTGGACGAGCTGAGGTCGTGTCTGAGCTGAAGACACGCCGCTCCACGGACACGAACCAATAGATAGGAGTACGACATCCTCACCATCGACACCCATTGGGTATGGGACAGTTGGTACGCAGAGCACGAAGGCCTGCACCACGCCTTCTTCCTTCATGCCCCGCGCGCTTTGGGAGACCCGCATGCTCGCCACCATCAAGCGCGTGTCGGTCACGCCACGTCCCCAGACCTGACCAGCTGGGTCGTGCACGAACCAGCACTCGAACCCAGCCTCCACCCCTCGTGGGACGACCAGGCGATCTGGACCGGGTGCGTGGTCCGCGGTCCCGGTGACCAGTGGCTCATGTACTACACAGGCATCAGCCGGGCCGACAACGCGGAGGTCCAGCGGATCGGCATTGCCACCTCGACCGACCTGCACACCTGGACCCGGCTAGGGGACGCCCCTGTGTCGGAGGCCGATCCCCGCTGGTACGAGACCGACCCGACCCGAACCGTTGACGGCGTCGCCTGGCGCGACCCCTGGGTGTTCAAGGCAGAGGACGGCCGTTGGCACATGCTCATCACTGCGTCCGCAGCCGGCCAGCCGGCCGAGACCGGCGGGGTCATTGGCCATGCCGTCAGCGATGACATGGTCGGCTGGACCGCGTTGCCTCCTCTGACCGTGCCAGGCGGGCGTCGCTGCCTCGAGGTTCCCCAGGTCGCCCACATCGACGGTCAGCACGTTCTGGTGTTCTCCGCTCCCCGCGCGGAGACCGAGAACGACCCGTTGCCACTCGGTGACGTGTGGGCCGCGCCCGCGGCCGGACCGCTCGGGCCCTACGACATCGAAGCCGCCTGGCCGGTCGACGACACGGGGCTCTACGCGGGCCGGCTCGTCGAAGGAAGTCCGGGGGAGTGGGCGCTCATGGGCTTCATCAATGTGCAGGATGACGACTTCCTCGGAGCGATCGCGGATCCACGACCTCTCGAACGGCACACGGTGCGTGTCGCCGCGCCGGACGACATGCCTCATCAAACTGTGCTGGATCGATAAACCACAGCTCCGGCACGCCGGCCCTGGGGCTGTTTCTCAATGTCGCGGTGAACGGGCGGAGGGTGCTGCTGCTCAGCGAGAGGCAGCCGCATCCCAAAAAGCCTGTCAACTCTGACTCGAGCTGCTCGACCTCGCGGCGTCGGGCTCCCAGACGGGCGTGCCAGAGCCGGACGATGCGCGCCCAGTCACGTCGGCTTGGCATCCGGTCGCTGGGCAGTGCGGCGAACAGCTCCGCGACTTCCTCCGGGGGTATCCCGAAGCGTCGCGAATCTGAGTAGGCCCTGTTCTCGTAGAAGCACACGGCGCTGGTCGCGATCCCTGCGAGTGCGGAGAGCTTGCCGATCGTGAGAAGTGTCGTTGGTCTTAAGGTGCTCGTCAGCCATTGACTTGAACTTCACTTCAACTTCTAGCGTCGCCGCAGAACATCTGAGCCCCAGATGGACGCAGGCATCCACAACAAAGGCAGGCGGTCCGGTTGGGCCTCGCTCGCGCAACGGGAGGTCGTCGGCGTTGTGACGGTGCTCGCGGCTGGCGTCGCGCTGTACGCTATGAACCTGTACTTCACCGCGGGCGCTGATGCCGTCGATGGTGGAGGCGATCGGGGGGCCAGCGTTACTACGCCCGGGCGGCGACGGGCTGCCTCATCGCCGCCGTGGTCGCGACCATGCTCGTGAGTTGGTCGCTCGATCGGTACGGCGCGCGCCATTCGTACCTGCTTGCCTTTGCCCTGTTCGGGCTCGGCACGCTGGTCAGCGCCTTGAGCCCCACCATGCTGGTGTTCGTCGGCGGGCAGGCTTTCCAAGGAGCGGGCGAGGGCCTGTTGATCGGTCTGGGATTCGCGGTGATTCGCTCGACGCTTCCCGCCGAAGGTGAGGCAGATTCCGCGGCGCGCAGGGTGATCCTCGGGCCGGCCGCGCTGTCCGCCGTCGGGATTGCGGCCGCGGCTCGCAGTGGAGCGGCGGCGAAGTAGCTGTGAAAGTGGCGGTCGTGGACGGACTCGGTCGTGGACGTCCCTGTCAGGCTGGCGCCGAACTTCCGATGCCGGATCGCCCCGAGTGCGTCGTCATCGGAAGTCACACCTCTCCGCGGGTCAGGCCTTCCCGAGGATGAAGTCCGAGGCCCGCTCGCCGATCATGTAGCACGGCGCGTTGGTGTTGCCACCGGTGATGCTCGGCATGATCGAAGCGTCGGCTACGCGCAGGCCCTCGATGCCGCGTACCTTGAGGTCGGGTCCGACCACGGCGCGCTCGTCGACGCCCATCCGGCAAGTGCCGACGGCGTGCATGACCGACACCGCCCGTCGCCGGATCGCGTCCGTCATGTTGCCGCGCGGCGCGTCCGCCCCGGGGTAGACCTCTTCCTTGACGCTGCCTCCGAAGGCAGGGCTGGCCATGATGGCGCGGATCATCTCGGTGCCTTCGGCCAGGACCTTGATGTCGTCGGGGTCGGTCAGGTAGCCGTAGTCGATCAACGGAGCGACGGTCGGGTCGGCGGACGCCAGCCGAAGCGTGCCGCGACTCTTGGGGTAGATCAGCGTAGAGAAGACGCTCAGCGCGGGGCGGGGGTCGGGCTTCTGCTTGCCGTGGTCACCGGCGCCCGGGTCGGGGTAGCTCCAGGGCAGCGCGTGGAGCTGGATGTCGGGCACGTCGGTGGCCAGGGAGCTGCGCACGAAGCCGACGGACTCGAAGATCGAGTGGTTCAGGAACGTCTCCTGGCCCATCAGGTTCTTCGCCATCCCCTTGGCGAAGTACCCCGGTGTGGACTTCATCTGCACGCTCGAGACGTTGAAGGACAACGGGTGGAAGAGGTGGTCGTGCAGGTTGTCGCCGACCGGAAGGTCCGCGATGCAGTCGATGCCGAAGCTGGCGAGGTGGTCGGCCGGTCCGATGCCCGAGAGCATCAGGAGTTGCGGGCTGTTGACGAAGCCGCCGGAGACGATGACCTCCTTGCCGGCACGGATCGTGCGGCGGGCACCGCCACGCCCCAGGTCGACGACCTGCACGCCGACGGCGCGGTTGCCCTCGAGGAGGATCTTCGTGGCGAGGACCTCGGTCTGGACCTCGAGCGTGCGGGGGGCCAGGTCGTGGACGTAGCCCCGCGTGGAGGAGTAGCGCACGCCGTCCTTGACGTTCTCCTGCATGCGGGCGATGCCCTCCTGCTCCGCCCCGTTGTAGTCGTCGAGGATCTTGACCCCGAGGGTGTCGGCGGTGGCCTGGATGAACTGGACGGTGGCTTCCTGAGGGGACTGGTTGCGGGTGATCTTGATCGGTCCGCCGTCTCCGCGGTACTCGTTCTCCCCGTCCTCGAAGTCCTCGGATCGCTTATAGGCGGCATTGACCTCGTCGGCGGACCACCCGGTGTTGCCCTCGGCGGCCCAGGAGTCGAAGTTCGCTCGGTTGCCGCGCACGTAGACCATGCCGTTGACGGAGCTCGACCCGCCCATCACGCGGCCGCGGGTGACGAGCATCTCGCGGCCACCTGCACCGACTTGAGGCGTCGACCTGTACCCCCAGTCGAACGCCTTCTCGAGGCGCTCCTCGAAGTGCATCGGTGCCACCATGCCGGGCTTCCTTGTGAAGTAGCCATGCATGCCCTCGTTGTCGGACCTGCCGGCCTCCAGCATGATCACACTTGCGCCGGACTGGGCGAGGCGGCCGGCGACGGCCGCGCCGGAACTTCCGGAGCCCACCACGATGTAGTCGGCCTCATTGCTGTAGATCGGGCGCTTGGCCATGTCAGGCTCCATTCCGGGTGCGGGACTTTCGTGCGGCGTGGTGGGGCGACGACGGCCGTCAGGCCTTAACAGTGACGCCAGGAGTTATTATTGAGACACGGCTGTCAAAAAAGCAAGACGATCAGGCCGCCTGTGAGGCGGGGTCCTGCTGGGGCCGACGGTGCGTGATCACCAGACCGGAGACGTCGTTGCCACAGGCATCAGCCGCCATCGAGGCGACGGCAGCCGCTTCGGCGTGGCCGACGATCACGATGGGGAGGCCCGGGTAGTCGGCGGCCGTGGCGTCGACCGTACGTAGCACGTCGGCGACGGCGAAGGTGACCATGTCCTCGGTGACGTCCACCTCGCAGGTGACCGTGACGGCGCCGGCGAGCACCATGTTGTCTACGGCGGCGTCGCACTGGCGCAGTGCGCTGGAGGGGGAGACCAGGACGACCAGGAGGCGAGGCGCATCGGCCTCGTCGCGGATGTCGCGGATCACGTGCACCCCGGCGAGGTGGGTGGTGGCGAGCGTTGCAGTCATTACGATTCACCTTTCCTTGTCGGGCCGGAGGGTGAGCGGGTTGAAGCTCCGGCCTGACTCGTAGTCTGTGATGGTCGTCACTGGCAGGCATGGTGGGGAGTACGTAGACCGCTACGTAGGTCCGAGACGGCCTGCAGGCCGTGATGGCCGAGCGTCCACCATCGGCGGGCGCGCTTGCGTGCGCTGGTGCGGCCGTGTGAGATGGGTGCATGGTCGTGGGGCGTGCGGAGACCAATCCGCTGGTGGGAAGAAGGCGCGAGCTCGACACCATCAAGCGACTTCTCGAGGGCCACCGGCTTGTCACGCTGACGGGTGTCGGGGGCGCAGGCAAGACTCGGTTGGCGCGGCGCGTCACCTCGGACCTGTCGCGGGTCTACAAGGAAGCCGCGTGGATCGTCGAGCTGGCCGACGTTACCGATCCCGACCTGCTCGGGCACGGCGTCGCCCGCGCCATCGGTCTCCAGGTGAAGTCCGCGGACTTCGACCCTGCGCTGATCACCGAGTTTCTCGCCGGCCGGCGCGCGCTGCTGACCATCGACAACTGCGAGCACCTCACCGACGCGTGTGCCGAGCTGGTGGAGGACATCCTCGACTCATGCCCAGGGGTCCGGGTGCTGACGACGAGTCAGCGGGCGCTCGGTGTCCGCGCGGAGAGCCTTTTCGTGGTGCCGCCGCTGACGATGCCGTCACCCGGTGTCGAGGTTCCGGTCGAGGGGCTGGGACAGTACGAATCGATCAGTCTCTTCGTCGAGAGGGCCGCGGCCATCGAGCCCGGTTTCTCACTGACTGCGGGGAACGCCCCCGCCATCGTCGAGCTCTGCCGCGCCCTGGAGGGCATCCCGCTCGCGCTGGAGCTCGCCGCCGCGCGGATCCGCGTCCTCTCGCCTCAGGCGATGCTCGAGCGTCTCGAGGATCGCTACCAGCTGCTCAACCGCGGCTTCCGTGGCAAGGTCCCGGACCGCCAGCGCTCGCTGGAGGCATCGGTCAACTGGACCCACGATCTCTGCACCGACGACGAGCGCCGGCTGTGGGCCGAGTTGTCGGTGTTCCGCGGCGGCTTCGGGTTCGATGCCGCCGAGGCGGTCGCCGGCGGCTGGCTCGGGGATGCCTTTCTTGACGTCCTCGACTCTCTCGTCGAGCGTTCCGTCGTACGACGGGACGACCTCGGCCAAGGCGCCCGGTTCAGGATGCTCGAGACCCTCCGTCTGTACGGCGCGCGCGAGCTCGAGCGTGCCGGGATGACGGCGGAGGTGCGGCGCCGCCACCGTGACCACTTCCTCGGCTGGGCTCTGCACTTCGGTGAGACCTGGACGGGCCCGGACCAGGTGGCGCTCCTCGGTGAGATGCATGCCGACCACGCGAACATCCGCGCGGCCCTTCGCGACGCGATCGAGACCGGCGACACACGTGACGCACTGCGCCTGGTCGGTTCGCTCGAACAGTTCTGGATCACCGGGGGTTTCGTCAGCGAGGCACGCCGATGGCTCGACCAGGCGTTGGCCGGCGCCGATTCGATCGAGCGCGGTCCGACGCTCTCGGCCGGTCTCCGCGTCGGAGTGTGGTTCGCGCTGATGCAGGTCGACTTCGCCTCGGCCGAGGCCATCATGCAGGGGCTGCGCCTGCTCGCCCAGGAGCCGGTCGCCGAGGACGATCCGGTCACGCCCGCGGAGATCGCGCTGGCCGAGGGTGTGCTGGCTGGATGGAACGGCGACACCGAGCGCGGCGTCGACCTCATCGAGGCCGCGGTGGCGCGCTTCGCCGACGTCGGTGACCTTTCGACCCGCTGCTTCGGACTCGTAATCGGCGGCATGCTGGCCGGCTTCATCGGTCAGGCGGAGCGCGGCCGAGCGGCCCTGCTCGAGGCGGTCGCGCTGACGGAGGAGCGCTCCGAGCTCTACATGCGTTCGTTTGGGTTGGCCATCCTCGGCGTGCTGGCGCTGGCGGACGGTGACCGCGACGCAGCCACCTCGACGCTGCGCGAGGTGCTTGCGATGAAGCGCGAGCTCGGTGACCAGCTAGGGACCGCGCTGACCCTCGAGTTCCTCGCCTGGGTGTCGGTCGCCGAGGGGCGCGGCGAGCGCGCGGCGACGCTGATGGGCTCTGCGACGTCGATCTGGAACACCCTGGGGATCGTGCTCAACGCGCTGCCGCACTTCGCCGAACGGCGCGAGCAGTGCGAGCAGGCCACCCGGTCGGCGCTCAGGCCCGAGGACTACGACAGGGCGACGGCGGCCGGCGCGGCGATGGATCGAGCGGTCGCGATCGCCTACGCGCTCGAGGAGACGTCAGTGGCGCAGAAGCCGGCGGTGACCCGCCCCCGTCATGCCGGACGGGCGAGCTCGCCGCTCACCCGCCGCGAGCAGCAGGTGGCCGTCCTGGTGCACGAGGGCCTCAGCAACCAGCAGATCGCTGAGCGCCTCGTGCTTTCCACGCGGACCGCCGAGGCCCACGTCGAGAACATCCTGCGCAAGCTGGGCTTCACCTCGCGCACTGCGATCGCGTCGTGGGTGGCCGAGCATCAGGACGAAGTCTCCGACTGATCCTTCCTGGTGGCTGCCGTGCTCCGCGAGTGCCTGCAGGAGGCCCTCGACGAGGTCCCCGCGCGCGACCGCTGAGACCTCTTTGACGGAGACCACTCATCACGCTATTGTGAGACGACAAGATTCAATAATCATTGCATTCGAGGAGCCCAGATGAGTGCCCAGCCGCACGAGGTCGTCGCCGTGTTCTACGAGGCAGCCGCCGGGCGCGATGCCGCGGCGCTCGACGCCCTCCTCGAGCAGTCCTTCCACGAGGACGCCGTCATGCACTGGCCCGAGGGCCTGCCATACGGCGGTCGCGTCGAGGGCAAGGCCGTGCTCCGCAAGGTGTTCGCTGGCCTGGCCACGCCCGACCCTGCCATGGGCCCCGACCGCCTCGCGGTCACCTCGATCGTGGATGGCGGCGACCAGGTCGTTGCGCAGGTGACCTTCGACTTCCTCGCGAACGGCAGGGCCATCCCGAGCGGTGCGCTCGAGCTCTGGACCTTCGAGGACGGCCTCGTCAAGGAGTGCCGTGCCTACTACTGGGACACCGCCGCGTGTCAGGACCTGCTGCGCTGACGGCTGTTGCCTGATCGCGAAACCTTACAAGGAGAACCATGCCTACAGCTGTCATCGTCGATGCCGTCCGCTCGCCGCTGGGTCGCGGCAAGCCCGCCAAGGACGGGAAGCCCGGCGGCGTCCTGTCGTCGCTGCACCCGGCCGAGCTGCTCGGTCAGGTGATGCGCCAGCTCATCGAGCGCACCGGCATCGACCCCGTGCTCGTCGATGACGTGATCACCGGCTGCGTCAGCCAGGTCGGCGAGCAGTCCGGCCCGGTCGGCCGCTGGGCGTGGCTCGCCGCCGGCCTGCCGGAGTCGGTGCCGTCGGTCGCGGTGCACCGGGCCTGTGGCTCGAGCCAGCAGGCGGTCGAGTTCGCGGCCCAGGGCGTCATCGCCGGGGTTCACGACATCGTCGTCGCCTCGGGGGTGGAGTCGATGAGCCGGATCCCGATGGGTGCCGCTCGCATCGGGATGGACCCGTTCGGTCCGAGCGTGGCCGAGCGCTACGCGCCGGGTCTGGTGCCGCAGGGTGTCTCCGCCGAGATCATCGCCCACGAGTACGGGCTGTCGCGCGCGCGTCTAGACGCGTTCTCGGCTAGTTCGCACGAGCTGGCGGTCGCATCGGACGCCAGTGCGGAGATGGTCTCGGTCACGCTGCCGGATGGCACCGTGGTGACCGCCGACGAGACGCCGCGCCCGAGCACCACGGTCGAGGGTCTCGCGGGTCTGCCGACGGTCTTCTCCACCGACGAGCACCGCGCCCGTTTCCCCGAGATCGCAGAGTGGAAGATCACCGCCGGGAACTCCTCGCAGCTGACTGACGGTGCCGCGGCCATCCTGATCATGTCCGAGGAGCGCGCCGCACAGCTGGGCCTGACTCCGCGGGCCCGGATCCACACCATGGCGGTCGCCGGCGACGACCCGATCCGGATGCTGACCGGCCCGATCCCCGCGACCGAGAAGGCGCTTAAGCGCTCGGGCCTGGCCATCGACGAGATCGACCACTACGAGGTCAACGAGGCGTTCGCCCCGGTCCCGCTGGCGTGGGCCGACCATTTCGGTGCCGACGAGTCGCGGCTCAACCCGCGCGGTGGCGCGATCGCCCTGGGCCACCCCCTCGGCGGTTCCGGGGCCCGCCTCATGACCACGATGCTCAACGGCCTCGAGGCGACCGGCGGCCGCTACGGCCTGCAGACCATGTGTGAGGCCGGCGGTATGGCCAACGCCACCATCATCGAGCGAATCTGAGGAGTCTGACCGTGTTCGAGCTGACCGACGAGCAGCAGGAGCTGCGCGACCTCGCCCGCAAGGTGGCTCGCGACCAGTACGCCCCGCTCGCCCGCGAGATGGACGCGCAGCGGGCCCACCTCCCGGTGGCGGAGCGTAAGAAGATCGCCGACCTGGGCCTGCTTGCCCTGCCGCTGCCGGAGGAGTACGGCGGTGGCGGTCGTCCGCTGATCGACGCCCTCATCGTCCAGGAGGAGTTCGCCAAGGCCAACCCCCTCGCGGCGTGGCCGATCTTCGAGGCGTCCGCGGGTCCCGCTCGGGTGATCCACCTGTTCGGCACCGAGGAGCAGAAGGCGAAGTTCCTTCCGCCGGTCGCCGCCGGCGAGAAGACCATCGCGATCAGCATCTCCGAGCCCGATGCCGGATCCGCTGCGACCGATGCGACCACGAAGGCCAGAATCGAGGGTGACGCGGTCGTCATCAACGGAGCCAAGCGCTGGTGCTCCGGTGCCGGGATCTCCGAGCAGTACCTGGTCTATGTCCGGTTCAGCGAGCAGCCCGGTGGTAAGGGCATGGGCGCGGTCCTCGTGGACAAGGAAACGCCCGGACTAACGTTCGGGCCGCAGGAGGAGCTGATGGGTCACCGGGGCATCGGGTCGGCCGACATGTTCTTCGACAACGTCCGGGTCCCGGTGGAGAACGTGATCATCCCTGAGGGTGGCTTCAACAAGCTGTTCACGGCCTTCTCGGTCGAGCGCCTCGGCAACAGCACGATGTGCCTCGCTATCGGCCAGGAAGCGCTGGACCGCACCGCGAAGTACGTCCAGGAGCGGCAGCAGTTCGGCAAGGACATCATCGAGTTCCAGACCATCCAGGCCGCCCTGGCCGACATGGTCGTCCAGGTCGACGCGGCACGCCTGCTCATCTACCGCGCCGCCGAACAGGCCGGAACGGGCGCCCCGAAGCAGCTCGACGCCTCGATCGCCAAGTGCTACGCGAACGAGATGGTCAAGCGGGTCACCGACGCGGCCATCCAGCTGCACGGCGGCTACGGCTACTCCGAGGAGTACGAGATCGCCCGGATGCACCGCGACGCCGTGGGCTGGGCGATCGCGGGTGGCACGCCGACGATGCAGAGGATGCGGATCGCGTCCGAGTACCTCGGGCGCCGATTCGACCAGCGAGCCTGACGTGGAGCTCGCGAAGCGTCCAGGGTACGACGCCGACCACGCCGACTTCGCGCAGTCGGTCCGCCGCTTCCTCGCCGACCATGTCGTCGGGCAGCTCGACGGGTGGCGTGCCGGCGGCGGCTTGGACCGCGGGGTGTTCGCGGCCGCGGGCGAGCAGGGCTTCCTCGGCACCACGGTGCCCGAGGACCTCGGCGGCGCCGGCCTCGACGACCCGCGCTTCGCCGCGGTGCTGGTGGAGGAGATCGCGGCGACTGGGGCGGCTGGTCTCGCCCTGGTCGCCGCCCGGCACGTCGGAGTCGTGATGCCGGCGCTCGCTGCCGTCGGGGCACCTCAGGTGGCCGGGATGGTCGCGGGGGAGCTGATCGGGTGCGTGGCCGCGCTCTCCGCCGAAGGCCGCGCGAATGGCGTACCGGGAGCGGGCGTGGCTGATGTCTTCGTGCTCGTCGACACGGACCGTCCCGACCGGTTCGTCGTCGCGGGACGCGACGAGCTGGACGTCGTCCCCGGCCGGATGCTCGGCGGGGCCGAGGGCGCGGTCGCCGACGTGGTGGTGCCCTCCGCGCTCCGTGATCGGCCACGGCACGACGCTCCCGGCCTCCTGGCTGCGCTCGACCTGTGGGGCGCGGTGGTCAGTGTGGGCGCGGCCCGCGCGGCCTTCGACCTCACCGTGGACTACGTGCAGGAACGGGTGGTCTTCGGTCGCAAGCTGGCGACCTTCGAGAACACCCGGTTCCGGCTCGCCGAGGTGGGCGCGGAGCTGACCGCCGCCCGCGGCCTGGTCGACAGCGCGCTGGCCGAGCTGGCGGGAGGGTCGATCTCGGCGGCGCTGGCCGCCGCGGTTCGCATCGTCGCCGCCAGCGTCCATGACCACGCTGTCGACCAGGGCCTGCAGCTTCACGGCGGCTATGGGTACATGAGGGAGTACCCGATCGCGCACGCCTTCGGCGACGCGCGCTTCGTCCGTGTCGCCTCCGCGACGAGCGAGCCGCGCGCGGTGCTGGCCGCGGCGCTCGGACTCTGAGACGCGGGCCGATGCCGACGCTGGGAGGGTTGGTCCTTCAGAACGGCCGCCGGGTGCCCGACCGCGAAGCGCTGGTCGACGGGGAGAAGCGCTGGAGCTGGGGGCGGCTGGCGCAGGACGCTAGCCGGATGGCCGCGCTGCTCCGGGCAGAGGGCGTGGCAAGGGGCGACCGGGTCGCAATCGTGGCGGCGAACTCGTCGTCGTACGTGATCGCGGAGCTGGGCACGTTGCTGGCGGGCGGCGTCGTCGTACCCGTCAATGCTCGGCTCGCGTCGCCCGAGGTGGCGTACGTCCTGGGCGACTCCGCGCCGCGTGTCGTGGCCTCGGACGCGGGATGCCGCGCGGTCGTCGATCAGGCGCTCTCCGGGCTCGCGGATCCGCCGGCCCACTTCGATCTCGTGGAGCTGGTCGCCGGTGCCGCCGGCCTGGAGCCGGCCGTCGGCGACGAGTGCGAGGAGCACGACGACGCGTTCATCACGTACACCTCCGGTACAACGGGTCGCCCCAAGGGCGTCCTGATCGACCACCACCGCGCGATCTGGGCGGCGCTGTCGCAGATCGTGTCGCTCGGAATGCGCGACGGGGAGCGTTACCTGCACCTCTCACCGCTGTACCACTCTGGCGGTGTCGTCTTCCTCAACGCGGTCACCGTCGTCGGCGGGACCAGCGTGCTGGTGCCGGGTTTCGACCCCGTGCCGGTGCTGCGCACCATGGCACGCGAGCGCGTAAGCGCCTTCCTCGGCGTACCGACGATGTACCAGCAGCTGCTGCGCGCTCCCGAGATCGACGACTGTGACCTGTCGGCGCTGCGGATCGCCGTCTTCGGCGCGGCCACGATGCCGGCCGGCACGATCCGCGAGCTGCTCGACCGCTTCCCCGGCCTGGCACTGACTCAGCTCTGCGGGCAGACCGAGGCCGGCCCCACCGGCCTGTTCTCCACCCTCGACCAGCTCCGTGACCGTCCCGACTCGACCGGCCACCAGTCGCAGCCCTTCCTCGAGCACCGCGTCGTAGACGCTTCAGACGAGGTCATCGGAGCCGGTGGGGTCGGCGAGCTCAACTTCCGCGGGGAGGCCGTGATGAAGGGCTACTGGAACGCACCAGAGGCGACCGCCGAGACCCTGCGCGACGGCTGGCTCCGCACCGGAGACCTGTTCCGCGTCGACCCCGACGGAGCCTTCGTCCTCGTCGACCGGCTGAAGGACCTGATCATCACCGGCGGCCAGA
The DNA here is from genome assembly GCF_044453405.1 of Nocardioides sp. NPDC051685. Classification (NCBI taxonomy): domain Bacteria; kingdom Bacillati; phylum Actinomycetota; class Actinomycetes; order Propionibacteriales; family Nocardioidaceae; genus Nocardioides; species Nocardioides sp. NPDC051685. The sequence continues at coordinate 503,748 of NZ_JBITCR010000002.1, read as the reverse complement.
ACGTCTACTCCGCCGAGGTCGAGCAGGCCGTCCTGAGCCACCCCGATGTCGTCGACTGTGCGGTCATCAGCGAGCCGCACGAGGAGTACGGCGAGACGGTCGTGGCCGTCGTCACCCTCCGGGTCGGCGCCGGCCTGGACATCGAGGGGCTGCGTTCTCACTGCACGCCTCTGCTCGCGCGCTACAAGGTCCCACGCCGGCTCGTCGTCCGTGACGACATTCCGCGCAACGCGGGCGGGAAGCTGCAGAAGCACCTGCTGCGCGGGTCGTGACTCAAGCGACACGGGCGGCGTCGCGGGTTGGCGGAAGAGATGCAGAGAGATGTGATCGAAGGGTCGGGCCGTCCCGTCAGGGGCCGGACTCACTCGTCGGCCGAGGCGCCGAGATCGCGACCATCGACGGATCGCTGGCGGCCGCCCGGGCCAAGCAACGCATCCGCGAAGGCACGTCCGTCGGTCTCGCGGTCGTGATCCTCGCCTCGATCGTGGCGACCTACCTTCCCCTCGGTTGGGGCATGTGGACAACGGCATCGGGCTGCTTCAACATGCCGTGGTTCTACCTGTCAGGACTCTACGTGACCGGCATCGCGCTCTTCGGCGTGTGGCTGGTCGCAACAGTGCCGCCAACCACGCGTCACGAGGTCCGCCACGACGCGGTCGCTGCTCGTCGCTAATCGGAGTCCAGCCTCGCTCGCCGCACGTCCGCCCCGGGCGTGGGGCGGGCGCTTCCATATCAGGAGGCGAGGAAGTCCAGCAGGTGGTGGTCGAGCGCGGCCGGGGCCTCGAACATCGGGTAGTGCCCGCAGTCGGGGATCGTGACCAGGCGGGCGTCGGCCAGTTGCTCGGAGAGCCACCGCGCGCCCTTCGCGGAGTGCACCGGGTCGTCCTCGCCGATCACCTGCAGCACGGGTTGGGTGACCGCGGGGATGTCGGCGACCAGGTCGGTGTCGAGCATGGAGCGGTAGCAGGCGATGGCTGCCCACGAGGGCATCTGCATTGATTGGCTCGTCATCCAGTCGAGGACAGTGGGCGAGGGGTTGGTCCCGAACCCGCTCCGGATCGTCGTACGACGGGCGGCGAAGCGGTCCCGTACCTCGAGGTCGACCATCGCCGCGATCGTCGGCTCCGCCGGGGCGCCGAACGGGAACTCGAGGCTGCGGCTCGCCCGCACCGCGTTGGAGCCGACGAGGACCAGCCGCTGCACGCGGGCGGGGGCGACCGCGGCGGTCCGGAAGCAGACCTGGCCGCCGAAGGACCAGCCCACGAGCGAGCAGGTCTCGATGGACAGGGGGTCGAGCACGGCCAGCAGGTCGTCGCTGAGCCGCGCGACGTCGTAGCCGGTGAGGGGCTTGTCGGAGCGGCCGTGGCCGCGCTGGTCGATGGCGACGACGCGGTGGCCGGCGTCGGTGAGGACGCGGACCTGGCGGTCCCAGGCCTCATGGGTCATGCCGAAGCCCGGCACGAGGACGACGGCTGGCCGGTCCTTCGGACCGAGGTCCTGGGCAAAGACGTGGACACCGGGCTCCACCTCGATGAGCGTCACGCCTGCACCGCCGGGGCGATCCGCTGCTCGAGCTTGCCGAGCGACATCGTGCCGGTGGCGGTGCTGCACCGCCGGCCGCGGGCGTCGGTGACGACGACCTCGATGGTCTGGATGGTGCGGCCGCCGTGCAGGGCGGTGGCCTCCATGCGCAGGGGCTCGATCGCCGGTGCGTGGTAGTGCACGGTGAGGGCAGCGGTGACGGGCATGCTGCCCGTCGGGGCTATCCTGGCGCCCATCACGCCCATGATCTGGTCGACCGCGAGCGCGACGATGCCGCCATTGACGGCGCCGTTCGGGTTGAGGGGGAAGGGCGTGCCGTCAAACGCGAAGGTCGCGGTCGTTGGGCCCATCGTCACGCAGCGCAGGCCTGCCGAGGCGAAGGCCGGGTAGGCGTCGGCCCAGGCGCGCCACTCCTCGTCCGTGGCCTCGTGGCGCGGGATGGCGCGTATTTGGGTGGTGGTGTTCATGGCTGCTCCCCGCCGCGGTTGCTTATTGATCCTTACCGTCGCAATAATAGCGGAACAACGGCCCGGGTGGGCCGGACGAAGGAGAACGCGATGAGCGACGGCTACCAGACCCTGCGGGTCTCGACCGACGAGGACGGTGTCTGCGAGATCGTGCTCTCGCGGCCCGAGCTGATGAACCGATTCGACCCCGAGCTCCACCACGAGCTCACTCGAGTGCTGCGCGACATCGCTGCCGACCGGTCTGTGCGCGCGGTCGTCCTGGCCTCGACGGGCAAGGCGTTCTCCGCTGGCGGTGACTTCGAGCTGATGGAGGCGGCCCACAAGGACGCCGACGTACGTCGCGGCATCATCGGCGACGCGCGCCACCTGCTTGATGCCTTCCTCGCCCTGCCGCAGCCGATCGTGGTTGCCGTCCAGGGTGCCGCCATCGGCCTTGGTGCCACCGTCGCGATGCTCTGCGACGCGGTCGTCGCCTCGCGCAACGCCGTCCTCGCCGACACCCACGTCGCGATCGGCCTGGTCGCCGGCGACGGCGGCTGCCTGGTCTGGCCACAGGCGATGGGCATGACCCGCGCCCGCCGCCACCTGTTGACCGGCGACCCGCTGGACGCCGACACCGCGCTCCGACTCGGCGTCGTCACCGACCTGGTCGACGGTCCGGAGGAGGCGCATCCCGCCGCCACCGAGATCGCCGGCCGAATGGCGCGGCTTGCACCGCTCGCCGTGCAGGGAACGAAGCGCGCCCTGAACCAGGTCTCTCGCCAGCGCGCCGACGAGGTCGTCGACCTCGCCCTCGCGTTCGAGGAGCAGACGCTGGCCAGCGAGGACCTGCTCGAGGGTGTCGCGTCCTTCAAGGAGCGCCGCAGCCCACGCTTCGCCGGCCGCTGAGGCCTGCCCGCACGTACCGGTAGGGACGCGCGGGCAGGCTCGACTCAGAGGCCGAGCTGCTGCGCCACGATCACCTTCATGATCTCGCTGGACCCTGCGTAGATCCGGCTGACGCGGCCGTCCAGGTAGGCGTTGCCGATCTTCGAGTCGCTCACGTACGCCGAACCTGGATCGGTCACGGACAGGCAGCGCTCGACGACCCGCCCCTGCAGCTCGGTCGCGAACAGCTTGACCAGGGCAGCGTCGGCGACGCCCAGCCGGTCGGCGACGTGCTCGGTGATCGCCTGGTCGATGAGCGCCTGACCGGCGGCGACGTCGGTCGCGCAGGCGGCCAGCGTGAACTTCGTGTCCTGGCCGACGCCGGTCCCGCCGATGTCGGTCGCCGTCCAGTCCATGGCGGCGACGGCTGCGGCCTGTGAGTTCACCGCGATGGAGAGTCGCTCGTGCGCGAGGTTCGAGGTGAGGTAGCGGAAGCCCTCGTTCTCCGCTCCGAGTCGGGCGCTCACCGGGATCCGCATGTCGGTGAACGAGAGCTCGGCGAGGTCCTGGGCGGCCAGTCCGAGCTTGTCGAGCTTGCGGCCGCGGGCGAAGCCGGTGGTGGTTGTGTCGACGAGCAGGAGGCTGATCCCGTCGCGGCCGGCGGCCGGGTCGGTCTTGACGGCGAGGATGACCAGGTCGGCGGAGGCGCCGTTGGAGATGAAGGTCTTGGCTCCGTTGACGACGTAGTAGTCGCCGTCGCGCTCGGCGCGGGTCGCGATCGCCTTGAGGTCGGAGCCGGCGCCCGGCTCGGACATGCCGAGGGCCACGACGACGTCGCCGGAGCACATGCGGGGCAGCCACTGGCGCCGCTGCGCGTCAGAGGCGTGGTGCAGCAGGTAGGGCACGCAGATGTCGGTGTGGACACGCAACCCGCCGATGGCGAGGCCGAGTCGCTGGATCTCTTCGGTTACCACGACGCTGTGGCGGAAGTCGGTGCCGGGTGTGCCGCCGTACTCCTCGGGGACGCCGATGCCGAGGACGCCGAGCGCGCCGACGCCCTTCCAAAACCGGGACGACGGTCGGCCCGCCGCGATCCAGTCGGGGTACTCGGGCACGACCTCCTCCTCGAGGAAGGTGCGCACGGTCGCGCGGAAGGTCTCGTGCTCGGGCTCGAAGACGGTACGGGTCAGCATGGCGTTCCTCCTGTCGGGCGGGAGTGCCGGTTGACGCACTCTCCGCACCTCCCTAGTATTGAGACAAGCAGGTTCATAAACAAGTCTTACGACCGCGCGGTCCTGCGGCGGTGGTTGCGGAAGGGAAGCGATGTCCAGCTCAGGCGGTGAGCCCCGAGTGTTCGCCGAGCGCCATGGAAGGGTCGCGCTGCTGCAGCTGAATCGCCCCGACCAGCTCAACGCCCTGTCGCCGGCGATGATGGACGAGCTGCTCTTCGTGCTCCGCGAGGCCGACGCCGACCCGGAGGTGGGTGCCGTCGTGATCGCCGGCCACGAGCGGGCCTTCGTCGCCGGCGCCGACATCAAGGGTATGCGCCAGCGCACGCTCGCCGACGTGCTGGCTGCGCCGGCGAGCCGGTTCTGGATGCGTCTGACCGAGATCGAGGTGCCGCTCGTCGCGGCCGTCTCGGGGGCGGCGCTCGGTGGCGGCTGCGAGCTCGCACTGGCCTGCGACCTGGTCGTGGCGTCGGAGACGGCGACCTTCTCCCAGGCGGAGATCAAGGTGGGGATCATGCCCGGTGGTGGCGGGACCCAGCGTCTTGCTCGAACGATCGGCAAGCACCGGGCGATGGAGATGGTGCTCACCGGGCGTCCCGTTACGGCGGTGGAGGCGTACGCCCTCGGCTTCGTCAACCGCGTCGTCGACCCGGCGTCCTGGCGCGACGAGGCGCTCACCCTCGCGCAGGAGGTCGCGGCGGGCCCGCCGATCGCGGTCCGGCTCGCGAAGCGCGCCGTGCTGTCGGCCGAGGAGGGACCGCTCGCCCTCGGGATGCTCGCCGAACGAAAGCTGATGGAGCTGGCGTTTGCCAGCGACGACCGCGTGGAGGGCATGACGGCGTTCGTCGAGCGCCGGCCGCCGCAGTGGTCGGGACGATGACTCAGGAGGAAGTGGTCATGAACGCACGCGGTTTCACCGAGGAGCAGGAAGAGTTCGCGGCGGCCGTTCGCCAGTTCGCGGCGAAGGAGTGCGGCACCCGCGAGCAGCGCGCTGTGCTGACCGACGACAACCGCGAGCAGCACCACGACTCGATCTACGCGAAGATCGCGGCCTCGGGCTACCTCGGTGTCTCGATCCCGGAGGAGTACGGCGGCAGCGGCGGGGGCATCCTCGAGCAGGTCATCCTGTTCGAGGAGCTGTGGCGGGGCATGGTCCCGGTCCACGGGGCGGGCACGTCGCACACCGTCGCCGGCGTTTACAAGCGCTATGCCTCCGAGCAGCAGAAGAAGGACGTCCTCGGCGCGATCTGCGCGGGCGAGGTGATGTCGATCAGCATCTCCGAGCCCGGGGCCGGCTCGGATGCCGCCGCGATCTCCTGCAAGGCCGTCCGGGACGGCGACGTCTACCGGATCAACGGCCAGAAGACCTGGTGCTCCGACGCGCAGTTCGCCTCGAAGATCCTGCTCGTCGCCCGGACCGGTCGTGGCCATCGCCCGCACGACGGACTGACGATGTTCGAGATCCCGACCTCGACCCCCGGCCTGGACATCCGGCCGATCCGCACGATGGGCGGCGGTGCCGAGGTGAACGACCTCTTCTTCACCGACGTCGAGGTGCCGGTGACGGCCGTCGTCGGGGAGGAGGGCGGTGCCTGGAGGCAGGTGATGGCCGGCCTCAACGGCGAGCGGATCGTCTGTGCCGCGCAGGGCCTGGGCATGGCCCAGCGCTCCTTCGACGACCTGCTGGGCTACCTGCGCGAGCGGGAGCAGTTCGGCGCGCCGATCGGCTCCTTCCAGGCGGTCCGTCACCGTGTTGCCGACCTGGCGATCGAGATCGAGGCGTCGCGTGCGTTGACCTATGACACTGCGCGCCGCGTCGCGGCCAACGAGGGTGCGCCGGAGGAGCTGGTCCGGGCGACCTCGATGGCGAAGGTCAAGGTCACCGAGACCGCCAAGCGTGTCGCGCTCGAGGGAGTCCAGTTGATGGGCGGCTACGGCTACACGCTCGAGTTCGACATGGAGCGGCACCTGCGCCTGGCCATTCCGGCAACCATCTATGCCGGCACCAACGAGATCCAGCGCGACATCATCTCGTCGACCTTCGGACTCCGGCCTGGGCGTTCTTGACGTCCTCTGGCTGCTCCTCGGCGCACGCCGACGCCGGATCCGGGACTTTGGAGACAAAAAAGGCCGATCGTCTCAAAAAAGTCTCCGCCGAGGGTAACGAGAGTCACATTCTCGTGTAATATTGAGCCACGCAGTCGCAGAAATGCGTGGGGGAGTTGGGGTCCAAGCCCGTCGGACCCATTCCCTTGAAGCCCGCCGACGCCGCAGCCTTGCGCGTCGGGTGGCGTACTCATATCGAAAGGATCGCGCGATGTCCGTCTTCGTCTCATCCGACGAGATGTATGAAGTCTTCACCCCGTTCTTGCGGGGTCTGACCACTGACCCGGTTGTCGGCAAGAAGTTCTCTTCGGCCAACACGTCGTTCCGGGTCATCCACGAGGACCCGGACGGCGTCTTCCTGCTCGATGCCACGGTGGACCCGCCGGTTCTCTACGTCGGCGCAGAGGCGGACGGTCGCGAGGCTGAGGTCGACCTGACCATGGCGGCCGAGGATGGCCACAAGTTCTGGCTGGGCCAGCTCAACCTGCCGGTCGCCCTGGCCCGCCGCAAGATCAAGGTGAGCGGTGGTGTCGCGAAACTGATGGGCCTGGTGCCGGCACTGCAGCCTGCCTACGCCCTGTATCGGGAGCACCTGGCTTCTCTTGGTCGAGAGGCGTGACGTCTCAAAAATGTCGCGGCGCGAACATTGACACCCCTTCGCGCCCAGCCGTAACATTTTGAGACGGGATGCCTAAAAAATTCAGTCCTTACTGTCCCGCGAGCCGCTGACTGACCGCGCTGACCATGGAAGAGGCATGACGATGACCACCAAGACGGCTCCGGAGATCCGGATCTTTGACTACGACACCTACGCCGAGGGCGACCCGACGACCTTCGGCTTACCCCTGGAGCAGTACCGCCACCTCCGTGATGAGGAGCCCTGCTATCTCCAGGAGTTCGATGACCCGATGCTGATCGACCGGGCGTGGGTGGTCAGCCGCAACGAGGACATCTGGGAAGTCGACCGCAACACCGAGCTGTACGCGGCCGACCGCGGTTTCGTGAACATCTGGCGGGTCGTGCCGATCGACCCGATGAACGGCGGCATGCCGGCGATGCTGACCACTGACGGCGAGCGCCACCGCGGCCAGCGCCATGTGCTGGCCAAGGGCTTCACGCCGGGCTTCGTGCGCAAGCTGGAGGGGAAGTTCCGGCGGTATGCCAAGGAAGTCGTCGATGACGCTCTGGAGAAGGGCACGTTCAACTTCGTGCACACCATCGCGCACAACATGCCAATGGAGGCGCTGGGCGACGTGCTCGGTGTGCCCAAGGAGGACCGGCCCAAGTTCTTCGGCTGGGTGGACAAGTTCGCCGCCCCGTTCGACACCCGGATCACGGCGTCGTTCGACGAGGTCATGGAGGCCATCGGCAACTTGATGGTCTACGCCGAGGAGCTCGCTGAGTTCAAGCGCACGAACCCGGCCGACGATGTGATGTCGCGGCTGGTCGCCTCTGGTGAGGGTGGCGACCCGTTGATGTCGGCCGAGGAGATCATGGGCAATGTCGCGCTGCTGGCCAGCGGTGCCGCGGAGAGCACCCGGACGGCCATGTCGCACGGCATGCACGAGCTGATGCGAAACGAGGAGGCGATGGCCTGGATGCGGGCGCACCAGGACAACCTGCCGCCGACGGTGATCCAGGAGATGGTGCGTATCGCATCGCCGTTCACCCACCTGGTCCGCACGGCCACCCGCGATCACGAGCTGCACGGCAAGCAGATAAAAGAAGGCGACATCGTCGCGATGTTGTTCGCCGCCGGCAACTTCGATGAGCGGGCCTTCGACCGGCCCGAGGAGTTCCGGCCGGACCGGATCGAGAACCCGCACGTCAGCTTCGGTCGCGGCGCGCACAAGTGCCTCGGCCAGCACGTCGCGGCGCTCGAGATGAAGGTCCTGTTCGAGGAGCTCTTCCAGCGGACCTCGAGCATCGAGCCGGCCGGTCCCATCACCTACGTGCGTGACGCCTACTCGCGTGGCGTCTACGAGCTGCCCGTCACCGTCACCCCGGCCTGAGTTACAGGCTGACCCGGATCCACCAGGAGTACCCCATGAAGATCACCGTGGACACCAGCATCTGTGAGGTGCACGGCGACTGCGTCGTCGCCGCGCCCGACATCTTCGACATCGGGGAGGACGACGACGTCGTCCAGGTCCTCGATGCGGAGCCGGGTGAGGAGCATCGTGCGACCATCGTCCAGGCGGCCAAGATGTGCCCGGTCGCCGCGATCCGGATCGAAGGCTGACCGTCGTGGAGGACGTGGTCGTCGTCGGCGGCGGCCTGGCCGGCTTCCGGTTTGCGCAGGGCCTGCGCGAGGCCGGGTACGACGGGCGGGTCACCATCGTCTCCGACGAGCGGCACCTGCCCTACGACCGGCCACCGCTGTCCAAGCAGCTGCTCGCCGGGACGTGCACCGAGGAGCAGTGCGCCCTCCCGGGCGACGCGCCGGACGTGTCGTGGGTGCTCGGGCGCCGGGCCGAGCGGCTCGACCGTGGGCGTCAGGTCGTCGTCTTGGACGACGGCACCGAGGTCGCGTACGACGGCCTGTTGATCGCGAGTGGCCGCCGGGCGCGCCCCTGGGAGGGCCCCGTGCCCGCCTCCGGCGTGCACACCATGCGGGACCTCGCTGACACCGCCGCGTTCCGGTCCGAGATCGGACCCGATGCGAAGGTCGTCATCGTCGGTGCCGGCTTCATCGGCTGCGAGGTGGCGGCAACGCTCCGCAAGGAGGGTGTCGACGTCACCGTCGTCGGCGTCGCACCGCACCCGATGCCCGTCATGGGTCCGGAGGTCGGTGCTCGTGCCATGCGCATCCACGAGGCCCAGGGCGTGCGGTTCCGACTCGGTCGGGGGGTTGCGGGCTTCGAGGGGGAGGAACGGGTGACCGGAGTCCGCCTCGACGACGGCGAGCTGCTCGAGGCCACGGTCGTGCTGGTCGCGATCGGCTCGCTCCCCAACTCGGAGTGGTTCGCGGACGCAGGCTTCTCGATGGACCAGGGGGTCGTCGTCTGCGACGCGACCTGCACGGTCCTCGACGGTGATGGTCAGCCGGTTGCGGGGGTCCTCGCTGCTGGTGACATCGCTGCCTGGCCACACCACCACGGCGAGGGTGCGGTCTGCATCGAGCACTGGTCGAACGCCCGCGACATGGCCGACCTGGCGGCGCGCAACCTGCTGCTGCCCGTGGGAGAGCGGGCGGCGATGGCGGCGACGGCGTCGGTCCCGACCTTCTGGTCGGATCAGTACGACGTGAAGATCAAGTCGGCCGGATTCCTGCGCGCGGCCGACACCTGGACGATCGTCGAGGAGGACGTCGAGAAGCCGTCGCTGCTGGCTGAAGGCCGGCGGGGCGGCGAGCTCGTGGGTGCGATCGCGTTCAACATGAACCGCAGCATCATCGGCTACCAGCGACAGCTCGTGGCGCCATAGCTCCGCCGGTCTGTGTTCCGAAGGGCCTGTCGGCGATGCCGACAGGCCCTTCGTCGTTCGGGTGCAGCTTCGACGATCTCAGGTGTGGGGCTGCTTCGTGGCCGACTTCTTGGTGGTGGCCTTCTTTGCTGGTTTGGCCTTCGGGGCTTGGAGCGAGCGGATCAGGTCGGCCGCGATATCGGTGATCTCCTCGGGGCTGTGCTTCTCGTTGGGGCGGTACCAGCGCGACACCCAGATGCAGGAGCCGAGGAGGAGTCGGGCGGTGATGACGGGGTTGGCGGGATTGAGCAGCCCGGCGTCCATGTTCTCCTTGACGACGTCGACCCAGATCTTCTCGAACTCGCGGCTCCACTTGTGCCAGCGCTCGAAGACCTCGGGGGGCAGGTCGCCGCCGCCGAAGAAGACCGGCATGTGGCGGCGCATTCGGATGGCGGCGTCGACCTGCAGGCGGACCAGGCCCACGAGCCGTTCGTCGGGCGCGTCGATCTCGTTGAGCATCGCCTTGGCGTTCTGGCTGAGCTCGCCGGTGCTGCGTTCGAAGAGGATGCCGATCAGGTGTTCTTTGGTGGGCACCGTGCGGTAGAGCGTGGCGCGGCTGACGGAGAGCTTCTCGGCGGTGTCGAGGATGGAGACGGCTTCGAGGCCGCCCTCGGCGAAGAGTTCGGCGACGGCGTCGGCGACCGCGTCGGGGTCGATGTCCAGGCGCGGCCGTCCGCGGGGGCGGGGCGTCTTCGGGGTCGGCTCTGCGGTCATGTTGGCTCCCTGGCGTGGGTGACGGGCTGCCGCGCGGCCACCCGTGAGAGCACACATTACCGACCGATCCAATCTCAAAACAACCTCACGACAACACGGCGGGCAATCCAGGCCCTTGTATTGAGACACACATTCTCATAACCTAAACACCATGAGTGTTCCCCGTCACATATCGCCGGTCTCCGAAGCGCCGCGGGCGCCCTTCGCCGAGCAGCCCGCACGCGCCGTCGTCGAGGTCCGCAACCCCGCGGACGATACGGTCGCGGGAACCGTCCCGAACCTGTCCGGGGCCGAGGTCGCCGAGCTCGCGGCCCGGCTGAGGGCTGCCCAGCCTGCGTGGGAGGCGCTCGGTCCCGAGGGCCGCAAGAAGCACCTGCTCGCGTGGCTGAACTGGATCGTCGACAACAAGGAGCGCATCCTCGGGCTGGTCCACCGTGAGGCCGGGAAGAGCTGGGGCGATGCCCAGATCGAGCTGCTGGTCGCGGTCGAGGTCATCAACTACTACGCGAAGAACGGTGCTCGCTTCCTTGCCGACGAGACGCCGTCGCCGCACAATCTCACCGCGATCACCAAGAAGCTGCGCGTGATCCGCCGTCCGCATCAGCTGGTCGGCATCATCACGCCGTGGAACTACCCGCTCGCCATGCCGATGATGGACGTGCCCGGCGCGCTCATGGCCGGTGCCGCGGTCCTCACGAAGCCGTCCGAGGTGACCCCCCTGGCCTGGGCCGAGGTCGTCCGCGGCTGGGAGGAGATCGGTGCGCCGCCGGTCCTCGGCGTCGCGACCGGTCTTGGTGAGACCGGCGCCGCGGTCGTCGACCAGGTCGACATGGTCCAGTTCACCGGGTCGACCGCGACCGGTCGCCGGATCGGCATCCGTGCCGCAGAGCGCCTGATCCCCGCGAGCCTGGAGCTGGGTGGCAAGGACGCGATGATCGTGCTTTCCGACGCTGATCTGGACCGCGCGGTGGAGGGTGCGGTGTGGGGCGGTCTGTTCAATGCCGGCCAGTCGTGCATCGCGGTCGAGCGGGTCTACGTCGAGGCGCCGGTCTATGACGAGTTCGTCGAGCGCCTCGTCGACGCGGTCGGCAGGCTCCGGGTCGGCCATGACGCGCAGGGCGCCTTCGAGGCCGACTACGGCGCGATGGCCAACGAGCAGCAGATCGCCATCGTCGAGCGCCACGTCGCCGACGCCCTGGAGAAGGGCGCGACCGCGCTGACCGGCGGTCAGCGGCACGCCGAGGGCCTGTTCTACCCCCCAACCGTCCTCGTCGACGTGGACCACTCGATGTTGGCGATGACGGAAGAGACCTTCGGGCCGCTGCTGCCCGTGATGAAGGTCGAGGACGAGGACGAGGCTGTGCGCCTGGCCAACGACTCGCCGTACGGACTCGCGGGCAGCGTGTGGACCACCGACGCGGCCCGCGGCTTGCGGGTCGGCCGTCGGGTCGAGACCGGCGGCATGAACATCAACAACGCGATGACGAACGTCTTCCAGTTCCCGCTGCCGATGGGCGGCTGGAAGTCCTCGGGACTCGGCCACCGCTTCGGCGGGGCCAACGGCATCCGGAAGTACTGCCGCCAGCAGGCCTTCGTGAGCGAGAAGGTGCATCTCAAGCGGGAGATCCACTGGTACCCGAACACGGCCAAGAAGGCGGCATTCACCGACAAGGCGCTCCGCCTGATCGGCATGCACGACTGGCGTCGACGCCTCGGCAAGCCCGCGAAGTGAACCCTGGACCAGGAGGATTGACCATGAACGACACCTTCACCCCGCTCGCCGCCGGCACGGTGCCGGAGGCCTTCCAGCGCACCGTCGCGCAGTACGGCGACAAGGTCGCGCTGCGCACCATCGACGGCAGCGTGAGCCTCACCTGGGCCGAGCTGGACGCGCGCGTACGACGCCTCGCCGCCGGACTGGCGGCGGCCGGGCTCGGCAAGGGCGAGACGATCGCGATGCTGCTGCCCAACACTCCCGAGTGCCATCAGGTCGACTTCGCGGCCGTGCATCTCGGCGCCGTTCCGTTCGCGATCTTCAACAGCTCGCCGGCCGAGCAGATCGCGCACCAGCTCTCCAACGCGGACGCCCGCTTCGTCGTCACCGAACAGGTCTTCCTGCCCAAGGTGCTCGAGGCCGTGGGGCAGCTGGACGGTCAGGTCGAGACCGTGATCCTCGTCGACGGCGAGGCCGAGGGCACCATCAGCCTGGCCGCGATCGAGGCCGGAGCCGACGCCGGGTTCGACTTCGAGTCGGCCTGGCGTGCGGTCACCCCCGAGGACCTGGTGACCCTGATCTACACCTCCGGCACGACGGGACCGCCGAAGGGAGCACAGTGGTCGCACCGTACCGTGATGGCCGAGCAGCGCGCCCTCGACGCGGCCCTTCCCATGCCGGTCGACGGAATCATCTCGTTCTTGCCCATGGCCCACGCGGGTGGCCGGATCACGGCCCACTACATGTCGCTGGGGTACGGCGCCACGATCACGGCCTGCCCCGACATGAAGGAGGTGCCGGTCGCGCTGGCCTCCAGCCACCCGGATGCGTTCTTCTCGGTGCCCCGGCTGTGGGAGAAGCTGCAGGTCGGGATCGAGGCCATGATCGCCGCTCAGCCGGACGAGCAGCGTGTCGCGCTCCAGGAGGTCGTCGACCTCGGCCTCGAGCGGGTCCGTGCGATCGAGGCCGGCAGCGGCGTACCGGCCGATGAGGCCGCGGCGCTCGTGGAGCGGCACGACGCGATCGTGGCCCGGATCTCGCCGCTGCTCGCGCGACTCGGGCTCGACAACATCAAGGCCGCCTTCGTCGGCGGTGCCCCCTCCAGCCCCGAGCTGTCGCAGTTCTTCCGTGCGGTCGGCGTCCCGATGCTCGAGGCTTACGGTCTGACCGAGGGATCGCTCAACGTCTTCAACCGGGTCGAGGACTACAAGACCGGCACCGCGGGCAAGCCGCTACCCGGGGTCGAGGTCCGACTCGCCGAGGACGGCGAGCTGCTGTGTCGCGCCGAGCTCAACTTCGCGGGCTACCGCAAGCAGCCCGAGGCGACGGCCGGGGCGCTGGATGCCGACGGCTGGCTGCACACCGGGGACATCGCGACCATCGACGAGCACGGATTCGTCAAGATCGTCGACCGCAAGAAGGAGATCATCATCACGTCGACGGGCAAGAACATGTCACCCGCCAACATCGAGTCCGCCGTTCGCGGTGAGAGCTCGCTGATCGGCCAGGTCGTCGCCATCGGCAACGAGCGCAGCTATGTCACCGCGCTCATCACGCTCGACCCCGAGGCCGCTCCGGTGCACGCCAAGAACCTCGGCCTGGAGGGTCTCCCGCTCGACGAACTCGTCGCCTCACCGGCGCTGCTGGCCGAGGTCGAGGGCATCGTCGACCGCGCCAACAAGCGCCTCCACGGCAGCGAGCAGATCAAGAAGTTCACCGTCCTCGGCTCGGCCTGGCTCCCGGACACCGACGAGCTGACGCCCACAGCCAAGCTCAAGCGCCGGGTGATCCACGTTAAGTACGCCGACCAGATCAACGGGATGTACAGCCTGTGACCGGAGGTTCCACAGGCCCCCTCGCGGGCCTGAAGATCGTCGAGCTCGCCGGCATCGGGCCGGGCCCGTACGCCGCCATGCTGCTCGCCGACATGGGTGCGGAGGTGGTCCGGGTCGAGCGCCCGAGCCGCCAGGGCAGCTCGGTCCCGCCGGAGCAGGACGTGCTCCGCCGCAACCGACGGTCGGTGATCCTGGACCTGCAGGACCCTCGCGGCGTGCAGGCCGCCCTGCAGCTGGTCGCACAGGCCGACGTACTGCTCGAGGGGTTCCGGCCCGGCGTCACCGAGCGCCTCGGCCTCGGTCCCGATGACTGCTGGGCGGTCAACCCGCGCCTGGTCTACGGCCGGATGACCGGCTGGGGTCAGGAGGGGCCGCTCGCGGCCGCCGCCGGCCACGACATCGGCTACATCGCCGTCACCGGTGCCCTGCACGCGATGGGTCGTGCCGACGGGCCGCCCATACCACCGGTCAACCTCGTCGGCGACTTCGGCGGTGGCTCGATGTTCTTGGTCACCGGCGTGCTCGCCGCGTGCTGGGAGGCCGCCCGCTCGGGCCGCGGCCAGGTCGTCGACGCCGCGATCGTCGACGGCGCCAGCTCGCTGACCGGCCTGCTGCACGGCATGCTCGCCACCGGCCTGTGGCGCGACCGCCGCGGTGCGAACATGCTCGACGGCGGCATGCCCTGGTACGACACGTACGCCACCTCCGACGGCCAGTGGATGGCCGTCGGCGCGCTGGAGCCGCAGTTCTACGACGAGCTGGTGCGCCTGCTCGAGCTGGATCCGGCCGTCGCCGACCGCACCGACCCCGCCCGCTGGCCGCAGATCCGCGAGGCGCTGGCGTCGGCCTTCGCCTCCCGCACCCGCGAGGAGTGGGCTGAGGTCTTCGAGGGCACCGACGCCTGCGTGGCTCCGGTGCTATCACTGCGCGAGGCCGCCGGCCACCCGCACCTCGACAAGCGTGCGACCTTCGTTGAGGTCGGCGGCGTCGTCCAGCCTGCTCCGGCGCCGCGGTTCAGCCGCACGACCTCCGGTCACCCGGTCCCGCCGCCGGCCCTCGGCAAAGACACCCGCGACGTCCTCACCGCGTGGGGCGTCGCGGATGTCGACGGCCTCCTCGACAGCGGGATCGCCGTTCAGTCCTGATGCTGCCGCCTCCCTGGCTCGGGCGTTGCCGCAACCTTTCCATGCGGCAACGCCCTTCGGGTTGGCGGCCTACTGGGTTGGACCAGATGTCACCAGAAGCGCGGCGTCCGCTTCTCCACGAAGGCCAGCTTGGCCTCCGCGTAGTGCGGGTGCTGCTGGGCACGCCCTTGCGCGACCGCCTCGGCGTCGAGCTGGGTCGCGAGATCGACCGACTGGGCGGCGCGCAGCAACTGGCGGATCGAGCCGACCGAAGCGGAGAGGGCAGCGATCTCGGAGGCGAGCGCGGTGGCCCGCGATAGTAGGTCGTCGACGGGGACCACTTCATTGACCAGGCTCCACTCCAGAGCCTGCTCAGCGGTGACCTTGCGGCCGAGCAGCGCGATCTCGCTGGCCCGCGTGGCACCGACGATGCGGGGGAGGAGCCAGGTGGCGCCGGCGTCGGGCACCAGACCGACCTTCACGAAGGACATGCTGAATGACGCCTTCGTCGAGGCGAGCCGGAAGTCGGCGTTGAGCGCGAGCGAGAAGCCTGCGCCGGCGGCCGGGCCGTTGACGGCGGCGACCACCGGGGTGTCCATCGAGGCGAGCTGCTCGACGAGCGGGATGTAGAGGCGGCGGATGACGTCCTCGACATCGCTCGGCCCGGCGTTCAGGTCCGCGCCGGCGCAGAACGCCTTGCCGGCGCCGGTCAGCACGATCGCGCGGACGTCGTCCTCGGTCTCGAGCTTCTCCATCTGCTCGCGCAGGTCGGCGACCAGCGCGTGGTTGAGCGCGTTGTAACGCTCGGGCCGGTTGAGCGTCACCACGGCGTACCCGTCGTGACGTCGGCAGAGCAGGTGGTCGGTGGACTCCATGGGTGGCCTCCGTGAGTGGTGGTGGTCGTCGTCGTTGACCCGACGGTTCTCGTCTACCTATATTAGAGATGCATAGACTCAAAAAGGAAAGGTGTGTCCAGATGGACCTCGTAGGATCTTCGGCCGTCGTCACGGGCGGCGCGTCCGGGCTCGGGCTCGCAACAGTGAGGCGGCTCCTCGACGCAGGTGCCGAGCGCATCGTCATCGCCGACCTCCCGTCCTCCGATGGCAAGGCTGTGGCCGAGTCGCTCGGCGACCGGGTCGTCTTCGCGCCCGCCGACGTCCGCAATGCCGACGCCATGAACGAGGCCTACGACGCGGCCGAGGCCGCCGCCCCGCTGCGTGCCGTCGTGCACTGCGCGGGCCGCGGGGGTGCGGTGCGTCTGGTCAACCGGGATGGCACGCCAGGTGACATCGAGCTCTATTCCGAGGTTGTGGGCATCAATCTGATCGGCACCTTCAACGTGCTGCGCCTCGCCGCCGCGCGGATGGCGAAGAACGAGCCCGTCGACGGCGACCGCGGGGTTTGCATCCTCACCGCGTCGGTCGCCGCATTCGAGGGCCAGATCGGGCAGATCCCCTACGCCTCGGCCAAGGCGGGCATCGTCGGCATGACCATCGTCGCGGCGCGCGACCTCGCGGGCAAGCAGATCCGTGTCTGCACGATCGCCCCCGGCACCTTCGACACTCCACTGCTCAACCGGCTCAGCGACGACGTCCGCGACTCGCTGGCCAAGATCGTGCCGCACCCGAGCCGACTCGGACAGCCCGACGAGTACGCCAAGCTCGCCCTGAGCATCATCGACAACGGCATGCTCAACGGCGAGACGATCCGGCTCGACGGCGCAATCCGGATGTCGCCGCGATGAGCGACGCCGTCCTGCTCGAGGTCGACAACGGGATCGCGACCATCACCCTCAATCGCCCGGAAGTGCGCAACGCGATCGACCTGCCCACCTCGCTGGCGATCGCCGGGGTGCTCGACGAGGTCGACGAGTGCTCCGACATCGCAGTGGTCGTGCTGACCGGCGCCGGCACGACCTTCTGTGCCGGTATGGACCTCAAGGCGTTCGCCGCGACGGGGGAGCGTCCTATCCATGAGCGCCGGGGTGCCTTCGGCATCGTGCGGCGTCCGTGCGACAAGCCGCTGATCGCCGCGATCGAGGGCAATGCCCTCGGTGGCGGTCTCGAGATCGCACTCGCCTGCGACCTCGTGGTTGCGACCGAGAGCTCGCGCCTCGGCCTGCCCGAGGTCAAGCGTGGCCTGGTTGCGGCGGCCGGCGGCGTGCTCCGTCTGCCGCGCCGGATCCCACAGGCCGTCGCCCTGGAGCTGATCATGACCGGCGAGCCGCTGACAGCGGTCCAGGCGAAGGAGTGGGGCCTGGTCAACCGCGTTGCCCCAGACGGGAAGGCGCTGGCGGTGGCCCGCGAGCTGGCGGCAGCGATCAGTGCCAACGCGCCACTCGCCGTACGCGCGGCCAAGCGGATCGTCGTCGAGTCGGTCGGCTGGACCCTCGACGAGGGCTTCGACCGTCAGGCGACGTACACGGACCCGGTGCGCTCCTCCGCGGACGCCGCTGAGGGGGCGCGCGCCTTCGTGGAGAAGCGCCCGCCGGTGTGGACGGGCGCTTGAGGAGTCCGTTTGTCAAGGCGGTGGCCGGTCGCAGCTGCGCGACCGGCCACCGTGCCTTTTGAGCGTGCGGTTTGACGAGAGGAGTCTCTCGGGAGATATTATTGAGACACAGACGTTCAATAAGATTTCCAGAAGGGGACTCACGTGACCCAGCTCATCAACCGAGCCGAGGATGACTCGGCCCCGGACCGGGACCGCCTTGCCGCGGCTCTCGAGGACGCGAACATCCCCACCCTGCTGCTGGTGCTGGCGCACCTGACCGGTGAGGAGAAGTGGCTTTCGGGGAAGTATCGGCCGCAGCGCGGACCCGTGCTGGACGACAACGACTCGGGCTCCCTCCCGGAGGACGTCCAGGCCGAGATCCGCTCCGCCGCGCTGCGCGCGATCCTGGACGCCGAGTCCGGTCTGATCGCGGAGCGCCCGTTGACGCCCGAGCAGGTGACCCGGATGCTCGAGGTCGCGCTCGTCGAGGAGATCCCGGACGAGTACGGGGAGCTGCTCGCCGAGGAGCTCGGTGTCCTCTCCCGTGACGTCGAGGTCCCGCATCCGCTGCCGGAGGGCTTCGAGGTCCTCATCATCGGAGCCGGCCTGTCCGGCATCGCGCTGGCGATCAAGCTCAAGGGCGCCGGCGTGCCGTTCACGGTCATCGAGAAGAACCACGAGATCGGCGGCACCTGGTGGGAGAACGTCTACCCGGGCTGCGGCGTGGACACCCCCAGCCACCTGTACTCCTTCTCGTTCGAGCCGAACGGTGAGTGGAGCCGCTTCTTCGCCAAGCGCCCGGAGGTGCACAGCTACCTGGCGCGCCTCGTCGACGATTACGGCATCCGCGAGCACATTGTCTTCGGCCACGAGGTCGAGCGCGCCGACTTCGACGCCGCGACGACGACCTGGAAGCTCGACGTCGTCGACGGCAGCGGCGTGCGGACGTCGTATACGGCGCCGATGCTGGCCACCGGCGTCGGCATGGTCAATCGGCCCTCGATCCCGAGCATCCCGGGGGCGGGCACCTTCGCCGGCCCGATCATGCACACGGCGCAGTGGGACCCCGAGGTCGAGTACGCCGGCAAGACCGTCGCCGTGATCGGCACCGGCGCCAGCGCCATGCAGCTGGTGCCCTCGATCGCCGGCGTCGCGAAGAAGGTTGTCGTCTTCCAGCGCTCCAAGCAGTGGGCCGTCCCGCACCCGAACTACCACCGCGACGTGCCCGAGGGCGTCCGCTACCTGATGGGGCGCCTGCCGCTCTACGCCCGCTGGTACCGGCTGCGCGCGTTCTGGAACTTCAGCGACCGCCTGCACTCCTCGCTGCGGATCGACCCCGAGTGGACCAAGCCCGAGCTGTCGATCAACGACCAGAACGAGCGCCACCGCATCTTCCTGACCAAGTACATCAAGGACCAGCTCGGCGACCGCACGGATCTGCACGACGCCTGCATCCCCGAGTACCCGCCGTACGGCAAGCGCCCGCTGCTCGACAACGGCTGGTTCCGCACCATCCAGCGTGACGACGTCGACCTGGTCACGACCAACGTCGAGCAGATCGCCCCCGAGGGCGTGATCACCACCGACGGCACGCTCCACGAGGCCGACATCGTCGTGTGGGCGACTGGCTTCAAGGCACTGCAGTTCCTGTGGCCGATGGAGATCCACGGGGTCTCCGGCAAGAGCCTGGCCGAGCAGTGGGGCGACCACGACGCCCGCGCCTACCTCGGCGTGACGGTGCCCGACTTCCCGAACATGTTCATCCTCAATGGACCGAACACCAACGCCGGCCACGGTGGCAGCGCCATCCTCGCCTGCGAGTTCCAGGTCCGCTACATCATGCAGGCGATCGCCCGCCTCGCGGCCGGCGGGGTGGCCGGCCTCGAGGTCGACGAGGACGTCTTCTGGGCCTACAACAAGGAACTCGACGCCGAGCTCGACAAGTGCATTTGGTCGCACCCCGGGATGACCACCTGGTACCGCAACGAGGCCGGCCGGATCGTCGTCAGCAGCCCGTGGACCTACCTCGACTCCTGGAGTCGGATGCGGCACTTCGACGCGGCTGACTATCGCGAGATCAGAGCGGCCGACGCCTCCTCGTAGTCGCGACTCGATCGCTTGCGCTCGGATCCCTCGGGGATCCGGGCGCAGGGTTTCCTTGTGGACCCGGACGACTCGTCGCACGGAACGTACGTCAACCGCAAGGCCCTGTGGGGGTGGACCGCGACTCCGTGCCCTTGACTGGGGACGTCGCAAACATTAAATTGAGACGCGCAGGTTCAGAATTTGCTCCTGGTGGATGGATAGCAGACCGGGAGCCAGATGCTCGAAGCAAACAAGGAGCAGCGATGAGCTACAACCTCCCGACCGAGAACTCGCTGCGCGGGCCGTTCCAGCCCATGCGGTTCGAGGCCACGGTTGACGAGTGCATCGTCACCCACGGCGAGATCCCGAAGGACCTCGCCGGCGGTTTCTACCGGGTCGGTCCGACCTGGAAGCGTCCCACCAAGCAGGGCACCAACCCGCTGCTCAGCATGGACGGCATGGTCCAGGCGATCACGTTCGAGGACGGTGTCGCCAACTTCAAGAACCGGTGGGTCCGCACTCCCAAGTACGTGCTCGAGGCCGCGCGCAAGCAGGGCATGTTCGAGTGGGAAGACGGCGGCTTCGGTGACTGGCGCGACACCGCGTACGGCGAGGTCAAGCGGGACGCCGGCAACCAGGGCGTCTCGCGTGGCGTCTCGAACATCAACATCTTCCCGTTCCAGGGCGAGATGCTCGCCTCGAGCGAGCAGGGCGGCCCGCCGATCGCGATCGACCCGATCACCCTCGAGACCAAGGGCATCGTGCCGTGGTCCCCGAAGCTGACGTCGGGCCTGCACACGCCGGCGGCGTACGGCGACGCGACGTTCTCGGCCCACCCGAAGTGGGACCCGGACACGGGCGTCCTCTACGGCTGGACCTACAGCGACGAGGCGCCGTACGTGGTCATGCACTACGTGAACCCCGACGGCACGGTCGACACCCGCGAGCTGTGGGACGCGCCCTACAACACCGTCGCCCATGACATCTGGCTGACGCCGGAGTGGGTCGTGATGCCCTTCCAGCCGTTCCTGGTCGACAAGAAGCGGATCAAGCAGGACAAGAACGTCTGGGAGTGGAACCCCGAGCTGCCCATCGTGATTGCGCTCATCCCGCGCCACGACATGCACGGCGAGATCCGTTGGATCACGACCGATCTTCCGGCGCAGTACATCATGCACACGATGTCGGCCAACGTGATCGGCAACGAGCTCCAGCTCGACGGCCCGATCTTCAACCGGCCGCCGTTCCCCTTCGAGCAGGACTTCCAGGAAGGTGACGACATCGCGCTGTTCTTCTCCATCGCCAAGAGCAACCTCGGCCGCTGGGTGATCGACCTGGAGACCGGCAAGGCGAAGGCCGAGCAGCTGTCGGACCGGCCTTCGGAGCTGCCCAAGGTCGACGAGCGTTTCTACGGCAAAGGCTACGAGTGGGGCTACTCCGTGGGGGGTGTCGTCAAGCGCGGCGGCATGAAGATGAACAACCTTACCGTCACCAACATGAAGACGCTCTCGGAGTCGACCTACCAGATCCGGGACAACGAGCCGGCCGCGGTGCTAGAGGCTACCTTCGCGCCACGCAAGATCGACTCGCCCGAGGGCGACGGCTACATCATCGTCCCGGTCTCATGGTGGGCCGAGAAGCGCGGTGAGTACCAGATCTTCGACACCGACGACGTGAGCGCGGGGCCGATCTGCCGCATCGAGCTGCCCTTCCAGATGGGCTGGACGCCCCACGGTCACTGGATGGACTTCCGCTGACCGAGAGCAGTGGGTATGACGCCGGCGGCGCCACCCGGGGATCGGGTGGCGCCGCCGGATTCCATCGCGGACCACGCGATGGCGGGACGCCGACGACCGCAGGGCGCGGGATCGGCAGGCAAGACGGAGGTCGCCTCATGGAACCATCGCAATTCATCCACCACAAGGTGCAAGTGGGTCTGTGGGCCTGCGGCATCGGCTTCGGCGTGCTGTTCTTCCTAGGGCTCATGCCATTCGCGGGCTTCATCCCGCCGCCCTCCCCCGAGCTGTCTGGGGCCGAGTTGATGGCCGAATACGGCCCGAGGCTCAACTGGGTCAAGCTCGGCATCGTCACCGGCCTGCTGGGCAGCGCCCTCTTGGTGCCGTGGTCGGCCCTCGTCTCGATCCAGATCGCGCGGGCGGAGGAGGGCCGGCGGGTTCCGGTCCTGGCTGTCGTGTCGCTGTGCGCCGGCTGTGTCAACGCGGTCGCCTTCATCCTCCCCTTCATCTTCTGGGCTGGCGCCTACTACCGGGTGGACCGCTCACCAGAGCTGGTCCAGCTGATCAGCGATATGACGTGGTTGGAGTTTCTGCTGTTCTTCCCGGCGTTCAGCATGCAGCTGATCTGCCTGGGCATCGCCGGCCTGACCCAACGGCAGGGTCCACAGGTCTTCCCGCGGTGGTTCTGCTACCTCAACATCTGGATGGCCGTGGTCGGCTCCACCGGTGTGCTGTCCATCTTCTTCTTCGGCGGGCCGTTCGCTTGGAACGGCGCGATCGGGTTCTACCTGCCCGTCGGCTCCTACGTGCCGTTCCTCATCGTCACCTACGTGCAGTTCTACCGAACGCTCAAGGCGGAGAAGCGGTACTACGAGGATCTGGGGCAGACGTCCTCCGCGGCGCCGGCCGCCGTATGAGCGATCGCGTGACGGCACCGCCGACGAGACTGATCGGACCCGACGACGACCACGCCCTGCGTGAGGCCGTCCGACGGATCGCCGTCGCGTACGGGCCGGACTACTTCCAGGCGCAGGTCGACGCGGGCGGCAATGCCCAGGAGTTGTGGGCAGCGCTCGGCGCCGGCGGCTACCTCGGCGTCCACCTGCCCGAGGAGTACGGCGGCGGGGGAGGCGGCCTTCGCCAGCTCGCGATGGTCGTCGAGGAGACCGCCATGGCCGGTGTCCCCGCCATGTCGATCCTCTTCTCGCCAGGCGTCATCGGCACCGTGCTCGACCGGAGCGCGACCGACGAACAGAAGGCCCGCTGGCTGCCGGCCATGGCAACCGGCCGGGAGCGGTGGTCGTTCGCGCTCACCGAGCCGGATGCGGGCTCGAACGCACACCGCATCTCAACCGTCGCGGCGAGGGATGGCGACGCCTATGTGCTGCGCGGCCAGAAGGTCTACATCACCGGCGTGGAGAGCGCGTCGAAGGTCATGGTGGTCGCCCGTACGGGCACCGATGAGCTGACCGGTCGGGCGCGCCTCTCCGTCCTCGTCGTCGACGCCGATGCGCCGGGGCTGGAGCGGACCAGGATCTCGACCGTTATGAACCAGCCTGAGCAGAGCTGGCAGCTGCACTTCGACAACGTTCGGGTGCCGGTGGGAGACCGTGTGGGCGAGGAGGGGCGGGGCCTTGCGGTCGCCTTCACCGGTCTCAACACCGAGCGGATCCTGGCGAGCTCGATCTGTACGGGGATCGGCCGCTACGCCCTCCGCAAGGCGGTTGAGTATGCGCGGTCCCGTCAGGTCTGGGACGTCCCGATCGGCGCGCACCAGGCGGTCGCCCACCCGCTCGCTGCAGCCCATGTGCACATGACGGCGGCCGTGGAGATGACCGACAAGGCGTGCCTGCGCTACGACTCCGGTGTCGAAGTCGGAGAGCTCGCCAACATTGCCAAGTACCTCGGCGCCGAGTCCGGGTTGAGGGCGCTTGATGCGGCGATCGGGGTCCATGGCGGGAACGGGGTCTCGAAGGAGTACCAGCTGGCGACGTACTTCTGGATCGTCCGGATGCTCAACATGGGCCCGGTCTCCAAGGAGATGATCCTCAACTTCGTCGCCGAGCACAGCTTGTCTCTGCCGCGGTCGTACTGACGAGAACCGGCGAGGCTCGCTCTATGCAGTGCGGTGAGGGATGGCGTCCCGGGCTGAGCGGGCAGCCGTGCTCCGGCATGGCCGGAGCACGGCTGATCAGCTGGTCAGTGCGTCGAGTCGGCTGCGCAGCTCGGCGACCTCGGCTGCCAGGGACGGGTTCTGCTCGCTCGGAGCCAGATCGTCCTTGTCGACGGACTTCAGCAGCATCGTGAAGTTGGGCAGGAACCAGACCAGGAAGCCCGGCGATCAGAAACCCGACCATGAACAGCACACCCATCACGGGGCCGGGATGAACGGCTCGGTTGCTGGAGGCGTCGCCGTAAGCGTGGCGAGGGCGGCGATCAGTGCGCGATGCTGGGAGACCACGTCGTGCAGCTCGGTGACGAACTGCTTGCGCACCTCGGCGGGGTGGCCGACCGGTGGCTCACCGGCGATCCAGCGCTAGGTGAACGAGCCGAGGAAGTCGGTGAAGGGGCGGAGCACCGCCTCGTCGTACAGGTGCTCCTTGGACTCGTAGATCCGGACCATCGTGGTTCCGCGGACCTGGGCTCGTTCTGCGATCTCGCGTGTCGTGGTCGTGGCGAAGCCCTTCTCGGCGACGAGACCTGCCGCGGCGCCGAGGATCAGCTCGCGAACCTGCGCAGAGGTGCGGTGGAGACGCACGAGGCATGACCTTGATGACCGCTCAGCGTTCGGTCAGTACTGACGGTAGAGCGAAGGTGCGCAGCACGCGCTCCAGCTCGCCCGGGCCGACCTCGCCGGCGTCATGGAGCAGGGCGAATGTCAGGATCCCCTGGATCCAGCGCCCCGCCTCCTCGACCGTGGTGCCCGGGCGCAGGCGCCCGGCGGCGAGGGCGCGCTCGAGGACCGGACGCGCGGTCTCGCGGATCAGCTCCTCGATCGGGTGCGAGTGCCCGAAGAGCTTCTCGACCTGCTCCGGCGTCAGGGCGGCGTTGAGCTCGTTGAGCTCGGTGTGCGTCGACGCCGTGGCGACGGCCCTGACCAGGAAGGCCAACAACGCCTCGTCGATGTCCTCGGGGTCGTCGCGTCCGGCGGCGGTCAGGCTCTCCTTGAGCTCTTCGCAGCACTGGATGATGGCGAGCTCGATGAGCTGGTCTCGGCTGGAGACTGTGTTATAGACGGTCTGGCGCACGACGCCGGCCGCGCGGGCCACGTCGGCCATCGTGGTCCGGCGGACGCCGTGCTGTGCGAAGGCCTCACGGGCGGCGCGGACCAGGGCGGCGGTCGCGGCTTGCATGTGCAGATCGTAGTCGGGCACCGAGATCAGCCGGCGAGGTAGAAGCCAAGTGTCAGGCAGCAGACGACCAGGCAGTAGACCTCGATCAGGATCCGGAGTGGCAGCGGGGCATCCTTGAGCTCCATGAAGTAGAGCCCGACGAAGCGGACCTTCACGAACGCCAGAACCATCACGATCAGACTCGCCGACTTTGCGCCCTCGACGAACCCGTGGTCGGTGCCGAGCGCCCAGGAAACCACGGTGGCGAGGACCAGGAGGATCCAGACCACCGTGGCTGAGGACCGAAAACCCGAGGACAGCGTGCGTATGTCTGAGTGCGGTGCCGCCGTCGCGACGGGAGTGGTGTTCATCGAACTCACCTCACGAGGAAGATCAGAGGGAACAGGACCAGCCACAGTAGGTCGACCATGTGCCAGAAGCAGGCCCCGCCCTCGAAGAGTGCGAACTGCCCCTTCGACAGCTCCGGCTTGCGGGCCATCGTGAAGAGCGCCACCAAGACGACCAGGCCGAGGAGTAGGTGAAAGGCGTGCAGCCCGGTCAGCACGAAGTAGTACATGAAGAAGTCGCTGCTTTGCGGGGTGATGCCATGGGCGATCTTCTCGCTGTACTCGAATCCTTTGACAACGAGAAAGGATGCGCCACAGATCCATGCCGCGGCGATGAACAGCGGGGCCTTGGCACGCAGTGCTGCGTTGGGGGTGTTGATGATGCGCATGGCCAAGACGACGAACAGCGAGCTCACCAGGAGCAGCACCGTGTTGACGGCGCCGAAGTTCTGGTTCAGCTGCGCCTGGTCATGTGCGAACCCCGCCGCGTCACTGATGCGAGAGTTGAGGAACACGCAGAAGAAGACGGCGAAGACGCACATGTCGCCGAAGATGAAGATCCATACGCCCTCTTCGCCGGGTATGCGCCGGGGGCGGGTCGCCGCCAACGCGGTGGTTGGCGCGACCTCGAGATCGGTCTCGGTCATGAGGACTCCTGGTGTCAGAAGACAGCGTCGGCGGTGGTGCTGATCGGGGCGCCGGTGGTGCTGGCCGCGATCTTTTCGGCCTCCTGGGCGCGCAGGGACCGGAAGATCAGCCACGATTGGACCGAGATCCACACGCCGAACAAGGACAGCGGGGACCAGAAGACGAGGAGACCGTTCCAGGAGAGCAGCCCGGCCTTCGGGACGAATGCGAAGGCGCCCGCCTCGAACATAATGGTGATCCACAGGGACAGGTAGCCCCACCAGCGCGGGAACGGGTTGTGCGGGATCAGCTGTGTGGCTGGGCGCAACGCAATCACCGTCACGCCAACCCACATGAAGATGAAGAACTGGTCCGTCGTCACCAGGATCAGCAGGGCGATCTCGTGAGTCATTGCGGTGATCTCAGGGTTTCGGTCGGCGTTGAATGCCGCCGCCCCCCAAAAGACTGGCGGCAGAACCAGGAACAATGACATCAGCGCACCACTGACCAGGGAGAGGGTGCTCCAGATCTTGGCGCCCCCGGTCTCGACCCGTGCCATCTGGACGGCCACGACTGTGAGGATCGGCATCATGAAGGCGCCCACCCAGCCGTCGATGACTGCGCCCCACCTGATCTTGACGCTGTTCTCGCGATAGAACTCGGCCACCTGGGAAGCGGACCAGGTCGCGTCTGGTGGTGGCACCATGCCGATCAAGAAGATGAGGGCGACGCCATAGACGATGGCGAGGCCGATGCCCCACCAGAGGATGGCTCGCTGGCTCTTCTCGGAGA
Source organism: Nocardioides sp. NPDC051685 (assembly GCF_044453405.1). Taxonomy (NCBI): domain Bacteria; kingdom Bacillati; phylum Actinomycetota; class Actinomycetes; order Propionibacteriales; family Nocardioidaceae; genus Nocardioides; species Nocardioides sp. NPDC051685. Next base: position 477,276 of record NZ_JBITCR010000002.1, on the reverse strand, counting down.
AGAGGGATGCGGCAGCGGACATGGCGTACTCCTCGAAAACGCGGTGTGAATGTGGCGCGCTTCACATTAGCAACGGCTGCGACAGCTGTACAGACATTGTCGCGATGTCGCGTCTCAAAAACTTGGGACGGGGGCGATCCGTGTCCGCAAGTGAGGCTTGTCACAGTGGTGAGGGTCGACTAACGTGCTTATTTAGAGACAGTTCATCTCGAAACAATCAACAGGAGTGTCGATGAGAGTGATGCGTGGTAGGCGCCGGGTCTGGGCGGTGGTGATCTCGGTTCTGGCGGCCTCGGGGGCGCTGACCCCTGCAGCATGGGCTTCCGATTCCGTGGGTGATCAGCCTTTCGCGACGAGCGAGTACCGGCTGCCGGAGCCCGTCTCGGGGCCATGTGAGATCGAGTTCGATGACGATGGTCGCGCCTGGATCGAGGAGGTGACCGGCAACGCCATCACGCGCTTCGACCCGTCCTCGAAGCAGTTCACGCGCTTTCCGGTGGACCAGCCACTGAGCGTACCGGGGGGTATGGAGATCGGTCCGGACGGAGGGTTGTGGTTCGCGCAGGTCTCACGCAATCTGATCACCCGACTCGATCCCGCGGACGGCTCGATGGAGAGCTCCACCATCCCTGCGGCGCTCCGCATCACGGCTCCGCTCCAAGCGGGCACGGCCCTTGCTAGTGATGTGACCACCGGCAAGGACGGCGCAATGTGGTTCACCATGTCCGGGGTTGCTGCGCTGGGGCGAGTCGACATCGAGACGCGCGAGGTCGAGGTGATCCCGCTGCCGACACCGCTGTCGACGACCACCCTCATCACCCAGATCATCCAGCCCGGCCCTGGGAACCTGCTGGTGGTGTCGCTCGGTGCTGCGAACAAGATCGCGACGATCGACGTGTTCACACGCCAGATCAAGGAGTACGTGGTGCCCACGGCTGCCTCGCTGCCCCAGGGGGTCACGACGGATCGACATGGCAGGGTCTGGTTCACCGAATCGCTCGGCCAGAAGTTCGGCTGGCTCGACATCGCAACTGGGAAGATCAAGGAGTTCAGCATCCTGGAGCTGCGTGGCCTCGGTGACCTGTCCCTCGGAAACCCGCTGCCGTTCCCGGGTCCGATCCGAGAGGGTTCGGACGGAAAGATCTACATCGCCCAGGGCGGCTTCGAGGGCGGGAACAAGATCGGCCAGTTCGACCCCTCGACGGGGGCGTACCGGGAGTTCGTGGTGCCCACTCCGATGGCCGGCATCTGCGACCTCAACAGCACCCAGGACGGCGCGATCTGGTTCGGTGAGTTCACGGGCAACGCGATCGGAAGGCTGGACATCGGATGATCACCAATCCAAGCGGGCGCGTCCGAGCGGTCTTGGCCGCGGTTGTGGCTGGGATCATCGGAGTGTTCGCGATGGCGACCCCGGCGCATGCCGGACCCATTGAAGACGCCAAGGTGGCGATCGCCGAAGGCGACGGCGCCGAGGCGGCGAAAATCATTGCGGCCCATGGGTATGCGGATCAGCCCGAGGTTCTGGCTGACATCATCTACGGCGCCGGGGTCCTGGCGGTGGCGGCAGACAACGGCGACGCCTACTCGATAGCGGTCGCAGATGCCTTCGTCAAGGGTGGAGTCACCTTCGGGACTGCGAACACGGCGTTCCGTCATGCGGCGACACTGGTGATTACGAACGCGCCTCACGACGACCAGCTGCTCGCTGAGCTGGGGCCAGGTGGAGCGGCTATTGTTCGAACCGAGTTGGCCTATTTCAACGTGTACCTGCCGTCGCTGCCGGCCACCTAGCTCAGCCAGCACGATTCTCGGGCGTCGGCTCCTCGCGTCGTTCTGTATGACGCGTGGAGCCGACGCCCTCGTCGTTTGCTCCTCGCGTCGTTCTTCCGGGTCCGCCAAGACTCATGCCCCACCACCAAGGCCACGATGCCCGATTCGGCCAGTTCGTCGTTCCCAACTCACGCCTGCGGGGGTGTTCGCTGCGGTGCAACTGCCGCGGATTCACCGAAGCATCCAGGCGAGGAGGACACCATGACGACTCTGATTCAGTTGTGGCGCTGACGATGCTGCTTGCGGGCATCCTGGTGATGGCGGGCTACGACGCGATCGGACAGGATCACGAGATCTCGAAACAGACTTCGCTCGAGATCGTGGAGATTGATGACGCTCGTCTCAAGTTCGAGATCAACGCCACCGGTCTCCGGCAATCTACCCGCGCACTCGGGCGGACCGCCCTCGAACGTACGCTGTCTGGTCTTGCTCCGGGTGGGGTTTACCTAGCTCCTCGTGTCACCACGAGGACTGGTGGGCTCTTACCCCACCGTTTCACCCTTACCGCTACCTGGAGGGTAGCGGCGGTCTGTTCTCTGTGGCACTGTCCCGCGGGTCACCCCGGGTGGCCGTTAGCCACCACCCTGTCCTGTGGAGCCCGGACTTTCCTCGACGTATCTCTACGACGCGATCGCCCGGCCAGCCCGTCCGCACAAAAGTCTATTGCGAGGCGGGCTCGATGTGGGCATCCGGACCGGGGAAGACGAGCGACTCGTGGTCGCTGTCGCTCCAGCGTACGAGGTAGGGCGGGCTGCCGTCGGGGTGGCTGACCTCGATGATCTCGGCCTCCCGAACGTGGTCCCCGACGTGCTGGCCCGCCACGACGAGGTGGTCACCTACTGATGCGTGCATGCGCGTTCACCTCCTCACCGTCACCATGGTGCTCTCGTGCGGGTGCGGATGGAATACCATGTGGGGGTATCACGTTCGGAGGGTGTGATGACCGAGAACGAAGAGTTCGAGTACGTAGCCCCGGCTGTTGTCTTCCCGGGCCAGACCTCGTACGAGGCGGCCTTCCGGACGGCCCACGACCTGCTCTCGCGGCGCTTCCCGGTGGAGGCGCTGGAGATCCTGGAGCCGGCGCTCGCCGACGACCCCGACAACATCGGGCTGCGCAGCATGCGTGCGTGGGCCTACATGCTGCGGGCGCAGCTCGCCAAGGCCGAGGCCGAGCTCCGTTGGCTCGTCGAGCGCGACCCGAGCGACGCCTGGAGCCAGCACTCCCTCGGTCGTGTCCTGGAGCGCCAGGACCGGCTCGAGGACGCGCTCGGCCCGCTGCGCCTGGCGGCTGTGATGAGCGACGACTACGACCATCACGCAGCCGTCTACCGCGTACGCAACAGGCTGGCGCAGCGCGAGGGGTGACCCGCGTGGCGCGCCGCCCACGGCGGTGGCAGGGTGGGGGCATGGAACCTGACACCACGACCCTCAACGCCGAGCAGGTCGCCCAGGAGCAGCTCGACGGCTGGACGTTCGACACCAGCGGCGAGGCCGACAGCATCGTCGCCCGTGTGGAGACCGGTGACTTCATCACCGGTCTCGCGCTGGTCAACGCGATCGGGGCGAAGGCCGAGGAGGCCAACCACCACCCCGACATCGACCTGCGCTACCCGTACGTCGAGATCCGGCTCTCCAGCCACGACGCCGGTGGCGTGACCAGCCGTGACATCGCGCTGGCGAAGGTGATCAACGGGCTCGCGGCCGAGTCCTCGCTCTGAGACCGGCTACGCCAGGCGCGTCATCTCGACGCTGACCTCGACGGCCGGCTCCTCGGGCCCCGAGTAGATCCCGCCCAGCGGCTTGACGTCGGTGTGGTCGCGACCCGTGGCCACACCGACGTAGGCGTCGCCGGGCTCGGTGCCGGTGGCCGGGTCGATCCCGTGCCAGCCGTTGTCCCACCACTCCACCCAGGAGTGGGCGCCGCCGGGGTAGACGTAGCCGGAGACGTAGCGCGCCGGGATCCCGACCGTACGCAGCGCGCCGAGCAGCTGGTGGGCGGCATCCGGTGCCGACCCTTCGGCAATCGCCCGGGCGATCTCGACCGCGGCCTCACCCGGGAGCCCCGCGGAAGCAGCGATGGCCTTGGCCCGAGTCGCGAGCTCCTCGTCGGGCGCCACCACAGACGTCAGGCCGAGGAACTCGATGAACCGGTCCGCGACCCCGGGCAGCGCGGCCTCCTCCCAGGTGAGCACCGGCGCGGCGCTGGGCTTCCGGTCGACCCGGACGGTGCTGGTCGCGGAGACCTTCAGCGCCCGATGAGCCTCGAGCACCTCGATCGCGGTGACCTCGTTGCCGAAGTAGTCCTTGTACTCATAGGTCCACGGCTTCGGCGAGACGTCGATCCGGTGGTGGACCACGATCTGGTCGGGCGTGGTCAGGGGAGTCAGTCGCGCCTGGTTGTAGGAGGCGACCGCCGGGCCGTCGTAGGTGAACGTCGTGGTGTGCACGATCCGGAACTGCATGCTCATCTCGATCAGACTCCTCAGACCGGCTGCCAGGCCAGCGCCTCGGCACCGGCGAAGTAGCGCTTGGTGACGGCTTCGGTGGCCTCCGCGCAGGTGACCTGGAGCCGCTCCATCTCGGCGGGCAGGTCGGCCAGGAGATCGTGGAGCGAGCGATACTCCAGCGACGCGCGCATCCGGCCGATCAGCCGGTGGGCCTCGTCGGAGAAGCCGGCCCGTCGGCTCGTTCCCTCCAGCGTGTCCAGCGCCCCCTCGGCCCGCTGCAGCGCGTGCACCACCGAGCGTGGGAAGATCCGGTCCAGCAGCAGGAACTCCGCGGCCGCCTGCTCGGTCTCGACCCCCTTGTTGACCCGCAGGAACGCGTCGTACGCCCCGCACGCGCGCAGCGTCGAGTTCCACTGCGACGCGCCGCCGGCGCTCGTCAAGGAGGTGGTCGCGACCAGCCGCGAGGTCATGTCGGCACGCTCGACGTAGCGCCCGAGCATCAGGAACTGCCAGGACTCGTCGCGCATCATCGTGGCGTCGGCGGTGCCGTTGATCTGGGCCACCCGGTCACGCACCCAGCCGAAGATGAATGGCGCCCGCATGTGCTTGAACTGCCCGGCCGGGATGGCGCGGTAGGTCGTGTTGAGCGCCTCCCACAACGGCACCGACAGGGTCTCCCGGGCCCCGCGGGCCGACTCCCGGGCCGCCCCGAGCGCATAGGCCATCGAGGTCGGCGCGGTGGTGTCGTACGCCAGCATGTCCAGCATCTGAGGCAACCCGACCTTCTCGGTGTCGGGGATCTCGATGCCCATCACCGCCAGCAGCGAGCGGCAGGCCGTCTCCTCGTCGGTGGCGGCGTCCTCGAGGATGTGCTGGGTCTGCACGTCGAGTATCCGTGCGGTGTCCTCGGCGCGCTCGACGTAGCGTCCGATCCAGAACATCGACTCCGCGATCCGCGAAAGCATCACGCCACCCCCTGTGACTGACTCATCGGTGTCGTTCCGGCGAGCACCCAGGTGTCCTTCGAGCCGCCGCCACGGGAGCTGTTCACGATCAGCTCGCCCTCTGCGAGCGCCACCCGAGTCAGGCCACCGGGAAGAACCCAGACCTTGTCGCCATCATTGACCGCGAACGGCCTCAGGTCCACATGCCGCGCCCCGAGATCTCCGTCGATGAAGGTCGGGACCGTCGAGAGCTGCACCACCGGCTGCGCGATCCAGGAGCGCGGATCCTCCAGGATCTTGCCGCGCAGCACCTCCAGCTCGCGCGCCGAGGCCGCCGGCCCGATCACGATCCCCTTGCCGCCCGAGCCGTCGACGGGCTTGAGCACGAGCTCGTCGAGCCGGTCGAGCACCTCCTCGCGGGACTCGGGATCACCCATCCGCCAGGTGTCGACGTTCTTGATGATCGGATCCTCCGCCAGGTAGTAGCGGATGATGTCGGGCATGTAGGTGTAGACGAGCTTGTCGTCGGCGACGCCGTTGCCGACCGCGTTGGCCAGGGTCACGTTGCCCATCCGGGCGGCGTCGATCAGCCCCACGCAGCCGAGCATCGAGTCGGGCCGGAAGTGCACCGGATCGAGGAACTCGTCGTCGATGCGCCGGTAGATCACGTGCACCGGGGCCAGCCCCTTGGTCGTACGCATCAGCACCTGCCCGTTGCGGCAGACCAGGTCGCGCCCCTCGACGAGCTCGACCCCCATCGTCCGCGCTAGCAGCGCATGCTCGAAGTAGGCGCCGTTGTAGACGCCGGGAGTCAGGACGACCACGGTGGGGTCGGCGACACCCGCGGGAGCGGCCGCACGCAGCGCCGCCAGGAGCTTCTGCGGGTAGTTGGCCACCGGCCGGATCCGGTGCTCCGCGATCGCCTCCGGAAGCGCGGCCGAGATCGCCCGACGGTTGGTCATGACGTACGAGACGCCCGACGGGACCCGGACGTTGTCCTCCAGGACGCGGAACTCGCCGGCGTTGTCGCGGACCAGGTCGATGCCCGAGACCTGCACGCGTACGCCGTTGGGCGGGTGCACCCCCGCGGCAGCGCGGTGGTAGTGGCTGGAGGTCGTGATCACCTCACGTGGGATCACCCCGTCGTCGAAGACCTTGCCCTCGTCGTAGACGTCGGCGAGGAAGAGCTCCAGCGCCTTGACCCGCTGCTGGACGCCCTTGTCGATCGTCGCCCAGCTGTCGCGCTCGATGACCCGCGGCACGATGTCGAGCGGGAAGGCCCGCTCCTCGCCGCCTATGTCGAAGGTGACGCCCTGGTCGAGATAGCTGGCCTGCATCGCCTCGACCCGGCTGATGAGCTCCGATGCGCTGAGCCGGCGCAGCGAGTCGCCGAGGCGTTGGTACGGAGGCCGGAGCTCGCTGCCGACGAACATCTCGTCATAGGCCGGATCCCGAGTCTCGTAGGCGTCGAACATCTGGCTCATGGTGGCAACCTACTGAAATCCGTGTAACAGCGCTGTTGCCCACGCGAACATCTCGCACAACGGTAGGTTGGCAGCATGAGCGACGAGCACGCGGGCGAGTACTACTACTGCCTCAAGCACAAGACCGTCGAGCCCTACCAGGGCTGCAAGGCCAAGGACCGCCTCGGCCCCTACGCCTCCCACGCCGAGGCTGCCCGGGCTCTGGAGCACGTCCAGGAGAACAACGAGCAGTGGGACAAGGAAGACAGGGCCTGGGAGGGCGACGCAGGCAACGAGGACAAGTAGAACCAGGCTCCGGGTGACCCTCAGCGCGGGGTGACCCGGAGCAGGACGTCCTCGCCGTCACCGTTGTCGGTGGTGACGAGGAGGTCCCCGTCGGCGGCCAACGAGACCGTACGCAGTCGCCCGTAGTCGCGCATGACCTCGGGCGCTCGTTCCTCGGTGAGCTTCCCGGACTCGTCGAAGGAGAGGATCAGCAGCTCCTGGTCCTTGAGCACGGCGACCGCGAGCGCCCCACCGTAGGCGCCCCACCGGTCCTGGACCGGGATGAAGGTGCCGCCGCCGGTGGCGACGGTCGGGTTGCCGGAGCTCCACGCCGCCTCGATCTGCTTCCCGGGCAGGTCCTGGTCGGTCATCGGCACCGACTCGTCGTAGCCGGCGCCCGGGTTCCAGCCGTAGTCGCCGCCCAGCGTGATCTCGTTGACCTCGTCGTCGCGGTCGGGGCCGTGCTCGACCGACCAGATCGTGCCGTCGGCGCGCTGCGCCAGCCCCTGCACGTTGCGATGTCCGAAGCTCGTGATGAATCGTCGGGGTCCTTCGTCACCCGCCCACGGGTTGCCCGGCCACGGCTCGCCGGTCTCCGGGTCGAGCCGCAGCGTCTTGCCGCCCAGGGAGTCGAGGTTGCGTGGGTTCTCCTCGTTCGCGGCGTCGCCGGTGCCGACCCACAACGCACCGTCGGAGGTGACCAGCAGCCGGCAGCCACCGTGCCTCCCCGAGGTCGTGGGGAAGCCGTCGATCAGGGTTCGCTCCCGGGTGGCCCGGGTCAGTCCGGCGTCGAGGGTCCAGGAGATGACACGTACGTCCTCACCTCCGTTCCACCCCTGGCAGGTGTAGATCCGCCGGTTGTCGGCGAAGTCCGGGTCGATCTCGAGACCCATCAGACCGGTCTCGCCGGAGACCCAGATGTCGTTGTCCTCGAGCGGGATCTCCCGCCGCTCGCCGCCGTCGATCAGCGACAGCACCGCCCGCTCGCGCTCGGTGACCAGGAGCCGGTCCTCGCCGATGTCGGCGACGTCCCAGGGGTGGTCGAGCTCGTCGTTGACCACCTCGACGTCGAGGTCGGGCACCCGGTCGGAGGTGGGCAGGACCGCCGAGGGAGTGGACGAGGTGCTCGGGGGAGCGCTCGCGGAACCGGACGGGTTCAGCGGCGGTGGGGTCGTCGCCGGAGAGGGATCTCCGGCGCACGCGGCGGTCGAGAGCCCGAGAGTGACCACGGAGGCGAGGGCGATGGCTGCGCGCATGGTGTCGACGCTACTGGCCCACTGGGCCCTAGGGTGGGCGGTTGTGACGAACGCCTTCACCACGATGCGGGAGCATCCCTCGGCCGTGCTGCTCGTCGGACAGCTGGTCGCCGTCCTGGCCTACCCGTTCCTCGACGGCTCGACCGCCGGCCGCGCCGGCATCGGCGTGCTCCAGTTGTTGCTGCTGGTCGTCGCCGTCGCGGCCGTACGCCTGACCCCGGCGCTGTCCTGGGTGGCGATCCTGTTCGGTGCGCCGGCGACGATCTTCGCGGTCTGGGAGGCGGTCGCGCCGAACGAGGGCTGGGTCGTGCTGGTCTCGGCGCTCTTCCACGTGCCGTTCTACCTGTTCGTCTCCTACGCGATGATCCGCTACCTCTTCCACGACGACGTAGTGACCCGCGACGAGCTCTACGCCACCGGCGCCGCGTTCACCGTCGTCGCCTGGGCCTTCGCCTATCTGTTCGCGGCCGTGCAGGTGATCTGGCCGGACTCGTTCGACACCCAGCGCTCCTGGTTCGAGCTCCTCTATCTCTCCTTCACGACCCTGACCTCGCTCGGCCTCTCCGACATCGTCCCCGTCCAACCCCACGCCCGCTCGGTCGTCATGGTCGAGCAGGTCGCCGGCGTCTTCTACGTCGCTCTCGTGGTCGCCCGCCTGGTCGGCCTCGCCCGTCCGGGCGGCCGCTGAGCCTTCGTCAAGACGATGTCCTGAGCCTGTCGAAGGGTATGCAGCCGAAGGCACACATCCCTCGCGGAACTCCGCACGGGATGTGTGCCTCGACCTGCATACCTTGACGAAGGATCAGCGGTCAGAAGGTGTGCTCGGGACCCGGGAAGGTGGAGCCCTTGACGTCGGAGATGTAGGCCTCGGTGCCCTCGGCGAGGACCGACTTCACGTCGGCGTACTGCTTCACGAAGCGGGCCATCTTGCCGCCGCGCATGCCGAAGGCGTCCTGCCAGACCAGCACCTGGCCGTCGCAGTCGGGGCCGGCGCCGATGCCGATCGTGGGGATGTCGAGCTCCTTGGTGATCTGCGCGGCGACGTCGCCGGGGACCATCTCCATGACGACCGCGAACGCGCCGGCCTCCTGGACGGCCTTGGCGTCGTCGATGATCCGGTCGGAGCCCTCGCCACGGCCCTGGACGCGGTAGCCGCCGAGCACGTGCTCGGACTGCGGGGTGAAGCCGATGTGGGCGATGACCGGGATGCCACCCTCGGTCAGCTTCTTGATCACCGGGGCCATCTCGGCGCCGCCCTCGAGCTTCACGCAGTGGGCGCCGCCCTCCTTCATGAACCGCACCGCGGTCAGGTAGCCCTGCTCGGGCGATGCCTGGTAGGAGCCGAAGGGCAGGTCGCCGACGACCATCGCCCGCTTCGCGCTGCGCGAGACGGCGCGGGTCAGGGGCAGCAGCTCGTCCACGGTCACCGGAAGCGACGTCTCGTTGCCGAGGACGTTGTTGGAGGCGGAGTCACCGACGAGCAGCAGGTCGACCCCGGCCTCGTCGAAGATCTGGGCGGTGTACATGTCGTAGGAGGTGAGCATCGTGATCTTGTCGCCACGCTGCTTCATCTCGCGAAGATGATGCGTGCGCACCTTGCGTACGGGCTTGGCCGGGGCGTTCCCGGCAGCTCCGGTCCCGTAAGGAGCGGTCTCCTCGGCAGAGGGGTTCGTGCTCATCATCGAGCCTTTCTGGTGTCATCTCGCAGCTCCCTGATGGAGTCCACGGACTACCTCCAGCGTAGGTCCAGATGCACCGGTCCGCGCTGTGGTGGTGATCACAGCCGGTCGAACGGGGCGGCATAGCGGAACGGGCCCCGAAGACCTGGTTCGTACGCCGCCAGCGGCCGTGCCTGAAAGTAGTCACCCCACGCGGGATCGGGCGCCTCGATCCCGAGCGAGGAGGCGGGCACGAAGCCGAAGCGGCCGTAGTAGGCCGGCGAGCCGAGCAGCACCACGACCGGCTCGCCCAACGCGTCGGCGGCGCCGAGCACGGCGTGCATCAGGGCGGAGCCGATCCCGTCGCGCTGCCGGGCGGGGGAGACGCTCACCGGCCCGATCCCGAGGGCAGGTCGCCCGGCGAGCTCCCCGCGGGTGGCCACGACATGGCCGACGATCTCGCCGTCCGCCTCGGCGACCAGGGAGAGCTCCGGGACCCACCCCGGGTCCTCGCGCAGCCAACCCACCAGCGTCGCCTCCCCTGGCACGCCGTCGGGCTCGACCGGTGGGGCGGAGTGCTCCACGCTGGAGAAGGCGGCGGCGGTGACCGCACGGATGTCGGCCACGTCCTCGGGGCGTTCACGTCGGATCAGCACGGTCCGACGTTAAACCGAACGACATCCCCGGCGCTCCTGGTTATCGTCGCGCCCATGCGAGTGCGAGTGCGGGAGGCGACGACGGCCGACCTCGACGCGGTGATCCACGTCGGGATGACGACGTGGCGGGCGACCTACCCGCCGATCACCGGCGAGGCGTACGTCGAGGAGGGCATCGCCAAGTGGTGGGCTCCCGAGGCGGTGCTTCCCGGGATCGAGAACCGCAGGGTCCTGGTCGCCGAGGACGACGCAGTGGTCGGCATGGCCGCCTTCACACCGTTCGAGGACCACCTGATGCTGTGGAAGCTCTACGTCCTCCCCGACGCCCAGGGCTCCGGCTCCGGCGGCGCGCTGCTGGCCGAGGTGATCGCCCGAGCCGGCGACCTGCCCGTACGCCTCACCCACCTCTTCGGCAACGACCGCGCCCACGCCGTGTACAAGCGTCTCGGCTTCATCGAGACCGGCAAGGTCGTCAGTCCCGTCGACGGAGGTCCGGAGGAGGTCGTGATGGAGCGGCCAGCGGGTCCCTTTCACGCACGGCCATAGACTCCCGCGCCATGAAGGTCCTGATCACCGGCGGTGCCGGCTATCTCGGCTCGGTCACCGCGAAAGCGCTGGAGTCGGCGGGCCACACGCCTGTCCTCCTGGACTCGCTGCTCGTGGGCCCGCGGAAGTACGCCGAGGGGCGGATCTTCTATGAAGGTGACATCGCCGATCGTGCACTGCTGCGAAAGATCATCGACGAGCACCCCGACATCGACGCGACGATCCATATGGCCGCGCGGATCGTGGTGCCAGAGTCAGTTGCGCTGCCCTATGAGTAACACCGCGACAACGTCGCCAAGTCGCTCGAGCTCTTCGACGAGCTGACCTCGCTCGGCAAGACTCGGCTGGTCTTCTCCTCCATGGCCTCGCTCTATGCGCTGAAGCCGGAGCTGGAGGTGCGCGAGGGCGACCCGGTCGCGCCGACCTCTCCCTATGCACGCACGAAGCGGATGATGGAGCAGGTCCTGGAGGACATGGCTGCCGCCAGCGACCTGCGCGCGATCATCCTGCGCTACTTCAACCCGATTGGTGCCGACCCGGACCTGGAGTCCGGCTCACCTGCGTGACGCCACCCACGTCGTCCCGATCCTCGCGCAGGCCGCGCTCGGTGAGCGCGAGTCGTTCACCATCACCGGAGTCGACCACCCCACCCGCGACGGCAAGGGCGTACGTGACTACCTGCACGTCTGGGACCTGGCCAAGGCCCACGTACGCGCGGTCGAGAAATTCGACTCGGTCCTGGAGACGACCGGTGAGACCAGCACGTACATCAACATCGGTGCCGGCGACGGCGTCACCGTCCGCGAGATGATCGCTGCCGTCGAGCGTGTCGTCGGGCGTCCGATTCCGACCGACGAGGCCCCGTCGCGCCCTGGTGACGCGGTCGGCGCCTTCGCCAACGCCGACAAGGCCCTCGAGCTGTTGGCCGCGAGCGGCCACCGATTGCTTCGAGACTGCCGCGACACGCCGACACTCGGGCGTGTCGCGGCAGATCTGGTGCCGGTTGAGGCCGCTACCGCCGCTCCAGAATCCCGGATGCGACCGGAGCCGTTGCCGTGGATGATCAACGCCGTGAACGAGACAGACGCTGGTTGGTTTGCCGAGAAGCCCACGCTCGTCGGAAGCACGCTCGTCCTGCGGCCGTTTGCCGAGGGCGATGTCGAGACGATGGCGCGGATCCTCGCCGACCCCGAGGTGCTGAGGCTGACCGGCTCGGTTCACAGCGCAGACGAGAGCGAGGCCGGGACCGGCGTTCCCGACGAGCATCTGCGTGAGTGGTACGCGACCCGCAACCAGCAGCCGGATCGACTCGATCTCGTCATCGTCGACCAGGCGACGGAGGCGGTCGTCGGCGAGGCGGTCATCAACGAGGTCGACACGGGCAACCGCTCGGCGAGCTTCCGTATCCTCATCGGACCCGCCGGCCGCGACCGAGGCCTGGGCACCGAAGCCACGCGCCTGATCGTCGACCACGCCTTCCATACGACGGTGCTGAACCGGATCGAGCTGTGCGTCTACGCGTTCAACCCCAGGGCGAGGCGGACGTATGAGAAGGTCGGGTTCAGCGTCGAGGGTATCCAGCGCGAGGCACTCCGGTACGACGGCGGCTACGTCGACGCAGTCGTCATGTCCCGACTGCGTTCGGAGCACCTCGGAGGTTGAGGCGCGATCTCGGACCGGTCGTACGGCGATCAGGTTGTCACGGCGGGCATCGGTGGCCGGGCAGCCGGTCGGACCTAGACTCGGGGCGTGGACTTCTACTCCGCCTACTCCCATGGCTTCGCGCGGGTCGCGGCGTGCACCATCCCGATCTCGGTCGCCGACCCGGCGGCCAACGCGCGCGAGGTGATCGCGCAGGCCCGCGAGTGCAGCCAGGAGGGGGTGGCGGTCGCGGTGTTCCCGGAGCTGTGCCTCTCGGGCTACTCGATCGACGACCTCGTCCTTCAGCGCACCCTCCTCGACGCCGTCCACGCCGCGATCAGCGCGATCGTGGTGGCCTCCGAGGAGCTGCTGCCGGTGATCGTCGTCGGCGCCCCGCTGCGCCACGGCGACCGGGTGCTCAACACCGCTGTCGTGATCCACGGCGGCGAGGTGCTCGGCGTGGTGCCGAAGACCTACCTGCCGACCTACCGCGAGTTCTACGAGAAGAGGTGGTACGGCACCGGCGACGGCGCCGACGGCACCATCATGCTCGGCGGCGAGGAGGTGCCGCTCAGCAACGAGCTGCTCTTCCGCTGCACCGACATCAAGGATCTCGTCTTCCACGTCGAGATCTGCGAGGACATGTGGGTCCCGGTGCCGCCGAGCGCCAAGGCGGCGCTGGCCGGGGCGACCGTGCTGCTCAACCTCTCCGCCAGCCCGATCACGGTCGGCCGCTCCGACTCCCGCCGCCTGCTGGTGCAGTCGGCCTCCGCGCGGTGCCTGGCCGCCTACGTCTACACCGCCGCCGGCCAGGGCGAGTCGACGACCGACCTGTCCTGGGACGGGCAGACGATGGCGTACGAGCTCGGCGAGCTGCTGGGGGAGACCGAGCGGTTCCCGGACGGTCCGCGGCGCACGGTGGTCGACGTCGACCTGGAGCGGATCCGCGCCGAGCGGATCCGGCAGGGCACCTTCGACGACAACCGCCGTGCCGAGGGGACGTTCCACTCCGAGATCGAGTTCGAGCTCGCTCCGCCGCTGACCGGCGACGGTCTGCGCCGCAAGGTCGACCGATTCCCGTTCGTCCCCGACGACCCCGAGAAGCTCGCGCTGGAGTGCTACGAGGCCTACAACATCCAGGTCTCCGGGCTCGAGAAGCGGCTCCAGTCGATCGGCCCGGACACCAAGATCGTCATCGGCGTCTCCGGCGGCCTCGACTCCACCCATGCGCTGATCGTCGCCGCCAAGGCGATGGAGCGGCTCGGCCGGCCGGCCTCCGACATCCTGGCGTTCACGATGCCCGGGTTCGCGACCTCCGACGACACCAAGTCGAACGCGATCCATCTGATGGAGGCGCTCGGGACGACCTACGAGACGCTCGACATCCGTCCCACCGCGACCCAGATGCTCAAGGAGATCGGCCACCCGGCCGGCGACGGCGAGCCGGTCTACGACGTGACGTTCGAGAACGTGCAGGCGGGGCTGCGCACGGACTTCCTGTTCCGCATCGCCAACCAGCGCGGCGGCATCGTGCTCGGCACCGGCGACCTCTCCGAGCTCGCGCTCGGCTGGGCGACCTACGGCGTCGGCGACCAGATGTCGCACTACAACGTCAACGCCGGCGTGCCGAAGACCCTGATCCAGCACCTGATCCGCTGGGTGATCACGACCGAGCAGTTCGACGGCACCGCCGACGAAGTGCTCCAGGAGATCCTCGACCAGGAGATCTCGCCCGAGCTCGTTCCGGGGGAGGAGCTGCAGTCGACGGAGCAGAAGATCGGGCCGTACGCCCTGCAGGACTTCACCCTCTTCCACACCGTCCGCAACGGCTTCACGCCCTCGAAGATCGCCTTCCTGGCCTGGAACGCCTGGCACGACGTCGAGGCCGGCGAGTGGCCGCCGGGGTTCCCGGAGGAGAAGCGGACGGCGTACGAGATGAAGGAGATCCGCGCCTGGCTCGAGGTCTTCGTGAAGCGCTTCTTCGCCAACCAGTTCAAGCGCTCGGCGCTGCCGAACGGTCCCAAGGTCTCCAACGGCGGCACCATGTCGCCGCGCGGTGACTGGCGGATGCCCTCGGACGCGTCGCCGGCAGCCTGGCTCGCCGAGATCGAGGCCCGGGTTCCCGTGGAGTAGGGACGCACCCGGAGGGTGAAGGCAATAGCTTCATCCCTGTCGAATTAAGCAAATACCTTCAGTCGCCGAAAATGAAGGTATGATCTTCATATGGAAACCGTGGCAACGGTGATCGGAGACCTCGTCGGCTCGCGCACCACGTCCGACCGCGCGAAGGTCCACGAGGTGTTCGCCGATGCCGTCGAGGAGGTCAACCGGCAGTGGCGCCCGGTCGATCCGCTGCGGATCACCGTCGGAGACGAGTACCAAGGCGCCTTCGAGACCGTCGGTGCCGCGATCCAGGCCACGTTCCGGCTGCGGATCGCGCTCGACCCCGTGGTCGGCGTACGCCACGGCATCAGCTGGGGTGCCACCCGGGTGCTCCGCGACGACCCCCGGGTCGAGGACGGGCCGGGGTGGTGGTCGGCGCGGGCGGCGATCGAGAGGGCGGAGGAGGCCGAGAACAAGGCGGCCTCGCGCAGCGTACGGACCTGGTATCAGCCCGCGGAGGAGGCGGGTGGGCCGGATCCGGCCGCGATCAACGCCGCGCTGGTCGCGCGCGACGAGCTCTTCCATCGCCTGGATCGGTCCTCGGTGTCGGTGCTTTCTGGCATGCTCTCCGGCATGTCTCAGAAGGCCATCGCCGCCGAGCTCGACATCACCCCCTCGGCGGTCTCCCAGCGCATCCGCCGCGACGGCATCGCCGTGATCGTGCGCGCCGACGAGCTGTTGGGGGACATCGGATGAGCTGGATAGCGCTGCTGCTGATCGGGGTCGGGACGGTCGACTTCGCCCACGCGATCATCGACCCGCTCCGGCGGATCCGCTGGGTGCCTGAGGCGGTCGGTGCGGCGGTCGTGATCGCCTTCGGGCTGCTCTCGGCCCTGTTCGGAGGCGACCTCGCCGCGGTGATCGTCATCGCCGGGATCGCGGTGCTGTGGGGCTTCCTGGCCCACTCGCCCCAGGGCTCGGACAAGAACCCCCGTCCGGGGATCCCGCTGGCCCTGTTGAGCGGGGCGATCTTCGTCGGGATCCTGCTGGCTCCGGTGGCCGGCGAGGTCGGCGGCCCGGTGGCCGCCTGGGCGGCGCAGGCGCCCTGGGCCTGGGTCGAGGCGGCGCGACCCGAGGCCGTGCTGCTCGCCTTCGGTGGCCTGCTGGTCCAGGTCTCGACCGGCAACGTCGTGGTGCAGCTCGTCCTCGACGTCGCCAAGGTGGCCAACCCGCTCGACGGCGTCGCCGGCAACAACCTCAAGGGTGGCAGGATCCTGGGGCCGCTCGAGCGGCTGACGATCTTCGGGCTCGGTCTCACCGGCAGCCTCGCCGCGGCCGGCCTGGTGGTCGCGGCCAAGAGCCTGGTCCGGTGGCCGGAGCTGCAGTCGTTCCGTGACGAGAGCGAGGGTCCGAGCATCAACGACGTGACCGAATACTTCTTGGTCGGCAGCTTCGTCTCCTGGATGACCTCGCTGGTGACCCTCGCCCTGGTCATCACCTAGATTGCGGTGTCATGACTGTGGGTAAGGCTCTTGGGCTCGTGGTGGCCGCGGTGCTCCTTCTGGCCGGAGGAGCGCTGGCGATGACCGGCATGGGCTATCTCGGCGGAGGCGGCACGAGCACCACCTGGTCGGTCGTCGGAGCGGCGCTGGCGGGGTTCGGGGTGGCGCTGGTGATCTCGATCTTCAGAGGTCCCCGACACTGACCTCGACACTGACCCCGGCACGGGGGTCTCGGCCGTAACCTCGGACCGTTAGTGTTCACGCATGGGCAAGCAACAGGACTTCGTGCTCCGGGCACTCGAAGAGCGGGACGTACGTTTCGTGCGGCTGTGGTTCACCGACGTGCTCGGTTATCTGAAGTCGGTCGCGGTGGCGCCGGCCGAGCTGGAGAGCGCCTTCGCCGAGGGCATCGGATTCGACGGCAGCGCGATCGAGGGATTCGCGCGGGTGACGGAGGCCGACATGCTGGCGCTGCCGGACCCGAGCACCTTCCAGATCCTCCCGTGGCGCCAGGACGGTCCGTCCACGGGCCGGATGTTCTGCGACATCGTGATGCCCGACGGGTCCCCGTCCTACGCGGACCCGCGCTACGTGCTCAAGCGCACCCTGTCCAACGCCGCGGAGAAGGGCTTCACCTTCTACACGCACCCCGAGATCGAGTTCTACCTCTTCAAGGACAACCCACGTGACGGCAGCGAGCCGACCCCGGTCGACTCCAGTGGCTACTTCGACCACACCGCTCAGTCGATGGGCGCCGACTTCCGGCGTGAGGCGATCACGATGCTCGAAGCCATGGGCATCAGCGTCGAGTACAGCCACCACGAAGGTGGGCCGGGCCAGAACGAGATCGACCTGCGCTACGCCGACGCGCTGAGCACGGCCGACAACATCATGACCTTCCGTACGGTCATCCGCGAGGTCGCGCTGAGCCAGGGCATCTGGGCGAGCTTCATGCCCAAGCCCTTCACCGACCACCCGGGCTCGGGCATGCACACCCACCTGAGCCTGTTCGAGGGCGACGCCAACGCCTTCTACGAGCCGGGCGCCGAATACCAGCTCTCCAAGACCGGCCGCAGCTTCATCGGCGGCGTGCTCCGCCACGCGGGCGAGATCACCGCGGTGACCAACCAGTGGGTCAACTCCTACAAGCGCCTGATCGGCGGGGGAGAGGCGCCGGCTCACGTCGCCTGGGGCCACAACAACCGCTCGGCGCTGGTCCGGGTGCCGATGTACAAGCCGCTCAAGGGCCAGTCGACCCGCATCGAGGTCCGGAGCCTCGACGCCGCCTGCAACCCCTACCTGGCGTTCGCCGTGATCCTGGCGGCGGGTATGAAGGGCATCGAGGAGGGCTACGAGCTCCCGCGCGAGGCCGAGGACGACGTGTGGGCACTGACCGAGCGCGAGCGCAAGAGCCTCGGCATCGAGCCGCTGCCGGAGAACCTCGACGAGGCGATCGGGATGGCGGAGGACTCCGAGCTGCTCGCCGAGACCCTCGGGGAGCACGTCTTCGACTTCTTCCTGCGCAACAAGCGTGCCGAGTGGGCCGCCTACCGCGAGCAGGTGACCGCTTACGAGCGCTCCCGGATGCTGCCCGTCATCTGAGCCGGCAAACTGGTTGTCAAGGAAACTCGAGCCCGATTCCACACTTCCGATCCGGTGCTGCCACACTGGATCGAACGGGAGAGTGGGAGTGATGTCGTTGAGTCTTCCCCGAGTGCTTGTGATTCAGCACGAGGAGACAGTTCCGCCGGCGTTGTTCGGTCATTGGCTGGCTGAGGCGGGCATGTGCGTCGACGTCTGCCGGGCGTACGCCGAACCGATCCCGCAGCTCTCGTCGCTGGACGCCTCCTACTCGGGGCTGCTCGTGATGGGCGGCTCGATGGACGCCGACTCCGACGCCGAACACCCCTGGCTGAAGGTCACCCGCGAGCGGATCGCGCAGGCCGCCGGCGCCGGCATCCCGACGCTCGGGATCTGTCTGGGTCACCAGCTCGCGGCGATGGCTCTCGGGGGCTCCGTGGAGCGCAGCCCGTTCGGTCTCACCGTGGGCGTGCACCAGGTGACCTGGGAGCCCGAGGTGCTCTTCGACCCGCTGATGCGTCTGCTGGCGGGCGACGATCGCGCCCTGCACTGGCACCGTGACGTCGTCGGCGAGCTGCCCGAGGGCACGGTCAAGCTGGCCAGCTCGATCGACGGGCAGGTGCAGGCGGCACGGTTCGCCCCGACGGTGTGGGGCGTGCAGTTCCACCCCGAGGTCGACGCCGCCGCGGTGGCCGTCTGGGCGCGCGAGTCCGTCGACGAGCTCGAGCAGATCGGCCGCAGCGTCGAGGACGTGATCGCGACCGCAACGTTCGCCGAGAACGAGCTCATCAAGACCTGGCAGCCACTGGCCTTCGGTTTCGCGCGGCTGGTCCGCGAGCGGGTCGCCGCCGTCGCTCCCGGCCGCGCCCGCGGCGACGTCGTCCCGACCCCTAGGCCCTGGAGCGCCTGACACCGACCCGGGTGACAGAATCTGGGCCATGACGTTGCCAGGCAAGGGCGAGCTGCTCCGGCTCGGCTTCAACGACCCGGACACGGCCCTGGAGGATCTGGCAGCTCTCGGTGACGGCACCCAGGAGCTGTTGGCGATCCTCGGTCAGGCCGCCGACCCCGACGCGGCGCTCGACGGTCTGGTCGTGCTCGCCGACTCTCAGGGCGACGGCTTCGTCGAGGAGCTCGCCGGCGACGAGGGCACCGCGATGCGGCTGGTCTCCGTGCTCGGCGCCTCACCGGCGCTGACCGACCACCTCGCTCGCCATCCCGCTCATTGGCGGGAGCTGGCCGACCCGACCCTCGGCACGACCAGGCCCGCGGCGTACGTCTTCCGTGCCTCGCTGCTCGAGGCGGTCGGCGCCGACCCGGCTGATGCGAGCCCGGTGGCCACGGCCCCGGACGCGGAGGCGGTCGATGCGCTGCGGGTGGAGTACCGCCGCTGGCTGCTCCGGCTCGCCGCCCGCGACCTGGCCCACCAGCTCCCGGTCGACGATGTCGCCGCCGAGCTCTCCGATCTTGCCTGCGCGACCCTCGAGGCCGCGCTGGCGGTGGCCCGCGCGCGGGTGGGCGCCGATGCCGAGAAGGTCCGGCTGGCGGTCATCGCGATGGGCAAGTGCGGTGGCCACGAGCTCAACTACGTCTCCGACGTCGACGTGATCTTCGTCCACCACGCCGCCGACGGGGTCGGCGACGACGTCTCGCTGCGGGTCGCCACCCGGCTCGCCAGCAACCTGATCCAGGTCTGCTCGGCCCACACCGGCGAGGGCACCATCTGGCCGGTCGACGCCGCGCTACGCCCCGAGGGCAAGGCGGGTGCGCTCTCGCGCACCATCACCGGCCATGTCGGCTACTACGAGCGCTGGGCGAGCACCTGGGAGTTCCAGGCGCTGCTCAAGGCGCGCCCGGCCGCGGGTGACCTCGAGCTCGGCCGGGCCTACGTCGACGCCGTCAACCCGTTCGTGTGGAAGGCCGCCGAGCGTGACGGCTTCGTCGCCGACACCCAGAAGATGCGCCGCCGGGTCATCGCCCACATCCCGTCCAACCAGGCCGACCGCGAGCTCAAGCTCGGCGCCGGCGGGCTGCGCGACGTGGAGTTCGCCGTGCAGCTGCTGCAGCTGGTCCACGGCCGCGCCGACACCGGGATCCGCCAGCCGACCACGCTCTCCGCGCTGTCGGCGCTGACCCGCGCCGGCTACGTCGGCCGCGAGGACGGCGAGGCCATGCACGAGGCGTATGCGTTCCTGCGCCGGATGGAGCACCGGCTCCAGCTCTACCGGCTCCGCCGCACCCACGTCGTCCCCGACGACGAGGAGGCACTGCGCCGGCTGGCACGCTCGCTCGGCTACCTGCGCGACCCGGTGGTGCGGCTGGAGAAGGAGTGGGGACACCAGCGGATCGAGGTGCGCCGCCTCCACGAGAAGCTCTTCTACCGCCCGCTCCTGGACGCCGTCGCCCGGATCCCGTCAGGTCAGGCCCATCTGTCCGCGAAGGCCGCCGAGGCGCGGCTGACCGCCCTGGGCTACGCCGACCCCAAGGCCGCGCTGCGGCACCTGGAGGCGCTCACCACGGGCGTCTCCCGGCGTGCCGCACTGCAGCGAGCGCTGCTCCCGGTGATGCTGCAGTGGCTCTCCGAGGGCGCCGACCCCGACGCCGGGCTCTTCGGGTTCCGCCGGATCTCCGACGCCCTCGGCGCCACGCCCTGGTATCTGCGCTCCCTGCGCGACGAGGGCCTGGTCGCGCAACGCTTCGCCACGATCCTGTCCACCTCGCGCTACACCACGGCGCTGCTCGAGCGTGAGCCCGAGGCGTTGCGCCTGCTCGGCCACGATCTCGCGCCGCTCTCGGCCGAGGCGCTGACCGACGAGATGGTCGCCCGCGCCGCCCGCCGGCGCACCACCACCTCCGCCGAGGAGGCCGTACGCCACATCCGGGCGATCCGCCGGCGCGAGCTGTTCCGGATCTCGGCCGCCGAGCTCCTCGGCGAGACCGAGATCGACACCGTCGGTGCTGCCCTTTCCCGGCTGACCGATGCCACCTTGGAGGCCTCGCTGCGCACGGTCGTGGCCGAGGAGGTCGCCCGCCGCGAGATCGAGGAGCCGCCCACCCGGATCGCCATCATCGCGATGGGCCGCTACGGCGGGTTCGAGCTCTCCTACGCCTCCGACGCCGATGTGCTCTTCGTCCATCAGCCCGTCGAAGGCGCCGACCCGGCCGAGGCGACCCGGTTCGCGCTCAAGGTGATCGCCGACCTCCGCCGCCTGCTCGCCCTGCCCGGTGCCGACCCGCCGCTCGAGCTGGATGCCGACCTGCGCCCCGAGGGGCGGCAGGGCGCGTTGGTGCGGACGCTGCCTGCGTACGCCTCCTACTACGCGAAGTGGTCCGGCATCTGGGAGTCGCAGGCGCTGCTGCGCGCCGACGCGGTCGTCGGCGACCCGCGGGTCCGCGAGGCGTTCACCGAGATGATCGACCCGCTGCGCTACCCCGAGGGCGGGCTGAGCGAGGACGACATCATCGAGGTGCGCCGGATCAAGGGCCGTGTCGACCACGAGCGGCTCCCGCGCGGCGCCGACCCCAACACCCATCTCAAGCTCGGCCGCGGTGGGCTCGCCGACATCGAGTGGACCGTCCAGCTGCTGCAGCTGCGCCATGCGTACGCCGTCCCCGGGCTGCGCACTCCACGCACCGTCGAGGCGCTGCGGGCCGCCCGCGACGCCTCGCTGATCGAGGCCGACGATGCCGAGACGCTCATCGAGGCGTGGCGGATGGTGAGCCGCGTCCGCAACGCGGTCACGCTCGCGCGCGGCCGTCCGGCGGACTCGCTGCCCGCGGGACCGGTCGAGCTGCACGCCGTCGCGACCATCCTCGGCTATCCGGACGGCGCCACCGACGAGCTGGTCAACGACTACCTGCGGATGACCCGCCTGGCCCACGGCGTGGTCGAGCGCGTCTTCTGGGAGTGACCTCGAGCGGATCGCGGGGGTAGGGGCTGCTGCCCCTACCCCCGCGAAAGTCTCTACAGGTTGTTGTTGCGCGGCGGCAGCCAACCCGGGGGGCGCTGCTGCCGGGGCTGCTGCGGCTGGGCCGGCGGCTCGTTGCTCGCCTCGTCGCTGGGCTGCCTGCCCTGCGGCCTGAAGAAGTCCGGCTTCGGCTCCGGGACGCCGTTGGAGGCCTGCTGGGCGTAGGGCCGGGGCGTCCAGCGTCCGTTCTGCGGGCGCAGCTGCGCCGGACGCTGGGAGCGCTGGGCGAACATGCCGCCGATGCCCCCGCCGGCCGGTTGATTCGCCTGCGGGCTGCCGGACGCTGCCGGCTGCCGCGTCGGGAGCGGCCGCAGCGGCTGTTGCGACACGGCGGGCTGCTGGCCGGTGATCGGCTGCGGGCCGGTGTTGTACCGCTGCGGACCGGTGTTGTACTGCGGCGCCATGGCCGGCCGCTGCGGCATCATCGGGTGTGACCCGGAGTCGGTGGTCGCCCGCTCGCCCGGGGTCCAGGGGCCGTCGAGATCGTCGTCGATGCCCGCGAACATGGTGCCGAAGCCGATCACGATCAGCATGCCCGCCGAGATCGCGAAGATCGGCATCGCCAGATAGACCGGGTCCGCGCCGCTGACGTGGCCGAGCTTGTCGTCGGAGGAGGTGTGGATCTCCAGGGCGAGCATGCCGGTGTAGTGCATGACGCACACGCCGATGCCCATGATGACGGCGGCAGCCACCCGCATCAGGCGTGTGGTGACGTTGAAGGCGAAGAAGAGCGCGAGAGCCGACGCGACCAGCGCGATGACGACGGAGGCCACGACCACCGCCGGCTTCCAGACCATCTTGGCGCTCATGTCCATCGCGTACATGCCGGTGTAGTGCATCGCGCACACGCCGGCGCCGGTCACCAGGCCACCGACGATGTAGCCCGTCTTTCCGGGCATGGCCGTCGCGATGAGCATGCCGACCATCGCGGCGACGACGGCGGCGGCCAGAGAGATCAGCGTGATGCCGATGTCGAGGGCGTACGCCACGTGGCTGTCGAAGGCGAGCATGCCGATGAAGTGCATGGACCAGATCGCGCCACCGCCGATCGAGGTCGCCGCGCCGAACAGCCAGAGCCAGGACCCGGTGCCTTCGCCCCGGCGGCGGGCGCGGTTCGCACACGTCAGGCCGACCCACGATCCGAGTACTGAGATGATGAATGACATCCCGACCAGAGGCTGGCTGAAGGCCCCGATCGTGACTTCCTCAATGCTGGTCACGCTGTTTGACTTCCTCTCGTTCCTCGCCTGACGGGGTGTGGGGGATCGGCGGGGTAGATATGGAAACATGCATAGATGCCCCAAGGGGTATCCGTAATGCATCCGTAACGGGACATGGTTCCCCTGTAGTCCGGGTCACAATAGAGGAACAGGTCCCCTATTTCCATGCGGGGGTATGGTGTCTCCGCTATGCCCGATGATGTATATGTGCTCGAGCTCGACGACATGCAGCAGTCGGCTGTCGATCTGGGGGATCCGACCCGCCTCGTGTTCGACTACATGAGGCGTATCGGCGATGTTATCGACCGACTGCCTCCGGGGCCAGTGCGTGTATTGCATGTCGGTGGTGCCGCGATGACACTGCCGCGCTATGTCCACGCGACCCGGCCGCGTTCCTCGCAGATCGTGCTCGAGCCGTCGGTGGAGGTCATCGAGCGCGTACGCAGCGAGGCGCCGCTCCCGCCGCGCAGCGGCATCAAGGTGCGTCCCGTCGACGGGAAGAGCGGCATCGGCGGCGTACGCGACGGCTTCGCCGACATCGTGATCCTCGATGCGTTCGACGGCGGCCTCACCCCCGGGGAGCTGACCTCGGCCGCCTTCGTCGAGGACGTACGCCGTGTGCTGGCGCCCGGCGGGCTCTTCGTCGCCAACCTCGTCGACCGGGCGCCGTTCACGCAGGCACGTGACTTCGTCGCGGTGGCCCGTGACCTCGGTGACGTGGTCGTCGGTGTCGAGCCCGCCACGTTGAAGGGCCGCCGCTCGGGCAACCTGGTCATCGCCTGTGGCACGGTGCCGGACTCGCCGTTCGGGTCGCCGTCTCCGATGGAGTACCGCATCTTCACCGGTCGTGCCGTCGCGGACTCCTTCGGCGGCGGCACCCGCCGCTAGGCTGACGGGCATGTCGATCGAGCTGGCCCGCGCCCACCTGGACCGATTCGGCCGCGGTGGGGAGATCATCGAGTCGGAGGAGTCGAAGGCGACCGTCGAGCTCGCCGCGGTGGCCCTCGGTGTCTCGCCGGCGGAGATCGCCAAGACGATCAGCCTCTACACCGAGGACCGCTCCGCCGCGATCCTCGTCGTCGCCTCCGGCGACGCGAAGATCGCCAACGCGAAGTTCAAGGCCCACTTCGGCACCAAGGCGCGGATGCTCGCGGCCGAGGACGTCGAGCCGATGACCGGCCATGCGATCGGCGGGGTCTGCCCGTTCGGCAACCCGCCGTCGGCCGAGGTCTGGCTCGACGCCTCGCTCAAGCGCTTCGACACGGTCTACCCGGCCGCGGGCGGCGCCAACACCACCATCGCGCTCACCCTCGGTGACCTGGAGACGATCAGCGGGGCGCGGGGCTGGGTCGACGTCACCAAGCTTCCCGAGACCGAGCCCGCCCAGTAAATGGGGGACGGCCCCGCCCTGCCGAAGCAGGAGCGGGGCCGCCTTGAAAGCCGGAGTCAGACCGGACGGACGTTCTCGGCCTGCGGGCCCTTCGGGCCCTGGGTGACGTCGAACTCGACGCGCTGGTTCTCGTCCAGGGTCTTGTAGCCCTGGGTCTGGATCGCGGAGAAGTGCACGAAGACGTCGTCGCCCCCGTTGTCCTGGGCGATGAAGCCGAAGCCCTTGTCGCCGTTGAACCACTTCACGGTTCCCTGAGTCATGAATCTAATCCTTGTGTACACAGGGCGACTCCGTGCCGCCCTTTGGGCGTTGAATCCACGAGTCCTGATTTCTGCTTCTGCGGAAGACCAAGTGCTGCACGAACGGTCACCGAGAGCAACCGCGAAGCGCATGGGGACGCCTCCTTCAACGCCGACAAGCCTACATGTCACAGGCCGACTTCGGGTATCCCCGTTAATTCGGCGTTTCAACCGCCGGTTCCACCGTAAACCTAGGCGCACGGCGGGCTGCCCGGTTTGACAACCCCGAGCATCGCCTCGACAAGATCGGGGTACCGGCGATCTACCAACCAGACAAGGGGCTCACGTGGACCAGCCATGGTGGCGCGAAGCAGTCGCGTATCAGATCTACCCACGCTCGTTCGCGGACTCGAACGGCGACGGGCTCGGTGACCTGCAGGGGATCACCGACCACCTGGACTACCTCGCCGCGCTGGGCGTCGACGCGGTCTGGATCTGCCCCTTCTACACCTCGCCGCAGAACGACCACGGCTACGACGTCGCCGACTACTGCGACGTCGACCCGATCTTCGGCACCCTCGAGGACGCCGACCACCTGATCGCGCGAGCGCACGAGCTCGCGCTGAAGGTGATCGTCGACCTGGTGCCCAACCACACCTCCTCGGCGCACCCGTGGTTCGTCGAGGCGCTCGCCGATGTCCCGGGCTCGCCCGCTCGCGACCGCTACATCTTCCGCGACGGCCGCGGCGAGGCGGGGGAGGAGCCGCCGACCAACTGGCGCTCGGTCTTCGGTGGCCCGGCGTGGACGCGGGTCGAGGACGGGCAGTGGTATCTGCACCTCTTCGACGACGACCAGCCCGACCTCAACTGGCACAACCCCGAGGTCGTCGCCGAGTTCACCCAGATCCTCACCTTCTGGCTCGACCGCGGCGTCGACGGGTTCCGGGTCGACATCGCCCACGGCCTCTTCAAGGACCTGCGCGACCAGGTCGTCCCCGAGGGGCTCGCGCTCACTTCGGACGCCGCGGTCATGTATCAGCGGGGCATCACCGACGCGCCGATGTGGGACAACCCGGGCGTCCACGAGATCTACCGTGCCTGGCGCAAGCTGATCGACTCCTTCGACGGTGACCGGATGATGGTCGCCGAGGCGTGGACCCCCGGCCCGGCGGAGCTGCGACGCTACGTACGGGCCGACGAGTTCAACCAGGCCTTCAACTTCTCCTGGCTGCAGGCGCCCTGGTCGGCCGAGGCGTTCAGCGAGGTCATCGAGTCGACGCTGAAGGCGCTCGGTCCTTCCCGCGCGGCGCCCACGTGGGTCCTCTCCAACCACGATGTCGTACGCCACCGCTCTCGCTACGGCGACGGACTGCAGGCTCTCCACCGGGCGAGGGCGGCGACCCTGACCATGCTGGCGCTGCCGGGGTCGGCGTACCTCTATCAGGGGGAGGAGCTGGGCCTGCCGCAGGTCTACCTGCCGCCGGAGTATCAGGAGGATCCGTGGTCGGAGACCGGCGAGGGTGGTCGTGACGGATGCCGGGTGCCGCTGCCGTGGAGCGGGTTCGAGCCGCCCTTCGGGTTCAGCGCCGTGCCCGACGAGGAGCTGCCCACCCAGCCGTGGCTCCCGCAGCCGGCCGAGTGGGTGGACCTCACCGTGGCCGCGCAGAACGGGGTCAGGGACTCCACGCTGGAGTTCTACCGGGCGGCGCTGGCGGCGCGACGGGTCTACGCGCTCGGCGCGGACGAGGACGTGGAGATGCTGGACGCGCCCGAGGGCGTGGTCTCGTTCCGGCGCGGCGGGGTCGGTGGCTCCGACGCTGTGCCCGGCCTGGGGGCAAGGACCGACCTGATCGTCGTCCTCAACTGCGGGATGGAGCCGACGCCGCTGCCGGAGGGCGAGATCGTGATGTACAGCGGCGATCCTGTCGTGGGCGATCTGGCCACCGACGCGGCGGTCTGGATCATCGCTCCAGCGGTCAGATGAACTGATGGTGGCGGCGCCCGTGGTGCCCATGGTGGTGCCCGTGGTGACGCCCCTTGCGGAAGACGAGGGCTCCGACCGCGATCGCGGCGAAGACCCACCACGGCACGCCCATCACCATCAGGCCGATCGCCACGAGCAGGAAGCAGGCGACGAGCGGGAACGCGCGTGGGCGCCCTCGGCGCGGCCGCCGGACGACCTGTGGCGGCTGCGGCGCGGTCCTCGGAAGGTCGGTGAAGAGCATCTCCAGGTCGGCTCGCACCTTGGCGGACCAGACCGCATCCAGGCGCTCGTAGTAGTCGTCGTCGGAGAGCCGGCCGGTCGAGTAGTGCTCGGCGAGCCTCGCCGACGCCTCCTCCCGATCGGCCTCGCCCACCCGCAGGTTGTCGAAGTTGCTCATGTCGTCTCCCTTGTGAAAGCTGCATCGACTGTCGGCGTAGTGTCCCGATATATCGCGAGGGTACGCCTGAAGAGATGCGGTCGCAAGGGGCTTTCGTCTGGCCTCAGCTGAGCAGCACGACGACCAGCAGGATCGCCGGCACCGTGGCCAGCGTGCTGACGAAGATGACGTCACGGGCCAGCAGCACGGCCCGGTTGTAGCGCTGCGCGACGACGAACACGTTCTGCGCGGTCGGCAGCGCCGAGAGCACCGTCACCGCCAGCAGGGCCTCGGCGTCGAGCCCGAGCAGGAACCGCCCGATGACGTACGCCGCCACCGGCTGCACCACCTGCTTGGTCGCGACCACGGCGGCCAGGTCGAGCGGCGGCACGCCGCGACCCGGGAGCGGGCCGAGCCGGAGCGCGACCCCGTAGGCGATCAGCATCGACGGGACCGCCATGCCGGCGACCAGGTCCAGCGGATCGGAGACCGCGGTCGGCAGGTCGAGATCGGTGACGGAGAGTGCCACCCCGATGAGGGAGGCGACGGTGATCGGGTTGGTCAGCGGACGGCGCAGCACCGCCCAGAACGAGAGTCTCGTCGCGCTCGCGTCGGCGTCCAGGATCACCAGCGCCAACGGCTGGAGCACGAGCATCTGCAGCAGGAGCGTCGGCGCGACCAGGACCGGGTCGCCCAGGACGTACGACGCGATCGGGAGGCCGAGGTTGCCGGCGTTGGCGTAGCAGCCACACAGCGTCGCGACCACCGTGGTGCCCAGGTCGCGGCGGCGCAGGCGGGCGACGGTGACGATCAACGTGGCCGAGACCAGTACCGCGCCGGCGACGGCGACCAGGTTGCCGGAGAAGACGAACCCGAGGTCGCTGTCGTCCATCACCGTGATCAGCAGGGCCGGGCTGGCGACGTAGAACGCGAGCGTCGAGAGCGTGCGCTGGCCGTGCTGGTCGAGGATCCTGAGCTGGGCGAGGAGGGCGCCGAGGGCGAGGAGGGCGCCGAGGGCGATGAGGACGCTGATCGTGGCGAAGCCGGTGAAGACCCCCGCCATCTACTGCTCGCGCCGCAGGTCGAGCGGGCCGTGGGCTAAGGGCAGTGGAGGGGATGACGGCATGGTAAAGAGCCTAGGCTCCGGCGGCGACGGACTGTGCACGGTTCGAGCTGCTGAGACCGGTGCCCCGACGGTCAGAGGTCGAGGTGGTCGGTGATCGCCTGCGCCCAGCGTTCGTATCCCGCCGGCGAGGCGTGGAACCCGTCGGCGGCGAAGAAGGACGGCTCGGCGGGGCCGAGGTCCGCCGAGCTGACCCACTGCACCGACGTACGTCCGGCGCAGACCAGCCGCGCGGCCACGTCGAGCGCCTCCCCGCGCTCGGTGAGGTAGCGCCGCAGGGTGCGGGGGAGTGACGGGAACGCGCCGAACTCCGGGATCCCCGGGAGTACGGTGTGCGCGGCGTGCCGCTCGAGGGTCTCGACGATCGCGGTCAGGTCCCGGGTCCAGGCCTCGACCGAGCGGCGCGCGAGGATGTCGTTCACGCCGACCAGGAGGACGGCGAGGTCCCACTCGCCGGTGACCTTGGTGAGGATGCCGTGGCGGATCCGCTCGCTGGTCGCGCCGTACTTACCCATCGCCCGCCACTCGACCGGACGCTCGGTCCGCTGCGCGATCGCGCGCGCCATCGAACCCGCGAAGGCGAGGTCGTGGGTGGGTGCGCCACGACCCGAGGCGGACGAGTCGCCGATCACCAGCAGACGCAGCGGGACGGCTCCGCTCGCGGCCTCCGGGCCGGGCACGAACCCCTTCGTCGGACCCTCCGGACGGGGCTCCTTGCCGATGGCCCGGTGGACGTACGCGGCCTGTGCGGCGACCAGTGGGAGCAGCAGTGGATTCATCGTCTCTCCCGATCGGTCTTGTCGTGACGTACGTGCTCTTCCGTCGTTCTACAGCGCGTGCTCCGGCGGGTCTCCGACGTTGGCTGAACGGTGGGCGAATCTCCCCGGAAGGTTTGACACAGAGGCTCCTCATCCCGGTCACCGTTGGGGTACAAGACATGGGAATCAAAGACACATGACCCGACTCACGGCGTGCCAGCCCTAGCATCACGCCCAGCTGTGAGCGCTTGACCACAACCCTCCCCTCACTCGAAGGAATGCGACGCCATGTCCGACTTCATCAGCGGCATCTTCAACCGCCACAAGAACGAGCAGCCAAAGGCCGGGGAGGGAGAGGCGACCGACCTCTCCGCCCCTGTCTTCGGCGAGAATCTGGCCACCACCGACGTCCCCGCCCCGACCACCGCGTACGTCACCGACTCCGGTATCGGTGAGGCCGTGCAGCCTGTCCGTGAGGCTGTTTCGGAGACCGTCGCGGAGCCTGTCATCGAGCCCCTCGCCGAGCCCGTTGCCGAGGCCGTCGCGGTGCCCGTTGCCGAGCCTGTTGCCGACGCCGCGGTCATCGACCCGCTCTCCGACCCCGAGCACGTCGTCACCGACTCCGAGGAGACCCCGGCAGCCGAGGTGGCCGAGCTCGCCGCCGAGGACACCGACGTCGCCGCCGACGTCGTCGGCGAGGTCGCCGAGACCGCGGCCGTCGAGCCTGTCGAGTCTGTCGACGAGGATGCGGCCGATGAGGTCGAGACGGAGGGCACGTACGAGGCGCCGCTCGAGGGCGCCGACGCCGACGCCCCTGCTGTCGAGGCCACCGACGAGGTCGAGGAGGCGGCTGTCGAGGAGGCCGTTGTCGACGAGGCCCCGGTCGAGGCCGAGGTGGTCGAAGCCACCGCCGACGAGGTCGTTGCCGAGGAGGCCACCGAGACCGGTGAGGGGACCGAGGTCGAGGTCGACGCCGAGGCGAGCGTCGTCGAGCCCGAGGGTGTCGCGCCGGCCGAGGAGGTCGCTGTCGAGGGGGCGACCGAGGTCGAGGACGCCGTGGTGACTGCGGAGGACGGCGAGGTGTCCGAGGTCGTGGAGACCGTCGAGTCGGAGGACGTGGCCGGGTCGGTCGAGCCGGACGCCGAGGCGACCGAGGAGGCCGTCCGTGAGGTCGAGGACGAGGTGACCGACGTCGAGGCGACCGAGGCCTTCGAGCCGGTCGTGGCCGACGCCGAGGAGACGGTCGTCGAGCCCGAGGCTGAGGTGATCGACGAGGAGGTCGCCGTCGAGGCGCCGGTGGAGACCGAGGACGGCGTCGTCGCTCCGGAGCCCGGTGAGGCGACCGAGGTCGAGGTCGTCGCCGAGGACGCCGACGCGACGGTCGAGGCAGCCGACGAGGCTGCTGAGGAGGTCGCTGCTGAGGTGACCGAGCCGGTCGAGGCCGACGCGGAGCTCGCCGACGCCGTCGAGGACGAGGCGCCGGTGGAGACCGAGGACGTCTTCGTCGCTCCCGAGACAGGTGAGGCGACCGAGGTCGAGGTCGACGCCGAGGACGCGATCGATGAAGCCGCCGAGGTGACCGACGAGATCGAGCCGGCCGCCGAGCCGACCGACGTTGTCGAGGAATCCGCCACGGAGACCGAGGTCGACACCGAGGAGACCGAGGCGCCCGTCGTCGAGACCGACGAGGCCGTCATCGAGGAGACGGAGCCGGTCGAGGAGCCCGCCGCCGTCGAGGAGATCGTGTCCGAGGCGCCCGCGCCCGGCTTCGCGCCGGAGCCGGTCGTCGAGCCGGAGCCGACCGCCGACTCCACGCTGACCGGTGTGCTGCGCGCTGCGCGCGAGGAGCGCGGCAAGTCGACGGTGAGCGAGGGCCTCGTCGAGCGCCTGGTCCACCACATCGTGGCCAAGATCGACGGCGTGCACGCCATCGACGACGAGGGCACCGTGGTCGACATCGTCGCCGACGTCGCCAAGATCACGGTGTCCTACGTGATCGCGTACGGCACCCCGGTCAAGGCCAACGCCGTCGCCATCCGCACCCAGGTGATCGAGGCGGTCGAGGACTACTTCGACATCGACGTCGAGGCCGTGGACGTCAACGTGAGCGACTTCCACATCGCCTGACCCTGCCGACGGAGCCTCGGCCCGGGTGAGCAGATCATCCGGGCCGAGGCACCGTAGTGGCTACTGAGCACGCCTGCGAGCATCGGCCCTGTCGAGGGCTGCGCCGATCGCACGCATCTGCTCGTCCTGTCGCCCGCCCGTCGTGGCGAGCGGGATCTCGGCGATGAACCGCCGCTCGCTCTCCGGGATCCGCGCGGCTACGAGATCGGGGTCCGTCGCCGCTGTTCCGTACAGCCGCGGTCCGTCGAGTGCGAACACGTCCATCATCACGAGCCGGCCGTCAGCCGTGCGCATCACGTTGGTCGGGTTGAAGTCGAGTGGTCCTGGCCATGGCTGCTCCCGCCTCAGCCGCTCGTGGATCCGGAGCGCCACCTCGAGGATTCCGCCGTCGGACTCCTGGACCGTTCGTACGAACCCCGTCGCCTCCTCCTCGGGAACCCGCTCGAGCAGCTCGAGGATCTGCAGGTCCCCGCCGCCTGGGAGCCTGCGATGGCCGAACAGCGCCGGCACCTGTCCGGTGGGAGCCGCCTCACGGTAGAAGGCGGTGTTGTACGTCCCTGCCGGATCGAACGGGCTGATCCGGGCTGCTGCGCGTCCGTCCGGTGAGCTCAGGGCTATGGCCCAGTCGCCCGCTCCGCATCGCGTCCATCCCGCGTCGAGGAGCGCGGCTTCCGCGTCCTTGTGGTCGGCGTCCGGGTGGATCAGCGCCAAGCTGTTGTCGTACGAACCGGCCTCTGTGGTCATCGTGGGGGACTCTAGCGACGCCCCCCGTTCCGCCGCCGGCGATATTTCCGGGACCCCGCGCCGTGCGACATGAGAGAATGACAGAAAGCCTCGGAGCGCACCGCGTTCCGAGGCTTTCGCGTATGACGACACTTCACACCGAACTTGACGACATCCCGGCCCCGGTCATCGCTCGCCTCGCCCGGCCCGAGGATCATCCCGCCCTCCGCCATCTCTGGCTGCTCTTCGGCCACGACATGTCGCGCTTCAGCTCCACCCTCCCGTTCGCCGACGGCACCTTCCGCTCCGAGCGACTCGACGCAGCGCTCCGCTCCGACCCCGGCTGGCGCGCCTGGATCCTGACCGCAGGCGTCCATCCGATCGGGTTCGCTCTGGTCCGCGCCGCCGACCAGCCCGTACGTGTCCTGAACAGCTTCTTCATTGTCGCCGGCGCTCGCCGGGGCGGTCTGGGGCTGCAGTTCGCTCGGGCTGTCGTCTCGGATGCGCCGGGGGAGTGGACCGTCGCCTACCAGGACCAGAATCGTGCCGCTGCGTTGTTCTGGGAGCGGGTCACCGCGGGCTGTGATCGGTCGTGGTCTGAGACTGTTGGGGCTGGTGGGGTGGGCGACACGTGGATCTCGTTCTCGGTGGGTGCCGGGGGCTGAGGAAACCTCGGGTTGGCGACTGTGTTTTCGTTTCAGGGTTCGCCGCCGACCCGATCTCTAGTGTTTAGATTTCGCCTATATCGGGGCGGCGGCGAGGGTGTGGCGCAGCAGCCACGTGTCCTGTTCGCGGACTGCATAACTGTCACTTGACCAGCACAAATAGGTCGCGCCGAGTTGCTCGAGCGCATATAATAAGGCGCATGAACGAGACCATCGACCACCTCCTCGCTGGGCCGCCATCGGGCGTGTCCGAGCATGAGCTGGTCGACTGGATCGCTCGTCTCGAAGCAGTCAAGTGCACCGCCGAGGCCGTTCAGGCACAAGCGGCGGTACGTCTGGAGGAAGCCGCCCGCGTCCGGCAGACCGCCGCTGGGGTGCCTGCCCGCAAGCTCGGTGAAGGGGTGGCCTCCCAGATCGCGTTGGCGCGGCGGGTCTCCCCGGCCAAGGGCGCGAAGCTGCTCGGGTTGGCGAAGATCCTCCTCACCGAGATGCCGCACACGTTCAGGTTGATGAAGGCCGGCCTGTTTTCGCAGTGGCAGGCCACCATTCTCGCCCGGGAGACCGCCTGCCTGTCGTTGGAGGACCGCCGTGTCATCGACGACCAGCTCTGCGCCACCGGCCCCAACGGCCAGCCCGCGAAGGCGGTGACGATGGGACTGCGGCAGCTCGAGAACGCTGCCAAGAAACTCGCGATCACCCTGGACCAGGAATCCGTGGTCGCCCGTGCCGCGAATGCGGAGAAGGACCGCCGGGTCAGCCTCCGGCTGGCCCCGGACACGATGACCTGGCTCGGGGCGCTGCTCCCGGTCAAGGACGGTGTCGCCGTCTACGCGGCGCTGGACCAGGCCGCGAACGCGGCCCGTGCTGCGGGTGATGAGCGGACTCGTGGTCAGGTCATGGCCGACACCCTCGTCGACCGGGTCACCGGCCGCACCACCGCCGAGGCGAGGCCTCGGATCGAGGTCAAGGTCGTGATGACCGCCGACGCCCTCGCCAACACCAGCGACCAGCCTGCGGTGGTCGAGGGCTATGGGCCGGTTCCGGCGGCCTGGGCACGGGAGGCACTGGCCGACGCGGAGGTGTTCGTGCGCCGGTTGTTCACCGACCCCGCCGGACGCCTGGTCGCGATGGAATCCCGCTCCCGCAAGGCGCCCGACGGGCTGGCTGAGTTCATCGCCACTCGCGACGGCGGGACCTGTCGCACCGTCGGCTGTGATGCCCCGATCCGCAACATTGACCACGTCGAGCGCCACACCGACGGCGGCGAGACCTCCGCCCAGAACCTCCAAGGCTTGTGTGAGCGATGCAATCAGGCGAAAGAAGCGATCGGCTGGCAGGCCCGACCCGGACCCGACGGCAGCATCACCACCATCACGCCCACCGGGCACATCTACACCAGCCCACCACCCGACACCTGGAAACCGGCTCCGCCGCCGCTGTCCCGGGCAGAGCTCAGGCTGCGCAACGCACTGCTCGACCACACCCTCGCGGCCTGACGCCCGCGACCGGGTGCCGGCCTCGCCGTCGATCAACGGGAACGACTAGGATGCGTACGCGATCTGCTCCTGGATCTCGAAGCGGAGCCCGTCGGCGGCGGCGATGTAGACGTCCTGGTCCACGAGGTTGCCGTGCATCCGCATCAGGCCGCGCGGGCTGGAGTAGCTGTGGCGCTCGGCAAGGCGCAGGGCGGGCTCGACCTCGAGGGAGCCGCAGGTGTCGCCGACCTGCCGCAGGAACATCAGCGACTCGTAGCAGGACTCGCCGACGGCGTTGAGGGAGGGCGCGTACTCGCCGAAGCGGCGGTAGTAGCGCTCGGCCAGGCCGGCCGACTCGGGCGTGGTGAGGCCGTCGAAGTAGGCGGCGGCCGCGAAGACGTTGGCGTTGGCGCCGGCGCCGCCGGCGAGCAGGGTGTTCTCCTCGACCGCGGGGCTCAGCCGGGTCAGCGACGAGCTCAGTCCGGCGGCGGCGAACTGGCGGTTGAAGTGCACCGCGTCCTGCCCCATCAGCAGCATGATCACCCCGTCCTGGTCACCGCTCTCCAGACCACGCAGCACATTGGCGAAGTCGCGGGTCCCCAACGGGACGTACGTCTCGCTCACCACCTGCGAGGGCGACCCCTGCAGCACCGCCCGGGCGGTCGATCCGGTGACCCGCGGGAAGACGTAGTCGTTGCCGACCACCGCCCAGCGGGACACGCCGTGGTTGGCGCGCATCCAGGCGGTGGCGGGGAGCAGCTGGTTGACCGGACGCTCGCCGATCATGAAGACACCTGGGGTGTCGTCGCCGCCCTCGTGCATGGCGGCGAACGCATACAGCGCCCGGCCGCCGACCCGGGCGGTGATGGCCTGGCGGACCGCGGAGATGTGCCAGCCGGCGATCGCGTCGACCCGGCCGAGCTCGATCAGCCGAGCGACCTCGGCGGCCACCTCCTCAGGGGAACGCCCGGCGTCGACCGCGACGAGCTCGACCGGGCTCCCGGCGATCCCGCCGCCGCTGTTGAGCTCCGCGGCGGCCAGCTCGCCGCAGGCCAGGCAGCCGGGACCGTAGATGCCGGTCGGTCCCTGCATCGGCACCACGAACGCGATCGAGACCGCCCCCGGAGGACGGGGTGCGAGGCCCAGCAGGGCATGGGAGGACGGGGTGAACGACGGTGGGGTCATCGACACCTGCTCCCGAACGGAATGTTGTCCTGATGACTCACCATTGAGCCGTTGGGTGGTTAGGGTACGGCAGACAGCGATCGTGGGGAGGACTCATGAAGGTTGCCGAGACGGTCGGCGCGGATCTGGCCGTGCTGCTCGCCCGGGCGCAGCGCAGGATCGAGCGTGCGCTCGCCGAGGCGTACGCCGACTTCGACCTCACCGCGGAGCAGTGGCGCATCCTCAGCGTGCTGCTCGACGAGCCGGGCCAGACGATGACGCGGCTCGCCGACGGCGCCGCGCTCCCGGCCGGCACCCTGACCCGGCACGTCGACCGGCTGGCCGAGCGCGGGCTGGTGCTGCGCAAGGTCCACGCCGAGGACAAGCGCCGGGCCGTTGTCGCCCTCTCGCCGGTGGGCGCCTCGGCGGCCCGCGAGATCCGCGCCCGCCAGGAGTCGGTGGCCGCGACCCTCGGCGGCGCCGACGGTGCCGAGGCGATCGCCCGCGTCGCGCGCGACCTCGAGATCGTCCTCGATCGACTCCCTTGAGAAGACGTTTCCGTCTGGAAACAAATCCTCCCTGGGCACGACACATAGGCGAAACAACCCGTCCCTAGATTCCTTCCATTCGAGAGCAATTGTCCGATGGAAGGACCCCCATCCCGTGCGTACGAAATTCTCGAGCCGCGTCCTCGCGGCCAGCTCGGTGCTCGCTCTGGGCCTGACCGCGACCGCCTGCGGCGGCGCCAAGACCGGTGACACTGCGACCAGCGAGAGCTGCGTCGACACCAGCGGCGACACCATCAAGATCGGCTTCCTGAACTCCCTGTCCGGGACGATGGCGATCAGTGAGACGACCGTCTTCAAGTCCCTGTCGATGGCGGCCAAGGAGATCAACGCCGACGGCGGCGTGCTCGGCAAGAAGCTGGAGATCGTCAGCGAGGACGGCCAGTCGGAGCCGACGGTCTTCGCGGAGAAGGCGACCAAGCTGATCCAGGACGATTGCGTCGCCGCCGTCTTCGGTGGCTGGACCTCCAGCTCGCGCAAGGCGATGCTGCCGGTCTTCGAGGGCAATGACGCGCTGCTCTTCTACCCGGTCCAGTACGAGGGCCTGGAGTCCTCGCACAACATCTTCTACACCGGCGCGACCACCAACCAGCAGATCATCCCCGCCCTCGACTTCCTCAAGCAGGAGAAGAAGATCGAGTCGATCTTCCTGGTCGGCTCGGACTACGTGTTCCCGCGCACGGCGAACAAGATCATCAAGCAGTACGCAGCCGCCAACGGCATCGAGGTCCTCGGTGAGGAGTACCAGCCCCTGGGCTCGACCGACTTCGGCACGGTGGTCGACAAGGTCAAGGCCGCCGGCGCGGACGCGGTCTTCAACACCCTCAACGGCGACTCCAACGTGGCCTTCTTCAAGGAGTACAAGGGCAAGGGCCTGACCGCCTCGGCGATGCCGGTGCTCTCGGTCTCGATCGCCGAGGAGGAGGTCCCGGGCGTCGGCGTGGGCAACCTCGAGGGGCAGTACACCGCCTGGAACTACTACCAGACCATCGACAGCCCGGCGAACCAGAAGTTCGTGGCCGACTTCAAGGCGGCCAACGGCGCCAAGGCGGTCACCTCCGACCCGATGGAGGCGGCCTACACCTCGCTCCACCTGTGGAAGGGCATGGTCGAGAAGGCCGACTCGTTCGCGGTCGAGGACGTCATCGACGCCTCCGACGGCGTCACCTACGACGCGCCGGAGGGCACCGTCGAGGTGAACGGCGACAACCACCACATCGCCAAGACCGCGCTGATCGGCCAGGTGAACTCCGAGGGCCTGATCGACACGGTCTGGTCGAGCGACGAGCCGATCGAGCCGGACCCCTACCTGAAGTCCTACGACTGGTGGAAGAACTAGCCCGTTGGACACGCTGCTCGCCCAGGTCTTCACCGGCATCTCCGCCGGTGCGGTCCTGCTCCTCATCGCCCTCGGGCTCACCCTGACCTTCGGTCAGATGGGCGTGATCAACATGGCCCACGGCGAGTTCATCATGGCCGGCGCGTACACCGCCTATGTCGTCTCGACCATCGTCGCCAGCACCGAGCTGAGCCTGCTGATCGCGCTCCCCGCGGGGTTCGTGATCGGCGGCCTGCTCGGGCTGGCGCTCGAGGCGAGCGTGCTGCGGTGGATGTATGCCCGGCCCCTGGACACGCTGCTGGTCACCTACGGCGTCGGCCTCGTCCTGCAGCAGGTCGCGCGCGACATCTTCGGGGCTCCGGCCAAGGAGGTGCCCGCGCCCGGCTGGCTGGACGGCTCGATCCCGATCCTCGGCTACGACTTCCCGCTGACCCGGCTCTTCATCATCGTCCTGGCCGGCCTCTGCGTGGCCGCGCTGCTGGCGGTGCTCCGGTTCACGGCGCTCGGGCGCCAGATCCGGGCGACGGTCGGCAACCGCGACCTCGCCGAGACCATCGGCATCTCGACCCGCCGCACCGACCAGGCCACCTTCTTCATCGGCTCCGGCCTGGCCGGTGTCGCCGGGGTGGCGCTCACGCTGCTCGGCTCGACCGGCCCCAACCTCGGCACGTCCTACATCGTGCAGGCGTTCCTGGTGGTCGTGGTCGGCGGCATCGGGCACCTCAAGGGCACGATCGTGGCGGCCCTCGGGATCGGTCTGCTGCAGGCCTTCCTCGCCCACGCCCTGACCGGCTCGGTCGCCCAGGTGATCGTCTTCCTGGCGATCGTCGCCTTCCTCCAGCTGCGCCCGCAGGGCATCCTCTCGGTCCGGACCAGGAGTCTGGCATGAGCATGAAGAAGCTCTATCCGTACGTCGGCTGGCTGCTGCTCGCGGTCGCCCTGCTCGTCCTCGCCCCGGCGGTCCTCTCCGACTTCCGCCTCGGCCTGCTGGCCAAGTACTGCTGCTACGCCATCGCGGCGGTCGGTATCGGCCTGGCCTGGGGGCGCGGCGGGATGCTGGTGCTCGGCCAGGGCCTTTACTTCGGCATCGGCGCGTACGCGATGGCGATGCACCTCAAGCTCGCCGACGCCGGCCCCGGCGGGGTGCCGGACTTCATGGCGCTCTACGGCGACGCCGCGGTGCCGGGCTGGTGGGAGCCGCTGCGCAGCGGCGCTCTCGCGGTCGTCGTCATCCTCGTCCTGCCGGCACTCGTGGCGGGCCTGCTGGGGCTCGCGGTGTTCAAGCGGCGGATCAAGGGGGCGTACTTCGCCATCCTGTCCCAAGCGCTCGCCGCCGCCTTCGCGATCCTGCTCGTCGGTCAGGTGAAGACGACCGGCGGCGCCAACGGGCTGAACAACTTCCAGGGCTTCTTCGGGTACGCCCTGTTCGACCCGGCCAACAAGCGGATGCTCTACTTCCTCGCCGCCGGGATCCTGCTGGTCTCGATCCTGGCGATGGCGTGGCTCTACCGCACCCGCTTCGGCGAGCTGCTGGTCGCCGCCCGCGACGGCGAGGAGCGGGTGCGCTTCCTCGGCACCGACCCGGCCAACGTCAAGCTGACGGCGTACGTCATCGCGGCCGTCCTGGCCTCGATCGGCGGCGCGCTCTTCGTGCCGATCGCCGGGATCGTCTCTCCCGACGACGTCGGCGTGGTCGCGTCCATCGGGCTGCTGGCCGGGGTGGCGCTGGGCGGGCGCGCCTCGCTGCTCGGCCCGGCCGTCGGCGCGCTGCTGGTCGGCTATGCCGAGACCTCGCTCTCCGAGGCCTTCCCCGGGTCGTGGTCCTACTTCCAGGGGGCGCTGTTCGTGCTGGTCATCCTGCTGTTGCCGGGTGGGCTGGCGCAGTTGTTGGGGCTGGTGAAAGGCCTGGTCTCGCGCCGTTCGCGGGCCGAGGCGTCAGAAGAGGCAGAGACCCGGGTGGGGGAGGAGGTGACGGCATGACCGTGGAGACGTTGCAGGTGAACGACCTGAGGGTCGAGTTCGACGGCTTCGTCGCGATCGACGGGGTCTCCCTGACCCTGGAGCCGGGCCGGCTGCACTTCCTGATCGGCCCCAACGGCGCCGGGAAGACGACGCTCGTCGACGCCCTGACCGGTCTGGCCAAGGGGAGTGGTGAGGCGCGTTATCGCACACACGATCTGCTCGCGCTGGCATCGCACCGGATCACCCGCCTCGGCGTGGGACGTACGTTCCAGACCGCCACGGTCTTCGAGGAGCTCAGCGTGCTGCAGAACCTCGACATCGCCGCCGGCGTGCACCGGGCGCGGTGGCGGCTGATGCTGCCGCGACGAGGAACGCCCGACCGGGTGGCCGACGTCCTGGAGACGGTGGGTCTCACCGCCCTGGCGGACCGTCCGGCGGGCGTGCTCTCGCACGGGCAGAAGCAGTGGCTCGAGATCGGCATGCTGCTGGTCCAGGACTCCTCGGTGATGCTGCTCGACGAGCCCGTCGCCGGGATGTCGGCCGAGGAGCGGGAGGAGACCGGCGAGCTGCTTCGCCGGATCAGCCCCGAGCGGACCGTCGTGGTCATCGAGCACGACATGGACTTCGTCCGCCGGTTCGCCGACGTCGTCACCGTCCTGCACGCCGGAAAGGTGATCGCGGAGGGCACCGCCGCCGAGATCCGGGAGGACGCCCAGGTGCAGCGGGTCTATCTAGGAGAGGACGCCTGATGCTGAAGATCGAGTCGGTCACCGGCGGCTACGGCCGCACCACGGTGCTCCACGAGGTCAGCCTCGAGGTCCCGACGGGCGCCGCGGTGGCGCTGATGGGACACAACGGCGCCGGCAAGACGACCCTGCTCAAGGCGGCGGTCGGGCTGGTCCGGGCCAAGGGCGGCCGGGTGCTGCTCGACGGCGAGGACGTCACCGCGCTGCGGCCGAGCGCACGGGTCAGACGGGGACTGGGCTATGTCCCGCAGGGGCAGCAGAGCTTCGGCGACATGACCACGCTGGAGAATCTCCAGCTGGTCGGCGACCGGGCCGGGATCGGCGAGATGATCGACCTGTTCCCCGCCCTGAAGGACCTGCTCGGGCGACGCGCCGGGCTGCTTTCCGGCGGTCAGCGCCAGCAGCTCTCGATCGCGCGTACGCTGCTGACCAGGCCGAGGCTGCTCATCCTCGACGAGCCGACCGAGGGCATCCAGCCCAACGTGGTCGCCGAGATCGAGCGGGTGATCTCCGAGCTCACCGGACGCGGTGACCTCAGCGTGCTGCTGGTCGAGCAGCATGTCGGGTTCGCGCTGCGTACGGCCTCTGCCTACTACATCCTGGAGTCCGGCCGGATCACCGCGAGCGGTGACGGCGGCTCCGGGGCCCGCGAGCACGTCCGATCCCAGTTGGCCGTCTGAGAGAGTCTGGAGAGTTGGCGACATGCATCTGACCCCGTCCGACACCGAGAAGCTGCTGTTGTCCGTGGCCGGGATGGTCGCGCGCGACCGGCTCGCCCGCGGGGTGCTCCTCAACTACCCCGAGTCGGTCGCGCTGCTGTCCACCTGGGTGATCGAGCGGGCCCGCGAGGGCGCCTCGGTCTCCGACCTGATGACGCAGGGCCGCGCCGTGCTGACCCGCGAGCAGGTCATGCCCGACGTGGTCGACATGCTCGTCGAGGTGCAGGTCGAGGCCACCTTCCCCGACGGCCGCAAGCTCGTCACCATCCACCAGCCCATCGCCTGAAGCCCAGCCTGAGGAGGCCAGCATCTCCATGCAGTCCAGCGGTCCCGGAGCCGTACGCGTCGCCGACGGCACCATCCGGCTCAACACCGACCGGAGCGAGTCGGAGCGGCGTACGTTGGTCGTCGTCAACACCGGCGACCGGCCGGTCCAGATCGGCTCCCACATCCACCTCGCCGAGGTGAACTCGGCGCTCTCCTTCGACCGCGACGCGGCCGAGGGGTTCCGGCTCGACATCCCCGCCGGCACCTCGCGGCGGTTCGAGCCAGGTGCGTCCCGGGAGGTCGCGATCGTGGCGTTCAAGGGCGCCCGTCGGGTTCCCGGCATCCAGATCAAGGCGGGTGAGTGAGCATGGTGGAGATCAGCAGGACCGAGTACGCCGCGCTCTACGGCCCCACGACCGGCGACCAGGTGCGCCTGGGTGACACCGACCTGTGGATCGAGGTCGAGGACGACCTGACCGCCGGTGGCGAGGAGTCGGTCTTCGGCGGGGGCAAGTCGATCCGCGAGTCGATGAACCAGTCGACGGTGTCCTCGGCCGAGGGCGCTCTCGACACGGTGATCACCAACGCCCTCGTGCTCGACCACTGGGGCATCGTGCGCGCCGACGTGGGGATCCGTGGCGGAAGGATCGTCGCCCTGGGTCGCTCCGGCAACCCCGACATCGCCGACGGCGTCCACCCGGACCTGATCATCGGGCCCGGCACGGACGTGGTCAGTGGCGAGGGGAAGATCCTCACCGCGGGAGCGATCGACATCCACGTACACCTCCTCTCCCGTTCGCAGATCGTCGAGGCGATCTCGACCGGGACCACCACCGTCGGCGGCGGAGGCACCGGGCCCTCGGAGGGCTCCAAGGCCACCACGGTCACCCCCAGCCCGTGGCACCTGGAGACCGTCCACCGCGCGCTGGACGACCTGCCGGTCAACCTGCTGCTGATGGGCAAGGGAAACACCGTCTCCGCCGCCGCGCTGGCCGAGCAGGCGCTGGCGGGAGCCGCCGCCTACAAGGTCCACGAGGACTGGGGATCGACGCCGGCGGCCATCGACGCCGCGCTGCGGGCTGCCGACGAGCACGGCCTGCAGGTCGCGCTGCACTCCGACTCGCTCAACGAGGCGGGCTACCTGGAGTCGACGGTCGCCGCGATCGCCGGCCGCTCGATCCACGCCTTCCACGCCGAGGGTGCCGGGGGAGGGCACGCGCCCGACATCCTCTCGGTCGCCTCGCTGCCCTACGTCATCCCCGGCTCCACCAACCCGACCCTGCCGCACACCGTCAACACGGTCGCCGAGCACCTCGACATGCTGATGGTCTGCCACCACCTCAACCCGCGGGTGCCCGAGGACCTGGCCTTCGCCGAGTCCCGGATCCGGGCGACCACGATCGCCGCCGAGGACGTCCTGCACGACATGGGTGCGCTCTCGGTCACCTCCTCAGACGCCCAGGCGATGGGCCGCATCGGCGAGGTGATCTGCCGCACCTGGCAGGTCGCCCACGCGATGAAGGCCCGGCTCGGCTCGCTGGGTGGCAAGGCGGACAACATCCGAGCCAAGAGGTACGTCGCGAAATACACGATCAACCCCGCCATCGCTCACGGGATCGCCACCGAGGTCGGCTCCGTGGAGCCCGGCAAGATGGCCGACCTGGTCCTGTGGGATCCGCGATTCTTCGGCATCCGGCCCGAGGTCGTGATGAAGGCCGGTGCCCTGGTCTGGGGTGCCCTCGGCGACCCGAACGCCTCGATCCCGACCCCGCAGCCGGTGCTCATGCGGCCGGCGCTGGTCGGGCCGGGTGCTGACCACGCGGTCTCGTTCGTCGCGCCGTCGGCGCTCGATGCCGGGCTCGCGGACCGCCTCGGCCTGCGCCGCCGTCTCGTCGGGATCGAGCCGACCCGGTCCATCGGGAAGGCCGACATGGTCAACAACTCCGTGACTCCCGAGATCCGGATCGAGCCGGAGACGTTCCGCA
Organism: Nocardioides sp. NPDC051685; assembly: GCF_044453405.1. NCBI lineage: Bacteria > Bacillati > Actinomycetota > Actinomycetes > Propionibacteriales > Nocardioidaceae > Nocardioides > Nocardioides sp. NPDC051685. The sequence continues at coordinate 434,565 of NZ_JBITCR010000002.1, read as the reverse complement.
TCCACGTCGACGGCGAGCTGATCGAGCCTGCCCCCGCGACCGAGCTGCCGTTGACGCAGCTCTACTCGATGTTCTGAGCGCGATGTCCGAAGAACTGCTCATGGTGCTGCTGGCCGACGCCCGGCTCCCGGTCGCCGGCCACACCCAGTCGGGTCAGCTGGAGGCAGCCGTACGCTCCGGCCTCACCGCCGAGCAGGTGCCCGTCTTCATGCGGTCACGGCTGGCCAGCGTCGTGCGGGTCGAGGCCGGCACGGCGGTGGTCGGGCTGCACCGGCTGCGCGCCGGGCTGCCCCTGGAGCCGGTCCTGGACGCCTGGGCGGCCCGCACCCCGGCGGCGCCGATGCGGGACACCTCGCGCACCCTCGGCAGAGCCCTGTTGCGGCTGGTCAGGCGGCTGTTTCCGGACTCGGTGCACGTCGCGGAGGTGGCCGCCCTCGAGCGGCCGTGCCGTCCGCTCGTGCTGGCCGCGGCGGCCGCCACCGGTGGCCTCGCGCCGGCGTCGCTGGCCCGGCTCGTGGCGTACGACGACCTGCAGACCGTCGCTGCGGCAGCCCTCAAGCTGCTGCCCCTCGACCCGCTCGATGCCACCTCGTGGGTCCACGACCTGCTTCCGGAGGCCGAGCGGCTCGCCGCCGAGGTCGCCCCGCTCACTACCCCCGACGACATCCCCGCGGCCAGTGCGCCCCAACTAGACCTGTGGGCCCAGGCCCACGCTCGTACGACCAGGAGGTTGTTCAGTGCCTGAAAACACGACCAAGAACGGCAGGGGACTGCGCATCGGTGTGTGCGGCCCGGTCGGGACCGGCAAGAGCTCGTTGATCGCACTGCTGTGTCGCGAGCTCTCCGCCGACCTGGAGATCGGCGTGGTCACCAACGACATCTACACCGACGAGGACGCCCGCTTCCTCCGCTCGGCCGGGGTGCTCGACCCGGCCCGGATCCGGGCCGTCGAGACCGGCGCGTGCCCGCACACCGCGATCCGTGACGACGTCACCGCCAACCTGATCGCCGTCGAGGAGCTGGAGGAGGAGTTCGCGCCGCTGGACGTGGTCCTGGTCGAGTCGGGCGGCGACAACCTCACCGCGACGTTCTCCCCGGCGCTGGTCGACACCCAGATCTTCTTGATCGACGTCGCCGGCGGCGGCGACGTCGCCCGCAAGGGCGGCCCCGGCATCGAGCGGGCCGACCTGCTCGTGGTCAACAAGACCGACCTCGCCCCGTACGTCGGTGTCGACCCGGCTGCGATGGTCTCCGACGCGGGGTCGGTGCGCGAGGGCCGCCCGGTCATCGCGCTCTCCCGCACCGACCCGGCCTCCGTCGAGGCGCTGATCACCTGGGTCAGGTCCGAGCTGGCCCGGCACCGCGGTGGTGCCCTGGTCCCGGCCGACCCGGGTCCGATGGCGCCGCACTTCCACGCCGACGGCACCAGCCACACGCACGAACACGAGCATGACCACCAGCACGCCTGAGCTGGCCAGCGGCTCCCTGACCCGGGTCCGGGTCGGGGCGGTCGCCGGCGGCCGGGTGCGGGTGGAGACCGGTGTCACCGCGCCGGCGACGGCGCCGGCGCTGCGGCCCATGCTGCTCGCCAGCGACGCCCGGTCGGCCCGGATCTCATTGGTCCCCGACGGCGCGATGCTCCTGGCCGGCGACCACGTCAGGGTCGAGGTCGAGGTGGGGGAGGGCGCGCGCCTGACCCTGGTCGAGCCCGCCGGGACGGTGGCCTATGACATGGACGGCGGCCACGCGTCGTGGTCCGTCCGGATCGCCCTCGCGGCAGGGGCCACCCTGGTCTGGGCCGGCGAGCCGTTCGTCGTCTCTGCCGGCGCCGAGGTCACCCGCGACACTCGCGTCACGCTCGGTCAAGACGCCCGGCTCGCCCTGCGCGAGACCCTGGTCCTCGGCCGTTACGGCGAACGCCCCGGCCGGGTGAGCACCACCTGGTCGGCCCACGATCACGACGGCCGCCCGCTCCTGGTCGAGTCGCTCGACCTGGATGCGAGCTCTATGGCCCCGGGCCTCCTCGGCCCGCACCGGGTGCTCGCGTCGGTCACGGCGCTCGGGCAGGAGATCGAGCCCGACGTCTGCCCGGACGGACGGCTCGACCTGGAGCACGGCGGAACGCTGTGGCGTCACCTGGCCGGTGAGGCCCACGAGGTCCCGACACAACCCTGGGAATGCGCCACGACTGGTTGAGGTTTCAACGGGCGTGACTGAGATCGAGTTCGGCCTGGACACCTTCGGCGGGGTCACTCGCGACGCCGAGGGCAAGCCGCAGCACCACGCGCAGGTGATCCGCAACATCGTCGAGGAGGGTGTGCTCGCCGACCAGGTCGGGCTCGACTTCTTCGGCGTGGGCGAGCACCACCGCCGCGACTTCGCCGTCTCCAGCCCGGAGATGGTGCTCGCCGCGGTCGCCTCCCGCACCGAGCGGCTGCGGCTCGGCTCCGCGGTGACCGTGCTCAGCTCCGACGACCCGGTGCGGGTCTTCGAGCGGTTCGCCACCCTCGACGCGGTCTCGAACGGCCGCGCGGAGATCGTCGCCGGGCGCGGCTCGTTCACCGAGTCGTTCCCGTTGTTCGGCTTCGACCTCGCCGACTACGAGGAGCTCTTCGAGGAGCGGCTCGAGCTGCTCGCCGCGCTGCTGAAGGAGGAGAAGGTCACCTGGGAGGGCCGCACCCGCGCGGCGCTCACCGACCAGGAGGTCTTCCCGCGCACCGAGAACGGGCTGACCGCCTGGGTCGGCGTCGGCGGGAGCCCGGAGTCCGTCGTCCGCACCGCCCGCCACGGCTTCGGCCTCTTCCTGGCGATCATCGGCGGACCGGCCGACCGGTTCGCGCCCTACATCGACCTCTTCGAGCGTGCCCAGGACGAGTTCGGCTCGCCGCGGCAGCGGGTCGCGGTCCACTCGCCAGGGTTCGTCGCCGAGACCGACGAGCTGGCCCGGGAGACGGTCTACGAGGGCTGGCTGGCGATGCGAACCCAGATCGGCCGCGAGCGCGGCTGGCCGCCGCCTTCGCCCGGTGACTTCGAGCGCGAGATCGAGGGCGGGTCCCTCTACGTCGGCTCGCCGGAGACGGTCGCCCGGAAGCTGGCCGGCACCATCAAGGTGCTCGGCGTCGACCGGTTCGACCTGAAGTACGACCAGGGCCGGGTCCGCCACGAGGACCTGATGGGCTCGATCGAGCTCTACGGCACCCAGGTCGTGCCGCTGGTCAAAGACATGCTGGGCTGACTCAGCCCAGCTCGTCAGCCCAGCCAGCCCGAGATCGGGTGGATCGCGAAGTAGACGGTGAACATGACCGCGACCAGCCACATCAGCGGGTGCACGGTCTTGGCCTTGCCGCGGACGACCTTGATGAGCACGTAGGCCAGGAAGCCGGCGCCGATGCCGACCGAGATCGAGTAGGTGAACGGCATCAGCGCGATCGTCAGGAACGCCGGGATGGCGATGTCCACATCGGCCCAGTTGATGTCCTTGACCTGCTGCATCATCAGGAAGCCGACCAGCACCAGGGCGGGCACCGCCGCCTCCGACGGGATGATCTCGACGAGCGGGGAGAGGAACGTGGTGAGCAGGAAGAGCACACCGGTGACGACCGCCGCCAGACCCGTGCGGGCGCCCTCGCCGACGCCGGAGGCCGACTCGACGTAGGAGGTGTTGGAGGAGACACCGCCGGCGCCACCGGCGGCAGCGGCCAGCGAGTCGACGACCAGGATCGAGCGCGTACGCGGCGGGGTGCCGTCCTCGCGGAGCAGCCCGGCCTCGGCGCCGATGGCGGTCATCGTGCCCATGGTGTCGAAGAAGTCGGCGAGCATGAGCGTGAAGACCAGCAGCACGGCGGTCACGATGCCGACGTTCTCGAACGAGCCGAGCAGGTTGAACTCGCCCAGCGTCGCGAACGAGGGCCAGTCGATGATCCTGTCGGGCAACGCCGGCACGTTGAGCGCCCAGCCGGTCGGGTTCTCGGCGCCGCCCCTGCCGACTCCGGCGGCCGCCTCGACGACGATGGCCAGCACCGTGGTCGCCGCGATCGAGATCAGGATCGCGCCGCGCACCTTGCGCACCCACAGGGTGATGATCAGGACGAGGCCGATGACGAAGACCAGCACCGGCCAGCCCGCGAGCTGCCCGGTCGGGCCCAGCTGCACCGGGACGGTCGTGTTCGCGGCGTCGGGGATGCGGCGTACGAAACCGGCGTCGACGAAGCCGATCACCGCGATGAACAGGCCGATCCCGACCGAGATCGCGGTCTTGAGCTCGCGCGGCACGGCATGGAAGACGGCCTCCCGGAACCCGGTCAGCACCAGCACGAGGATCACCAGACCCTCGATCACCACCAGCCCCATCGCGTCGGCCCACGTCATCTGGCTCGCGATCGAGAACGCCACGAACGCGTTGAGCCCGAGCCCGGTCGCCAGCGCCAGCGGATAGTTGGCCACGACGCCCATCAGGATCGTCATCACGCCCGCCACCAGCGCGGTGCCCGCCGCGATCGCGGCCAGGTTGTTGCCGTCGTTGCCGCCGAGGAGGTCGCCGTTCACGTCCTCCGCGAACCCGAGGATCAGCGGGTTCAGCGCGACGATGTAGGCCATCGTGAAGAACGTGACCACGCCACCCCGGACCTCACGCCCGACCGTGGAGCCGCGCGCGCTGATCTGGAAGAACCGGTCAAGAGCGTTGGTGTGTGATGGCGTCGAGGTGCTCACGCCCCGCATCTTCGCAGATGTCAGTTGATCGTTCTCACCGGGCAGCGGGCGACGCCGGCCTTCGCGATGCGTACGTCGGCGGTGACGAGGGTGAGGTCGTGTGACTCGGCGACGGCGACGTAGCCGGCGTCGTAGGCCGACAGGTTGCTGCGCAGCTCCCACGTTCGGTTCAGGCATGGGCCGGTGGGTGCGGTGATCACCGTGATCGCCTGGAGCCACTGCAAAGCGCGCTCTGCGTCCTGGTCGGTGAGCTTGCCGCCCAGGAGGAGCCCGCGGAAGACACTGAGCACCTCGGTGCGCCAGACCTCTGGGACGACCCATTCAGGGTCGTCGGCGAGAATCTTCGTCGCTGCGTTCACACGAGGGTCGGTGTCGGGGTCCGCGAAGAGAAGGGTGACCGCAGAGGCGTCGGGGACGATCACGCAGCGCCCTCGGTACGCTCGCCGCGGGCACTGTCGCGGGCGGCGAGCACATCCTCGGTGGTGAACTTCGAGTCGCCTCTGTCGGCGACCACGCGGTCGATCAGAGCCTGGTTGTTGGCGAAGGACGCCTCCCGCAGGACGACATCGCGCAGGTAGGAGTTCAGCGACTGGCCACGGTCCTTCGCGCGCCGGGCCAGGACGTCGCGTACGTCATCGGGGTGCGAGTTCATCTGAGGGTCGGGATCAACCTCAGGCGACGCTCAGGCGGTCCACTCGGGGTAGTCGGTGTAGCCGGCCTCGCCGCCGCCGTAGAAGGTCGACAGGTCGGGCTCGTTGAGTGGCAGGCTCTCCTCGAGGCGCCGCGGCAGGTCGGGGTTCGCGATGAACCTACGTCCGAACGCGGCCGCGTCGATCAGGTCGGCCTCGAGCAGGCGGGAAGCCTTCTCCGTGGTGTAGGCACCGGCGCCCACGATCGGCCCGGGGTGCGCGGAGCGAAGCTGCTTGCGGTAGTCGTCGGTCAGCTCCGGGCCGCCGGCCCAGTCGGGCTCGGAGAGGTGCAGGAACGCGATCCCGCGCTTGCCGATCTCGGTGGCCAGGTAGAGGCCCATCTCGGCGCCCTCGGGGTCCTCGAGGCCGTTGAAGGAGCCGATCGGGGAGATCCGGATGCCGACGTGCTCGGCGTCCCACTCGTCGACGACCGCGTCGAGCACCTCAAGCGTCAGCCGGGCACGGTTCTCCAGCGAGCCACCATAGGAGTCGGTGCGCTCGTTGCTGCTCGCGCTCGCGACCTGGTGCAGCAGGTAGCCGTGGGCGGCGTGGATCTCGACGAGGTCGAAGCCGGCCTCGCGGGCGTTGCGGGTCGCACGACGGTAGTCGTCGATCACTCCCGCGATCTCGGAGGTCTCGAGGGCGCGCGGCGTGGGGCAGTCGACCCGGGTGGGGGTGCCGTCCTCGCCGCGTACGGTCGTGCGGTTGCGGTAGGGGAGCGCGGAGGCGCTGACCGGGAGGTCACCGTCGTGGAACGACTCGTGGGAGACCCGGCCGGTGTGCCACAGCTGGGCGGCGATGCGGCCGCCGGCCTCGTGGACGGTGTCGGTGACGTGACGCCACCCCTCGACCTGCTCGGCCGAGTAGATGCCCGGGGTGTCCATGTAGCCCTTGCCCTGCGGGGAGATCTGGGTGCCCTCGGAGACGATCAGGCCCGCCGAGGCGCGCTGCCGGTAGTAGTCGGCCATCAGCCGGTTGGGAACGTCGCCCGGCTGCCCGGCGCGCATCCGGGTCAGCGGCGCCATCAGGACGCGGTTGGGGAGGGTCGTCGGACCGAGGCTCAGCTGGGAGAAGAGTGAGTCACGTCGCGCTCAACATAAGCGAGCGCTCATATTGTTCCCGGTGTGCGCGAAGTTTCCGAGCCGGCGATGACCAGCGCCCCCATGACGCCCGCGTTGTCGCCGAGCTCGCTCGGGACGACGTCGAGCGCGGCCGCGGTGTCGGGCTGGGTGAAGCGGTCGATGGAGTCCTTGATCCCGAGGACGAACGACTCCGAGTGCCGCATCGTGTCGCCGACCACGATCAGCGCGGGGTTGAGGTGGTTGCAGAGGTCGGCCAGCACCCGGCCGACGGCACGACCGGCGTCGTCGAGGATCCGGTTGACCCGGATATCGCCCTCCCGGGCGAGCTCGAGCAGGCGCTCGACGCTGAGCGTCTCCTCGTAGGCCGGCTGCAGCAGCTCGACCAGGCGGGAGCCGCCGAACGCCTTCTCCAGGCAGCCGCGGTTGCCGCACCGGCAGATCGGGCCGTTGTCCTCGAAACGTACGTGGCCGATCTCGCCGGCGATCCCGGTGATGCCGCGGTAGAGCTTGCCGGCGAGGACCAGTCCGGCGCCGATGCCGCTGGAGGCCTTGACGTAGATGACGTCGTCGACGTCGCGCGCGGCGCCGTACTCGATCTCGGCGAGCGCGCCGAGGTTGGCGTCGTTCTCGATCTGGACGGGGAGACCGATGCGGCGGGCGAGCTCCTCGCCCGGGGCCAGGTCCATCCAGTTGCCGAGGATGGGGGAGACGACGATGCCGCTGCGCGGGTCGACGGGGCCGGGGATCCCCATGCCGACGCCGAGGACACGGTCGGTCTTCGGGTCGATGCCCGCCTCGGCCATGCATTCGCGCACCAGCGCCGCGGCACGGTCGATGGTCTCGACCGCGGAGTTGTCGACGTCGAGCCGGATCTCGTGCTCGACGAGCGGCTTCGCGGCGAGGTCGGCGACCGCGACCCGCACGTGGCGGTGGCCGATGTCGACGCCGATGAGCGTGCCGGGAGAGCCACTGATGGTGAGGAGCGAGGGTGGGCGCCCGCCGCCGCGGGCCAGGGCGGCGCCGGTGGTCTCGACGATCTGCCCTGAGGCGAGCAGCTCCTGGACGATGCTCGACACGGTGCTGCGGGAGAGCCCGATGCGCTGGGCGAGCTCGGCACGGCTGACCGGCGCCGACCGTCCCAGCAGGTCCAGAACCTGGGAACGGTTGGCGGCGCGCAGCCGCGACTCCGGAGAGGTCATGCCGTGACTGTAGGGGATTATGTCGATTTGCGACAGATCTCAGGTTGAAAACGTCCTGCGTTATGCGTTGACTCGACAGAAAGGAGAAGCGTACGTTGTCCCGGCACGCGACCGTGAGTAACCCAGATCACACACCGACGTGGCGGTCGCGCAACCGGAGGATTCAAAGATGAACGCAACGCGTAAGGCCCTGGCCGCTGGCCTGGCCGCCCTGAGCCTGCTGGCGGTCTCCGCCTGCGGGAGCGACAGCGAGAGCGGCAGCACCGATGAGGTGGAGGTCTTCACCTGGTGGGCCGAAGGTAGTGAGAAGGCCGGGCTCGACGCCCTGGTCAAGGTGTTCGATGAGCAGAACCCCGACCTGAAGTTCGTCAACGGGGCCGTCGCTGGTGGCGCCGGGAGTGACGCCAAGAACGTGCTCCAGTCCCGCCTGCAGAACGGTGAGCCGCCGGCCACCTTCCAGGCGCACGCGGGTGCGGAGCTGACCGACTACATCAACGCCGGCCAGATCGAGGACCTCACCGACCTCTACGAGGAGAAGGGCTGGGACAAGCAGTTCCCCGAGGGCCTTCTCGACCGGCTGAAGCAGGACGGCGGCATCTACTCCGTCCCCTCGAACATCCACCGCGCCAACATGCTGTGGGCGAACCCGGCCGTCCTGAAGAAGGCCGGCATCGAGGCGAACAAGAGCTACGACTCGATGGACGCCTGGATCGCCGACCTGGAGAAGATCAAGGCCAAGGGCATCATCCCGCTCTCGGTCGCGACCGACTGGACGCAGGTCAACCTGCTCGAGACCGTGCTCCTCGCCGATCTGGGCGCCGAGGGCTACAACGGCCTCTGGGACGGCACCACCGACTGGGGCGGCAGCGAGGTCAAGGCCGCGCTGGAGCACTACAGCAAGCTCCTCTCGCTGACCAACACCGACCGCCAGGGTCTCGACTGGCCGGACGCGACGCAGCTGGTCATCGACGGTGACGCCGCGTTCAACGTCATGGGCGACTGGGCCGAGGCGGCCTTCCAGGAGCAGAAGAAGACCTTCGGCACCGACTACACCGCGGTCCCGGTCCCGGGCACCGACGGCGTCTTCGACTTCCTGGCCGACTCGTTCACCATGCCGGTGGACGGCCCCAACCCCAAGGGCACCGAGGCCTGGCTCGACACCATCGCCAGCGACGAGGGTCAGGTGGCCTTCAACAAGGCGAAGGGCTCGATCCCGGCCAGCACCACGGCCGACACCTCCTCCTTCGGTGACTACCAGCAGACCGCGATCAAGTCGTGGGGCGAGGACGAGATCGTCTCCTCGCTCGCCCACGGCGCCGCGACCTCGGTCAACTGGCTGACCGACATCACCTCCGCCGTCGCCAAGTTCGGTAGCAAGAATGACGTTGCCGACTTCCAGGAGGGCCTCGTCAAGGCCGCCGAGGACAACAAGCCCGAGTGACCTGGGCTCATCCGAGCCTGACGATCCACCCGGTCCGAGGGGCTGCGGCAGGCAGCATCCGCCGCAGCTCCTCGGCCGCCCTTTGTGAAAGGACGGACACATGTCCTCCACGGTGCCGAGCGCCGTCAAGCGACCACGTCGGGCCAAAGGCCGCATCGGCGGCCACGGCTGGGTCGCGCCCGTACTCCTGATCCTGCCGACCGTCATCGTCATCGGCGTCTTCGTCTACGGACTCATCGGGTCCAACATCAACACCTCCCTGCAGGACCGCCACCACATCGGGCCGTCCCAGGGCTTCGCCGGGCTGGACAACTACCGCGACCTGTTCACCGACGACGACTTCCTCTACTCGCTGCGCAACCTGCTGCTCTACACCGCGACGTTCCTGATCGGCACGCTGTGCCTGGGGTTCCTGTGGGCGTGGCTGCTGGAGCGCAAGGCCCGCGGCGAGTCGCTGTTCCGGGCCATCTACCTGTTCCCGATGGCGGTCTCGTTCATCGCCTCCGGTGTGGTCTGGCGCTGGCTGCTCAACAACGCCGAGGGCGACCGGGCCTCCGGGCTGAACCGCCTCTTCGGCAGCCTCCACCTCGACTTCCTGCAGAACCCGTGGTGGACCAACGAGCACTGGGGCATCCTCGCGATCGCAGTCCCCGCCATGTGGCAGCTCAGCGGCTACGTGATGGCACTCTTCCTGGCCGGTTTCCGCGGCATCCCCGAGGAGCTGCGCGAGGCGGCCCGGATGGACGGGGCCTCGGAGTGGCAGCTCTACCGCCACGTCATCTTCCCGCAGCTGAGCCCGGTCGCCCTCTCCGCGATCATCATCATCGGCCACATGTCGCTGAAGGTCTTCGACCTGATCATGGCCATCGCCGGACAGACGAACTACACGACCCAGGTCCCGGCCATCCAGATGTGGGTCGAGTTCACCCGCGGCGACTACGCCAAGTCGGCCGCAATCGGCACGATCCTGCTCCTCATCGTGGCCATCCTGATCGTTCCCTACCTCGTCTCCACCTACCGTCAGGAGCGTCGCCGATGACCACCGATGCCATCCCGGCAGCCGTCACGAGCCGGATCCCCGGCGAGCGCTCGCGGGCAGTCACCCGCACGATCAAGTACGTCCTGCTGATCGGCTTCGCGCTGGTCGTCCTGCTCCCGGCGTACGTCCTGTTCGTGACCAGCTTCAAGGGGCTCGGCGACGCCACCCCGGCCAACGCCTGGAAGCTTCCCGAGTCCTGGGAGACGGCCGGCTGGTCGCGCGCCTGGGAGCAGCTCGGGCCGGCCCTGGGGCGTACGTTCGCCATGGTCATCCCGGCCTCGATCATCTCCTCGATGCTCGGCTCGATGAACGGGTTCGTGCTCTCCAAGTGGCGCTTCCCGGGAGCCGACGTGGTGTTCACGCTGATCCTGTTCGGGATGTTCATCCCCTACCAGGCGGTGATGGTCCCGCTGGTCCAGCTGATGAGCAACCTCGGCATCCCGAACGGCGTCCCGAGCCTGATCGTGCTGCACGTGGTCTACGGTCTGCCGATCACGACGCTGATCTTCCGCAACTACTACGCCGGGGTCCCGATCGAGCTCGTCGAGGCCGCCCGGGTCGACGGTGCCGGGATGCTCCGGACGTACGCCTCGATCATCCTGCCCATCTCGGCGCCGGCCTTCGTGGTGGTGCTGATGTGGCAGTTCACCTCGGCCTGGAACGACTACCTGTTCGCGCTCTTCTTCTCGAGCTCGCGCAACGGGCCGGTGACGATCGCGCTCAACTTCCTGGCGAGCGGTCAGCTGCAGGACTACTCGGCCAGCATGGCGGGCGCGCTGATCGCGTCCGTGCCGACGCTGATCATCTACATCCTGCTCGGCCGCTACTTCGTGGGCGGGCTGATGGCGGGCTCGGTCAAGGGATGATCGACTCGGACGCCGAGTGCCGCCGGCTGGCCGGGTTCGCCCGGCCGTCGGCGGCCTCGCCGGCCGGGTTCTGGTGGCTGGACGAGTCCGGTCGCCCGGACCCGGCCGAGCCGGTGCACACCTGGATCACCGCCCGGATGACCCACGTCTTCGCGCTCGCCCACCTGCGCGGCGACGTCGACGACGCCGCCGAGCTCGCGGCGCACGGCATCCGAGCGCTCTCGGGCGCGCTGCGCGACGACGAGTTCGGCGGCTGGTACGCCTCGGTCTCCGGTGACGGCGAGCCGATCGGCACCCTCAAGGAGGCGTACGCCCACGCCTTCGTCGTCCTGGCCGCGAGCAGCGGCGTCGCGGCCGGTGTCCCCGGTGCGGATGCGCTGCTCGACGAGGCGCTGGGAGTCATGCAGCAGCACTTCCTCGACGACGCCGGCCGGGTGGTCGACAGCCTCGAGCGCGACCTGAGGACGGGGGAGGCCTATCGCGGGGCCAACTCCAGCATGCACACGGTGGAGGCGTTCCTGGCCGCGGGCGACGTCACCGGCGACACCGCCTGGCACCAGCGGGCGCTCGCGATCGCCGAGCACCTGATCCACGGCGTCGCCCGCTCCCACGGCTATGACCTGCCCGAGCACTTCGACCTCTCCTGGGCTCCGCTGCTCGACTACAACGCCGACCGCCCCGGTGACCCGTTCCGTCCCTACGGCTGCACTCCCGGCCACCTGTTGGAGTGGTCCCGGCTGCTGCTGCACCTGGACGCGAGCCTGTCGCAGGCGCCGGCGTGGCTGGTCGAGGACGCCCGGGCGCTCTTCGCGCGCGCGGTCGAGGTCGGCTGGATCGACTCCGGCGACGGGGCCGGTTTCGTCTACACGACCTCGTGGGACGGCACCCCGGTCACCCGGCTGCGGCTGCACTGGGTGGCCGCGGAGGCGCTCGCCTCGGCCGGCGCGCTGCACACCCGCACCGGCGAGCCGGTCTACGACGAGTGGCGTCGGCGGTTCGAGGACTACATCGAGACCCACCTCGTCGACCGCGAGCTCGGCAGCTGGCATCACGAGCTGGACGAGCACGACCGTCCCTCGCACGTGATCTGGCACGGCAAGCCCGACGTCTACCACGCCTACCAGGCCCTGCTGCTCGCCCGGATGCCGCTCGCTCCGGTGCTCTCGGTGCAGCTTCAGGCCGCCTGGAACGAGCGCCGGGAGAGCCCGAGGCCGTAGCCGTCCAGGGTCGTGGTGACCGGGGCCGTCGGGTCCGTGGCCGCGCCCAGGGTGACGAAGAGCGGGGTGAAGTGCTCGACGGTCGGGTGGGCGTACGGCATCCCGGGGGCGGCCGTGCGGAACCGGGCCAGCTCCGCGACGTCGCCGCGGTCCAGGGCGTCGGCGGCCCAGGAGTCGAAGTCGGAGGACCAGCCGGCGGGCTTGTTCTCGGTCATCATCTCGCGGGTGATGAAGGGCAGGCCGTGGGTCATGTGACCCGAGCCGACCACGAGCACGCCCTCCTCGCGCAGCGGCCGCAGCCGCTCACCGAGGGCGAGCAGCTTGTCGGGGTCCTCGGTGGGCAGGGAGAGCTGCACGACCGGGATGTCGGCGGCCGGGTACATGATCTTCAGCGGCACCCAGGCGCCGTGGTCGAGACCGCGGCGGTTGTGCTGGTGAGCGGTCTCGGTGTCGGGCATCAGCGCCGCGATGGTGCGGGCGAGCTCGCTCGCGTCCGGGGTGTCGTAGCGCACCGAGTGGTAGATCGGGTCGAAGCCGCCGAAGTCGTAGACCAGCTCGTCGGGGCGGGTCGCGCTGATCGAGAGCGGCGCCGACTCCCAGTGGGCGGAGATGACCAGGATCGCCTTCGGCCGGGGCAACGAGCGCGCCCAGGCGTGCAACGGGTCGAGCCACTCCGGGCTCTGCAGCGGCAGCGGGCCGCCGCCGTGGGAGAGGTAGAGGCTCGGCAGGGCACCGTCCGCCGGCGTCCAGACGCGGTGCGGGTCGACCGCCTCGCGTGCCTGGACGGCGCGCAGGTGCTCGGCGAACGGGTGCGTCCGGGGAAGGCGGGCGTCCGCGGTGGCGGTCGTGCTCTCGGGTGCGGTGGTCATGGGGTCTCCTGCGGGCCGGGCAATAGTTGTTGCTTGAACTAACTCTAGAGGACCGTCGTTTGTTCCGGGCAACTTTCTGCGGCACACTCCCTGGCGTGGAGGGCAACTGGCTGTCGCCGGCGGAGCGGGCGGCATGGGTCCGCCTCATCGCCGTGCTCGAGCTGCTCCCCGGCGCCCTCGACTCCCAGCTGCGCCGCGACGCCGGCCTGACCCACTTCGACTACGGCGTGCTGGCCATGCTCTCCGAGGCGCCCGAGCGCACCCTGCGGATGACCGAGCTGGCGGGCTTCACCAACGCGACGCTGCCGCGGCTCTCCAACGTCGTCAAGCGCCTGGTCGACCGCGGCCTCATCGAGCGGCACACCTGCGAGGGCGACCGCCGGGCGACCAACGTACGTCTCACCGAGGCCGGCCACGAGAAGATGGTCGCCTCCGCCCCCGGTCACGTGGACGCGGTGCGCGAGTACGTCTTCGACGCGCTGAGTCCGGAACAGGTCGACCAGCTCTCCGAGATCGCCGGGACCATCCTCGATCGCCTTGATCCGACCGGCGCGAGGAGACCGCCCATCGACCCCGAGGCGGGTTGAGTCATGCGGTTCGACGAGCGCTACGTCGCTCGGATCACCCTCGACCCCGGTCATGACACCGGTCGATATCCGTTCACGCTGCCCGCGGTTCGGGAGCTGGCCGGCGGAGCCGGGTCTCGCTCCACGAGCGCTCCCACGGCGAGTCGTTCCTCGACCTGGTGATGCACCGGTTCGGGCCAAACGGGCTCTACATCCTCGACGAACCCGAGGCTGCGCTCTCGGTCAAGGGCTGCCTGGCGCTGGTGGCCCGCATCGTCGAGCTCGCCGACGAGAGATCGCAGTTCGTCATCGCCACCCATTCCCCGATCCTGCTCTCGGTGCCGGGGGCGAAGATCCTGCAGTTCGATGAGGACGGGCGCATCACTCAGGTCGCCTACGACGACGCCGAACCGGTCAGCCTGACCCGGCGGTTCCTGTCGAACCCGGCGCGATATCTGCGGTACGTCCTGGAGGACTGAGGTCGGGTGGTCGGGTAGTGTCCGGGGCATGTCGAGTCCCGAGTCGGACAGGTCAGGGGCTGTCGGTCACACCGCCAGCCCCGTGAACCGCTGAGCACACCCGCCCGCCTTCCGCGTGGGTGAGTGCGGCGTACTCCGGGCCACCGGCCGTGGTGACCAGAAGCGTCCCTGTGACCTCTCACCTCGGAGTACTCGATGCCTTTCGCCCTCTACCTGCTTGCCCTGGCGGTCTTCGTCATGGGCACCTCGGAATTCATGCTCGCGGGGCTCGTCCCCGCGATCGCCACCGACCTGGACGTCTCCGTCGGCACGGCGGGTCTGCTGACCTCCGCGTTCGCTGTCGGGATCGTCGTCGGCGCTCCGGTGACGGCCGCCTTCGCCCGACGCTGGCCGCCGCGGCTCGCGCTGCTCGTCTGTCTCCTCGTGTTCGCCGGGTGCCATGTCCTCGGGGCGATCACGCCCGCGTTCCCGCTCCTGCTCGCCGCCCGTGTGCTCAGCGCCTTCGCCAACGCGGGCTTCCTCGCGGTGGCCCTGAGCGCGGCCACCAGGCTCGTGCCCGAGAACCAGAAGGGGCGCGCGCTCGCGATCCGGCTGTCCGGCACGACGATCGCCATGGTGGCGGGCGTTCCCGCCGGGGCGCTGCTCGGCACCGCGGCCGGGTGGCGGACGACGTTCTGGGCGATCGCGCTGCTGTGCGTTCCCGCGACCATCGGGATCCTCCAGGGCGTCGCGTACGCTCCGGGTCGGACCGCCGACGGAGACACCCCGGAGCTGCGTGCCGAGGTCGGCCGGCTTCGCTCGCCCCGTCTCCTCCTCGCGATGGCCCTCGGCGCCCTGGTCAACGGCGGCACCTTCGCGGCGGTCACCTACCTGGCGCCGGTCGTGACCGGGACCGCGGGGCTGACCGATGTGTGGATCTCGGTGACGCTGGTGATGTTCGGCGTCGGATCGTTCCTCGGTGTCACGCTCGCAGGGCGGCTGTCGGACCGCCGCCCCGGCCTCGTGCTCGCGGTCGGCAGCCCGCTGCTGCCGGCCGGGTGGATCGCGCTGGCGCTCGCCGCGCCTCATCCCGTGCTCCTCCTCGGGCTGGTCCTCGTCCAGGGGATGCTGTCGTTCGGCGTGGGCAGCATCTTGATCGCGCGGGTGCTCTACGCCGCCTCGGGTGCGCCGACGATGGGCGGGTCGTACGCGACCGCGGCGCTCAACACCGGAGCAGCGGCCGGACCTGTTCTCGGTGCTCTCGGCCTGGCGACCGGAGCGGGCGCGCTGGCACCGGTGTGGGTCGCCGCCGCGCTGACCACGCTGGCGCTCCTGGTCATGCTCCTCTCAGGGCGTGCGCTGATGACGACGGCGACCGGACGCCCCGGCTAGTGGGACTCGTGCTCGCGGTGGACCGAGACCTCGCCGTCGAGCTCGAGAGCGATCACGGTGCACAGCGGGTCGAGATCCTCGTCGGTGGTGAAGACGTACTCCCAGCCGGGGACCTCGTGCAGCCCGCCGATGCGCTGATGCTCGAGCTCGGTGCCGCTGCCGAGGACGTACGCCTTCACGACCCGGTTGCGCAGGCCGCGGACCACGACGTAGTCGTTGGGGCGGTCGAGGACGTAGAGGAACAGCGTGCGGCCGTCGGGCGAGACGGAGGTCGGGCCGTAGAAGTGGCCATGCGGCAGGCCGCGGCGGATGCCACGGACCGCGGGGGAGTGGCGGGAGACCCAGTCGCCGAGCGCCTCGAGCCGCTCGGTCTGCTCGGGCGCGATGGTGCCGTCCTCGCGCGGGCCGACGTCGAGCAGCAGGTTGCCGCCGCCGCCGATGGTCTCGACGAAGGTGCGCACGAGCTGGCGCGGTGACTTGTGGTTGTCGTCGTGCGGCTGCCAGCCCCAGGAGTCGTTGATCGTCAGGCAGAGCTCCCACGGGCCCTCGGGCGGCACGACCGGAACGCCCTGTTCCGGCGTCACGTAGTCGCCGTGACCGAGCATCCGGCCGTTGACGACCATCTCGGGCGCGAGCTCGCGCAGCTCTGCCCGCAGCTCCCGCATCCGCCACTGCCGCTCGTCCCGCTCCCACTCCCCGTCGAACCAGAGCAGGTCCGGCGCGAAGCGGGTCACCAGCTCCCGGATCTGGGTGCGGTGGAACTCCAGGTAGCGCTCCCAGCGCTCGGGCTCCTCCGCGCCCGGGCGCGGGACGGCGTAGGGGTTGTCCTGGACGACCGGATGCTGCACCGCTGGGCGCACCGTCGCATAGTCGGGGTGCGACCAGTCGAGGTGGGAGAAGTAGAGCCCGACCTTGAGCCCCCGGCGGCGTACGGCCT
This sequence comes from Nocardioides sp. NPDC051685, assembly GCF_044453405.1. Taxonomy (NCBI): domain Bacteria; kingdom Bacillati; phylum Actinomycetota; class Actinomycetes; order Propionibacteriales; family Nocardioidaceae; genus Nocardioides; species Nocardioides sp. NPDC051685. The sequence continues at coordinate 418,100 of NZ_JBITCR010000002.1, read as the reverse complement.
CGACGAACTCGGCGACGAGGTCGCGGCCGGCCGGCGCCTGCCTGACCACGGACAGGTCGTTGGCCTGGGTGTCGTAGAGGGCGACGCCGTCGTGGTGCTTGGCGGTGAGGACGGCGTACGTCGCCCCGGCCCGCTCGAAGAGCTCGGCCCAGGCATCGGCGTCGAACTCGGAGGCGGTGAAGCGGTCGATCTGGGCCATGTAGTCGGCGTAGGGGACCCGGCCGTCGTAGAACGACCAGGACTCGGCGACGCCGTCGACGCTGTAGATGCCCCAGTGGACGAAGATCCCCAGCTGCGCCTCGGGGAACCAGGAGGCGATCGGCATGCCCGCTACCCCTGGTGTCCGGCGATGGCGGCGCGGGTGTGCTCGAGCGCCCGCTCGCGCAGGGTGGTGCCGCCGCCGGTGACGATGCCGATGCTGAAGCCGTCCCACATCGCCCGCAGCCGCTCGGAGACGGCCTCCCGGTCGGCGACCTCCGGGAGCGCGGCGGCGAAGAGCCGGACCAGGTCGGCGTGCCACTCGTCGTCCATCGCGCGCTGCGCGGCGGCGAGCTCGGCGTCGTAGGGTGCGCGTGCCCACAGCTCGAGCCAGAGGAGCCAGCGCGGGTCACGCTCGTCGAGCGCTAGGTAGACGTCGGTGAAGGAGAGCAGCGCCTCGACGCCTCCGGAGCGGTCCTTCTCGACCTTCTCCAGGATCGGGGCCCGCTGCGCGGCGTACTCGTTCTCGCTCCAGCGCAGGGTCTCGAGGAGCAGGCCGTTGCGGGTGCCGAAGTAGTAGAGGAGGTGGCCGCCGCTGGTGCCGAGCCGGGCGGCGAGGGAGGCCATCGTGACCTTGGCGAGTCCCTGCTCGGCCACCATCTCCAGGGTTGTCGCGAGCACCTGCTCGCGTGGTCGTTCCAGGCGTCTGTTGGAGCGTGTGCGCGTCACCTCGACAGTGTCTCCTTGTGCTCGCGGGGTGAAATCTTCGGTCCCACCCCTTGACTCTAGCGGTGATCTGAGTCACTTTGAATGCCGTTCAAAGTTTTGTACGGCGTTCAAAACGCGCTGTACCCTCATCCCAAGGAGACCCGCGATGATCGAATCCATGCAGATGAGCCCGGAAGAGGTGACGCCGGCGCACGAGCGACGCCGGCTCGCGCGGGTGCTCGGACCCGGTGCCGCGGTTCTGCTGGTGCTCTCGTGCATCACGCCCGCCTCGAGCCTCTTCATCATCGTCCCGGAGCTGTTCGCGACCCAGGGGAGCGGCGCGGTGCTGGCCGTCGTGGCCGGCTTCGCGGTATCGGTCGCGATCGCCGCCTGCTACGCCGAGCTCGGCACGCGCACCGCCAGCTCCGGCGGTGAGTACGCGATGGTCACCCAGACCCTCGGCAAGTCGATGGGCTGGCTGACGTTCTCGCTGGCCGGGGTCCTGCTCTGGCTCATCCCGCCGATCTTCGCCCTCGGCACCGCGGACTACCTGGCCGACCTGGTGGAGCTGCCCCGGGCCGCGACCGGGGCGGTCGTCATGCTCGTGTCGACGGCCACGGCGATCCTCAACATCAAGGCCAACGCCGTCGTCACCGGCGCCTTCCTCGCCCTCGAGATGATCGCCGCGGTCGTCGTCACCGTCGTCGGCCTCGGTCACGTCCAGCGCGGCCCCGGTGAGCTGGTCACCCCGCACGTCATCGGCGCGAGCGGCCTGGAGCCGTTCACGGTGGCGATCCTGATCTCCGGCCTCGCGGTGAGCACGTTCCTGGTCAGCGGCTTCGGCACCACCGTCTACCTCTCCGAGGAGATCGTCGACCCGCGCCGCAACGTCGCCCGCGTCATCTTCTGGACCCTCACCCTGGGCGGGCTCGTCATCCTCATCCCCACCGTGACCACCGTCCTGGCGGTCGACGACCTCAGCGATCTGGCCTCCGGCAACTTCTCCCAGTGGGTGGCCGCCTGGGGCGGCGAGCGCGTCGCGGTCGCGGTGAACGTCGCCATCGCCATCGCCATCCTCAACGCCGTCATCGTGATGGTGCTGCAGAACGCCCGGGTCGTCTACGCCTCCGCACGCGACCGCTCCTGGCCCGCGCCGGTGAACAACGTCCTCACCAAGCTGCACCCCCGCTACTCCACCCCGTGGCTGGCCACCCTCGTCATCGGCGTTCCCGGCGCGATCCTCGCAGGAGCCGTCGAGATCGAGGCGCTCCTCGGTGTGACCTCGGTGGTCATCTCGACGATGTACGTCGTCGTGGCGATCGCCGCGCTCCGCGCCCGTCGGCAGGGGCCGGCCGCCCAGGGCTGGCGGATGCCGCTGTGGCCGCTGCCGCCGCTGGTCGTCATCGGCGCGATCGGCTACGCGCTGATCGGCTCGGCCCGGCTGGACGTCGTGATCACGGCCGGCGTCGTGGTCGCCGCCCTCGCCTACTACCACCTCTATCTCGCCCGCCGTCCCGGCGAGCGCTTCCTCGTCGTCGACCCGACCGAGGACTGAGCACAACCGGCACAACCCGACGAATCCAGAGAATCGAACGAGAGAGAAGAACGCCATGGCTCGCTACGGAACCCAGTTCGGCCCCGACATCACGTTCCTGGGTGTCGACCGGTGCGACTGGGCCGACCCCGCGACGTACGAGGGTGCCGATGTGGTCATCCTCGGCGCCCCCTTCGACGGAGGTACGTCGCACCGGTCGGGCACCCGGTTCGGTCCGCAGTTCATCCGGCAGACGTGCTACCTGCCCCACGACGGGTCGCGGCCCTCGCTGGCGATGCGGGTCGACGCGCTGCGGGACCTGAAGGTGCTGGACGCGGGTGACGTGGAGATGTTCTCCGGCGACGCCGAGCGTTCGGTGCGCGACCTGCAGGAGGCGGTCCACGCCGTGACGAGCAACGGCGCCATCCCGCTGGTGCTGGGCGGCGACCACACGATCGCGTGGCCGGACGCCGCCGGCGTCGCCCAGCACATGGGCCAGGGGCGCGTCTCGATGATCCACTTCGACGCCCACGCCGACACCGGGGACATCGAGTTCGGCTCGCTGATCGGGCACGGCCAGCCGATGCGCCGGCTCATCGAGTCCGGCGCGCTGCGTGGCGACCGGTTCCTGCAGATGGGGCTGCGTGGCTACTGGCCCGAGCCCGAGACGCTGGACTGGATGGCCGAGCAGGGCATGAGGTCCTACGAGATGACCGAGATCGTCCACCGCGGCCTGGAGGAGTGCCTCACCGAGGCCTTCACCATCGCCACCGACGAGTGCGACGGCGTCTTCCTCTCGGTCGACATCGACGTCTGCGACCCCGGCCACGCCCCCGGCACGGGCACCCCGGAGCCGGGCGGCCTGACCGCCCGCCAGCTGCTCGACTCGGTCCGCCGGATCGCCTACGAGCTGCCGGTGGTCGGGATCGACGTCGTCGAGGTCTCCCCGCCCTACGACCACGCCGACATCACCTCGTTCCTCGCCAACCGGGTCGTCCTCGAGGCCCTCTCGGGCATCGCCCGCCGCAAGCGCGACGAGGCCGACGGGACCCGCTGGGACCCGAGCCTCCCGCTGCTCGCCCAGCGTCCGGACCGGCGACCCGACCAGCGGCCCGACCAGCGGCCCACCGACACTGACAAACAGGAGAACTGACATGACCACCCACGACGTGATCGTGGTCGGCGCCGGCGTGACCGGCCTGACCGCGGCCTGGCGGCTCGCGCAGGCGGGCCGGGACGTGCTCGTCCTGGAGGCGCGCGACCGCATCGGCGGCCGGCTGCGCACCGAGGCGCACGGTGCGCCCGGGGAAGAGGCCGACTTCGAGATCGGCGGCCAGTGGGTCTCGCCGGACCAGGACGCCCTTCTCGGGATCCTCGACGAGCTCGAGCTGCCGACCTACCCGCGCTTCCGCGAGGGCGAGTCCCTCTACGTCGACAAGACCGGTGTCGCGCACCGCTTCGGCGACGAGCTCCCGGTCGGAGAGTCCACCTCGGCGGCCATCGCGCAGCTGACCAAGACCCTCGACGGTCTGGCCGCCGCGATGGACCCGGCCCGGCCGTGGGAGCTCGACGACGCCGACCACCTCGACAGCGTCTCGTTCCGTGCCTGGCTCGAGCAGCAGTGCGACGACCCGGTCGCCATCGACAACGTCGCCCTCTACATCGGGCCGGCGATGCTGACGAAGCCCGCCCACTCCTTCTCCGCGCTCCAGGCGGTGCAGATGGCCGCGAGCGCCGGGTCGTTCAGCAACCTCGTCGACGCCGACGTGATCCTCGACCGCCGGGTCGTCGGCGGCCTGCAGCGGGTGCCGCTGACCCTGGCCTCCCGTCTGGGTGACCGCGTCCGGCTCAGCCAGGACGTCACCCACATCGAGTGGGACGAGGACGGCGCCGTCGTCCACGTCGGCACCGAGATCCACGCCGCGCGCCGGCTGGTCCTCGCGGTCCCGCCGACCCTGGTCCCACGGATCCGGTTCAGCCCTGAGCTGCCGGCCGAGCACCGGATCGCCCGCGAGCACCAGTCCTTCGGGCTGGTCATCAAGGTGCAGGCGCAGTACGCGACCCCCTTCTGGCGCGCCGACGGACTCAGCGGCACCGGCTTCGCGCCCTGGCAGCTTGTCCACGAGGTCTACGACAACACCCCCGAGGGCGAGCCGCGTGGCACGCTGGTCGGCTTCGTCTCCGACGAGCGCGCCGACGCGGTCGGCCGGCTCTCCGAGTCGGAGCGCCGGGACCAGGTGCTCGAGTCGCTGGCGGCGTACTTCGGGGACGCGGCGCTCGAGCCGCTCACCTACGTCGAGAGCGACTGGCAGCACCAGGAGCTGACCGGTGGTGCGTACGGGACGAGCTTCGACCTCGGCGGGCTGACCCGCTGGGGCGCGGTGCTGCGCGAGCCGCTCGGGCCGATCGAGTTCGGCAGCAGCGACGTCGCCGGCCACGGCTTCCAGCACGTCGACGGTGCCGTACGTGTCGGCGACGAGATCGCGGGCCGCATCCTGGCGGATGCAACGTGATCGCAGCGGAGTGAGGCCTACCGTCACACCGGGCGCGCTCATCGTGGGGGTGAGCGCGCCAACCTCGAGAAAGGTCCACCAGTCGTATGCGCCTCCTCCTCATGGGACCGCCGGGTGCCGGCAAGGGCACCCAGGCCGCCGTCATCGCCGAGCGATTCGCCGTGCCGGCGATCTCGACCGGCGACATCTTCCGGGCGAACGTCGCCCAGCAGACCGCGTTGGGGGTGGCGGCACAGACCTACATGGATGCGGGTGAGTACGTCCCGGACGAGATCACCAACGCCATGGTCGCTGATCGCCTGGCCGGCGGTGACTGCGCCGACGGGTTCCTCCTCGACGGCTATCCGCGCACCCCGCAGCAGGTGGCCGAGCTCGACGAGATGCTGGCGCTGGCCGACGTCGCGCTCGACGCGGTGATGCTGCTCGAGGCGGACCCCGACGAGCTGGTGAGCCGGCTCCTGGCCCGGGCCCAGGAGCAGGGTCGCGCCGACGACACCGAGTCGGTCATCCGCCGCCGGCTCGAGGTGTACGCCGCCGAGACCGGTCCGCTCGCCGCGGGCTATGCGGAGCGCGGCCTGCTCGCGAGAGTGGACGGGCTGGGTCCCGTCGACGAGGTCACCGAGCGGATCCTGACCGTGCTGACGTCGGCGGCCGCTCAGCGGACGGCGACCTCGGCGCCGTAGCGCGCGACGCAGAAGGCCGAGAGCCGCTCGGCCAGACCGGCGAGCGCCTCGGCGGCGTGGTGCTGGGGGTCCCAGGCTGCGTACAGCCTGATCCGCACCCGCCCCGCCGGTGCCTCGATGTGCAGGGGCACCAGCCCGAACCGCGGGTCGTCGGAGACGACCGCGATCCCGCGGCCCGAGGCCGCGAGCGCCTGAGCGACCTGGGCGTTGGACACCTCGAGGACGTCGCCGTAGCCCACGGCGGCGTCCTCGACCGCTGCGTCCAGGAGCGGCCGCGGCCGCAGGTCATCGGTGAGCAGCACGAGCGGCCGCGTCACCAGGTCGCGTACGTCCACGGACCCCCGCCCCGCCCACGGATCGTCGGCCCGGACATAGGCCCACACCGGCAGCACGGCGAGCGCGCGCGAGGCCAGCGATCGGGCCGGCGGACGGGTGACGATCGCCAGGTCGGCGCCGGCGCGGACGGCGGCCACCGCGCCGCGCGGATCGAGCTCGCGGACCATCGCGACCGGGTCGTCGGGCCCGAGGGTCGCGAGGAACGGCGCGAGGACGTCGGTGAGCGTCGTGGTGGGCACGGCGAGGTGCAGCTCGTCGAGGTGGCCCGAGGCGAGCACGGCCACGGCGCGCTCGAGGTCGTCCGCGTGCGCCAGCAGGTCGCGGGCGCGGGGGAGGAGATCCTCGGCCGTGCGGGTGAGCCGCAACCGCCGTCCCTCCCGCGCGAACAGCGGCACCCCCAGGCCGGCCTCGAGCTGGCGCAGCTGTCGGGACAGCACCGGCTGGGTCACGTGCAGCACCTCGGCGGCCCGGGTCGCGGAGCCCGCGTCGGCGGTGGCGACGAAGTAGCGCAGCAGCCGCAGATCCATGCTCATGGGGCATGATTGTAGTAGTCAAAAGGTCTTGGACGACATGTGTCGCGGAGGCTCATGCTGAACCCATGACCGAGCTCTCGACCCTCGAACAGTCCCGCCTCCTGCGTACGCCCCTGCCCGGCCCGCGCTCCCAGGAGCTCATGGCCCGCAAGGTCGCGGCCGTGAGCCAGGGCGTGGCCACCACCATGCCCGTCTTCGCCGCCCGCGCGTCCGGCGGGATCGTCGAGGACGTCGACGGCAACCGCTTCATCGACCTCGGCTCCGGCATCGCGGTGACCACCGTCGGCTCCAGCGCCGCCAAGGTGGTCGAGGCGGTCTCCGAGCAGGTCGCGGCCTTCACCCACACCTGCTTCATGGTCACGCCCTACGAGGGCTACGTGGCCGTCGCCGAGCAGCTCGCCCGGCTCACCCCAGGCGACCACGAGAAGCGCACCGCGCTGTTCAACTCCGGCTCCGAGGCCGTCGAGAACGCGGTCAAGATCGCCCGCTCGTTCACCGGCAAGGACGCCGTCGTGGTCTTCGACCACGCCTACCACGGGCGCACCAACCTCACCATGGCGATGACCGCGAAGAACATGCCCTACAAGCACGGCTTCGGGCCGTTCGCGGGCGAGGTCTACCGGGCGCCGATGTCCTACCCGTTCCGCGACGCCGCCGAGATCGACGGCAAGCTGGCGGCGGCCCGGGCTACCTCCCTGATCGAGACCCAGGTCGGCGTCGAGAACCTCGCCGCCGTCGTGATCGAGCCGGTCCAGGGCGAGGGCGGCTTCATCGTCCCGGCGCCCGGGTTCCTCGCCGCGCTCGCGGAGTGGTGCCGCGCCAACGACGTGATCTTCGTGGCTGACGAGGTGCAGTCCGGCTTCGGCCGCACCGGCACCTGGTTCGCCGTCGAGCACGACGGTGTCGTCCCGGACCTGGTGGTCAGCGCGAAGGGCATCGCCGGCGGCCTGCCGCTCTCCGCGGTGACCGGCCGCGCCGACGTCATGGACGCCGTCCACCCAGGCGGCCTGGGCGGCACCTACGGCGGCAACCCGCTCGCCTGCGCCGCCGCGCTGGCCGTGATCGAGACCATCGAGGCCGAGGACCTGCTCACCCGGGCCCGCGAGATCGAGGCGCGTCTGCTCGGCAGGCTCCGTGACCTGCAGGCGAGCGACCCGCGCATCGGTGACGTACGCGGCCGGGGTGCGATGATCGCCGCCGAGTTCGTCGACCCGGCCACCGGCAACCCGGACGGCGCGGTCGCCAAGGCCGTCGCCGCCTACGCCCACAGCCAGGGGGTCATCACCCTGACCTGCGGCACCTGGGGCAACGTCATCCGCTTCCTGCCCCCGCTGAGCATCTCCGACGAGCTGCTCGACGACGCCCTGGACGTACTCACGACCGCGCTGGAGGAGACCAAGTGACCACGAGCACCGAGCCCACGAACACGCAGACCGGCTACCTCGACGCCCTCGAGCCCGGCAGCGGCATCCTCGTCGGCGGTCGGTGGCGCCCGGGCGCCACCGGTGTCTTCGCGGTCGAGAACCCCGCCACCCGCGAGCACGTCGCCGACGTCGCCGACGGCGCAGGAGAGGACGCGACCGCGGCCGTCGATGCGGCCGCCGCGGCGCTCCCCGCGTGGTCGGCCCTGCCGCCACGGACCCGCAGCGACCTGCTCAACCGGGTCCGGGACCTGATGCTGCGCGACGCCGACGAGCTCGCGGCCCTGATCGCGCTCGAGAACGGCAAGTCCCTCACCGACGCCCGCGGCGAGGTCGGCTACGCCGCCGAGTTCTTCCGCTGGTACGCCGAGGAGGCCGTGCGCCCGCACGGCGACTTCGGGTCCTCGCCGGCCGGTGGCACCCGCACCATCGTCACTCACAAGCCAGTGGGCGTGGCCGCCCTCGTGACGCCGTGGAACTTCCCGGCCGCGATGGCCACCCGCAAGATCGCCCCGGCCCTCGCGGCCGGCTGCACGGTCGCGCTCAAGCCCGCCGCCGAGACGCCTCTGACGGCCCTCGCGGTCGCCCGGCTCATCGCCGAGGCAGGCGTGCCGGACGGCGTCGTCAACGTGGTCCCCGGGACGGACGCCGCCGGCATCGTCAGCACCTGGCTCGCCGACCCGCGGGTCCGCAAGATCTCCTTCACCGGCTCGACCGGCGTCGGCCGCATCCTGCTCCGCCAGGCCGCCGACCGGGTCGTGAACACCTCGATGGAGCTCGGCGGCAACGCGCCGTTCGTGGTGACCTCCTCCGCGGACGTCGAGGCCGCGGTCGAGGGCGCGATGGTCGCCAAGTTTCGCAACGGGGGACAGGCCTGCACCGCGGCCAACCGGCTCTACGTCCACGCAGACGTCGCCGAGGAGTTCACCGCCCGACTCGGGGCGGCCGTGGAGGCGCTCCGCGTCGGCCCGGCCGAGCAGGGCAGCGACATCGGCCCGCTCATCTCCGCCAAGGCGTACGCCACGGTCACCGGCCTCGTCGACGCCGCCGTGGCCGCGGGAGCCGTGGTCGCGCACCGCACCGAGATCCCGCAGTCCGAGGGCTACTTCTACCCGCCGACGGTCCTCACCGGCGTACCGGCCGACTCGCCGTTGCTGCGCGAGGAGATCTTCGGACCGGTGGCCCCGATCGTGGTCTGGAACGACACCGAGGAGCTGCTCGCCGCCGTCAACGACACCGAGTTCGGCCTGGCGGCGTACGTCTTCGGCGAGCTGGGCGAGGCGCTGCACGTGGCGGAGCGGATCGACGCCGGGATGGTGGGGGTCAACCGCGGCCTCGTCTCCGACCCGTCGGCGCCGTTCGGTGGGGTGAAGCAGAGCGGCATCGGGCGCGAGGGCGCGCGGGCCGGGCTGGAGGAGTACCTCGAGACGCAGTACCTCAGCGTCGCCTGGTGATCTGCGCCTCAGGAATTGGCAGAGCGCAGGCCCTATCCACGATGATGTGACCCAGGCCACCCGCACACCCTGCGGGTGGTTCCTCGGGACGGCCTCACCCCGGCAGTCCCGGCAAACGCTCCAGACGGACCACCAGTGCCGCCCGGCAGATTGAGGAGTCACCCCTATGACCGCAGTGTTCGAGCCTGGGACATCGTTCGAGGCCTACGACCTGGCCGACCGCTACCGCGTGGGGGCCGGCCCCGTGCTGCTGACCGGGATCCAGGCGATCGCGCGGATGCTCGTCGAGCAGCGCGCCCTGGACCAGCGCCGCGGTCTGCGGACCGGCACCTTCATCTCCGGCTACCCGGGCAGCCCGCTCGGTGGTCTCGACCAGCTCCTGCTGGGCCTGCCGAAGGAGATGGCCGACGCCGACATCACCGTCGTGCCGGGCCTCAACGAGGAGCTCGCCGCGACCGCCGTATGGGGCTCGCAGTCGGCCGTCACCCTCGACACCGAGCGCTACGACGGCGTCACCGGGGTCTGGTACGGCAAGGGCCCCGGCGTCGACCGGGCCCTGGACGCGATGCGCCACGCCAACATGTACGGCGCCCACCCCAGCGGCGGCATGCTGATGCTGGTCGGCGACGACCCGGCCGCGAAGTCCTCGACCGTGCCGGCCGTGAGCGAGCGGACCCTGGCGAGCCTCGGCATCCCGGTGCTCTTCCCGCGCAACGCCTCCGAGATCGTCGAGTACGGGATGGAGGGCATCGCCCTCTCCCGTGCCTCCGGCTGCGTGGTGGCCCTCAAGATCGTCGCCGACGTCGCCGACGGCGCCTGGGTGGTCAACCCGGAGATCGGCGTGCTCGACCCGGTCATGCCGAAGACCCGGTGGGAGGGCATGCCCTACACCTACGAGCCGACCAAGATCGAGCTCTTCCCCGACCGGATCGTCGGCGCCGAGGCGAAGCTCTACGGCCCGCGGATGAACGTCGTCAAGGCGTACGCCGCCGAGAACCACCTCAACCGGATCGAGGTCAAGGCGCCGGACGCCAAGATCGGCATCGTCGCCTCCGGCTCCTGCTACGACTCGATGCGCCAGGGCCTGAAGGACCTCGGCCTCGACCACGACGAGCTGATGGCCGCCGGGATCCGGGTGCTGCGGCTGGGCATGATGTGGCCGGTCGAGCCGACGATCGTCGAGACCTTCGCCGAGGGGCTCGACGAGATCGTCGTCGTCGAGGACAAGACCTCCTTCATCGAGCAGGGCATCCGCGAGATCCTCTACGGCGAGCCCACCGCCCCGGTCATCATCGGCAAGAAGGACCGCGCCGGTGTCCCGCTGGTGCCGCTCGACGGCGAGCTGACCGCCGGCCGGCTGCTCGCGCCGCTGCGCCGGGCGCTCAAGGGCCACGCGGAGCTGAAGGCCGCCGGGCCCGCCCGGATCGACCTGCCGCTGCTGTCGACCTCTCGCACGCCGTACTTCTGCTCCGGTTGCCCGCACAACCGCTCCACCGCGCTCCCGGAGGGGAGCCTGGGCGGCGGTGGCATCGGCTGCCACACCCTGGTGACCGCGTCGCAGCGTGAGGACAGCGCGGTCGTCGGCATCACCCAGATGGGTGGCGAGGGCTCGCAGTGGATCGGCCAGGCGCCCTACAGCCACGCCGGTCACACCTTCCAGAACGTCGGCGACGGCACCTTCTTCCACTCCGCGCAGCTGGCCATCCAGGCCTGCGTCGCGGCGGGCGTCAACATCACCTACAAGCTGCTCCACAACGACGTGGTCGCGATGACCGGTGCCCAGAAGCGGCAGGGTGAGGTCGCGATGGCCCAGCTGACCCACAAGCTGATGAACGAGGGCGTCAAGGCGATCATCGTGGTCGCCGACGAGCCGAAGCGCTACCGCCGCAGCAACTTCCCCGCCGGCGTACGCCTGTGGCACCGCGACCGGCTCGATGACGCCCAGCGCGAGCTGCGCGAGATCGAGGGCGTGACCGTGCTGATCTACGACCAGCACTGCGCCGCCGACGCCCGTCGCCAGCGCAAGCGCGGCAAGCTCGAGCCCCGCAACACCCGGATCGTGATCAACGAGGCCGTCTGCGAGGGTTGTGGCGACTGCGGTGTGAAGTCCAACTGCCTCTCCGTCCAGCCGGTCGAGACCGAGCTGGGCCGCAAGACCCGCATCGACCAGACCTCGTGCAACACCGACTACACCTGCGTCGAGGGGGAGTGCCCCTCGTTCATGGCGGTCGAGACCGACCCGACGGCCAAGAAGGCGAAGAGGTCGACGCCCGAGCCGCCGAGCGTGGCGGACCCGGGCTACGGCGAGCTGGAGCGGACCTACGGCGTCTTCATGGCCGGCATCGGCGGCACCGGCATCGTCACCGTCAACCAGGTGCTCGCGACCGCCGCGCTGCGCGCCGGCTTCGGCGTGGAGTCGCTCGACCAGGTCGGGATGAGCCAGAAGGCCGGTCCGGTGACCGCCCACCTGCGGTTCGGCCCGGGGGCGATCGAGCCGTCCAACCGGGTCACCCCGGGGTCGGCCGACGCGCTGCTCGGTTTCGACCTGCTCACCCTGGCCGAGGGCAAGAACCTCGCCTACGGTGACCCGGCCCGCACCCGTGCGGTCGTGTCGACCTCGAAGACGCCGACGGGCCCGATGGTCTACGACAAGGACATCGCCTACCCTGCCGACGACGAGCTGCTCACCCGGGTGGACGGCGCGACGTCCTCGCTGCGCGCCTTCGACGCGCTCGCGGCCGCGGACACCCTCTTCGGAAACACCGCCGCGGCCAACTTCCTGCTGGTCGGCGCCGCCTACCAGGCCGGTGCGCTCCCGATCCCCGCCGCGGCGATCGAGGAGGCCATCGGCATCAACGGCGTCGCGGTCAGCGCCAACGTCGCCGCGTTCCGCTGGGGCCGCGCCTCGGTGGCCGCGCCGGAGGAGTTCGCCAAGGTCACCGGCACCGCCACCGCGCCGGTCGAGAAGATCTCCGTCCCGGCCCTGGACGAGGCCGGCTTCGACGGCGAGGTGCGGCGCCTCGTGGAGTTCCGCGCCCCGCAGCTGGTCGCCTTCCAGAACCAGCAGACCGCCCGGTCGTACGTGGAGACGGTCGACCGGATCTGGAACGCCGAGCGTGCGGTCACCGCGGACACCCGTTTCTCCGAGGCGGTCGCTCGCTACCTGTTCAAGCTCACCGCCTACAAGGACGAGTACGAGGTCGCCCGGCTGCTCACCGCACCGGCGGCCCTCGACGGCGTCCGCGCCGAGGTCCAGGGCAAGATCAGCTTCAAGCTCTCCCCGCCGATCTTCGGCGCGTTCCTGAAGGGCGGCAAGATGTCCTTCGGTCCGCGGTCCCACTTCATTCTGCGCCTGCTGGCGACCATGAAGTTCCTGCGCGGCACGGCGTTCGACCCCTTCGGTCGCTTCCACGTACGCCGCACCGAGCGCGCCCTCCTCGCGCACTACTCGGCGCTCGTCGACTCGCTCGCCGCGGAGCTCACCGAGGAGACGTACGCCCGGGCCGTCCGCCTCGCCGAGCTCCCGGACATGGTGCGGGGCTACGAGAACGTGAAGATGCGCAACGTCGAGGTCTACCGTGAGGCGCTCGCCGCCGAGGGGATCGACCTGACGGTCTAGAGGCTGGTCCTGGATGAGGCGGCGAACGCCTCTGCCAGCCTCGACTGCGCCCCGGCGCTGTCGAGGCTGGCCTCTACCCGGCGGATGTTGCCGGCCGACGGGTAGGCGAAGAGGGCCATCAGGACCACCGAGACGGCCCCGCCGATGACGTACGTCATCACCTGGCCCTCGGTGAGGATGAACGCGAGCGCGAGCGAGACGAGCGCGACCAGCTCGCTGAGCACGAGCCGGAGGATCATCGACATCTGGTGCTTCTGCAGCGCCTCGCCCTTCGCCTCCTCCGGAGCCGTGCCCGGGGTGATCGGAGCGACCCGGAACCCGATCGTCGAGACGATCAGGGCGATCACGACTCCAGCCGCGACCTGACCGCCGATGACGTACGTCGAGGGCAGTGTCAGGTCGGCATCAGCGACGCTGAGGTAGACGACCACCCCCAGCACCACGATCATGCTCATGAAGGCGAGCGCCAGCATCTGAGCCGAACGCAGGGCGGGTGTGGGCATCTGAGACTCCTCATCGACGGGTGACTGGGACGCAACCTAGCGGACTGGTGAAGCGGTCGTCAGGCGAGGTCGAGCGGGTCGCGGTGGAGGACGGCGCCCCGCTGCTCTCGGCGCTGCTCTCGGCGGAGTAGAAGCTCAGGTGGTGACGTCACGCGGAGCGGTGGGCCGCTCGACGCGCGACCGGGTGATGAGGATGCCGAAGGTGGTCGCGAGGATGTACATCACGATGCTGTAGACCGCGGCCGGGATGGCCACGGTCGTGTTGTCGAGCACGCTGAGCGCGATGGTGAGGGCCACGGTCGTGTTGTGGATCCCGACCTCCATCGAGGTGGCGATCGCCTGCTCCCGGCCGAGCCGGAACACCCGAGCGCCGAGGTAGCCCAGGCAGAGGCTCGCGCCGCAGAACAGCGTCACGACGATGCCGACCTCGCGGAGATAGTCGGCGATGTTCTCTCGCTCGCCGAGGATCGCGCCGGCAGCAACCAGGACCAGGACCACGATCGAGAAGATCCGGACCGGACGGTCGGCTCGGGCCGCGAACGTGTCGGACCGGTGTCGCACCAGCATCCCGATCCCGACGGGAACCAGCACGATCGCGATGACCTGGACGACCTTGCCGAACTGCAGACCGAGGGTGTCCCCGGCGCCGAAGTAGCCGATCGCCGCGTTCGTGATCAACGGGATGGAGACGGCCGCGAGCACCGAGTTGACCGCCGTGAGGGTGACGTTGAGCGCGACGTCGCCGCGGAAGAGATGGCTGAACAGGTTGGCCGTCGTCCCGCCGGGGGAGGCAGCCAGCAGCATGACCCCGACCGCGATCAGCGGGTCCACGTCCGCGACCACAACGAGGGCGAACGCGATCAATGGCAGCACCACGATCTGGAGCGTGAGCGCGACGAAGACGGCTCGCGGCGTGCGTACGACCCGGCGGAAGTCTCCGGGGGTCAGGCTCAGGCCCAGGCCGAACATGATGATCGCCAACGCGATGGGGAGGCCGACCGAGAGCAGGGCCGAGTCGTTCACTGTGTTCCTCCAGCGTGCGAAGCCGTCGCCACGGCCGGCGACATGAGACGTGCGTCACAGTGGATCATGCGGACGAGCCGGACCACAGTCTTATCCGGACATTTGACCCACCGATGACGTGTCCCCTGCCGCGAGCAGCTTCATCGGCTCGTGGCAGGGGACGTGGTGGTGAGCATTGCGGCGCTCAGTCGAGCTTGGCCGCGACCTCGTTGAGGTTGGTGCGCAGCTTGGCGCGGTAGGCGTCGTGCTGCTCGGGCAGCCGGGCGTCGCAGAACGCGGCCAGGTCGGTGCCGGTGACCTCGAGCACCGAACGGCCAGCGGCAGCCTCGGTCTCGAACTGGTCGAGGATCTCGCGGAGGATGGCGACGATGTCCATGCCGTCACCAGCGGTGAAGCGCCACATGTAGTTCTTCATCTCGGCGTAGACGGTGCGGTAGCCGGCGGGGAGTTCGGCGGCGCGGGCTTCCATGCGCTTCCAGTCCTTCTTGTCACCTACGAGGCGGCTGAGGAGGTTGTTCATGTCGTGCTCCTTGTGATCGGTGGTTTCCAGACCCCTGTTTGGGGCTGTGGAAGAAGCGTGCAGCCCTGACGCTGCGTCAAGGTCAAGCACCGATCGAAGGGAAGTTTTCGTGACTCGCGCCCGGGTCGTGAGACGGTCCGCCGGAC
Source organism: Nocardioides sp. NPDC051685 (assembly GCF_044453405.1). Taxonomy (NCBI): domain Bacteria; kingdom Bacillati; phylum Actinomycetota; class Actinomycetes; order Propionibacteriales; family Nocardioidaceae; genus Nocardioides; species Nocardioides sp. NPDC051685. The sequence goes on along the minus strand of NZ_JBITCR010000002.1, from coordinate 402,909 downwards.
TTTGGCAGAGAAGTCTAGAGTCTAGTAAATTACGTGACTATTGTAGTTTGATCCCATCCCTAGGAGGTCCGCGTGGAGCGGCTTCTCATCTTCGCTCTGGTCGGTCTCGCGGCCCAGGCTGTCGACGGTTCCCTCGGCATGGCGTACGGCGTCACCTCGAGCACCCTGCTGGTCGCCACCGGAGTCGCGCCGGCGTCGGTGCACCTGGCCGAGGTGGGCACCACGTTGGCCTCGGGTGTCTCCCACTGGCGGCTCGGCAACGTCGACTGGAAGGTCGTGGCGAAGATAGCGATCCCGGGCGGCATCGGCGCCTTCACCGGCGCGACCGTGCTCTCCGACCTCTCGACCGAGAGCGCGACGCCCTGGGTGGCCGGCCTCCTACTCGTCCTGGGCGTCTACATCGTCGCCCGCTTCGTCTTCGGCAAGCCGCCGGTCTTCATCCCGGGCCGGCGCCCGGGTCTCGGACTGCTCGCCCCGCTGGGTCTCTTCGGCGGCTTCATCGACGCCACCGGTGGCGGCGGCTGGGGCCCGGTGACCACGCCCACCCTGATCTCCAGCGGCACCCTGCATCCGCGCAAGGTGATCGGCTCGGTCTCCACCGCCGAGTTCGTCACGACCGTCTCGGCGAGCGTCGGCTTCCTGGTCGGCCTGGCAGGAGAGGCGCTCGACTGGCGGATCATCGGCGGGCTCCTTGTCGGTGGCGTGATCGCCGCCCCGTTCGCCGCCTACCTCGTCAAGCACCTCTCGCTGCCCATCCTCGGCGGGCTGGTCGGCAGCATCATCCTGGTCACCAACGGACGTACGCTGCTGCGCAACTTCGACGCCGAGTCGGCCGCCGCCTACGGCGTGCTCTTCGCCGTCGCGGCCGTGATCGTCGCGATCGCGGTGCGGAAGGCGGGCGGCGAGTTCGGCGGCGCCCCGACGCCAGAGCCGGCACCCGAGTCCGAGACCGCCAACGTCTGAGCCTATGCGTGTCGGGCCCGGCGGCCGGTGGGAAGTTCTTTCCGATGTCGATGTCGAAGGAGAACGATGAGGTTCGACGCACATGTGTCGGCCACCGAGAAGCGGTTGGCCCCGAACTGAGGAGCGCATCATGCCCCGTTTCATGGGATTCGTGAGGATGGAAGAGGGAATCGGCTCGGCGCCGGAGGCCCTGTACAAGGCGATGGGCGACTACATCGGCGAGCAGGCGGCGGCTGGCCACTTCCTCGACGGTGGAGGTCTCTTCGGCAGCGAGGACGCGGTGAACTTCGTGGTCGAGAAGGGCGAGGTCACCCGGGTCGACGGCCCGTACGCCGAGGCCAAGGAGGTCGTCGGCGGCTGGGCGCTGACGCGCTACGACACCCTCGAGGAGGCGATCGCCGGGCAGCGGGAGTTCGCGCAGCTGCACGCGACGTACTGGCCGGAGTGCAAGATCGTCGCCACCCTGCGCCAGGTCTCCGAGGCCGACTGACGCCTGCGGGTCCGATGCCTCGGCGGTGGCTCAGGCGCCGCCGAGGTGGAGGGAGGCGTACGTCTCCTTGATGAACCGGAGGTGGCTCCAGGTCTCGGCCTCGCGGACGCCGTCGAGCTCGCGGATGTGGTCGAGGACCCCGACGAGATCGCCGGAGGTGGCGGTGTTGACGGTGAGCAGGGCGTCGTAGCGCCCGAGAGTCCGGGCCACGAAGGTGACCGAGGGGAGCCGGGCGAGCTCCTCGGCGATCGGGCGGTGGGCGGCGCCGTCGAGGCGGAGCCCGATCCCCGTCGCCGTACGCCGCTCCCGGCCCGAGTGGCGCACGACCGCGCCCACCCGGACGACGTTGCCGTCGAGCAGCCGGACCACGCGCCGGCGCGTACCGGCGGGGGAGAGGCCGACGCTCGCGGCCAGGTCGACGTAGGAGGCACGCCCGTTCGTCTGCAGCGCGCGGAGCAGCGCGTAGTCGGTCTCGTCGAGAGACCCGGCGGCGGGCGCGGGGCCCACCGGGGCCGCCACGTCGCGGATCACCTCGGTATAGAGCAGCGTCTCGGTGGTGACGATGCCCTCGATCGCGCGCACCTCGGCGAGAGCGTCGTCGATCCGGACGATGTCCTTCGCCCGGAGCTCCAGGACCAGCGCGTGATGGCCGCTGGTCATCGAGACCAGCGTGGTGTCCTCGCGCGCCGCGGCCGCGTGGGCGACGTGGGTCGCGGAGCCGTTCACGGTCACCGAGACGTGGGCGAGCACGTCGTGGCCGAGGACGGCCGGATGGACGACGCCGCGTACGTCGATGTGCCCCTCGGCCAGCAGCCGCTGGACCCGCGTGGCCGCCGCTGATCGGGAGAGGCCGACGTGGGCGGCGATCTCGCGGTGGGTGAGGCGACCGTCCTCCTCGAGCAGGACGAGGATCGCCTCGTCGGTGCTGTCGAGGACGCCGGGCGTGATTTCGTTCGACATTTTTTGAGAGCGTCTCCAGGGTCGGATCGATCCTCGGGGCCAGGGATCTGCTGCGATTATGACGGATCCTCCGGCGATCGCCGACATATCGACAGCTATTACGGCCAGGTTAAGAGCGAAACGATTGCGGGTGTCCTCGGGATGCTCTTAAGGTGACGCAGATCTCGGCCGACCCACAGACCCAGGAGGCCCGGTGTCCACGGAACCGATCACCATTCCCTCAGCCACGCTGACCCCGCCGAAGGTCACCGAGGTCGAGCAGCACGGCGTCGAGCCGATCCCGGACCCCGAGCGCAGCGCCCGCCCGCTCGACCTGTTCCGGCTCACCTTCGGTGGCGCCAACACGATCGCCACCGTGGTGCTCGGCAGCTTCCCGATCCTCTTCGGGCTCTCCTTCGGGCACGCCCTGCTGGCCACGCTGCTCGGGCTGCTGCTCGGGGCTGTCGTCCTCGCCCCGATGGCCCTGTTCGGCCCGCGCAACGGCACCAGCAACTCGGTCAGCTCCTCGGCCCACCTCGGCGTGCACGGCCGGATCGTCGGCTCCTTCCTCTCCCTGCTCACCGCGCTCGCGTTCTTCTCGATCTCGGTGTGGAGCTCCGGTGACGTACTCGTCGGCGGAGCCAACCGCGCGGTCGGGCTGCCGGAGAGCGACCTGACCCTGGCGCTGGCCTACGGACTCTTCGCCGTGCTCGTCCTGGTCGTGTGCATCTACGGCTTCCGGTTCATGCTGCTGGTCAACAAGATCGCCGTGATCGCCGCGACCCTGCTCTTCCTGCTCGGCATCGTCGCCTTCGCCGGCGACTTCGACCCCGGCTACGCCGGTGCGTTCGGCTCCGGGTCGGAGGCGTTCGGCCAGCCCGGCTTCTGGGCGGCCTTCGTCGGCTCCGCGCTGATCGTGATGTCCAACCCGGTCAGCTTCGGCGCCTTCCTGGGCGACTGGGCCCGCTACATCCCCCGCGAGACCTCCGGACGCTCCTCGATGGCCGCCGCCTTCCTGGCGCAGATCGCCACCCTCGTACCGTTCTGCTTCGGCCTGGTCACCATGACGATCATCGCGACCCGGGAGCCGGAGATCTTCGCGACCGGCGCGTACGCCTCCGGGCTGCTCGCGATCGCGCCGGGCTGGTACTTCGCGCCGGTCGCGCTCATCGCCCTGATCGGTGGCATGTCGACCGGCACCACCGCGCTCTACGGCACCGGGCTCGACTTCTCCAGCGTCTTCCCGCGCTTCAACCGGGTGCAGTCCACGGTGCTGATCGGTGTCTTCGCGATCGGCGTCATCTTCATCGGCAGGTTCGTCTTCGACGTGGTCTCGAGCATCTCCGCCTTCGCCGTCCTGATCATCAGCTGCACCGTCCCGTGGATGATGGTGATGATGATCGGCTGGTACGTCCGGCGCGGCTGGTACGACTCCGACTCCCTGCAGGTCTTCAACCGTCGCCAGCGCGGTGGCCGCTACTGGTTCGCCCACGGCTGGAACTGGCGCGGCCTGGCCGCCTGGCTGATCGCGGCCGCCGTCGCGCTCACCTTCGTGAACCTGCCCGGTCAGTTCGTCGGGCCGCTCGCCTCACTGATCCCCGGCGGGGTCGACATCTCGATCCCGCTCGGGATGGGGCTCGGCGCGGTGCTCTACCTCGGCCTCCTCTTCGCCTTCCCGGAGCCGCGCGACGCCTACGGTCCCGAGGGATCTCGGCTGGTGCCGACGGCGCCGGCCGCGAACACCCCGGTGACCTCGGTCGACGACGGAGCCGCTCCTGCCGCCACCGTCACGGGCTGACGCCCACCTCGTCACACCGCACCATCCCGCACCACCCAAGGAGAACCATGCCCATCGGGCCCATCGACGCCTCCAAGAACCCCCGCTACGCCGGCATCGCGACCTTCGCGCGCCTGCCCCGCCTCGACCAGGTGGAGCACGCCGACATCGCGGTCGTCGGAGTGCCGTTCGACACCGGCGTCTCCTACCGGCCCGGCGCCCGCTTCGGCCCGGCGCACGTGCGGGAGTCCTCGCGGCTGCTGCGGCCCTACAACCCGGCGCTGGACGTCTCGCCGTTCGCCTCGGCCCAGGTGGTCGACGCGGGCGACATCGCGGCCAACCCGTTCCACATCGAGGAGGCCCTCGACACCGTGCAGGCCTCGGCGCTCGAGCTGACCTCCGGCGGCACCCGGCTGGTGACGATCGGCGGCGACCACACCATCGCGCTGCCGCTGCTGCGTGCGGCCGCCGAGCGGCACGGTCCGGTCGCACTGGTGCACTTCGACGCCCACCTGGACACCTGGGACACCTACTTCGGTGCCGAGTACACCCACGGCACCCCGTTCCGGCGGGCGGTCGAGGAGGGCATCCTCGACACCGAGGCGCTGTGCCATGTCGGCACCCGCGGCCCGCTCTACGGCAAGAAGGACCTCGAGGACGACCGGCGCTTCGGCTTCGGGATCGTCACCTCCGCCGACGTCTTCCGCCAGGGCGTGGACGAGGTGGTCGAGAAGATCCGGGAGCGGGTCGGCGACCGCCCGGTCTACGTCTCGGTCGACATCGACGTCCTCGACCCCGCCCACGCGCCCGGCACCGGCACCCCCGAGGCCGGCGGGCTCACCTCGCGGGAGCTGCTGGAGATCCTGCGCGGCTTCGCCGGCCTGAACCTGATCGGCGCCGACGTGGTCGAGGTCGCCCCGGCGTACGACCACGCCGAGCTGACCGGGGTCGCCGCCTCGCACGTCGCCTACGACCTGGTCTCGCTGCTCGCGATGCGTCACGCGGGTCAGGCATGACGGGACGCAACGGCGGCGACGTCGCCGTCGAGAGCCTGACCGCGCTCGGCGCGACGCACGTGTTCGGCATCCCGGGGCAGCACGCGCTCGGTCTCTTCGACGCCATCCGCCGCAGCGAGCTGAGCTTCGTCTCCTCCCGGGTCGAGAACAACTCGGTCTTCGCCGCCGACGGGTACGCCCGCGCGACCGGTGAGGTCGGGGTCGTCTTCTGCTCCACCGGGCCGGGAGCACTCACCGCGCTGGGGGCGCTCCAGGAGGCGTACGCCGCCTGCGTGCCGATCCTGATGATCACCAGCCAGATCCCGCGTGACGGGCTCGGCGGCGCGCGCAAGGGCTACCTGCACCAGCTCGACGATCAGCAGGCCAGTGCTCGCAACGTCACCAGGTCCACCGCCGTCGTCCGCGACGCGGCCGCCATCCCGGGGGTCCTCGCCGACGCCTGGGCCACCGCCCAGGAGGCACCGGCCGGGCCGGTCTGGGTCGAGATCCCGCAGGACGTGCTCCTCGAGGAGGTCACCGTGCCGCCGGTGACCGGGCTGGACGCCCAGGTGCGCCCGCCGCGCCGCCCCCGGCCGGAGGTCACCGCCGAGGCGGCCCGTCTGCTCGCCGCGGCCGAGCGTCCGGTGATCCTCGCCGGGGGAGGCGTACGCCGCTCCGCCGGCGCCCCGCAGGCGCTGGTCGCCCTCGCCGAGCTCCTCGACGCACCGGTGGTCTCGACCTCCGGCGGCAACGGCTCGATCCCGCTCGCGCACGGGTTGAGCGCCGGCGCCTGGATCGAGGACCGGCACACCACCGACCTGCTCGAGGACGCCGACGTCGTGCTCGCGATCGGCACCTCGTTCGGCGAGGTGACCAGCAACTACGGCACTTTCGCCCCGCGTGGCCGGGTGATCCAGGTGGACGCCGAGGCGAGGGTGCTCGGCTCCAACCACGACGTGCTCGGCGTGCACGCCGACGCCGGCGCGGCCCTCGCCGACCTGACTGTGGCTGTCCCCGAGCCCGGGCCGGGGGCGAGGCGGTCCGGTGCCCGGGTCGCCGAGGAGCTGCGTACCCGGGTCCAGGAGCGGCTCGACGCCCAGGACCTCGCCGCGGAGCAGCGGCTCCTCGCCGACCTGCGCGCGGCGGTGCCCGACGACGCCGACACCTTCTGGGACATGACCATCGCGGCGTATTGGGCCTGGTCGGCCTGGGATCCCCGCGGCGGCGGCTTCCACACGGCGCAGGCCTCCGGCGGCCTCGGGCTCGGGTTCCCCGCGGCGATCGGCGCCTCGGTCGGGACCCGCCGGCGTACGTTCGCGGTCACCGGCGACGGCGGCGCGATGTACTCCATCGCCGAGCTCGCCACCGCCCGCCAGCACGACGTCGACCTCACCTGGCTGGTGATCGACGACGGCGGCTACGGGATCCTGCGCGAGTACATGACCGGCGCGTTCGGCGCCGCCACAGCCACCGAGCTCGCCCGGCCCGACTTCGTGCGCCTCGCCGAGGCGTTCGGCATCGCTGTGCACGCCGCGACGCCGGAGACCGTGGGCGAGATCGTCGCCGGCACGTTCACCACCAGCGGCCCCGCCGTGGTGGTCCTTCCGACAACCCTCCGCATGTTCGCCTCCACCTGACTCTGCCTATTTGATTGGGAGCCCCCACATGGATCTCACCATCATCGTCATCTATCTCGCCGCCATGGTCGCCTTCGGGTGGTGGGGCAAGTCCCGCACCAGCGACAGCGCCGACTTCCTCGTCGCCGGCCGCCGCCTCGGTCCGATGCTCTACACCGGCACCATGTCCGCACTCGTCCTCGGCGGTGCCTCGACCGTCGGTGGCGTCGCGCTCGGCTACGAGTACGGCCTTTCCGGGGCGTGGCTCGTGGCCGCGATCGCCTTCGGGGTGCTCGCGCTGAGTCTCTTCTTCGCCGGCAGGATCCAGCGGCTGCGGATCTACACCGTGGCCCAGATGCTGGAGCTGCGCTACGGCGTCGGCGCGACTGCGGCCTCGGGCCTGGTCATGGTGGCTTACACGCTGATGCTGGCGGTCACCTCCACGATGGCGTACGCGACGGTGTTCAACGTCCTCTTCGGCACCGACCGCGTCGTCTCCGTCCTGATCGGCGGAGTCATCGTGGTGGTCTACTCCACCATCGGTGGGATGTGGTCGATCACGCTGACCGACATGGTGCAGTTCATCCTGCAGACCATCGGCATCTTCGTCCTCCTGCTGCCCTTCACCTGGAGCCACGCCGGTGGTCTGCAGGGGATCAAGGACCGGGCGGCCGACTCCGTCTTCGACCTCGGTGCGATCGGCACCGGCACGGTGATCACCTACGTCGTCGTCTACACCTTCGGCATGCTGATCGGGCAGGACATCTGGCAGCGGGTCTTCACCGCCCGCTCCCCGCAGGTCGCCCGCTGGGGCGGCACCGCCTCCGGTGTCTACTGCCTGCTCTACGGCGTCGCCGGCGCGCTGATCGGGGCCGCGGCCTCCACCTTCGTCACCGTCGGCGACCGCAACGACGTCTACGCCACCATCGCCGAGTCGATCCTCCCCGTCGGGATCAGCGGACTGGTGCTCGCCGCCGCGGTCGCCGCGATGATGTCGACCGCCTCGGGTGCCCTGATCGCGACCGCGACGGTCGCCCGCACCGACGTGCAGCCCTTGCTCGCCCGCCTGGTCGGCCGCACTCCGGCGCCCGTTCAGGACGAGGCCGAGAACCCCGAGCACGACGTACGCGCCAACCGCATCTACGTCGTCGTGATCGGCATCGCCGTCGTCGTCATCTCCTCGCTGCTCAGCGACGTCGTCTCCGCCCTGACCATCGCCTACGACATCCTCGTCGGCGGTCTGCTGGTGCCGATCCTAGGCGGCTTCGTGTGGCGCCGCGGGACCGGCGCCGGGGCGGTGACGGCGATGGTCGCCGGCACCGTGGCCACGCTTGCGACGATGGCGATCGTCGGCGACGTCCTCGCCAACGAGCCGGTCTACGCGGGCCTCGCGATCAGCGCCGTGGCGTACGTCGTGGTCAGCCTGCTCAGCCGCCCGACCGACCCCGCGGTGATGCGGGAGTGGACCGACCGGCTCGCGAGCGAGGAGAGCGCCGCGGCTCCTACCGCCGTCGGCACAATCTGAAAATCGATATTGTCAAATCTGCGGGCTCGTCCTAAGGTCAGCTGTAGCCGTATCGCCTGGGGAAGAGTGGTCTGCCATGGTTCTGCGCTCCGCCGTCATCTGTGCCGCCGTCATGCTGTCGACGGTCCCAACGTTGCTGGCCGCCGCGCCGGCGCAGGCGGCGGGAGGCGTCAACGACGCCGCGTGTCGGCCATCGGCCGACCACCCCAACGCGGTCGTCTTCCTGCACGGCCTGGGAGCCAACAAGGGCGAGGACCTCAACTTCCTCCAGGACGACGTGGCGAAGCAGGGCTACTGCACCTACAGCCTGACCTACGGCGCCGGGGCCTACGGGCCGTTCGTCGGTGGGGTGGGCGACATCGCGAGGTCGGCGACGCAGATCAAGGCGTTCATCCAGGATGTGCTGACGCAGACCGGTGCCGCGAAGGTCGACCTGGTCGGCCACTCCGAGGGAGGCTTCCAGACGCTCTACGTCACCAAGACGCAGGGCATCGCCGACCGGATCGACAACGTCGTCGCGATCGCGCCGCCGACCCATGGCACCAGCTTCGCCGGCCTCTACGAGCTCGGCATGACGCTGGGCGCGGACGATCTCGCCGGGCAGGTCCTGACCGCCTTCGGCTGCGTGGCCTGCACCCAGCTGGTCACCGACGGCAGCGCCGTACGCACACTGGCCAACGGCCCGATCGCGCAGCGCGGCGTGACGTACACGATCATCCAGTCGAGGTACGACGAGCTCGTCACGCCCACCGAGACCGCGTTCGTGCGGGAGCCGGGTGTGACCAACACCTATGTGCAGGACGTGTGTCCCTACGACCCGGTCGGTCACATCGGCGAGGCGTACGACACCAACGTGTGGCACCTGGTGAAGAACGCGCTCGACCCGGCCGGTGCCGCCCCGTTCGCGTGCTCGGTCGGGTCGCCCGGCTGATGGCGCAGGAGGGACGCTCCTACGGCGGGCTGACCAGAGAGGAGCGTGACGCCCAACGGCGTCAGCGGCTGCTGGAGGCCGCCAAGGAGATCATCGGCACGAAGGGCTATGCGACCACCACGATCCCGGGTGTCTGTGGCGCGTCGAAGGTGTCGACGCGGCACTTCTACGAGATCTATCCCGGCAAGGAGGATCTCTTCGTCGACCTCTACGACCGGATCACCGCCGAGTCCTACGAGCGGGTGGCCGAGTCGCTGAGAGCGACCGACGGTGAGTCGATCTCCGGGCGGGTGCAGGCAGCGGTGCTGGCCTACCTCGATCCGATGCTCGAGGACACCCGTGTCGCCCGGATCGCCTTCGTCGAGATCATGGGTGCGAGCCCGCGGATCGAGAAGCTCCGGCTCGACTATCGCGAGACCCTCGTCGAGGTCGTACGCAGCGAGTGCACCGCCTCGGTGCGCCGCGGCGAGATCGTCGACCGGGACTGGCGCTTCGCCGCCCTCGCGCTCGTGGGCGCGGTGACGGCCATCGTCTACGACTGGGCGCTGCACCAGCCTCGCTGCAGCCGTGAGGAGCTCGAGGCCCAGCTGGCCGACCTCGCGCTCGTCCTGCTGACCGCCGACCCCGTGCGGCGGGGCGAGATGCCCTAGCGGGAAGCGGCAGGAAGAGCGACGGGGCGCACCTCCCGCGGGCCGCCGAGCCGGTGCCCGTCCTCGCAGGTCAGAGACAGGTGCACCTCACCGCCGCAGTCGCGGTGCTCGAGGGTGAGGGCGGATCCCCGGGCGTCGGCGACGTAGCGGTCTCCCCACTCCATCATGGCGACCAGCGTCGGGTAGAGGTCGAGGCCCTTCTGGGTCAACCGGTACTCGTGCCGCTGTCGCTGGCCCTCGGCGTGGTAGGGCACGCGGCTGAGGACGCCCTGGTCGACCAAGGTGTTCAGCCGGTCGGTGAGCACCGCACGGGAGACGTCGAGGTTCTGCTGGAGATCGGCGAAGCGGCGTACGCCGAGGAAGGCCTCGCGGAGCACGAGCAGGCTCCACTTCTCGCCGACCACCGCAAGGGTGCCGGCGACCGAGCAGCGGGTGCGGTCGATCTCGTCGGTGATCACGGGACCAGCGTACGACGCTGAATTCGTTTGACGAACTCAGCATGTCGGAGAAGGGTTCGAAATATGAACTCAGAATGCCTTGTCGTGACTCCTGAGGTCGCGACGCGCCCGGTGCGGTCCGACGACCTGGTCGCCTTCGAGCGGATGTGGTTCCGTCTGTCCGAGGAGACGATCTACCGCCGCTTCCATGCCCCGATCCGGCGGCTCTCGCTCAAGCTCCGGCGCTACCTGGTCGATGTCGACCACCGCGACCACGACGCCCTGGTCGCGGTCGCGGGCGGAGAGGTCATCGCGGTGGCCCGATACCACCGTTGCGCCGACGAGCCCGCCGCCGCGGAGGTGGCGGTGCTCGTGGAGGACGCCTGGCAGGGCCACGGGCTCGGGGTGCGGATGCTGCGCGAGCTGGCGTGCCTGGCGAGCCGCCGCGGCATCGATGTCCTCACCGGCGACGTGCAGTCCGACAACCTCCGGATGCTGGGTCTCGTGCGGTCCCTCGTCGGCTCGGCGGCGCTGCGACCTGACGGGGATCTCGTCCACGTGCGCGGGAGCTACGGCGATGCGGGGGAAGGCGCGAGCTTTCGGCCCGCGTCCCTGACGTCTGTCTAACTTCGCGCGACCTGGGTACCGGCCAGGTGTACAGCGATGGAGGAGGACCACATGTTCAAGAAACCAGCGTTGATGACTGCCTTCGGTATCGGCTACCTGCTCGGCGCTCGCGCCGGCCGCGAGCGGTACGACGCGATCGTCGCCCAGGCGCAGAAGCTGTGGCACGACCCGCGGGTGCAGGAGAAGGCACACCGCGCGGGAGACATGGCCAAGGAGACGGCGCAGAGCGCCCGGCAGACCATCCACGACAAGATGCCCGGCGACACCACGCCGCCCCCGGCATCCACCTCGACCTCGACTCCTCGGACGGTGCCGTCCGCCCCGAGCCCCGGCCCCGCCGCGGACCCGGTGACCGACGTGCCGCGGGGGTGGGAGTCGTGACGCTTCATCAGACCGACGCATCGATGGGTGAGCTGGTCTCACGGCTCTCCACGGAGATGTCCAGCCTCGTGCGCGGCGAGCTCGAGCTGGCTCGCCTGGAGCTGACCGAGAAGGCCAAGCACACCGGCAAGGGGGCTGGGGCGTTCGGCGCCGCCGGTCTGGTGGCGCTGTACGGCCTCGGGGTCCTGATCGCCACGGCGATCCTCGCCCTGGCACTCGTCATGGACGCCTGGCTGGCCGCGCTGCTGGTCGGAGTCGTGCTCCTGGTCATCGCCGGCGGCATCGCCCTGTTCGGGAAGAAGCAGGTCTCCGAGGGAGTCCCGATGAAGCCCGAACGCGCCACCGAGAACCTCCGGCGCGACCTGGAGGCCGTCAAGCACCACCGCCGCGCCGAGGACCGCATCGTGAGGAGGACGACGCCATGACGAATCACGTGACCCGGCCCGTCGAGGCCGGCGACGACACCAGGATCGCCTCCGTCGAGGCGGATCTGGACGCCACCCGCCACGAGCTGGCAGACACCCTCGACGAGCTCGCCGCGCGCCTGGACGTGAAGACGCGTGGGAAGGAGAAGGCCCACGAGATGAAGGAGCGTACGCAGCTGGCGGCCCGGTCCCGGGACGTCCAGGTCCGGGGCGGCATCGTCGCCGCGGTCGTGCTCCTCGTGATCGTGATGATGGCCCGGAGGAAGCGCCGGCTCAACGCCGCGTAGGCCGGGTCAACCGGTCCAGGAAGGCGACGAGCAGCGCTTCGCGCATCGCGGCGGAGGCCAGGTCGAGCATCGCGTTGACCTCGGCCATCCGCTGCGGGAGCGCGAGCTCAGCCTGCTCACTCTGCTCACCCTGCTCGCTGTCGGTGCCGATGAGCCCGGCGGCGAGCAGCAGGCCGTCGAAGTCCTCGTCCGAGAGGGCGAGCGGGTCGAGCTCGGCGATGAACGCGGCCACGCCGGGATCGACGGTGACCGGACCCGAGGCGACTGCCGCGGAGACCGCGTCGGCCAGGGCCTCCAGCAGCTCCGCGACGTGGGGAAGCGTCGCGGCGCTCACCGACAGGTGGATCGTGGCGGGGGAGCCGGCGTAGGACATCTGCGGCTGGACGTACCAGCCACGGGCGGCCATCTCGTCGCAGACCGTGAACGGGTCGCAGCTGCCGTCGGTGGTCAGCGCGATCAGCGTGGAGTCGGGGGTGCTCGCCACGGCGAGCTCCTTCATCTCGCCGATGCCTGCGCGGATCCGGTCCACCGCCTTGAACACGTCGCGGGCGAGGCGCTCGTAGCCCTCGTCGCCCAGCGACCGCATCACCGCCCAGGCGCCGGCCAACGGCCCGCCCGACTTCGTCGACTGCATCGTGGAGTTGAGCATCGTGTAGCCCGGCCAGGCCGCCGAGGCGAAGAACTGGGGTCGCCGCAGCTCCGGGGTGCGGTGGAGGAGCACCGAGGTGCCCTTGGGGGCGTAGGCGTACTTGTGCAGGTCGACGGAGATCGAGGTGACGCCGTCGACCGCGAACGTCCAGGCCGGTACGTCCCGCCCCAGTCGCGCCGCATACGGCAGCACCCAGCCACCGATGCACGCGTCGACGTGGCAGCGGATCCCGCGCTCGGCCGCGGCCGCCGCGATCGCGGTGACCGGGTCGACGACCCCGTGCGCGTAGGACGGCGCCGAGGCGACCACCAGCACGGTGCGGTCGTCCATCGCGGCGGCCATCGCCGCCGGGTCCGCCCGGGAGTCGGGGCCGACCGGCACCAGCACCGGCTCGACCCCGAAGTAGTGCGCCGCCTTGTGGAACGCGGCGTGCGCGGTCGTCGGCAGCACCATCTGCGGCCGCTCGATCCCGGGGTGGGCGTCGCGGGCGGTCTGCACCGCGAGCAGCACGGACTCGGTGCCGCCGGAGGTGACCGTGCCGACGACGGTGTCCGGTGCGTCGAGCAGGTCGGCGGCCGTGCCGACCACCTCGTTCTCCATCCGCAGCAGGCTCGGGAAGGCCGTCGGGTCCAGGCCGTTCGAGCCGGCGTAGGCCGTCACCGCCTCCCGGCCGATCCGGTCGATGTCGGGCAGGCCGGAGTCGTAGACGTAGGCCAGTGTGCGGCCACCGTGGACCGGCAGGTCGGCGGACTGCATCTCGCGGAGTCGGGTCAGGGCGTCGGTCATACGGTCACGGTCCCATCCATGTCGCCGTTCACGTCGTCGGCGGTGAGCGAGTAGCGCCGCAGCCACAGCAGGCTGAGGAGGACCAGGCACGCCGGCAGCACCGAGAAGCCGAGCGTGATCGCGGTCAGGGCCGAGCCGGGCTGGATGATGTCGGCGACGATCGAGGATCGGTAGCCACCGAGCGCGAGCACCACGGCGAAGAGACCGGGACCCAGCGCCAGCCCGAGGGTCTCGCCCGCGGTCCACACGCCGGTGTAGACCCCGATCCGGCTCGAGCCGCTGCGCCGGGCGTCGACGGCGGCCGCGTCGGGAAGCATCGCCATCGGGAACACCTGGCACCCGGCGTACCCGACCCCGACCAGCACCACCGCGGCATAGACCAGGCCTGCCGGGGCGATCTGGGCGGTCGCGGCGAGCAGCGCGCCGGCGGCGAGGACGAGGGAGGCGGCGACGTACCCGTTCTTCTTGCCGATCCTCGCGCCGAGCGCCGCCCAGCCGGGGGTGAGCAGCAGCGCGGGACCGACGAAGCAGACGAACAGCACCGTCGCCGCGCCCGCGCGGCCGAGCACGTCACCGGCCAGGTAGTCGACCCCGGCGAGCATCGCGCCGAAGGCGACGGCCTGGATCACGAACGTGACGAGCAGCCGGCGGAAGTCCGGCGCCGCCGCCACGATCCGGAGCTGGTCGCGCAGGGTGCCCGCACCCGGCTGGACGGTGTGGGCCGGCGCTCGGCGGGTGCCGGCGTACGCACTGAGCACCCCGGCCAGGATCAGCACCGCCATCACCACGCCCATGAGGCGGTAGCCGTCGCGGCCGCCGACCGCGTCGCGGATCATCGGCGCGGTGGCGCCGGCGAGCAGGATGGTCAGCGCCAGGATCGCGACCCGCCAGGTCATCAGCCGGGTGCGCTCGTCGTAGGACTCGGTCAGCTCGGCAGGCATGGCGACATAAGGCACCTGGAAGAACGCGTACGCCGTCGCGCAGGCCAGGAACATCGTCAGCACCCAGAGGGCCTCGAGCCCGGTCGCCATCGACGGCGCCGCGAACAGCAGCGCGAACGTCGCCGCCAGCGCGATCCCCGCCCGGCGCAGCCAGGGCCGCCGCGGGCCCCGCGGATCCACGGTCCGGTCGCTGATCCGCCCGGCGATCGGGTTCAGCACGACGTCCCACGCCTTCGGCGTGAACACGATGAACCCGGCCGCCAGCGCGGCGATCCCGAGGCTGTCGGTCAGGTAGGGGAGCAGCATCAGGCCCGGGATCGTGCCGAACGTCCCGGTGGCCACGGACCCGGAGCCGTAGCCGATGCGCACCCCGAGCGGAAGGGTCGGGCTGGCTGGCATGCCGACATCGTGCCGTGGCCAGGCTCTCGGCGCCCACGAACACCGGAATTCACCTGAATGGCTCAACCGCACCATGCCAGGCGGCCGACCTGACGGATGGACCGTGACGTCAGCGCAGTTCCCTCTCACCCGTTGGGCCGTCGATGAGAGCAACGAGGGCTGGGGACGGTGCATGAAGGACTTGCACCTCGGCTCCCATGGCCGCCAGTGCGCCGCTGACCTTGGTCGGCTCAGGGCACTCCACGCGGAGTGCCTTGAGACGCAGACCCTGGGGCGCGTCCGCCGCAGGATGCGGAGTGCTCCCCCAACTGATCAGGAACGGGATGACGCCCGCGACCTGGGCGTTGGCGGTCGCTCGCCACCGCAAGAGTCTTCCCGATGAGTCTTCCCGGTGGCCGTCCACCACCTGACCGGGATCGAAACCACGAGCAAGGGCGTCAGCGCGCGCCGAGTCGATGTCCTCGACGGCCAGGGCCCATCCCACCAAAGTCCCTCTGCTGATGCCCTCGACACCATACGGCCGCGGCCCGGGCGGCTCAGGCTGACCGGGATCCGGAGCGATGATCTCGAGATAGGTTCTGGGTCCCAAGGCAAGAAGTCTGTTGTGCGTGCCTCGACCGAGATGCCTGCCACCGCCCGCCGCCACGATCCCGAAGCGGCTACCGACCTCGGCCACACCAAGATCCAGATCAGGGTGGGCGTAGATCAGATGGTCGATCATCTCCGGCCACCACGCGGCAGCGCATGTGTCTCCACGAGGTCCAGTATGAGTGGCATCGGGAGACCTGTCATCGGCAGATGCGTGCCCATCACCAGGTCCTTCGTCACCCGGGCTCGGCCCGGACCGTGGACGTGCCGGGTAGGTTTTCGCCATGCCGCTCGAGACCGGTGCCGTCGCGCCCGACTTCACGCTCCCCGCTCAGGACGGTACGTCCGTCTCCCTCGCCCCGCTGCTCGAGAAGGGCCCGGTGGTGCTCTTCTTCTACCCGGCCGCCGAGACGCCGGTGTGCACCAAGGAGGCCTGCCACTTCCGCGACCTCGCCAGGGAGTTCGAGGCCATCGGCGCCCAGCGGCTCGGGATCAGCAAGGACAGCGTGGAGAAGCAGGCGGGCTTCGCCGCCAACCACGACCTCGACTACCCGGTCCTCTCCGACCCCTCCGGATCCGTCGCCGACCTCTACGGCGTCAAGCCCAGCCTCCTCGGCAAGCTCGGCCCGCTGCAGCGTACGACCTTTGCCATCGGCGCCGACGGCCGCATCAAGGCCGTCGTCGAGGGCATGCTCAAGGCCGAGATCCACGCCGACGAGGCCCTCGCCGCACTCCGGGACGACGTGGAATGACAACCACCATCGCCGTCACCGGAGCCACCGGCTTCGTCGGCGGTGCCGTCGCCCGTGCGCTGGGCGGCTCCGGCGCGGCACTCCGTCTTCTCGTACGTGACACCGCCAGGGCTCCTGAGGTCCCCGGAGCCGATGCGTTCGCGGTCACGTACGGCGACAGAGAGGCCGCACTGGCGGCTCTCGACGGCGTGCAGACCGTGCTCATGGTCTCCGCCTCCGAGTCGGCGGATCGCCTGGAACAGCACCTCACCTTCGTCGACGCCGCCGCGGCGGCCGGGGTCGAGCACATCGTCTACACGTCCTTCTTCGGTGCTGCGCACGACGCCGTCTTCACCCTCGCGCGCGACCACTTCGCGACCGAGGAGCGGATCAAGGCGAGCGGGATGGGCTACACGCTGCTGCGCGACAACTTCTACCTCGACTTCCTCCCCTCCTTGGTCGGTGAGGATGGCGTCATCCGGGGGCCTGCCGGCGACGGACGCTTCGCGCCGGTCGCACGGGCCGACGTGGCGCGCTCCGCCGTGGCGACGCTCACGGAGCCGCGGCACCATCGAGGTCTCACCTACGACCTCACCGGGCCCGAGGCGCTCACGATGAGCGAGGTCGCCGAGATCATCGCCGAGCATCGTGGGCGTGAGGTGCGCTATCACGACGAGACGGTCGAGGAGGCCTATGCGTCGCGGCGCCGCTGGGAGGCGCCGGACTGGCAGTACGACGCCTGGGTCTCCACCTACACCGCGATCGCCGCAGGGCAGCTCGACGGAGTCAGCAGCGCCGTGGCGACGCTCACCGGGCGGGAGCCTCTGGGGCTTCGCGACTACCTCGCGGCGTGAGGCCCGGCCTCCTCGGCAAGCGCGGGCCGCGGCAGCCTACGACCTTCGCCATCGGCGCCGGTGAACGGGCAGCGCTGAACGAGGCCATGGTGGGTACCGGGTGAGATGCACACTGCAGATCAGGCCGTAGGGAGGGCGTGGACAACATGAAGGTCGTCGTCATAGGCGCGTCGGGAAACCTCGGCAGCGCCGCGATCCGGGCGCTGACCGCGGACGGCGCCGCGAGGGTCGTCGGCGTCGCCCGCCGAGCTCCGAGCGGCCCCTCGGTCATCGACCTGGCATCCGTCGAATGGCGTCAGGCCGACGTGTCGACGGCCGACCTGGAGCCGGTCCTGGAAGGCGCCGACGCGGTCGTCCACCTCGCCTGGAAGTTCCAGCCGACACATCGTCCCGAGGAGACCTGGGCGACCAACGCGGTCGGTACGCGCCGGGTCCTGGAGGCCGTGGCCCGGGCCGGCGTCCCGGCGCTGGTGTGTGCCTCCTCGGTGGCCGCGTACTCGCCGGTGCACCACGACGACTCGGTCGACGAGACCTGGGAGACCGACGGTGCATCCGCGGCTGCGTACTGCCGGGAGAAGGCGTACGTCGAACGGGCTCTGGACGCCTTCGCCTGCGCCCACCCCGAGGTGAGGCTGGTCAGGGTCCGGCCCGCGTTCGTGTTCCAGCGCTCGGCGGCCAGCGAGCAGCGGCGCATCTTCGGTGGCCCGCTGGCCAGGCCGGCACTCCTGGACCGGCGGCGGATCGCGGTGGTGCCGGTGCCCGCCGGACTGCGGATGCAGGCGGTGCACGCCGGTGACGTCGGCCGGGCCCTGGCCATCGCGGCGACCACTGAGGTGACGGGTGCGTTCAACCTGGCCGGCGCCGGCGTGATCGGCCGGGACGAGATCGGCGAGCTGCTGGGCGCACGGACGATCGAGATCCCGATGCGTCCCCTGCGTGAGGGCCTGCACGCCGCCTGGCACGCCCGGCTGGCGCAGGTCCCCGGCAGCCTGCTGGACGCGGTCATGCAGCTGCCGCTGATGTCGACCGCCCGCGCCGAGTCGGAACTCGGCTGGCGACCGCGCCACTCGGGCATGGATGCCCTCGAAGCGGTGATCTCCGGGATCCCGGAGAAGGCCGGCAGCAGACTTCCGCCGCTGCGTCCCTGACACCCGGGACCCGGGCCGCTCGCAGATGCGCAGTTTCCCGCGGAGCAGGGACCTGTCGTCAGCTCACCTCGTGGTCGCGCAGCGCCCGGGCAAGGAGTCGTTTCTGGGCGCGTCGTCCCTGGGCGACGACGACGGGCGCCGCGCGCAGGCCGAGCTGGGGGATCACGTCGGCGAGACGCGCCTGGATCCCGCGCCAGCCGGGCACCGTCGTGACCGGTCGCGGCCTGTCGAGGACCTGGCCGACCGCCGCCACGACCTCCTCGGGCTGGAGCAGCTTGCCGGAGAACGACAGGGCGGCGGCGGGGTCCTCGAGCTTGTCGTAGAGCATCGGGGTCCAGATGCCGTCAGGGCAGACGCACGAGATGTCGATGTCCTTGACGCCGGCCAGCCGCAGGTCGGCGAGCGTGCTGAGACTGAAGCCGATGGCCGCGTGCTTGGAGGCGGCGTAGACGGCCTCGCCGGGGACGGCCGTGATGCCGGCCAGGGAGACGATGTTGACGATGTGGCCACCGGACCCGGCACGCATGGCGTCGATGGCGCTGACCGTGCCGTTGATCGTGCCGAGGGCGTTGACCTCGAGCATCAGCCGGCGCGTGTCGGGTGCCTGTGTCCAGGCCGGTCCGCTGACGAGCACACCGGCGTTGTTGACCCAGACGTCGAGCCGGTCGGCGTGGGTGAGCAACGTGTCGCGGGCGGCATCGACCGCGGCGGCGTCGCGTACGTCAAGGGCCCGGGGGATCGCGTTCGGCCCCAGCTCCTCGGCGGCGGCCCGCGCGGCCGCCTCGTCGAGGTCGGTCACCAGCACCGTGTGGCCGCGCTCGACGAGCAGCGCGGCGATCTGCCGGCCCAGGCCGCGGCCTGCTCCGGTGACGACGGCGCCGGATGCGGGGCGGGTCACGAGCGGCTGCCCGTGAGCTCGCCGTATCCGATTGCGGCGAGGCCATCGCCGCCGGGTCGCGTGTTCATGCCGGTCATGATGCTCTCCCTCTCGTTGGTGACCCGACGAGTGTGACGCACCGGTAGCGGAGCACCGCCGCCTGTACCTGCCCGAAGTCGTCGCTGACGAGTGCAGGATGCGCGGGACTGCGCAGGTCAGAGGAGTGCGGGCAGCGCCTGGGTGGCGGTGTAGACGGCGACTCCGACGATCAGGACGGCGAAGATCGTCTGAAGCCAGTCGCTGTCGGCACGGTCGGCGAGACGTGCCCCAGCGATGGCCATTGCCGCCGACGTCGCGGTGAGAAGAGCGACGGGCGTCCAGTCCGGCTGGACGCCGGAACCGGCCCGGACAACCAGAGCTGCGGCACTGGTGATGGTGATGACCACCAGGGACGTGCCGGCGGCGTACCTCATCGGGAGTGCGAGGGCGAGGAGGAGGGCCGGTACGACGAGGAAGCCGCCCCCCACGCCCAGGAAGCCTGTCAGTGTTCCGACGATCGTCGCGGTCACCAGCACCTTGAGTGCTCGGGGGCACTGGCACACGAACCTCGGGCTGAACGTGATGATCGGGTCGTCCAGGGCCGGCTTCGCGGCATGCCGATGACCGCCTCCCCGACGGTGACGCAGCTGGCGCCAGACCAGCATCCCGCCGACCAGCAGCATCAGAGCGGCGAAGGCGGCCAAGAGAACGTCCTCGGAGACCCGGCTGGACGCCTCTGCTCCCACCACCGCTCCGCCGATCGCGACCAGGCCGAAGACCAGGCCGCGGCCGAGCAGCACGTTGCCCGCGCGGTGCGCGGTGATCGCCCCGATGAGCGACGTGACGCCGACGACCACCAGGGATCCTGTGGTCGCCTGGGGTGCGGACTGGCCGAGCAGGTACACCAGCACGGGCACGGCCAGGACCGAGCCACCGCCACCGAGTGCGCCCAGGGACAGGCCGATGAGCGCGCCGGCGGCGATGGCGAGGAGCAGGGTCATCTCAGGTATGGGACCCGTCGGTGCCGTCGGAGGTGTCGTCGTGTGGGCTCACCACGTGCAGCCCGACCTTCTCGGCGTTCTCGAAGGAGTCGTCGATCGCGACCGGGGTGCGCCCTGCCGCGCTGATGAACGAGGCGGCGACGGAGGCACGGTAGCCGCCGGCGCAGTGCACCCACACCTCACCGGCCGGTACCTCGCCGACGCGGCGGGGCAGCTCGTGGATCGGGATGTTGACCGCTCCGGCGATCGCTGCGTCCTCGTACTCGTCGGAACGGCGTACGTCGAGCACGACGACGTCGCGGTGGTGACGCACCTGCGCCAGATCGGCGAAGGTGGTGGTCGGGAAGCTGCCGAGCTCGCCGTCGGTCCAGTCCTGCGGTCCGCCGGTGGCCTGGGCACCGGGCCGGTCGATGCCGATCCGGACCAGCTCGCGCTGGGCGGTGGCGACGTCCTCGGCGGTCTCGCCGAGCAGGGTCACGGGGGTGCCCCACTCGATCAGCCAGCCCAGGTACGTCGAGAAGGCACCGTCGAGCCCGAAGTTGAAGGTGCCGGGGGAGTGCCCGGCGGCGAAGGCCTTGCGGTTGCGCAGGTCCACCACCCACTCGCCTGCCTCGATCCGGCGCCGCAGCTCGGTCGCATCGGCCTCCTGCACGGGGGAGAGGTCGGGTGCGGACGGACCGGCGGCGTTGGCGGGCCCCATGTGCGCGTAGTACGCCGGCCAGGCGCCGAGGCCGCTCAGCAGCTCGCGGACGTAGGTCTCCTCGTCCTGGGTCAGCACCGGGTTCGAGCGCTTCTCGTCGCCGATCGTCGAGGCGACGGCGTCGGACTGCGTGGCCGAGCAGAACGATCCGAACCCATGAGTCGGGAAGACCTCTGCCGTGTCGGGCAGCTGCTCGGCGAGCTTGTGCGCCGAGGCGTGCTGGTGACGCACAAGGGCATCGGTGTGTGCCTCACCCAGCAGGTCGGGTCGGCCGGTGGCGCCGTAGAGCAGCGAGCCGCCGGTGAACGCGGCATAAGTCTCCTCGCCGTCGGGCCCGTCGACCGAGAGCTCGTAGGACAGGTGGGTGAAGGTGTGTCCGGGTGTGGCGATCGCGCGGACGCGCATCCGGTCGCCGATCTCGACGACCTCGTCGTCGGCGATCGGGGTGCGGTCGAAGGACACGTCGTCTGCGCCGTTGACCAGGTAGGCCGCGCCCGTCGCCTGCGCGAGGGCCAGGCCGCCGGTGACGTAGTCGTTGTGGATGTGCGTCTCGAAGACATGGGTCAGTCGGACGCCGTCGGCCTCGAGCACCTCCAGCACCCGGTCGATGTCGCGCTGAGGGTCGACCACGAAGGCGACTTTGCCGTCGTGGACCACGTAGGTGCGGTCCCCGAGCGATGGGGTCTCGAGGGTGCGGACGATCAGCCCATCGACTGGCTGCTGCTGCGCCTCCTCGGGTGGCGTGGTCGGCGCGGTGGAGCGGGTGGCGGTGTGGTTTGTCATGCTCGCCTCACTTCTCGATCGGTCGCCCGGAGCGGATCCAGGCGTTGGTTCCGCCTACGACGTTGACGGCGTCGAAGCCGCTGGCTGCCAGGGCGTCGGTCATCGCACTGCTGCGATTGCCCGAGGCGCACACCATGTGCACCGAACGATTCCGATCGATCTCGCCCAGTCGGGCGAACAGCTGACCCATCGGGATGTTGATCGCACCGGGCACATGGCCCTCGCGGAACTCCGCAGGCTCGCGAACGTCGACGACAGCCGCGCCCTGATCGAGTACCGCAGCGAGCTGGTCGATGGTGGTCTCACGCATGAGAGGGACTCCTTTGGTGCTTGTCGAGCTGCACGTAACCCCCCGGGGGGTTATGATTCGACGGTAACACATCCCCCTAGGGGGTTGTATGGTTGTGGGCGCAGGGCGCCGATACCCCTTCGAACCCGTCGCGACCGACGTACGGCAGCGGCTGACCGCGGCTGTGGCCGCACACTGGAGAACAACTGATGGACCTCGAACCCGCCGAGATCAAGGCGATCATCACTCGCATGAAGCGCGCCAACGGCCACCTCGCCAGCGTGATCCGCATGATGGAAGAGGGCTCGGACTGCGAGTCCGTCCTCACCCAGCTGGCCGCCGTGAACAAGGCACTCTCCCGCGCTGGCTACGCGATCGTCGCCACCGGTCTTCAGCAGTGCCTCAGCGAGACCGACGATGGCCTTGATGACGCGGACGTCAAGAAGATGGAGAAGCTCTTTCTCGCCCTGGCATGAGGCAGTTGGTCGGCGGTGCGCAGGACCAACGGCACTGAGACCGGGGCGGCCGCTCGCACTACGTTGGCCGCGGGGTGAATCGAGATGACCGAACCAACGCCTGACGGCAAGCCGGATCAGTCCACGCGCACCATCCGTCGGTGGGTATGGACGCTGGCCTCTGTCGCAGCGGTGCTCGCGGTTGCGGTCGCCGTGCTCATCGTCCTCGTCGTGCGCTCGGATGACGATGATCGTCGTGCCGTGCCGACACCGTCTGCGAGCAGCACCGCGACGCCGGCGCCGTCCACGAGCACGACCCCGACGGAACCGGCCACCCCGAGTGCGACGGCCACGGAACCGACGACGACGCCACCTTCGGCGTTCGGCTATCAGCCGCTGTGGCCGTTCGCCGGCGTCGAGGACGCGGCGGTGTGGCAGCGGGCATATCGCGACGGCGGGCACCAGCCGTGGCATCTCGATGCGGGGCTGGTCGCGCGGCGATTCACCCAGAGCTACCTCGGCTACCAGGATGTCGACCGGGTGCTTCGGAAGGTGATCTCCGACGACCAAGCATGGGTCGACGTCGGCTTCCGGCTGCCCGACGGCAAGCCCAGCACTGCGGCGGTCGTCCACCTGGCGAAGATCGGAAGCGGTTCGTACGCCCCGTGGGAGGTCGTCGGCACGAAGGACAGCACCCTGTCGCTGACCACCCCGCGCTATGGCGCGACGGTCACGTCACCGATGGCCGTCGGCGGCAGGATCACCGGGGTGGACGAGAGCCTGGTGATCCGGGTCCTGCGCCTGGGCACCGGCGAGGTCGGCCGTTCCCCGGGCATCCCCGCCGGCGGGCAGAACAGCCCGTGGTCGACGACGATGCCGTTCGGTGCGCCGGCGGGCAGCGTACTGACCATCGCGGTGTCGACCGGTGGCCATGTCGCCGGCGTCGAGCGGTTCGCCATCACGGGCGTCCGCGTCGGGTCGTAGCCGCGGTGGCCGAGGGCGCATGGTGACGGGTCACCGCTACCGGGGAGGATCGGTCCGTCCGAAGCGAGGGATCCGCCGTCGCAGGTCGCGTGCCGCAACGGCGTGGAAGAGACGTCGGGTGAGCAGCGCGCGGCCCCGGGAGTAGGGGAACCAGGCCGGCTCGCGCTCGAGCGTGGGGAACCGGGGTGCGGTGATCGCCTGCTGACGCGTGTACTTTCGCAGCCCGTGCGCGCCGCCGAACCGGGCGCCCGAACCCGACGTCTTCCACCCGCCGTGCGGCAGGGTCAGGGCGAAGAGGTTCGCGTACGCGTCGTTGATGTTGACCGCGCCGACGTCGAGCCTGCGCGCGATGCTCTGGGCGCGGGGGAGGTCTCGGGTCCAGATGGTGGCCGAGAGTCCGTACGTGGAGTCGTTGGCCAGCCGCACCGCCTCGTCGGCATCGGCGACCCTGATCACCGGGATGGTGGGACCGAAGGTCTCCTCGCGGATGCAGGCCATGGAGTGGTCGACGTCGACCAGCACCGTCGGCCGGTAGCCGGTGCCGATGCCGGTGGGGCTGCCGCCGGTCAGGGCACGGGCGCCGTCGGCGACGGCCTCGGTGACGTGCCGATGGACGAGGTCGCGCTGTTGTGGGGTGGCCATGGCCGCCACGTCGACGGCGTACGGCGTCGTCTCCTCGCCGTGGCGCAGCCCGTCGACCAGCGTGGTGAGCCTGGCGACGAAGCTGTCGTGGATCGAGTCCTCGACGTAGACCCGCTCGATGGAGACGCAGGCCTGCCCGGAGTTGAACAAGGCTCCCCAGGTGACACCGGCGACGGCGCGGTCGAGATCGGCGTCGGCGAGCACGATGGCGGGATCCTTGCCGCCGAGCTCGAGGCTGTAGGGGACCAGCCGGTCCACGGCACGGTGGGCAACCAGCCGTCCGGTGCTAGTCGAGCCGGTGAACTGGACGAAGTCGACCACGTCGACCAGCGCCTGGCCGGCCGGTGCCGAGCCCGTCGCCACCGTCAGCACCGGAGGTGCGCCGATCTCGCGCCAGCCGCGGGCCAGCTCCAGCGCCGAGAGCGGGGTCACCTCCGATGGCTTCAGGAGCACCGCGGAGCCGGCGAGCAGCGCCGGGATGACGTCCATGCCGGGCATCGCGAGCGGGTAGTTCCACGGCGAGATCACGCCGACCACGGGATAGGGACGGTAGACCTTGACCATCCGCTTGGTCGCGGACAGCAGGCCGGAGTGGCCGACGCGCTCGTCCGCCAGGAACTCGCCCGCATGGTCGGCGAAGTAGTTGATCAGCTCGGCCATCCACGGAGCCTCGAGCTGCGCCTCGGCCCGCGGCTTGCCCGACTCCGCCTGGAGCACGTCGGCCAGGTGGTCGGCCTCGTCGAGGAGCCAGTCGCGCAGCCTGCGCATCCACCGGGCGCGCCCCTTCGGGCCCAGCGCCTCCCAGGCCGGCTGGGCGTCTCGGAGCGTGATGACGGCCTCCACCACGTCGGCCGGAGAGAAGTCGGCGACCTCGGCGAGCAGCCGATCGTCGACGGGGGAGCGGACCTCGAACGTCGAGGTGGTCGGGCCGGCCACCTCAGGCCTGCCTGCGCAGACGCTGGTGGTACGCCTCTCGGGCGACCGGGTCCGCCTGCGTGTAGGCGGTCGACGCCCCGGTCGCCTTCTCGGCAAGGCCGCGGAGCCGGTACGGCAGCAGGCTCATCGTCTTGAGGGTCGCGCCCAGGCTCCGGGGCACGGTGACCAGCGGCCTCTCCGAGCCGACGACCCGCACGATCGCCCGGGCGACGTCCTCGGGGTCGACGGTCGTGATGGCCTCCGTCCAGGCCGGGGTGTTCGCGCCGGCCGAGAGCTCGGTGCGTACGACTCCGGGGAGGACGGCGGTGACACCGACCCCGTGCACCCGGAGCTCACGGTGCAACGACTCGGTGAACCCGACGACGGCATGCTTGCTGGCGCAGTAGGTCGCCAGACCCGGGAACCCACTGACGCCGGCCAGCGAGGCGATGTTCACCAGATGTCCCGTCCCCCGGGACGTGAAGCACTCGGCGGCGAGCCGGCTCCCGTTGATGACGCCGCCGAGGTTGATGCCGAGGATGCGGGCGGTCATCGCCGGGTCTTCCTCGGCGAACAGGCCGGTGGGCATGATGCCGGCGTTGTTCACCAGGACGTCGAGCGGCCCGAGCTCGGCCTCGGCTGCCGCCAGGAAGGCCGCGAACGACGCCGGCTCGGTGACGTCCAGCGGCAGTCCGACCACCCGGGTGCCCACGTGCGCGGGGCCCTCGAGCTCGGCCGCGGTCTTGGCCGCCAGGTCGGCGTCGAGGTCACCGATGGCCACCTTCGCTCCTGCGGCGAGGAAGGCCTCGGCCGTGGCTCTGCCGATCCCGCGGGCGGCACCGCTGATCGCCACGACCTTGCCGCTGACCTCGTTCGCTGTCCCTCGTGTGCGTGCCATCGCTGTGCCTACCTTCGATCGATGTGTCGAGCAGTGGGTGGTCGGGCCCGTCCGGGCCTCAGGACGCGGACGATGATTCGGGGGAGGATCCGGGGGACGATCCGGGGGACGAGGAGTAGAGCGACTCCAGGACCGCCGCGTGCCGCTCGTTGACGACCTTCCGCTTGACCTTCAGCGTGGGCGTCAGCTCGCCGTTCTCGACGGAGAGCTCCTCGCTGAGGATCGCGAACCGCTTGATCTGTCCGACCCGCGCCTGCTTGGCGTTGGCCTCGTCCAGGTCCTTCTGGACGAGCTCGAGGACCTGCGGGTGGGTGGCCAGCTCGGCCAGCGTCGTCGGCAGGCCGTGCTCTGCGGCGTACGCG
The DNA here is from genome assembly GCF_044453405.1 of Nocardioides sp. NPDC051685. Taxonomy (NCBI): domain Bacteria; kingdom Bacillati; phylum Actinomycetota; class Actinomycetes; order Propionibacteriales; family Nocardioidaceae; genus Nocardioides; species Nocardioides sp. NPDC051685. The sequence goes on along the minus strand of NZ_JBITCR010000002.1, from coordinate 376,825 downwards.
GTGATCTCGTCGGGATCCAACGTGATCAGCGCTACCGGATAGGGTCGCCGGTCGCCGTGCATCACCGCCTGGGAGATCCAGCGGGAGCGCTTCAGGTCGTTCTCGATGTTCGCCGGGCTCAGGTTCTTGCCGCCGGCAGTGATGATGATGTCCTTCTTGCGGCCGGTGATCGACAGGTAGCCGTCGGCGTCGAGCTCGCCGAGGTCACCGGTGTGGAGCCAGCCGTCGACCACGGTCTGGGCGGTCGCCTCGGGGTTGCCGTGGTAGCCGAGGAAGACGTTGTCGCCCCGGGCGCAGACCTCGCCGTCCTCGGCGATGCGGACCTCGACCCCGGGCAGCGGCTTGCCGACGGTCCCGAAGCGGGGCCGGCCGAGGGGAGTCGTCGAGATCGCCGCGCCCGACTCGGTCATGCCGTAGCCCTCGACCACCGGGATCCCGACGCCGTAGAAGAACTCGAGGATCTCCGGCGAGATGGGGGCCGCCCCGGTGAGGCAGTAGCGGACCCGGCCGCCGAGGACCCTGCGTACCCTCCTGAAGACCAGGCGGTCGGCGATCGCTGCCTGGACGGCCAGCAGCCCGTACGGCCTCCGCCCCTGCTCGCTGAGCCTGGCCGTGCGTCGGGCGACGCCCATGGCCCAGTCGAAGATCCTGGCCCGGGCGCCCCCGGCGTCGCTCGCACCGGTGGTGAGCTTGACGTAGATCTTCTCGAAGATCCTCGGCACCGATGGCAGGATGGTCGGCCGGACCTCGGCGAGCTCCTCGACCACCCGGGAGAGTTCGCCGCCGTAGTACGTCACGGTGGAGCCGACATCGGCGGACAGCATCTGGATGATGCGCGCGAACATGTGCGCCAGCGGCAGGAACAGATAGGCGAGGTCGTCCTCACGGATCAACCCGAGGGCGCGCGTCGAGCGGCACAGGGCGATCATGTTGCCGTGGCTGATCACGCAGCCCTTCGGCGGGCCGGTCGTGCCGGAGGTGTAGACGATCGACCAGGTGTCCTCGGGGCGTACGGACACGCGACGCCGCTCGAGCTCCACGCTGTGGTCCTCGCCCTCGGCCAGGAGGTCGGCGAGCCTCACCACGTCGTCGTCCTGTTCGGGCGCGTCGATCACCACGATGGAACGCAGCTCGGGGAGCCCGTCGCGGACCGCCGCGACCTTGGCGACCTGAGCGGCGTTCTCGCACACGATCATCCGGGCGCCGGAGTCACCGATCACCCAGGCGCAGTCCTCGGGGCTGCTCGTCGGGTAGATCGGCACCACGACGGCACCGATGCGGAGGAGCGCGAAGTCGACCAGCGTCCACTCGGGGCGGGTCTCGGAGAGGATGCAGACCCGGTCTCCGGGCTCGACGCCCCTGGTGATGAGTCCGCCGGCGAGGCGGGCGATCTCGGCGTCGAGCTGGCGGTAGGTGCGCTCGACCCAGCTGCCGTGCTGCTTGGACCGGATCGCGACCCGGTCGCCGTGGTGCGCCACGTCGGCCGCGATGTCGGTGATGGTGCGTGCGAGGTCGGTCATGGGTGTCGCCCCCCTGGTGAGGTCCGGTACGTGGTGAGGTCCCCGGGAGCCGCCGCGCGGCCCCCGGGGTAGGGGGTCAGGCCCAGTCGGCCAGCCGCTGCTCGAGGTCCTCGACGAGCCACGGCCCGTCGGTCTCGATGGTCTCCTCGATCGTCCAGCCCACGAGCCGCTGGATCGCGCCGCCCTGCACGGCCAGGACCTGGCCGCTCAGCGGGCACTTCTCCTGCGCCAGATAGGCGACGACCGGGGCGATGTTGGTCGGGCTGAAGGCGTCGAACTCGCCCTCGGGCACCTCCTGCGCGAACAGCGCGCCCATGCCGGGCGTGGCCAGCGTGAGGCGGGTCCGGGCGACGGGCGCGATCGCGTTGACGCGGACGCCGTACCGCTCCAGCTCCTGTGCCGCCACGAGGGTCATCGCCGCGATGCCGGCCTTCGCGGCGCCGTAGTTCGCCTGGCCCGAGTTGACGGCGAAGGTCCCCGACGCCGACGCGGTGTTGATCACCGAGGCGGCGACCTGCTCGCCTGCCTTCGACCTCTCCTTCCAGTACGCCGCGGCGTGGTGCAGCACCGCGAAGTGGCCCTTGAGGTGGACGTCGATGACCGAGTCGTACTGCGCCTCGGTGATGCCGGCCACGAACGCGTCGCGCAGGATGCCGGCGTTGTTCACGACGATGTCGAGACCGCCCAGCTTCTCGACAGCCTGGTCGACCAGCGCCTGGGCGCCGACCCAGGTGGCGATGTCATCGGTGTTGGCCACCGCTCTGCCACCCGCCGCCTTGATCTCGTCGGCGACCTCCTGGGCGGGGCCGGCGTCCGAGCCGGCTCCGTCGTTGGCGCCACCCAGGTCGTTGACGACCACGGCGGCACCCTCCTGAGCGAGCAGGAGCGCGTGCTCACGGCCGATGCCGCGTCCCGCTCCCGTCACGACCGCGACGCGGCCATCGAGGGATCCCACTCAGCTCACCAGCTCGTTCAGCTTCGCCAGCGACGCCTTGCACTCCTTGTCGGAGGCGCGCTCGATGGCGGCACCGATCGCGCCGACGACCATCTGACCGGTGAAGTCGGCCACGATCGACGCGGTCGAGGTGGTGTCGCTGACCGGCTCGACGGAGAGGTCGAAGGTGATCTGGGCGCCGGCGAGGCCCTTGCCCGAGATCTTCATGTTCGACGGGGCGTTGAACTCCTCGACGACCCAGTCGATCTTGTTGGACATGCCCATGATGGTGGCCTGCTCGGTGAACGTGCTGCCGACCGTCAGCTCCGTCGGGGGCTCGCCGTACCACTTGTCGTGGATGGTCAGCCACTTCTCGAAGCTGTTCAGGTCGGAGAACACCTTCCAGGTGTCCTCCTGGTTCGCGCCGATCTCCTGGGAGACGTCTACGTGTGCCATGGTGCTGCTCCTTCTGGGTTGGGTCGGTCAGCGGTTCGCCGGCCGGTACGCCGTGACGACGACCGATCCGCCGAGGCCGATGTTGTGCTGCAGCGCGACCCCGGACTTCAGGGCGGCGCTCTGGACCTGGCGCTTGTCGGCCGTGCCGCGCAGCTGCCAGGTCAGCTCGGCGCACTGCGCCAAACCGGTGGCTCCGAGGGGGTGTCCCTTGGAGATGAGGCCGCCGGAGGGGTTGACCACCCACCGGCCGCCGTACGTCGTGTCGTTGTCGTCGACGAGCTTGTGGGCCTCGCCCTCGGCGGCCAGGCCGAGCGCCTCGTAGGTCAGCAGCTCGTTGGGGGCGAAGCAGTCGTGCAGCTCGATGACGTCGACGTCGTCGGGCGTCAGCCCGGCCTGCTCGTACACCCGGCCGGCGGCCTCCTTGCTCATCCGGGCGCCGACGAGGCTGATCAGGCTCTTGTCCTCGAACGTGGAGGGCAGGTCGGTGACCAGCGACTGGCCCACGATCTCGACGGCCTGGTCGCCGAGCCCGTGGGCCTCGACGAACCGCTCGCTGGCCAGGATCGCCGCGCCGGAGCCGTCGGAGGTCGGCGAGCACTGGAGCCGGGTGAGGTCCGCCTCGGCGTAGACCATCTTCGCGTCCTTGATGTCCTGGAGCGAGTACTCGTCCTGGAACTGCGCGTAGGGGTTGTTCACAGAGTGGCGGTGGTTCTTCTCCGCGATCTTGGCGAAGTGCTCCGAGGTGGAGCCGTAGCGCTCGTTGTGCTCGAGCCCGGCGGCCCCGAACATCCACGGCGCCGGCGGGAAGGCGATCTCGCGCAGCTCGGCCATCGCCAGCATGTGCCGCATCATCGGCTGCTCGCGGTCCTCGTAGGTCGAGGCGAGCGAACCGGTCTGCATCTTCTCGAAACCCAGCGCCAGGGTGCACTCCGCGAGCCCGCCGCGGATCGCCTGGGCGGCCAGGAAGAGCGCGCTCGACCCCGTCGAGCAGTTGCTGTTGACGTTGAAGACCGGAACCCCGGTCAGGCCGAGGCCGTAGACGGCACGGTGACCGGCGCACGAGTCGCCGTAGCAGTAGCCGACGTACGCCTGCTGGATCCTGTCGTAGCCGACTCCCGCGTCCTCGAGCGCCTTCGTGCCGGCCTCGAGGGCCATGTCGGGGTAGTCGAAGCTCTCCCGGCTGCCCGGCTTCTCGAACTTCGTCATGCCGACGCCGATGACGAACACCTTGCCACTCATGCGTTGCTCCTGTTGCTCGTTGCGGGTGCGATCTCGGCGAGCCCGTCCCTGATGACGAAGTCGCCCTCGTCGGTGGTCGTCTCGAAGACGTACGTCCCGCCCGCGTCGGGCGACTCGGGGGTGACCTTCCACAGCTCGGTGGTGATGGTGTGCCTCGGCTGGGCCGGCGAGCTGAACCGGACCGCCAGGCGCGTCAGCCGGCTGGGGTCCTCGGGGCAGGCCGTCTCGATGACGGCGCGCGAGGTGAACGCCATCGTGCAGAGGCCGTGGATGATGATCCCCGGCAGGCCCATCGCCTTCGCGAAGTCGTCGTCGAGGTGGATCGGCATCAGGTCGCCGGAGGCCTCGGAGTATCGGAAGGTCTGGTCCTCGTCGAACTTCTGGACGACAACGGCGTCCGCCGGACGCTCGGTCTGCGTCGGGTCGATGCCGTGTGCGGGAGGCTCCTCGCCCCGACCGTCCTCGAGCACGCCGCCCCGGAAGAACCCGGTGAAGTACTGCTCGTTGACGAGCTCGCCGGCGGCGTCCCTCGTCTCGAGCAGCGTGGTGACCACGGCGCCGGAGGAACGGCCGTGGACGCCGACCACCTGGGCCCGGCAGGTCAGCTCGTCCCCGGCCACGATCGGGCGGTGGAAGCGCATGTCCTGCTCGCCGTGGAGGATGCGCATGATCAGCTCGTCGGGGACGGCGCTCATGGTGCGCTCGGCCATGATCGAGAAGACCGGCACGACCGCGTAGACCGGCGGGGCGTAGTCGCCCGCGGCATGGGGTCTCGCGTCGTCGTTGGTCGCGTTGGCGTACGCGATGGTGGCGTCCTGGGTGACGCTGAACGACACCGGCTCACTCCACTGCCCGATCACGTCGAAGTCGAAGTCTTCGCCTGCCTCAGCCATCACGGCTCCTTTGGTGTCAGTACGTCTCTTGCCTGGAAAAGACGCTAGGGAGGATGGCCGTGAGTTCTAATGACCGGAGTTCGCGAGAAGATTGACCGCGACGATCGAAGGAGTCCGATGACCCAGCGCACGATCCCGGTGAGGTTCCTGCGGGCCGCTGCGAGGACCGCTCGGCGTCGTGACGTCGACGCCCAGGAGTGGCTCGATCACCTCGGCATCGACCCGGAGCTGCTCTTCGACGACCGTGCGCGCATCACGCTCGAGCAGGCCACCGAGGTCGTCCAGGAGCTGTGGCGGCTCACCGGGGACGAGTGGGTCGGGCTGGGTGCCCGGCCCTCACCGTTCGGCACGTTCCGGATGGTCTGCCTCGGTCTGATGAGCGCCCCGGACCTGCGCGGCGTCATGGAGCGGGTCCGGGACTTCAGCCGGGTCCTGCCCGGGTTGCCGACCTTCGACGTCGAGGTGGGGGAGCGGACCACGCAGCTGACCCTGGACACCGAGAGCCTCGACGACCCCGACTACTTCGTCACCGACATCGCGCTCTCGGTCGGGCTGCGCTTCTTCAGCTGGCTGGCCGGGTCCCGCCTCCCCGTCGAGCAGGTCGCGCTGCCGTACGCACGTCCCGAGCGGGCCGAGGACTACGACCAGGTCTTCGGCCGGCGCATCGCCTTCGGCCAGGCCACCGCGAGCCTGCGCTTCAACAACGAGCTGCTCACGCTCCCGGTGATGCGCACCGAGGAAGAGCTGGAGGAGTGGCTCCGCAACGCCCCGGCGGACCTGCTGATGTACCGCGACTACGGAGCGACACCGGCCGACCAGGTGCGCCGGATCCTCGAGCGCGGTCTTCGGGGTCCGTGGCCCACGCCCGACGAGGTCGCCTCGCAGCTGGCGATGAGCACTCAGCACCTCAGGCGGATCCTGCGGGAGGACGGCACCTCGATGTCCGCCATCAAGGAGGAGCTGCTCCGCGACGCGGCGATCGCCAGCCTGGTGGCCGGCGAGGAGACCATCGCGGCCCTCTCGGAGCGGCTCGGCTTCTCCGAGCCCAGCGCGTTCCATCGCGCGTTCCGCCGGTGGACCGGCAGCGCGCCGGGCGCCTATCGCCCGAAGTCGGCACAGGACGCATCGAACGACTGACCCGGGCCCGTGCGGCCGTCGGCCCGTCGGCCCGAAGGTCAGCGCGCCGAGGCGCTCCTGCGGAACTGCGAGGGCGAGAGTCCGGTCCACCGCCGGAAGGCGTGGCTGAAGGCCGCGGCATCTGCGTACCCGAGCTCGACCCCGATCTGCTCCACGCTCAGCCGGCCCTCCGCGAGCAGGGCGTCGGCGCGAGCCCGGCGCACCTCGTCGGCCAGCGCGCGAAACGACGTGCCCTCGGCGGCCAGCTGCCGCCGCAGGGTGCGGGGCGCGGTGTGCAGCGCGGCCGCGACCTGCTCGAGGCGGGGTGGTCCCGGTGACCGCTCGAGGTGGGCGACCACCGCGCCGGCGACGTTGCTGCGGGGCGGACGCCGGTCCAGGTGCTGTGCGACGTCGATCATCGCCTCGACCAGGGCGTCCGGGTCGGCCTGCGGCGTGGGGGTGTCGAGGAACGCGTCGTCCATGAGCAGGCGCGTGGCGGAGGCGTCGTAGGTCGGGGTGGTCTGCAGCGCGTCGACGAGATCGTCGTGGGCCGCGTCGCGACCGAACTCGAGGTCGATGGTCAGGCCGGTGAGGGGCCCTCCGACGATCTCGCGCAGCGCGGTGGTGACGGCGATGACGTCCCGCTCCAGCAGCATGCGGCGTACGTCGGCCGGGATCCTGCCGGCGTCGAAGCGCAGCGCGGAGCGCTGGCCGACCTCCTCGAGCTCCGTGCGTGACAGCACGGCCAGCCGGTCGGGGAAGTAGCGCGCCAGCTGGAGCGCGTTGCGGGGCGTCGAGCAGGCCAGCGCCGCCAGTCCGGCGGCGCCGTAGCTGACCAGGTGCAGGCGCCGCCCGAGCGCGACCCCGAGCCCGGTGGTGTCGGGCAGCGCCCGGGCCAGGTTTCGGGCGACGGCGAGCTCCTGCCAGCCGGTCACCTCGTCGAGGGGCCGGCCGGCGTCGAGACCGGTCCCGGCCAGCGCGTCCGATGTCTCGATCCCGTGCTCGCGGGCGGCGGCGAGCAGGTGACGGACCCCGATGGCGGCGCGGGCGACCTCCCAATGGCTCACCTCCGAGACGGTAGGCCGCGTGGCCGATATCGACAAGAGAACGTCCTGGATCGCCATGGCTGCGCGGATGTGACGAACAGCACACTCACTCCTGAGCGGGTCCGCGAGAGGTCCCGCCGATCCCGAGGAGCTACCCCATGCGACGACCCCTCCTACGTACCGTTCTGCTGAGTCTCGCCGTCCTCGCCGCGGTCGGGCTGACCCCGACCACGAGCGCCGGCGCAAGCGCCACGAAGGCAGTGGCGACCGGTCCGGTCGTGTTCGACGCCCCCTCCGGCCCGGCCCTGAAGACGTCCACGGCCACCCTGTCCGCGGCGCTGTCCTGCTCCTCGGACCTGGCCACGTCGAGGAAGACCCCGATCCTGCTCGTGCCGGGCACGGTCATGACCGCGTGGGTGGCCTACAGCTGGGGCTACCAGAAGGTGCTGCGGGAGCAGGGCTACCCGGTCTGCACGGTGGCGCTGCCCGGCGGCGGCGTCCAGGACATGCAGGCCACCGTCGAGTACGTCGTCCACGCGGTGCGCTCGATGAGCGACACCAGCGGCAAGGAGATCTCCGTCCTGGGGCACAGCCAGGGCGGCCTCCTGCCGGCATGGGCGATCCGCTTCTGGCCGGACCTGGCGTCCCGGATCGACGACGTGGTCTCCCTCGACTCGCCGTACGGCGGGACCGAGCTGGTGGACCGGGTCTGCGGCCCCATCGACTGCCCCGCCCTGGCGTGGCAGGTCATGCCGGCCTCGGACTGGTCGCGTACGTTGCGGCGCTTCCCGATCCCGGCCGGCGTGTCCTACACCTCCATCGGGACCAGCAGGACCGACCTCGTCTTTCCGTCACCGGATGCGACCTGGCTGCCCGGCGCGAGCAACATGACCCTCCAGCAGGTGTGCCCGGGTCGCTACGTCGGCCACCTCGACATGCTGTCGGACGCCGCCGCGCACGCCCTGGCCATGGACGCGCTCACCCACGCCGGCACGGCCGAGGTGTCGCGGGTCGACACCGCCGTCTGCGACCGCACCGCGTTCGAGGGCGCCGACGCCGACAAGGGGAAGCTGCTCGTCGGCCTCCTGGCCGACCTGATCGACGCGCTGTTCGAGAACGAGGAGCTCTGGCTCACGGCCGAGCCGCCGATCCGCGAGTACGCCCTCGGCAAGCCCGGCGACACCAACCTCACGCTCGGCAGGCCCACCACGGTGAGCTCCGTGGAGTCCTGGACGACGCACGACGGTTCCAAGGCCGTCGACGGCAACCTCAGCACGCGCTGGTCCAGCAGCGCCTGGGACGCCCCGACCTGGATCCAGGTCGATCTGGGCACCACCAGGACGATCAACGGCATCCAGATCGCCTGGGAGGCGGCGTACGCGGAGGACTACCGCATCCAGGTGTGGGACGGGTCGACCTGGGCGACCAAGCTCCAGGTGACCGACAGCGGAGGCGACAACTCGGTCCTCGCCCTCGACGGCGTGCAGGCGCGCCACGTCCGGGTCCGCATGGACAGCGCTCCGTGCTGCTACGGCAACTACTCCATCTGGGAGCTGCAGATCGTCGGCAGCTGAGCAAGCGGCATCCGGGGCGCTCACAGGGAGCGGGAGATGATCTCCTTCATGATCTCGCTCGTGCCGCCGTAGATCTTCTGGATCCGCGCGTCGGCGTAGAGGCGGGCGATGGGGTACTCCTCCATGTAGCCGTAGCCGCCGAACAGCTGCAGGCACCGGTCGACGACGATGCACTGCTGCTCGGTGAGCCACCACTTGGCCATCGCCGCGGTCTCGATGTCGAGCTCGCCCAACAGGTGCTGCTGGATGCAGTCGTCCAGGAAGCTCTGGGCGACCCGGACCAGCGTCGCGCACTCGGCCAGGACGAACCTGCTGTTCTGGAATTGGAACACCGGCTTGCCGAACGCGGTGCGCTCCTTGGTGTACTCGATGGTCAGCTCGACCGCCTTCTCCATCGTCGCGACCGCGGCCACCGCGAGGATCAGGCGCTCCTGCGGCAGCTGTTGCATCAGGGAGATGAAGCCCATGCCCTCGGTCTCGCCGAGCAGGTTGGACCGCGGCACTCGGACGTCGTCGAAGGACAGCTCGCAGGTGTCCTGCCCGTGCTGGCCGATCTTCCTCAGGTTGCGGCCGCGGGCGAATCCCGGCCGGTCGGTCTCGACGATGATCAGCGAGAAGCCCATCGCCCCGGCGTCGGGGTCGGTCTGGCAGACGACGAGCACCACGTCCGCGTGGTGCCCGTTGGAGATGAAGGTCTTCGCGCCGTTGATGACGTACTCGTCGCCGTCCTTGACCGCCTTGGTCTTGATGGCCTGCAGGTCCGACCCGGTGCCGGGCTCGGTCATGGCGATCGCGCTGACCACCTCGCCGGTGGCCAGCCTCGGCAGCCAGGAGCGCTTCTGCTCCTCGGTGCCGTAGGCGTTGAAGTAGTGGGCGATGATCGCGTTCTGCAGCCCGATCCCGAGGCTGGGGGAGAGGGCGTGCACCTGCTGACGAGCCAGCACCGCCTCGTGGGCGAAGGTGCCACCGCCGCCGTCGTACTCCTCGGGGATGCTCAGGCAGAGCAGGCCCTGCTCACCGGCCTTGGTCCAGGCCTCGCGGTCGACGTACTGCTGCTCGGACCATCGCGCCTCGTGCGGCGCACACTCCTTTTCGAAGAACGTCCGCGCGGTGTCCGCGAGGGAATCGAGATCCATGTCCATCCAGGCGGATCGGTGCTTCGGCATCAGCGTCTCCAGTCAGTTCGGTTCGACATCTGGAACGCTAGAAGGGGTCTCGCCTCGCACCCATGACTGAGGCGAACAAGGTCTTTGACCTTCGCGACCACCCGCTCGTGGCGGCTCCCCAACGGAGCCGGAATCGGCGACACTCACGGCATGGACGTTGGCTTCCGCGAGATCGCCGGGGTACGCACCCGAGTGCTCTCGGTCCACGGCACGGGTACGCCGATCCTGCTGCTGCACGGATTCTCCGACCACGCGGCGGGATGGCGGGCACTGCTCCAGGAGCTGGAGGCGCGGGGGCACGCGGCGCTGGCCCTGGACCTGCCGGGCTTCGGGCGGGCGGACCGGATGCGGCCCGGACCGGTGCTGCCCCAGCTCGCCGATTTCGTCGAAGAGGCCGTACGCCGCGTCGCAGCCGAGCAGGGTCCGCCGCTGGTCGTGGGCAACTCCCTGGGCGGCGCGGCCGTCTGGGCCGCCGCCCAGCGGAGCAGGCTCCCGCTGGCCGGCATCGTGGCGATCGCGCCGGCGGGCTTCGGATTCACCCGGCGGGTCCGCCTCGGCCGCCGGATCCTCACCAGGACGCCCGCGGGGACGCCTGTTCCGCTCCTTCCCATGCCGGTCCTGCGGTTCCTGCTCGTGCGCGGCTATGCGCACGGAGCCGGCCCCGGCCGCCGGCTCGACCCCGCCGTGGCACGCGCGTGGATCGGGCAGTTCTCCCGGCGCGGTGACCTCCGGGACGCGGCCGGACTGGTGGCACGGGTCCTTCGCGAGATCGACGGCGTCGGGGAGCTGCCCGTCCCGGCGTACCCGGTGCGGATGGTGTGGGGGACCCGCGACCGGCTGGTGCGTCCGGACCGGCCGGTCCCCGGCACCGAGTCGATCCGGGTCGCGGGGTGGGGACACTGCCCGCAGCTCGAGCACCCCGAAGCGTTGGCGGACCTCGTGCTGGAGTTCGGGTCGCGACTCCCGGCTGCACAGCCGCGCCCGGCCTGACGCGCGTCACCGTCAACGATCCTGGCTGCCACGGTCATGGTGCTCCCGGCGGCCCCGCCGACAGACTCGAGTCGACGCCGGCCGGCGTCAACTCGAGCAGGGAGTGCTGATGGACATCACCGTCGAAGAGCTGACCGACACCCTCGGCGCCTTGGTGCCGCGCATGGGCGAGATGGGGATCACGATCACCCGGGCCGAACCGGGTCATGTGGTCGCCGAGGTCGGCATGGACGGAAACGCCAACCACCTCGGGACCATGTACGCCGGCACCCTGTTCGGCGTCGCGGAGGTGCTCGGCGGCGTGATCTGCGTCCCCAGCTTCGACCTCGCGCGCTTCTACCCGACCGTCAAGGCGCTGACGATCGACTTCCGGCGGCCGGCGACCACTGCCGTACGCGCCGAGGCCTCGTTGACCGAGGATGCCATCGAACGGATCCGCGACCTCGCCGAGGCGACCGGGAAGGCCGAGTTCGTCCTGGAAGCCGTGATCGCGGACACCGCCGGCGAGGTCGTCGCGACCACGACCGGCACCTACCAGCTACGAGCGACGGGATCGGGCCCGCGCCTGTAATGACGGTGGTCCAACGGACGTCCCCGGGACCACCGTTCTCGACCGAGTCGGAGCGACTCGATCAGCTCACGACTCAGATGTCGTAGTAGAGCTCGAACGCCTGAGCGATAAACGGTCGTTGCTGACTCATCATGAAACTGCTGGTCAGAGCCAATCTGTGCGTCGGTGGATGGTGGCGTCCGACGGGCGTCAAGGGGTTCTCCTGCGGAATATCTGCGGAATCGCCGTTGAGGCGTGAGCCTGACGCCGATGCGCGCGGTTCGGTCCTGCGGGCGGTGCCGTCGTAACTCCTGGTCTCTGTACCCGTGACTTGGAGTTTCGTCGTAGGTACTGCGACGCCGGCTCGGCGGTGTGGGTCGAGGCAGATGCGCCGACTCGGCGTTACGGGCGGCGTGCCTTGGGGCAGTTGTAGCAGTACAGTTTGCGCATGCATGCAAATAAGCAACCTCCGGTGTGGGGAGACGACGTCGTGACTCTTGCCGTCGAGGTGCTGCGGATGCTGGCCGATCCCACGCGTCTGCAGATGGCGGGGCTGCTGCTGGATGAGGAGCGGTCCGTCTCGGAGCTTGCTGCGATGTTGGACAAGCCGGTGCCGGGGGTCTCGCAGCATCTGGCGAAGATGCGGATGGCGCGGCTGGTGACCACGCGGAAGGAGGGGACCTCGGTGCTCTATCGCGTGGAGAACGGGCACGTGCGCCAGCTGGTCCTCGACACGATCGGTCACGTCGAGCATCTCCTCGACCAGGTCCCGGCTCATCACCGTTCCGGGGAGGAGTCGGCATGACCCATACGCTGCACGATCACCCACACGACCATGCCCACGACAGCCATGGACACGGCCACAGCCACGGTCACGACCACAGCCATGCGCACAATGGCTGGTGGGCCCGGGTCCGGCATGCGGTCTCCGACGTCTTCGGTGCGCACTCCCACGATGCCGCGGACCAGGTCGATGAGGCGCTGGAGGCGGACGTACGCGGCCGGCGGGCGCTGTGGATCAGCCTCGGTGTCCTTGCGCTGACGGCCACCCTCCAGACGGTCGTGGTGACCCTGACCGGGTCGGTGGCGCTGCTGGGGGACACCCTCCACAACGTGGCGGACGCGTTGACCGCGGTGCCGCTGCTCGTGGCGTTCTGGCTCTCCCGGCGGCCGGCCAACGACCGGTTCACCTACGGGTACGGCCGTGCCGAGGACCTCGCCGGCCTCTTCGTCGTCGCCATGATCGCCCTCTCCAGCATCCTGGCCGGCTGGGAGGCCATCGATCGGCTGGTCCATCCCCGCCCCGTCGAGCACGTCTGGGCAGTGGCGGTGGCCGGGGTGGTGGGGTTCTGCGGCAACGAGATCGTTGCGCGCTACCGGATCCGGGTCGGTCGCCAGATCGGCTCGGCGGCCCTGGTCGCCGACGGGCTGCACGCGCGTACGGACGGCTTCACGTCGCTGGCCGTGGTCCTCGGTGCCGGCGGGGTCGCGCTCGGGATGCCGTGGGCCGACCCGCTGATCGGGCTGCTGATCGCGGTCGCCATCCTCGGTGTGCTGCGCTCGGCGCTCAAGCAGGTCGGCGCCCGGCTGATGGACGCGGTCACCCCGGAGGACGTACGCCGGGCGAGGGAGGCGGTCGGCGCGGTGGACGGCGTGCTCGGGGTCCGCAGCCTGCGGTTGCGGTGGATCGGGCACACGCTCCACGCCGACGGCGACATCACCGTGTCCGCCGACCTCCCCGTCTCCGCCGGCCATGACATCGCCCATCACGCCGAGGAGCACCTCCTGCAGGCGCTGCCGCGCCTGACCAGTGTGGTCCTCCACATCAGCCCCGCCGGAGCGCACCCCTAGGCTCTGCTCCGATGAACATCTTCGAATTCGACGGCAAGAGTCCGCAGATCCATCCTGACGCCTGGGTGGCGCCGACCGCGACGCTGATCGGCGACGTACGCCTCGGCCCGAACGCCAGCATCTGGTACGGCGCCGTGCTCCGCGCCGATGTCGGGCCGATCGTCATCGGCGAAGGCTCCAACGTGCAGGACAACTCGGTGCTGCACGTACGCCCCGGTTCCTCCCTCGAGATGGGTCCGCACAGCACCATCGCCCACGGCTGCGTGGTGCACGGGGACCGGATCGGGACCGGGTCGCTGATCGGCAACGGAGCGGTGGTCTCCGACGCCGTCGTCATCGGTGACGGCTGCCTGATCGCGGCCGGCGCGATGGTGGTCGAGGGGACCGAGGTGCCCGACCGCAGCCTGGTGATGGGTGTGCCCGCCAAGATCCGCGGCACGGTCGAGCCCGGCACCAACGCAGCGGCGATCCTGGAGCTCAACGCGCCGGGCTACGTCGCCTTCATGAAAGAGCACAGTATGAAGCTCCACCGCGCGACCGTGCGCCCGGTCAAACCCTGACCCTGAGGTTGAGGGTTACTCCGCTCCGCAGGCCACGCAGTGCAGGGAGCCGACCCGGCGGTCGGCATCGCAGGTGGTGCACGGGGCGATGGTCTCGCGGCCGCAGCCCTCGCAGTGCTTGCCGCGGGTCGGGTAGCCGCAGTAGGGGCAGTCGCCCTTGCGTACGCGCATGGCCGGGATCCGCTTGGCCAGGAGCCGCTGGACGGCGACGAAGACGCCGACGGTCGCCGCTGCGCCGAACAGCGACAGGATGAGCGGGCCGAAGTCGGCGTACTCGAAGGTGTAGTGGAAGGCGAAGACGAGCGCCATGATCACCCCGGTCGCGGCGAGCGCGAAGCCGAGCGGGAGGAAGCGCGAGCCGCTGCGGCGCAGCCGGTAGAGGACCCAGAACCCGACCAGGCAGAGCAGGATGATGAAGCCGAGACGTACGCCGATCTGCATCGCCTCGTGGCCGGGGATCTTGCACGGAGTCTCGCCGTTGTTGCACTGGTCCCAGTCCAGGTAGAGCGGCCACCAGCCGGCCACCTTGACGTAGAACCAGACGGTGCCGACGAGCAGGAAGGCGGTCAGCGCGACCGCCAGGAACCGCTCGCTCCGGGTCGACTCGACCTCGTCGGCGGCTATCGGAGTCTTCATGGTGTGCTCCTGTGGGCTCGGGTGCGGGCGTGGAAGCCGACCTCGAGGCGGCAGTCGAGGGCGGCTGCCACCCGGAGGAGGGTGTCGATCTTGGGTGGGCGGGACCCGGACTCCAGCCGTGCGATCGCCGACTGGGTCGTGCCGCAGAGCTCGGCGAGCTCGCGCTGGGACAGGCCCCGCGCGACTCGGTGCTCGGTGACCTGCGCGGCGATCCCGGCGTAGAACGCGGCGTCCTCGTCGTCAGTGCTCACGAAATCGACGGTATCGCAGTCCTGCTATGGCTGTCGATAGCAGGACTGCTATCAAGACGGTGAGACGATTCGGGTGCGGGGTCGCGTACGGCCTAGGCTTGACGCTCGTGAAGACGTTCGACGAGCTCTGGGCCGAGCTGAGTGAGAAGGCCCGGACCCGACCTGAAGGATCCGGCACCGTGGCACAGCTCGACGCCGGGGTCCATGCGATCGGGAAGAAGCTGGTCGAGGAGGCCGCCGAGTCCTGGATGGCGGCCGAGTACGAGGGCAAGGAAGCGACCGCGGAGGAGATCTCCCAGCTGCTCTACCACGCCCAGGTGCTCATGCTCGCCAGCGGCATCTCGATCGACGACGTCTACTCACACCTTTAGGGATCACCCATGACTGACACATCCGCGGAGAGCATGCTCCGGATCGCCGTTCCCAACAAGGGGTCGCTGTCCGTCGCGGCCTCCGAGCTGCTGCGCGAGGCGGGCTACCGCCAGCGCGACGACTCCAAGCGCCTGACCCTCATCGACGAGGAGAACGGCGTCGAGTTCTTCTACCTGCGCCCGCGCGACATCGCGCTCTACGTCGGCGAAGGCACCCTCGACATCGGCATCACCGGCCGCGACCTGCTCCTCGACTCCGGCGCCAAGGCCGACGAGGTCATCGGGCTCGGCTTCGGCCGTTCGCGGTTCCACTTCGCCGGCCGCGCCGGCGCCTTCTCCGCGGTCGAGGAGCTGCGCGGCAAGCGGATCGCGACCTCCTACGTCGGTGTCGTCGCCGCCTTCCTGGAGCGCGAGGGGATCGACGCGAGCGTGACCCGCCTCGACGGCGCCGTGGAGACCTCGATCCAGCTCGGTGTCGCCGACGCGATCGCCGACGTGGTCGAGACCGGCTCCACGATGCGGCAGGCCGGCCTGGAGATCTTCGGCGAGCCGATCATGCACTCCGAGGCCGTGGTGATCACCCGCTCCGGCGCGCAGCTGCCGGCCGCGTACGAGACCTTCCGCCGCCGTCTCGACGGCGTCCTGATCGCGCGCAGCTACGTGATGATGGACTACGACATCCGCGCCGAAGACCTCGCCCAGGCCTCCGCGATGACGCCCGGGCTCGAGGGGCCGACGGTCAGCCCGCTGCACCGCGAGGGCTGGGTCGCGGTCCGCGCGATGGTGCCGCGCAAGGGTTCGCAGAAGCTGATGGACGACCTCTACGCCGTGGGCGCCCGCGCCATCCTGCTGACGGAGATCAATGCCTGCCGGATCTGAGCCCTCCGGAACCGAGCCTGATCGACCTGGGCTGCCGGTGAAGCTGCCGCACACCTGGCGCCCGATCGGGGCCAGCGTGATGGGCTGGTTCCTGGTGGCCGCGCTCGCGGTGATGTGCACGATGGTCTGGGTGGGGTTCACGCCCGAGATCAAGGCCCAGGTCACCCTCTTCGAACGGCTCACCTTCGGGGCCCTGGGTCTCGGGATCGTGGCCTGCGTGCACGCTCTGACCCGGTCGCGGGTCGTCGCCCGGGTGGACGGGCTGACCGTGGTCAACGGCTACAAGCGCCGCGATCTGGAGTGGGCCGAGGTGCTCGCGATCAACTTCCCGCGCGGCGCTCCCTGGCCCACCATCGACCTGGCTTCGGGCCACAACATCTCCGCCCTCGGTATCCAGGCCGCCGACGGGCTCTCGTCGCGGAAGGCCGTGCGCACGCTGCGTACGCTGGTCGAGGAACTGTCCTAGCAACGACCGTCCGGCCAATCGTTTACTACGGTTCGGGGAATCCTCGCGCGAACCGCTGATAGCGGCGGCCACCGCGCCTTAGCGTGGCCGCGTGATCTCCTGGACTCGTGGCTTCGCCGTCCTGGCGGCCGTGCTCACCCTGGTGGCGTCCGTGCCGGCCCAGGCCGCGCCCGTGCACCCGGTCGGCACCTGGGGCGCCTCGGCCGACGAGGTGGGCGGTGCCACCGGCGCCGCCGGGCTGGCCGACCGTTCGGTGCGCAACCTGGTGCACACCTCGCTGGGTGGTTCCGGCGTACGCATCACCCTCTCCAACGTCTTCGGTGACCGTCCGGCCACCTTCACCTCGGCCCACCTCGGCCTGGCCGGGGACGGAGCCGCGGTCGTGCGCGGCACGAACCGGCCGGTGACCTTCGCCGGTGCCGACGAGGTCACCGTCGCTCCCGGCACCGAGGTGCTCAGCGACCCCGTCGACGCGACCGTGCCGGCCGACACCACCCTCGCGGTCAGCTTCCACGTCGTCGGCGACAGCGGCCCGATCACCGGGCACGACGTGGCCCTGCAGACCTCCTACGTCTCCGGGACCCCCGGCGCGGACGTCGCCGGCGAGGAGTCGGGCGCGGCGTACACGACGGAGATCTCCAGCTGGTACTGGGTCGAGAGCGTCGTCATCGAGAAGCCGCGCCGGGTCCGGACCGCGGTGTTCTTCGGCGACTCGATCACCGACGGGAGCGGCTCCACCGTCGGCGCCAACCGGCGCTGGCCGGACGTACTGGCCGACCGGATCGCGAGCAGCCGGTTCGCCGGCCGGTTCGGCGTGATGAACGAGGGCATCTCCGCCAACCGCCTCCTCGCCGACGGGACCGGCGGCCAGCGCGGTCTGGACCGCTTCCGTCGCGACGTCCTCGACCAGCCCGGCGTCTCCACGGTCGTGCTGCTGGAGGGCATCAACGACATCCGCTGGGACCTCGCCGACGAGGCCTCCGACCTGATCGGCGCCTACCGCGAGCTGATCGCGCAGGCGCACGCCGAGGACGTCTGCGTCGTCGGCGCCACGCTGACGCCGTACGAGGGCGGCAGCCGCTACACCCCGGAGCGCGACCAGGTGCGGGCCGCGGTCAACGAGTGGATCCGCACCTCCGGCGAGTTCGACGGCACCGTCGACTTCGACGCCGCCACGCGTGACCCCGACCGGCCGGCGCGGTTCCTGCCTGCGTACGACTCCGGCGACCACCTCCACCCCGGCGACGCCGGCTATGCGGCGATGGCCGAGGCGTTCGATCTCTCGCTGCTGGAGTGCGACCGCTAGGCGGAGCCGATCAGAGCGCGGTGATGCCCCAGGTGACGTCGAGGCGCTCGCCGGGAGCGAGCGAGACCAGGTCGGTGCCGGAGTTGAAGGCGTCCGGGGGAGCGGTCATCGGCTCGACCGCGAGGCTGCCGCGCGCGGGCGACTGGTCGTCGGCGCTGTAGACCATCAGCCACGGGTGGCGCTCGTCTACCCAGAGCGCGACGCCGCCGTCAGGCCCCGCGAGGGTGACCGTCGCCCGGCCGTCCTCGCCACGGTCGAGATCGGTGAAGGCGTGGTCCAGGACGACGTCGCCGATGGGCTTGGCCGAGGTGAAGTCGTGGGCGGTCCCGGCGGTCGGCTCGCTCCCGGTCGGCAGCTTGCGCTCCGGGTCGGAGAGCAGGCGGGTCCGCGCCGGGAGGGTGAGGGTCCAGCCGTCGACCGGTCCCGCGCCGGCGGTCAGATAGGGGTGGGCGCCGGCCGCGTAGGGCGCGGGGGAGTCGGCGTGGTTGGTCGCCGACTGGGTCACGGTGAGCCCCTCGGGCCCGATCGCGTACGTCACCTCGAGGTCGAGCGTCCACGGATAGCCGCTCTGCGCCATCAGCCGGGTGGCCAGGGTGATCGAGTCCTTGGCCTCGTCGATGGGCAGCCACTGCGCCCACCGCAACAGCCCGTGGGAGGCGTTGTTGCGCGCGACCTCGGTGAGCCCGAGCTGGTGGCTCTTCCCGCCGAACTCGTAGCGGCCGTCGCGGATCCGGTTGGGCCACGGCGCCAGCAGCTGGCCCCTGCCGCCCTGGGACTGCTCGTCGTCGCCGAACCCGGCGATGAGGTCGCGGCCCTCGTAGGACAGCAGCCGCAGCGCCCCGCCACTCTCCGTCACCGTCGCGGAGTAGCCCCCGCCGTCGATCGTGAACTGCTCTCCACTCGGTCTCAGCACGCGCCCAGGCTATCCAGGTGCCCGCACGGTCCCGGTGGCCGGTCGGGTCAGCCTCGCGACGTACCGGATCCCTAGGCGCTCACGACCACGTCGGCGCGGGCCGCGGTGTCGTTCGCGGCGAAGTGCTCGGCCTCGGCCGCGGCCCACGCGTCCCAGTGTGGCGCGAAGGTGTCGCCGTCGCGGTCGAGGCCGCGCTGCTTGCGCAGCTCCTCCGGCGCGTCGACCCAGGCCAGGGCGGTGCGGAAGCCGTCGTACGCCGCAGCCCCGCTGCCCACCCCCTCGATCACCAGCAGCGGGCTCGGCGGGACCAGGACGGTCTCGGCGAACGTACCCCGGTGCCAGTCGTAGCGGCGGTAGGAGCCCGGGGCGCCCTCGACGAGGGGGAGCAGGACCGTCTCGAGCTGGGCGATGCCGGCGGCGAGGCCGTCCCAGCCGGCGTACAGGTCGTCCATGTGGAGCACCGGTGCCCGAGTCATCTCGGCCAGGGCGGTGGCCAGCGTCGTCTTCCCGGAGCCGGCGGGCCCGTCGACGCAGATCAGCCGGCCCGGGCCGAGGGTGGCCGGGCGGCTCATCGCGATCGTGAGGAGATCGGCGGCAGCGGGGGAGTCGGTCGAGGTCAGGAGATGCCGTACTTCTTCAAGATGTCGTTGACGTCGGCCATGTCGTCATCGTCGTCGTCGATCACCGGGCCCTTGGCGGTCTTCGGAGCCGCGACCGAGGCCGGTCCGGCAGCGCCGGCGGGTGCGGCGCCGGCCGCCTTCCGTGCCGCGCGGCTCGGCCGCTCCTTGGTGGGCAGGACCCGGGCCACGAAGATCAGCACGATCGCGAGCGCGGCGATGCCGAAACCGACCCATACGGTCGGGCTGAAGACGAGGCGCGCGGCCCAGTCGGCGATGGCGTCGACGATCCTGCCGCCGGCCCGCAGCAGCCCGGTGAGGTAGGCCGCCGGGGCGAGCATCGTCCATCCGAGCGCCTTCACGCCGGCGCCGAGACCGCGCCGTCGGAACGCGACCCACGTCCAGATCGCGCCCAGCACGGTGAGCGCGGCGGCTAGTGCGAGATAGGCGCCTTGGTCCATGTCTCCAGACTCCCACAGCGGCGGTGACTCGGCACCCGGACTGTCCCCGATATCGGCCCTGATCTTCGGCTGGGGCCCGGGCTGGGGTTCAATGGTGGCGATGAACGACAAGCGACTCCTCGGCTCGGCCTTTCCCGGCGACACCGGCGAGACCAGCCCCGAGGTCGTGTCCGTGATGAGGGCGTACGCCGCCGGCCGGGCCACGCACGGCGACGTGCTCAGCACGCTCGCCTCCGCCCGGGTGCTCGTCCCGGTCGTCGCGGTGCTGGGAGAGGTCGAGGTCGACGAGGCCGGCCTGGCCCACGACAAGACCTCCGACATGGCCACCGTGCTGCTCACCGGCGCCGACGGCCGGCAAGCGCTGCTCGGGTTCACCGGCACAGCGCCGCTGCAGGCGTGGCAGGCCGACGCCCGCCCGGTGCCGGTCTCGCTGCGCGACGCCGCCCAGGCCGCGGTCCACGACGGCGCGGACGCTCTGGTGCTCGATCTCGCCGGCCCGGTCCCGTTCGCGATCGAGGGCGACGACCTGCACAAGGTCGCCGAGGGCTGGCAGCTGGCGACCGTCGGGCCGCGTACGGCCTGGGTGCGCCCCTGACGATTGGGACAGCCGGGAATGTTGCAGTAGTGTTCCGTGTTGACCGATCAGCCGACGTACGCCGTCGGTTCGATCCAACAAGCGGAGATCACGACAGCGTTCTCCCACCCGCATCGACCGCACAGCAACAGAGGTCGTCGGGTCCGGTCCCGAAGACAGTGTTCCAGGAATTTCATGGGGCAGTGGACTCGGTGGTGCGAGCCCCTGTGGGGGTGAGCGACATGACTGGCTTCCGCTTGTGACAATCAAGCGGAAGCCTTTTTTGATTTCCGGACCGCCCGTGCACGCGGCCCGGAGACCGAGATCAGAGCCTCCGCAAGCCACAACAACTGGAGGACACATCAGCACTGAGCTTCGTATCAACGACCGGATCCGGGTTCCCGAGGTCCGCCTCGTTGGTCCCAACGGAGAGACGGTCGGTATCGTGCCGACCCCTGACGCGCTGCGCCTGGCCCAGGAGGCCGACCTCGACCTCGTCGAGATCGCCCCGCAGGGCAAGCCGCCGGTCTGCAAGCTCATGGACTACGGGAAGTTCAAGTACGAGAACGCCCAGAAGGCCCGTGAAGCCCGTCGAAACCAGACGAACGTGATCATCAAGGAGATGAAGCTTCGTCCGAAGATCGACAAGCACGACTACGAGACCAAGAAGGGTCACGTCGTGCGGTTCCTCAACGCCGGGGACAAGGTCAAGATCACGATCATGTTCCGTGGCCGTGAGCAGCACCGTCCCGAGCTCGGCTTCCGCCTGCTGCAGCAGCTGGCCGACGACGTCGCGGAGCTGGGCTTCGTCGAGTCCTCGCCGAAGCAGGACGGCCGCAACATGATCATGGTGCTCGGCCCTCACAAGAAGAAGGCCGACGCCAAGGTGGAGGCGAAGACGGCCAAGGAGGAGAAGGCCGCCGAGCGTGCCGCCGACGAGGCCGCCGAGAAGGCGGAGCGTACGGCCGCGAACGCCGCCCGTCCGACCTCGACCCCCAAGGTCAAGCGTCGCTCGGAGAACCTCGACCCCGACATCGACCTCTGACCGGTCGATCCACTGACTTCCGCCGCCGCGGCGCCCCGTGACCGGCCGGACGACGAGAGAAGGAAGAACTATGCCGAAGAACAAGACCCACTCCGGTTCCAAGAAGCGCTTCAAGGTGACCGGTTCCGGGAAGATCCAGCGCCTGCAGGCCGGCCGTAAGTCCGGCGCTGCGTTCGCCTCCGCGCCGACCACCGGCTCGCGCAAGAAGCACCGTCGCAACGCTGGTCTGGTGGAGCTCGCTCCCGCCGACGTCAAGCGCGCGAAGAAGCTGCTCGGTCGCTGAGCGATCACCCCGAAACTTTCCCTAGCATTCAAGGAGCACTGAAATGGCACGCGTCAAGCGCGCAGTGAACGCTGCGAAGAAGCGTCGCACCACCCTCGAGCGGGCCTCCGGTTACCGGGGCCAGCGCTCGCGCCTCTACCGCAAGGCGAAGGAGCAGGTCACCCACTCGCTGGTCTACTCCTACAACGACCGCCGCAAGAACAAGGGCAACTTCCGTCGCCTGTGGATCCAGCGGATCAACGCGGCCGCGCGCGCCGAGGGCATGACCTACAACCGCTTCATCCAGGGTCTCAACCTGGCCGGCATCGAGGTCGACCGCAAGATCCTCGCCGAGCTCGCCGTCAACGACGTGGCCGCGTTCAACGCGCTCGTCGCCCAGGCCAAGGCTGCGCTGCCGGAGGACGTCAACGCCCCGGCGAACGCCTGAGTCATATGACGACGCCTCTCTCCGCGGGCAACGCTCGCGTCAAGGAGGCTCGCAAGTTGAGCCGCCGCTCGGCCCGTGCCGAGCGGCGGCTCTTCGTTGCGGACGGGCCGAAGGCCGTCGAGGGCGCGCTCGGCGTGCCCGGGTGCGTCGAGGAGATCTTCGCGACGGAAGCAGGAGCCGAGACGTACGCCTCGCTGCTGGCCGATCAGCAGGTGACGCTCGTCGAGGACCGGGCCATGGCCGGGCTATCCGACTCGGTCACCCCGGCCGGTGTGGTGGCGCTGTGCCGGTTCCTGGACGTACCGCTCGCCGACATCGCCGGCCCGCTCGTGGTGATCTGTGCCGACGTACGCGATCCCGGCAACGCCGGCACCGTCATCCGCTGTGCCGACGCGGCGGGAGCGTCCGGAGTCGTCCTCGCCGGCGACTCGGTCGACCTCTACAACCCCAAGACCATCCGCGCCTCGGTCGGCTCCGCCTTCCACCTCCCGGTCGCCATCGAGCGTGACCCGCTGGTCGCGGTGAAGGCCGCGAAGGCTGCCGGGCTGACCGTCCTGGCCGCCGACATGCACGGCACCGCGGACCTGTTCGCCGCCGACGCGCTCCTGGCCCGGCCCACGGCCTGGCTCATGGGCAACGAGGCCTGGGGTCTCCCGGCGGAGCTGGCCGCCGAGGCCGACGAGATCGTGAGCATCCCGATCTTCGGCAGGGCCGAGTCGCTCAACCTCTCCACCGCCGCAGCGCTCTGCCTCTACGCGAGCGCCCGCGCCCAGCGCTGAACCCACCTATGGTGGAGCCGTGAGCGAGCGTGAGCGAGTGAACCAGACAGTCATCACGCGGCCGCGTCCGTATCATGGCGCTCGCGCTACGGGGGCGGCCGCGTGAGTGACCCCGTGATGGACTATCTCGCCGGCGTCGAGCCGGCGAAGCGGGTATTGATCGAGCACTACTACGACCTGGTGCTCGAGCTGTTCCCCGAGGCTGTGCCCGGCACGAAGTACGCGATGGCGTGCTACACGCTCCGTGGCAAAGGGCTGATCTCGGTGATGGCGACCAGGGCCGGCCTGTCGGTGATCCCGTTCAGCGGAAGCCTGAATGCCCAGGTCGCCGGCGACTTCGAGGTCTCCGAGGGCGGGGGCTCGCTCTACTGCACCGTCGAGCGTCCGCTGCCCGACGACGTCTTCGCCGAGCTCGTCCGGCTGCGGGCGGCGCAGATCGCTTGACCTTCATCTCACCTGAAGGCCGATGGTTGCGGGCATGGATGAGCCACTGCTGACGATCGGCGCGTTCGCGCGCGCCGTGGGCCTGACGGCGAGCGCGCTGCGCCACTACGACGAGTGCGGGTTGCTGGTGCCGGCCGAGGTCGACTCGGGGACCGGATATCGCTACTACACACCCGAGCTCGCCGAGCGGGCCCGGTTGATCGTGGGGATGCGCGAGGCCGGGGTGCCGATCGAGACCATGCGGGTGGTGCTCGACTCGCCGGTCGCAGAGGCGCGGACGGCGCTGGCGGGGTTCCTCGAGGACCAGAGCGCGCGCACGGCGCGGGCCTCCGAGGCCGTACGTGGCGTGCTGGCCGCCGTCGACGCCGGTCCTGCCGCGAGGCCGGCGGTCGCCGAGCTCCCTGGTCCCGTGCTGGCCGCCGCGATCCGGCAGGTGCGGCACGCGGCCGAGTCCGATCCGGCCTCCGAGCTCGCTTCCGTCCTCGTCGACGTCGACGGCACCGGGGTGGACGTGGTCGCCACCAACCGCTACTGGATGGCGGTGCGGGAGCTGCCCGCGGCCGCCGAGGGGGACGGCGGCCGAGCTGTGCTGTCCCTGCCCGACGCGGCAGCGTTGGCCGACCGGCTCGACGGGATCCTGACGGTCGAGCTGCGCATCGCCGACGGCACGCTGACCCTCGCCGGTCAGGAGCTGGGCCGCGACACCACCTACCCGGCCCATCGGCTCGTCCTCGCCGGCCTGGAGCCGGCCGGCACCCATGCAGTGCTCGCCAAGGCCGACCTGCTCGCCGGCCTCGACGCGGCCGGCTATGCCGAGGTCGACCTCTTCCTCGGAGACCACGCGCGGCTCCGCTCGCCCCACACCGCCGAACAGAGCGACGTACGCGGCGTGGTGACCGGCCCGCCGGTCCGGCTCCGGCTCGGCACGGCCCTGTTCGGCCGCGCGCTGGCAGCGTGCCTGGGGGACGAGGTGCAGGTGGCCGTGACCGCGCCGGACCGGCCGGTGGTGGTCACCTCGCCCTACCAGCCCGGGTTCACCGCGCTGGTCATGCCCGTGCGCCACGACCCCGAGGACTGAGACGTGGGCGTGACCACAGGCCGGGGGTTCCGCCCCTGGCTGGCAGCGTCGACCGCTTCGGTCTTCGGCGACTCGGTGACCTTCTTCGCGATCGGCTGGGCGGCGGCGGGCTTCGGAGCCGACGCGGCCAGCCTGGTGCTGACCATCGAGGGCATCCCGCTCGCGGTGCTGGTGCTCGCCGGGGGAGTGCTGGCCGACCGGGTCGGGATCCGCCGGACGATGGCCGCCTGCGACGCGGCGATGGTGCTGGTCATGGCCGCGTTCGCGGTCGGCGCGATCGGCGGTGCCGATCTGTGGATGCTGGTCGCCGTCGGTGCCCTCTCAGGCACCATCCAGGCGCTGCGGCGACCGGCCGAAGGGGTCTTCGCACGGCTGTTCGGAGCCGAGGATCTCGACCGGCGGATGGCACTGGTCGGCTCGGCCCACCAGGTCGCCCGCACCGCCGGTCCCGCGGCCGGCGGCTTCCTGATCGGCCACGGCGGCCTGCCGCTGACCGCCGGGCTGGACGCGGCGACGTTCGCCCTCGTGCTCCTCGCGCTGCTCCTGGTGCGGCCACCGCACGAGCCGGCACCCGAGCCCGGCCAGGGTTCGGTCTGGCGCAGCCTGGCCGATGGGGCCAGGGCAGCACGACGCACCCCCGGGGTCGTCCCGGTCCTGGTCGCCATCACCGGCCTGGCCGCATCGGTCCTCCCGCTGGTCATGCTCGCCCTGCCGCTCGCCGGCCGCGAGCGCGGCTGGACCGCGGCCGAGACCGGTCTTGTCTCCGGTGCCTGGGTCGCCGGGGGACTGGTGACGACCCTCGTCGTCGCCCGCCGGGGCGCGCCCCGCGCGCCGGTCGCGGTCGCCGGCCCGGTGCTCGCGGTCGTCGGCGTGGTGCTGCTGGCGCTGCGTACGGAGGTCTGGGTGGGCGTCCTCGCGATCGGCCTCGTCGGCGTCGGCACCACGATGCTGACCTCGTACCTGATCCCGGCCTACGTCGCTCGCACCCCGCCGGAGATGCTCGCCCGGTTCTCGAGCCTGACCCAGCTGGCCCAGACCGGCCCGGTCCTGGTCGCGACACCCCTGATCGGCGCGGCGGCCGGGGTCGACGTACGGCTGGCTCTGGCTGTCATCGGAGTGCTGCTCGCGGCGACCGTCCCGGCCGCCGCACGGGTCGCTCGACGAGCAATCGTCCCTAGTAGCGACCCGGCATCGATCTCCTCGGTCTAGGGTGTCGGCGTGGACGCCCGTGAACTCGCCGATGCCCTGCCCGACGGCGTCGTCGTCGCCGACGCGGACGGAGCGGTCGTCCTGGTCTCCGCCCTGGCCGGGCGGATGCTCGGCGTGGACCCCGACGCGAGCTTGGGGAAGCCGCTGGGCGACGTACTCACGCTGAGCAACACCGAGGGGCACACGTGGGTCGAGGCCAACCGGCCCTACGACACCCTGCGGACCGTCACCGGCACACCGGAGCAGGCCTGGCTCCTGCCCGACGGCACCGAGGTGCTGGTCGTCTCGACGATCCGGCGCCCGGCGCCGGACGCGGCGGTCGAGCAGGTCTCGATCTCGCTTCGCTCGGGCCGCGGCCGCAAGCGGCTGGACCGGGAGCGCTCCGACCTGGTCGCCACCGTCGCCCACGAGCTGCGCTCGCCGCTGACCGGGGTCAAGGGGTTCGTGCAGGCGCTCCTGAACCGGTGGGACCGGCTCAACGACGATCAGAAGAAGCTGATGCTCAGGACCGTCGCCTCCGACTCCGACCGGCTCTCCCGGCTGATCGCCGAGCTCCTCGACGTCGCCCGGATCGACACCGGCCGCCTGCAGCTCTACCCCCGTGCCAGCGACGCGACGGTGCTGGTCACCCGCGTGGTCGAGTCGGTGCGCTCGGCGACCTCCCGGCCGATCGAGCTCGACATCTCCGCCGGCGAGGACGAGTTGGAGATCCACGCCGACCCGGACAAGTTCACCCAGGTCGTCACCAACCTCGTCGAGAACGCCGTACGCCACGGCGACGGTGTCGTCACGGTGAGCCTCGGCGCGCGTCCGGACGACGACCAGGTCCTGCTGGTCGTCGAGGACCGCGGGGACGGCATCCCCACCGAGCTGCGACAGCGCGTGTTCACGAAGTTCTGGAAGCACGGCGCTCGCGGGGGCTCCGGCCTGGGCCTCTACATCGTCGGCGGCCTCGCCAAGGCCCACGGCGGATCGGTCGCGATCGCCGATGCCGACGGCGGAGGGGCCCGCATCGAGGTGGGCTGGCCCCGGAATCCGCCGTCGGCCTGAGGGTCACCTCATGGTCTGGACCGGGCCAGCAGGAAGATGAAGTACGGCGCGCCGATGAGCGCGACGACGAGACCTGCGGGGATCTGCGCCGGGCTGATCGCGGTGCGGCCGATGGTGTCGGCGACCACGAGGAGCAGCGCTCCGACCAGGAGGGCGACCGGGACGACCCGTACGCTGCGCCCGCCGACGAGGGCGCGCGCGATGTGCGGGGCGACCAGGCCGACGAAGCCGACGACACCGACGGCGGAGACGGCCATCGCGGTGAGCACCGCGGCGGTCAGCAGGATCAGCAGCCGCACCCGCTCCGAGGACACTCCCACCAGCCGCGGGGTGTCCTCGTCGAGGCTGAGCAGGTCGAGCTCGCGGCGCACCATGAAGGCGACCGGCACCGCGATGGCCAGGGCCACGGCGACCGGGACGACCTGCTCCCAGCTGCGGCCGTAGGTCGAACCGGACAGCCAGGTGTAGATCCGCGGCGTGTCCCACGGGTTGGAGCGCACCAGCAGGAAGGTGCTGAGGGAGACCGATCCGTACCAGACGCCGATGCCGATGAGCACCAGCCGGTCGGTGTCGATCCCGTGCCGCCAGGCCAGGCCGTAGACGAGACCGAAGGCGATCAGCGATCCGGCGGTCGCCGCAATGAGCATCGTGGTGGTCGATGCCGCCGCCGAGCTGCCGCCGCTCCACCCGGAGGAGAGCCCGGTGACCACGATGACCGCACCCACCCCGGCGCCGCCGGTGATCCCGAGGATCCCCGGCTCGGCGAGCGGGTTGCGGCAGGTGGCCTGGACGAAGGTGCCGGCGAGGGCGAGGGCTCCGCCGGCGAGGACGGCTGCGCCGACGCGCGGTGCGCGCTCGTCGAGTGCGAACCGGACCAGCGGGATGCCCTCGCCCTGCAACCAGGCGACGATGTCGCCGGTGTAGAGCCACTGGTGGCCGGCGAGCAGGCCGAGGACGGTCGCCCCGGCGGTGAGGGTGAGCAGGAGGACGAGCACCGCCAGGAACCGAACCCGGCTGCGGATCGTGACCGTGGCGCCCGGCGGTCGGCGGGTGGGGCCGGAGTCGCGCCCGCCGCGGGCGAGGAGGACCATCACGACCGCCCCGGCGATCGTCGTGGTCACGCCGGTGGGCACGGACATCGCCTCCTCCGCGCCGAGGAGGGCCCGGACGACCACGTCCGCCACGACGACGACCAGAGCGCCCACGAGGCCGGCGGCCGGCAGCAGCACGGCGTGCCGGTGCAGCGTCGGGACGATCCGGCCGAGCAGGCGGACGAGGACCGGGGCACAGAGGCCGACGAAGCCGATCGGCCCCGCCAGCGTCACCGACGCCGAGGTGAGCAGCACCGCCAGGACGGTCCCGATCGCCCGGGTGGAACGGACCGGCACCCCGAGGACCGAGGCGGCGTCGTCGCCGGCCGAGAGCAGGTCGATCCGGCGGGCGAGCAGCAGACCGCAGACGGTTGCCACCACGACCACAGGAGCCACCTGCCAGAAGGCCTGCAGCCCGAGCTGGCTCAGCGATCCGCTGCCCCACGCGAACAGGCTCGTGGTCTCCTCGGAGTAGAGGATGAGCAGCGTCGAGGTGGCGGCCTGGAGAGCGAGCGCCACCGCGGAGCCGGCCAGGATCAGCCGGGTCGTCGACGTACCGGCCCCACCGGCCAGGGCGAGGACGATGCCGGCGGCCAACAGGCCGCCGAGGAAGGCCGTGATGCCCGAGGCCCACAACGGCACGGAGAGCCCGAACGCGGCGACCAGGGTGACCGCGAAGTAGGCGCCGCCGGTCACCGCAAGGGTGTCGGGGGCCGCCATCGCGTTGCGGGCGAGCGACTGCAGGAGCGCGCCCGCGACCCCGAGCGCGAACCCGACCGCGATACCCGCGGCGAGCCGGGGGATCCGCGAGCCGGTGATGATCTCCATCGTCGAGGCCGTGGCGCCATGGGCCTGCTCACGTCCGAGCAGTGCGTCGACGAAGTCGGCAGGGCCTACGCCCGAGGTGCCCTGGGTGAGATGCCAGCAAGCAGTGAGCAGCAGCCCGGCGAGCAGGCACAGGAGGACGACCGAGGCGCCTCCTGCACCCGCCCGCGGGGCCTTGGCGGCATCGGTCACTTGGTGAGCAGGGCGACGTACGCGTCCAGGACCTGCTCGGCCGAGCGGGGTCCACCGAAGGTCCAGATGCCGCCGGGGAACGCGTGGGAGCGACCCTCGCTGACGGCGGGGATGGACTTCCAGACCTTGTTCTTGGCCAGCTCGGCGTTGATGTCGCCGGCAGGGTCGACGGTGCCGGTGTAGAAGAAGGTGGCGTCGCCGAGGGTGGTCATGCCCTCGATGTCGGTCTGCCCGAGGCCGTACGCGGGGTCGACCTCGCCGGTCCAGGCGTTCTTCAGGCCCAGCTCCTCGCCGAGCTCGCCGATCAGCGAGCCCTGGCCGAAGGGGCGGATCGCCACGTTGGCGCCGTCGATCCAGCCGTCGTAGTAGACGAACTCGGTGCCGGCGGCGTCGGCGTCGGCGACCGCCTTCTTGGAGGCGGCGAGCTTGTCCTCGAACTCGCCGACGACCTTCTCCGCCTGCGCCTCGCGGCCGGTCGCCTCGGCGATCATCTCGAAGGTGGTGACCATGTTGGCGACGGGGTCCTTCGCGTCGGCGCCCTTGGTGGCGAGGACGGGGACGTCGTACTTGGCGAGCTGCTTGAGGATCTCGTCGTCGGCGGTGTACGCCTCGACGACGATCAGGTCGGGGTCGGTGCCGAAGAGCGTCTCCAGGTTCGGCTCACCGCGGGTGCCGACGTCGGTCGTGCCCGCGTCCAGCTTCTCGGCGGTGTCCCAGGTGTTGTAGCCCTTCACGTCGGCCACGGCCACCGGATCGACGCAGAGGGTGAGCAGGTCCTCGGTCTGCTGCCACTCGAGGACCGCGACCCGCTCGGCGGGCTTGTCGAGCTCGACCTTGTTGCCGTAGGAGTCGGTCAGGCTGACCGGGCCGGTCGAGGTCTCGACCCCCTCGCAGCCGGCCGAGGCCTTCGGCTCGGACTTGTCGGTCTCGGCGGCGGTGGTGGTCTGGCCGCACGCGGCGAGCAGGAGCGCCGCGCAAGCCGTCGTCAGGGCAGCCGTCGTCGTACGTCGAATCATGTCTTCCTCTTCGTGTCCGCCGGCGTCAGCGCCGGGCGTGATGCCTGCCGCGGGGCTCGACCCGGACGCGCCCGGTCTCCAGATCGGAGGTCACCTCGATCGGGAGTCCGTACACCTCGGAGAGGTGTTCGGCGGTGAGCACGTCAGCGGGTTCGCCGGTGGCGTGCACAACGCCGTGGTGCAGCAGTACGACCTGGTCCGCCACGGCGGCGGTCTGGTTCAGGTCGTGCAGGACGACGCCGATGGCCGTCCCGTGGTGGTCCGCGAGGTCGCGGACCAGGTCCAAGATCTCGACCTGGTAGCGCAGGTCGAGGTGGTTGGTGGGCTCGTCGAGCAGCAGTACGCCGGTGTCCTGGGCCAGGCAGCTGGCCAGCCAGACACGCTGCAGCTCGCCCCCGGAGAGCTGGTCGACCGGACGGTCCGCCATCGGCGCCGTGCCGGTCAGCTCCATCGCCCGGTCGATGCTGCTCAGATCCTCCTCCGTCAGCGCCGCGAAGCGGCGGCGGTGCGGGTGGCGGCCGAACCCGACGACGTCGCGGACGGTCAGGCCGGAGGGGTGCGGACGCGACTGGGACAGCAGAGTCACCTTGCGCGCGAACTCGCGCGCGCCCAGGGGAGCGCTGTCGGCTCCGTCCAGCGAGACCGATCCGGAGGTCACCCGGTGCAGCCGGGTGAGCGAGCGGAGGACGGTCGACTTTCCTGAGCCGTTCGGGCCGATGAGCGCGGTGACCCGCCCCGGCTCGAGGCCGATCGAGACTCCATGGACGACGGTGGCACGGGCATAGCCGAGCACCAGGTCGTGACCGGAGAGCGCAGGAAGCATGAGGTGAGGCTAGCCTAACCTTCCTTTCGCTGTGACGGGTCGTCCCAGGATTCGGGCGAGACCCGCCGGCGCGTGAGCGGGCTCACCTCGTCTCAAATAGGCATTTGAGACTCCGAATTAGTAGTGTGCTGTCCGTGCAGCTGACCCGGTTCACCGATCTGGCACTCCGGATCGTGATGCGGCTCTCGGTCCTCGAGGAGGGCGAGAGCGCTACGACCACAGCCCTGGCCGAGCAGCTCCGGGTGCGTCCCGCCCACGCGGCGAAGGTCGTGACCGCGCTCGGCCGGCTCGGCGTGGTCGAGACCAGGCGGGGGAGGAGCGGCGGGCTGTCCCTGGCCGAGACCGCCCGCGACACCTCCGTCGGCCGGATCGTCCGCGAGCTCGAGGGCCCCGGCGAGGTGGTCGAGTGCGACGGCGCGGAGCCGTGCCCGTTGCGTACGGGCTGTCGGCTGCGGCACGCGTTGCGGGAGGCGCAGGAGGCGTTCTACGCGAGCCTCGACCAGCTCACCATCGGCGATGTCGCCGCGGCGCCGACGCGCGCCCTGTTGCTTTCGATCGGCTCGGGCCCGACCGACTGATCCCACCCACCCACATCAACACGACGACGAAGGAGCTCCTCGTGATGTTGTCCGCTGCCTCGACCGAGGTCGTCCGCACCACCCTGCCCGTGATCGGTGCCGCGATCGGCGAGATCACCCCGATCTTCTACCGCCGCCTGTTTGCGGCCCATCCCGAGCTCGAGCGCGACCTGTTCAACCGGGGCAACCAGGCCCAGGGCGATCAGCAGCGGGCCCTGGCCGGCGCCATCGCGGCGTACGCCACGCTGCTGGTCGCCGAGGACGGCCCGGACCCGAAGGCGACCCTCGCCCGGATCGCGCACAAGCACGCGTCGCTGGGAATTCGGGAGGACCAGTACCCGATCGTCCACGAGCACCTGTTCGCCGCGATCGTCGAGGTGCTCGGCGAGGCCGTCACCGCGGAGGTCGCCGCCGCCTGGGACGAGGTCTACTGGCACATGGCCGAGAGCCTGATCGCGATCGAGAAGGACCTTTACGCCGCCGCCGGCGTCACGCCCGAGACGGTGTTCCGGCGCCTGGTCGTGCAGAGCCGCGTGCAGGAGTCGCCCGACACCGTCTCCTACGTGCTGACCGCCCAGGACGGCTCGGCGCTGCCGCCGGCCCGCCCCGGCCAGTACGTCTCGGTCGCAGTGCGCCTGCCCGACGGCGCCCGCCAGATCCGGCAGTACAGCCTCACCCGCGTGCCGGCGGCCAGTGCCTGGGGCATCTCCGTCAAGGCGATCCCGGGACACCGCGACGGCGACGCGATCGCACCCGCCGGCGAGGTCTCCACCTTCCTGCACGGCAACCTCTTCGAGGGCGACGAGATCGAGGTCTCCGCCCCGTTCGGCGAGCTCACCCTGCCCGAGCACGAGGCGCCGCTGGTGCTGGTCTCGGCCGGCATCGGCATCACCCCGATGATCGGGTTCCTGCACCACCTGGTCCGCACCGAGTCAGACCGGAACGTGCTCGTGCTGCACGCCGACCGCTCCCTGGCCAACCACGCACACCGGGTCGAGGCATCCGAGCTCGTCGAGGCGCTGCCCGGCGCGACGCAGCTCCGCTGGTACGAGGACCT
Organism: Nocardioides sp. NPDC051685; assembly: GCF_044453405.1. Taxonomy (NCBI): domain Bacteria; kingdom Bacillati; phylum Actinomycetota; class Actinomycetes; order Propionibacteriales; family Nocardioidaceae; genus Nocardioides; species Nocardioides sp. NPDC051685. The sequence goes on along the minus strand of NZ_JBITCR010000002.1, from coordinate 344,559 downwards.
CGGCGCCCGGGAAGCCGATGAGGTGCTGCGATCCGGCCGGATCGACCTCGACGGCGTCGAGCTGCCGGCCGGGGCCGAGATCTACCTGTGCGGACCCGTGCCGTTCATGGCCGGCGTGCAGGCCGCGCTGCGCCGGCGCGGTGTCGCCGAGGACCGGATCCACTACGAGGTCTTTGGCCCGGACGCGGGGCTCGTCTCGGCCTGACGGATCGTGCTCGGGCTCGCCTCGCCCGCGGCCTAGGGCTGAACCGTCTCGCGCGTCCCGGTGCGGCGCTTGATCCCGAACACCGTGAAGATCAGGGCCGCTCCGGCGACGACGCAGAGCAGGATCAGACCGGTCGCGTAGGAGTGGTTCACCTCGTCGTAGGTGGCCCCCATCACCAGCGGCGGGAAGAAGCCACCGAGTCCGCCGGCGGCGCCGACCAGGCCGGTGACCGCTCCCACCCGGGCGGGCGGGGCGAGCTGGGCCACCCAGGTGAAGACGGCGCCGGTGCCCAGCCCCAGGAACGCGGCCATGAGCACGAAGACCGTGCCGGCGGCCAGCTCGAGCGGCGGTGTCAACGACATGAGAACGGCGAGCACGGCCGCGCCACCGAAGGAGATCGAGGCGACCGTACGCGGCCCCACCTTGTCGGACAGGACGCCGCCGAGCGGGCGGCACAGCACCGCGGCGATCGCGAACCCGGCGGTGCGGGTGCCCGCGGCGGTGAGGTCGAAGTCGTAGACGTCCTTGAGGAACGTCGGTAGATAGGTGGAGAAGGCGACGAAGCCGCCGAAGGCCACGGCGTAGAGGAACGACATCTGCCAGGTCACCGGGAGCTTGATCGCGGCGACCAGCTTGGGGACCACCGCGTCGTGGTTGGGCTGCCAGGCCGGGGCGTCCTCGAGCGCGAACCACATCAAGGCTGCTGACGCGACCAGTGCGACCGCGACGATCACGTGCGTCGTCGTGTAGCCGAACCACTCCACGAACCGCGGTGTGAAGAACGAGGACAGCGCGGTGCCGCCCATGCCCATCCCGAACACACCGGTGGCGAAGCCACGTCGTGACTTCTGGTACCACGCGTTCGCGAACGGGATCCCGACCGCGAAGGTCGTCCCCGCGATGCCGAGGAAGAAGCCGAAGACCAGCAGCAGCGTGAACGAGCCGATGTTGCCGGCCAGCGCCACCAGCAGTACGAAGGGCGCTGCGGCGATCATCAGCACCGGGAACATCACCCGGCCCCCGAAGCGGTCGGCGAGCGCGCCGGCGAGGATCCGCCCCACCGACCCGACCAGCACCGGGGTCGCGACCAGGATCGACTTCTCCCCGGCCGAGAGCGCCAGCTCACCGGTGTAGCGGACCCCGAGGGGCGCGATCATGTTCCACGCCCAGAAGCTGATCGTGAACGCCCAGGTCGCCAGCAGGAGATTCCTGAGCTGTCCGCTCCGGGTCGGTGCGGACACGGGCTGATTGCTCATCGGGCCTCCCGGTCGAAGGTGCCGGTGCCGGCCCAGCCGGGCCGCTCCGGTCGCGTGCCGGCACGGGGACGTACGTCCCGGCTGCGGTAGACGATGTAGGGGCGGAACAGGTAGTGCACCGGTGCCGTGAAGGCGTGCACCAGGCGCGTGAACGGCCAGATCGTGAAGAGCAGCAGGCCGACGAGCACGTGGACGTGGAACTGGATCGGCGCAGCTGCCATCGCGGTCACGTCGGGCTGCAGGACGAACAGCGAGCGGAACCAGGGCGAGACGGTCTCGCGGTAGTCGTGGGCCTGGTGACCCGCGGCGAGGGCGACCACCGTGGTCCACAGGCCCAGGACGATCGCGGCCACCAGGACGACGTACATGGCCTTGTCGTTCCTGGTGGTGGCCATGAAGACCGGTCCGGTCGTACGCCGGCGGTAGATCAGCAGCGCCAGGCCCGCCAGGGTGCAGATGCCGGCGATCAGGCCCCAGAAGAGCGCGTTGCCGTGGTAGACGTCCTCGGAGATCCCCAGCGCCTCGGTCCAGGAGGCGGGGACGAGCAGGCCGGCGGCGTGGCCGACGATGACGACGAGGATGCCGAAGTGGAACAGCGGCGAGCCGACCCGCAGCAGCCGCGACTCGTAGAGCTGGGAGGAGCGTGTCGTCCAGCCGAACCGGTCGTAGCGGTAGCGCCACCAGGTGCCGACGACGAGAACGGCGATGGCCAGATAGGGGAGCACGCCCCACAGCACCACGTCCCACCCGGAGGCGGCGGTCATCAGCGGGCCCCCATCATCGAGGCCGCGGATCCCGGCCGGGCGGTCGGGAACGGCAGCATCTCCAGGCCGACGGACTCCGCGGCAGGTCCGGCCTGCGCCATCGCGAGCGCCTCCTGCTTGTCACGCGCGGAGGGCCCGGGGAGGGTCGCGCAGACCGCGGCGAGGACGTCGGCGTAGGCCGAGCCGCGCTCGACCAGGGCGAGCCGGATGAGCTCGAGCGCCGACCGGTTCTCGACGAGGAGCCGACGGCCACCTTCGGGGTCGGCGAGGGCGGCGTACTCGAGCACCATCGGCAGATGGTCGGGCAGCTCGCCGTGGGTGTCGACGACCCAGCCGCCGCCCTTGGTGGTGCCGTCGCGCAGACGCGCCTTGAAGTCCGCCAGCGACCCGCCGCGGCGTCGGGTGTCACCGTCACGCCAGTAGGACAGGTGCAGCGTCTGGCGGCGGTGCAGGTCGAAGAGCTCGACGTAGACGTGCTGCAGGGCGTGCGGGTCCTGGCGGGCCAGGGTGTCCACGAAGCCGCGGAGCAGCGTGACCGGCTCCGAGCCGGGCTGCTCCGCGAGCGCGCTGCGCAGCAGCGGAAGCTTCGCGATCAGCTCCTCGTCCGGGTAGCCGAGACACCAGGCCGCGACCTGGTGGACGACCCTCCAGTCCTGGGTACGCCGCCTCATGACCGGTCCTCCCGACGCCTGTCCGGGAAGAGTCCCTCCGGGGTCCCGTTGCCGTCCCAGTTGAGCAGGTTGACCCGTCCGCGCAGGGTGTCGTCGGAGGCGGCCTCGTCGGTGGTCTGGCGTTGTTTCAGCGCGTGGTAGGTCTCCACGGCCACCGGGACCGGACGTCCGCTGGCCTCGCCGAGCGGCCCGGAATCGTACATTCCGGGGCCGTCGTCGAAGTCGAGGGAGCAGCCCAGCTCCTCGAGGTCGTGGGCCTGCTCGGCGTGGGCGGTCGGGATGACGTACCTGTCCTCGTACTTGGCGATGCCGAGCAGGCGGTACATCTCGTAGATCTCTTCCTCGCTCATCCCGACCGCCGCCGGGATCGAGCCGTCCGGGTCGCGGCCGAGGGTGATGTCGCGCATGTAGGCCCGCATCGCGGCCAGCTTCTTGAGCACCAGGTCGACGACCTCGCTGTCGCCGGCGGTGAACAGCTCGGCCAGATACTCGACCGGGATCCGCAGCGCGTCGATCGCGCCGAAGAGGTTGGGTGCTGCCTCGGCGTCGTGGCCCTGCTCCTTGAGGAGGTCGACGACGGGGGAGAGCGGCGGGACGTACCAGACCATCGGCATGGTCCGGTACTCCGGATGCAGCGGCAGCGCGACCTTGTAGTCCTTGATGAGCGTGTGGACCGGCGAGCGGCGGGCGGCCTCCAGCCAGTCCTCCGGGATGCCCTGCCTCCTGGCCTCCGCGATGACCTGTGGGTCCTTCGGGTCGAGGATCACGTCCAGCTGGGCGGCGTACAGGTCCTGCTCGGACGTCGTCGATGCGGCCGCGGTCACCGCATCGGCGTCGTAGAGGATCAGCCCCAGGTAGCGCAGCCGCCCGACGCAGGTCTCCGCGCACACCGTCGGCAGCCCGACCTCGACGCGCGGGTAGCAGAGCGTGCACTTCTCGGCCTTGCCCGAGCGGTGGTTGAAGTAGATCTTCTTGTAGGGACACCCGGTGATGCACTGCCGCCAGCCGCGGCAGCGGTCCTGGTCGACGAGGACGATGCCGTCCTCCGCGCGCTTGTAGATCGCGCCCGAGGGGCACGACGCCATGCAGGAGGGGTTGAGGCAGTGCTCGCAGATGCGCGGCAGGTAGAACATGAAGGTCTGCTCGAGCTCGAACCTGATCCGCTCGTTCGACTCCTCGCGGATCTTCGCCACGATCGGGTCGAGATGCCCGTGCTCGATCGAGCCGCCGAGGTTGTCGTCCCAGTTGGCCGACCAGGTGATCTTGGTGTCCTCGCCGGTGATCAGGCTCTTCGGGCGGGCGACCGGGAAGTCGTCGCCGAGCGGGGCGTCGATGAGGGTCTGGTAGTCGTAGGTCCAGGGCTCGTAGTAGTCGTCGAGCTCGGGCTGGACGGGGCTGGAGAAGATCGTGAGCAGCTTCTTGACGCGTCCGCCGGCCTTGAGCCGCAGGTTGCCCCTCTTGTCCAGGGTCCAGCCGCCGCGCCATCGCTCCTGGTCCTCGTAGCGTCTCGGGTAGCCCTGGCCGGGGCGCGTCTCGACGTTGTTGAACCAGACGTACTCGGTGCCGGCCCGGTTGGTCCAGGCCTGCTTGCAGGTCACCGAGCAGGTGTGGCAGCCGATGCACTTGTCGAGGTTCATCACCATCGCCATCTGAGCCATCACGCGCATCAGTAGGTCACCTCCTGCGAACGCTTGCGGACGGTGGCAACCATGTCCCGCTGGTTGCCGGTCGGGCCGAGATAGTTGAACGTGTAGGAGAGCTGGGCGTAGCCGCCGATGAGATGGCTGGGCTTGACCAGCAGCCGGGTGGCGGAGTTGTGGATGCCGCCTCGTCTGCCGGTGGCCTCCGACTTCGGTACGTCGATGGTGCGGTCCTGGGCGTGGTGCATGTAGACGACGCCCACGGGCATCCGGTGGGAGACGACCGCGCGGGCGACGACGACGCCGTTGGCGTTGGTGGCCTCGACCCAGTCGTTGTCACGTACGTCGATCGCCTCGGCGTCCTGCGGCGACATCCAGACCGTGGGACCACCTCGGGACAAGGACAGCATGAACAGGTTGTCCTGGTACTCCGAGTGGATCGACCACTTCGAATGGGGCGTCAGGTAGCGGACGGTGACCTGCGCCGAGCCGTCGGCGCCGATCCGGGGCTCGCCGAAGAGCCGGTGCATGTCCAGCGGTGGCCGGTAGAGCGGCATCGCCTCGCCGATGTCGGTGAGCCAGTCGTGGTCGAGGTAGAAGTGCATCCGCCCGGTGAGCGTGTGGAACGGCTTGAGGCGCTCGATGTTGACCGTGAACGGGGCGTAGCGGCGCCCGCCGGTCTCCGAGCCGGACCATTCCGGGGAGGTGATCACCGGCACCGGCGCCGCCTGCGTCTGGGCGAAGGTGATCCGCTTCTCCTCCGAGCCCTCGGCCAGGTCGGCGAGCCGCTTGCCGACGCGCTCCTCGAGGGTCTTGAACCCCTGGACGGCGAGCTCGCCGTTGGTGGTGCCGGAGAAGAGCAGGATCGCCTCGGCCAGCTTCTCGTCGGTGTCGATCGCGGGGCGTCCCGCGGCCGGACCGCTCGGCATCACGCCGGTCTGCCGGGCGAGCTTCGCGGTCTGCTCCGCCATCCGGTAGGTGATGTTCTTGACCGTGAAGCCGAGCGTGTCGGCCAGCGGCCCGACCGAGGCCAGCTTGTCGGCGATCGCGGTGTAGTCGCGCTCGACCACGGCGATGACCGGCCTGGTGCGGTCGGGGTCGGCCGGGGTCTCGCCGGGGGTGTCGTGCTGGAGCGGGACGCTGACGATGTCGTGTCGGGTACCGAGGTGTCTGCGGGCGAGCTCGGAGAGCTTCTCGGCCAGGCCGTGGAAGAGGTCGAAGTCGGTCCGCGCCTCCCAGGGCGGGTCGATCGCGGGCGTGAAGGCGTGCACGAACGGGTGCATGTCGGTGGAGGAGAGGTCGTGCTTCTCGTACCAGGTCGCGGCCGGCAGGACGACGTCGGAGAGCAGCGTCGTCGAGGTCATCCGGAAGTCGGCCGAGACCAGCAGGTCGAGCTTTCCCTCGGGCTGCTGGTCGTGCCAGCTGACGCTGCTCGGGCGGGGCGTGTCGGGGTTCTCGGAACCGAGCACGTTGTGGTGGGTGCCGAGCAGGGTGCGCAGGAAGTACTCGTTGCCCTTCGCCGAGGAGCCGAGCAGGTTCGAGCGCCACAGCACCAGCGTCCGCGGCCACGCGCTGGGCGCGTCGATGTCGGCGATGGCGGGTTGCAGGGTGCCCTCGGCCAGGGCGGTCTCGACGTAGGCGGTGGGGCTGTCGGCGTAGCCCGCGGCGACGGCCTTCGCCGCCTCGTCGGCGACGTCGAGCGAATTCCGGTCGAACTGCGGGTAGAAGGGCATCCAGCCCTTGGCCGCGGAGGTGGCGATCACGTCGGCGGTGTGCCCGCGCAGGTGGCCCTGCGCCAGCGGGGAGGCCAGCGAGTCGGCGCTGTAGCCGTCGTTGCGCCACTGCCCGGTGTGCATGTACCAGAACGAGGTGCCGGTCATCGTCCGCGGCGGCCGGGACCAGTCGAGCCCGTTGGCCAGCGAGATCCAGCCGGTGATCGGACGGCACTTCTCCTGTCCCACGTAATGCGCCCAGCCGCCGCCGTTGCGGCCCATGCAGCCGGTCAGGATCAGCAGGGACAGGATCGAGCGGTAGATCGTGTCGCCGTGGAACCACTGGCACACGCCCGCACCCAGGATGATCATCGAGCGGCCCCGGGACTCCTCGGCGTTGGTGGCGAACTCGCGCGCGATACGGAGGCACGCCTCGGCCGGCACCGAGGTGATCTCCGCCTGCCAGGCCGGGGTGTAGGGCACGTCCGGGTCCTCGTAGCCGGCCGGCCACAGACCCGGCAGCCCCTCACGGCCCACCCCGTACTGCGCCAGCATCAGGTCGAAGACGGTCGTGACGAGGTGACCACCGACCCGGGTCGTCGGCACCCCGCGGCGCAACACCTCCCCGGTGCCGTCGGGCCTGGTGAACGCTGGCAGCAGCACCTCGGCGGGCTCGCCGTCGCCGTGGAGGGTCAGCCGGGGACGTACGCCGTCCAGGTCGAGGTTCCACCTGCCGATCCCGGAGTCGGCGTAGCGGAAGCCCATCGAGCCGTTCGGGACGACCGGGTGGCCGGTGCTCTCGTCGAGCACGACCGTCTTCCAGCGGTCCTCCGGCGGGCCGTCCTGGGTGCCGGGCTGGTCGAGATCGGCGGCGGTGAGGAACTTCCCGGGGACGTACGCCCCGTCCTTCTCCTCCAGGCGGACCAGGTGCGGCAGATCGGTGTAGGTGCGGACGTAGTCCTCGAAGAACGGGGTCCGCTTCTCGACGAAGAACTCGCGCAGGATCACGTGGCCCATGGCCATCGCGAGCGCGGCGTCGGTGCCGGCCTGGGCGGGCAGCCACTCGTCGGCGAACTTGGTGTTGTCGGCGAAGTCCGGGCTGACGGTGACCACCTTGGTCCCGCGGTAGCGGACCTCGGCCATCCAATGAGCGTCGGGGGTGCGGGTGACCGGGACGTTGGAGCCCCACATCATCAGGTAGGTCGAGTCCCACCAGTCGCCCGACTCCGGCACGTCGGTCTGGTCACCGAAGACCTGGGGCGAGGCGACGGGCAGGTCGGCGTACCAGTCGTAGAAGCTGGTCATCACCCCACCGATGAGCTGGGTGTAGCGGGTGCCGACGCAGTGGGAGACCATCGACATCGCCGGGATCGGGGAGAAGCCGATGTTGCGGTCGGGGCCGTGGGTCTTGATGGTGTGGACCTGCGCGGCGGCGGCGATCTCGAGCGCCTCGTCCCAGCTCGCCCGGACGAGACCGCCCTTGCCGCGGGCCTGCTGGTAGCGGCGGCGCCGCGCGGGGTCGGCCTGGATGTCGGCCCATGCCTCCACCGGGTCCCCGCCGGTGCGGCTCTTGGCCTCGCGGAAGAGATCGAGGAGCACGCCGCGTACGTAGGGGTATCTGACCCGGGTGGGGGAGTAGGTGTACCAGGAGAAGGCCGCGCCGCGAGGACAGCCGCGGGGCTCGTACTCCGGCCGGTCGGGGCCGACCGAGGGATAGTCGGTCTGCTGGGTCTCCCAGGTGATGATGCCGTCCTTGACGTACACCTTCCACGAGCACGACCCGGTGCAGTTCACCCCGTGGGTGGACCTGACCACCTTGTCGTGGCTCCACCGGTCGCGATAGAAGACGTCGCCGGCCCGGCCGCCCTTGCGGAAGACGGCACGGCCGTCGTCGGTCTCGTCCCATCGGGTGAAGAAGCGACCTGTCTTGAGCAGGAGGTCGCTGGCCGGGCCGTCGACTCGTGGCATGCCTTTACCTTCACCCCGGCAACGGTGATGAGACAAGGACCACAGTCCTTGACAGCCGCTGCGGAGGTGGCGGGTTCTCGATCTGGCGCCGGTCCGCGGGATGTCCGGTTCGCGCGGGGAGGTGCGAGGTTCCTAGACTGTCGTCCATTCATGACAACTGAGTCATCAGACGACGAAAGCCAGTGATGTCCGGTCCCAACACCGACTATGACCCGGTAGAGGTCACCCCCTTGAAGGCTGAGGAGGTCGAGGCCGCGCGCGATGCAGCGCTGGCGGCGATCGACGCCGCGAGCAGTCTCGAGGAGCTCAAGCAGACACGGCTCGACCACGCCGGCGACCGTTCGCCGCTGGCTCTGGCCAACCGCGAGATCGGCGCCCTGCCTCCGGCCGCGCGCAAGGAGGCCGGCCAGCGCGTGGGCAAGGCGCGCGGTGCGGTCAACCAGGCGCTCGCGGCGCGGCAGAAGGTGCTCGAGGCCGAGCACGAGGCCCGGATGCTGGTCGAGGAGACCGTCGACGTGACGCTCCCGACCGACCGGGTCCCGGCAGGCGGGCGGCACCCGCTCACCACCGGCGCCGAATACATCGCCGACATCTTCGTGGCGATGGGCTGGGAGGTCGCCGAGGGTCCGCTCATCGAGGCCGAGTGGCTCAACTTCGACGCCCTCAACCTGGGCCCGGACCACCCTGCTCGCACCATGCAGGACACCTTCTGGACCGAGCCGGCCGAGAACCACGTGGTCCTCCGGACCCACACCAGCCCGGTCCAGGCGCGCACGATGCTCACCCGCGAGGCGCCGATCTACGTGGTGTGCCCGGGACGGGTCTTCCGCACCGACGAGTACGACGCGACCCATTCGCCGATGTTCCACCAGGTCGAGGGGCTGGCCATCGACGAGGGCATCTCGATGGCGAACCTGAAGGGCACCCTGGACCACTTCGCCACCCAGATGTTCGGCGAGGGCATCGTGACCCGGTTCCGCCCGTCCTACTTCCCCTTCACCGAGCCCTCGGCCGAGGTCGACCTGACCTGCTTCGTCTGCCGTGGCGCCCAGGTGATCGACGGCGTGACTTGTCGCACCTGCAAGGGCGAGGGCTGGATCGAGTGGGGCGGCTGCGGGATCGTGAACCCGCGCGTGCTGGTCGCGTGCGGCGTCGACCCGGAGAAGTACAGCGGCTTCGCGTTCGGGATGGGCATCGACCGCACCCTGATGTTCCGCACCGGCCTCTCCGACCTGCGCACCCTGTTCGAGGGTGACGTCCGGCTTACTACTGCATTCGGGAGTGAACTGTGAAGGCCCCCCTCTCCTGGATCAAGGAGTACGTTTCGCTGCCCGAGGGTCTCGGGGTCGAGGAGATCACCGACCGGCTGACCGCGCTCGGCCTCAAGCTGGAGGCGATCGAGACCTCCGGCGCCGGCATCGAGGGCCCGCTCGTCGTGGGCCAGGTGCTCACCGCCGAGAAGGAGCCGCAGAAGAACGGCAAGACGATCAACTGGTGCACCGTGGACGTCGGTGACGCCAACGGCACCGGCGAGCCGCAGGGCATCGTCTGCGGTGCGCACAACTTCGTCCCCGGTGACAAGGTCGTCGTGATCCTGCCCGGTGGCGTGCTGCCCGGCAACTTCCAGATCTCGGCCCGCAAGACCTACGGCCACCTGAGCGCCGGAATGATCTGTTCCGCCCGCGAGCTCGGCCTGGGGGAGGAGGCCGACGGCATCATCGTCCTGCCCGCCGACGCCCCCGCGCCCGGGACCGACGCCCGCGAGGTGCTCGGGCTCGGTGAGGAGGTCATCGAGTTCGAGATCAACCCGGACCGTGCCTACGCGCTCTCGATGCGCGGCATCGCGCGGGACACGGCGCTGGGCTTCGACGTACCGTTCCACGACCCGGCGCAGCGGGATGTTCCGCTCGCCAACGCCGATGGTTACCCGGTGAGGATCGAGGACGAGACCGGCTGCGACTACTTCGTCGCTCGCACGGTGACCGGGTTCGACCCGACCGCTCCGACGCCCGAGTTCATCAAGAAGCGCCTCGAGCAGGTCGGCGTACGCTCCATCTCGCTGGGCGTGGACATCACCAACTACGTGATGTTCGAGCTCGGTCACCCGATCCATGCCTACGACCGGGCCAAGCTGACCGGTCCGATCGTGGTCCGCCGGGCGCACGAGGGAGAGAAGCTCACCACCCTCGACGACACCGTGCGCGAGCTCGATCCCGAGGACCTCGTCGTCTGCGACGACACCGGTCCGATCGGGATGGGTGGCGTGATGGGTGGCGCCTCGACGGAGATCTCCGAGACCACCACCGACCTGCTCGTCGAGGTCGCCCACTGGGATCCGCGCTCGATGTTCCGCACCGGCCGCCGGCACAAGCTCACCAGTGAGGCCGGAAAGCGCAACGAACGAGGCGTCGACCCGCTGCTGCCGCCGATCGCTGCCGACCGCGTCGTGGAGCTTCTGGTGGAGTACGGCGGGGGCGTTGCCGAGCCGGGCGTGACCGAGGTCGGTCCGGGTGCCTCGCCCGAGACGCGCAAGCCGCTCACGACGATCACCATCCCGACGTCGCTGCCGGCGAGGATCATCGGCATCGACCTCGGCGAAGACACCGTGGTCAAGTGCTTGGAACTGATCGGAGCCCAGGTGCAGGTCGAGGGTGACATGCTCACCGTGACCGTCCCGACCTACCGCACCGACCTCAACGACCCCTACGACCTGGTCGAGGAGGTCGCCAGGATCGTCGGCTACGACCAGGTCCCCTCGGTGCTGCCGCGGCGGGCAACCGGTCGCGGTCTGACCCGCGCCCAGCAGCTGCGCCGCCGCATCGGCCGTGCGCTCGCCGGTGCCGGGCTGGTGGAGGTCGTCGACTTCCCGTTCGTGGGCGAGGCCGACTTCGATCGCCTCGGGCTGCCCGCCGACGACGTGCTGCGGCACACCGTGAAGCTGGCCAACCCGCTCAGCAGCGAGGAGCCGGGCTACACGACGACCCTTCTCCCCGGGTTGCTGAAGGTCGCCGCCCGCAACATCTCCCGAGGTCAGGACGGGGTCTCCCTCTTCGAGACCGCGACGGTCGCCTTCCCGGTGGACCAGGCCGCGCCGATCTACGGCGTCGACCGTCGCCCGACCGCCGAGGAGCTCGACAAGCTCCTCGCCGCGATCCCGCGGCAGCCGCTGCACCTCGGCGTCGTGCTCGCCGGGGAGCGTACGCGGGGTGGCTGGTGGGGCTCCGCCGAGGCCGCCTCGTGGGCCGACGCCATCGACGTCGTACGCCGCCTGGGCGCCGAGCTCGGGGTTCCGGTCGAGGTCGCCTCGGCCTCGCGGGCGCCGTGGCACCCGGGTCGCTGCGCGGTCGTCTCGGTCGATGGGGTCGAGTTCGGCCACGCTGGGGAGCTGCACCCCAACGTGTGCAAGGCGTTCGGGCTGCCGGCCCGCTCGGCGGCGGTCGAGATCGACCTCGACTTCCTGATCTCGAAGGTGCCCGCCACCGTTGCCGGCCCGGTCTTCTCGACCATGCCGGTCGCGAAGGAGGACGTCGCGCTGACCGTGTCTGTCGATGTCACCGTCGCGGCCGTCGAGGCGGCGCTGCGTGAGGGCGCCGGCGAGCTGCTGGAGACCGTGCGGCTCTTCGACGTCTACGAGGGCGACCAGGTCGGCGAGGGCAAGAAGTCGCTCGCCTTCGCGCTGCGCTTCCGCGCTCCCGACCGCACCTTGACGGCCGAGGAGACCGCGGCCGCACGCGGCGCGGCGGTCGCCAGGGCGGCCGAGCTCACCGGCGCCGTCCAGCGCTGAGGATCGTCTGAACCGAGGAGGGCCGCTCGCGCGTCGTCGCGAGCGGCCCTCCTCGGTTGCGTACGGCGCCTATCCGCGGTCGCCGAGACCCATCCTGCGGGCCAGCGGCCTGGCGAGCCGGGGTGCGTACTGGTGCGACATGTGCGTGTCGTCGTAGTGGGTGATCGTGTCGCCGACGACAGCGGGGCAGGAGCCGTCCCAGCAGAAGTAGGAGCTCATGTCGACGACGTCGACACCGACCTTCTCGGCTGCCCGGACCTGCACGTCGATCGACTTCTCCCGCTCCTCGTCGGCGTCCATCAGGCAGTCGCCCAACGTGGCGCCGGGCCGGGACAGGCAGGTCCCGGCGTTGGTGTCGAAGGCCTGGATGTCGCGGATCAGCACCGTACGCCCGGTGTGCTTCTCCACCTTGCGCAGGAAGCGGGTGTAGGCCGGGCGCATCAGCTCGTCGACCCGGCGGGTGTCGCCGACCCAGGTGCCGTCCTCGTCGAACACGCCCTGGATGGGTGGCGCGGTGGAGACGACGGTCAGGTCGGGGTCGAGGCGCTTGAACTGTTTGAAGGCCCAGCGGTTGAAGTCGTCGCACTCGGTGTAGGGGTCCTTCTCCTCGCCGCGGTCGGTGGTGATCGAGGCGGAGACGCAGCGGTTCTTGACCAGGAAGTAGACCCGGAAGCCGTGCTTCTTCGCGACCCGGTTCAGCGTCGGCACCCAGTGCAGGGCGTGGGAGTTGCCGAAGACCACCATCGTCCGGTCGCCATCGGGGTCGCCGTCGACGCACAGGTCGCGCTCGGTGTCGTCGGTGTAGTCGCACCGGGTCCGGTGTGGCTTGAGCGAGTCGAGGTCGGTGAGCGGCGGACGCAGCTCGGTCGGGATCGGCGTGTTGTCGCGCGCTGCGAGCACCGACGCCCGCACCAGCGCCTCCTGCCTGTCCAGCGACGGGTCGGCCGCGGGCACGTCGGCGAGGGTCACCGCCGGCTGGTAGGAGCCGCGGGTGGCCTCGAAGTCGGCGTAGGCGGTGCCGCCGAACGCGATGGCCGCCACGAGCGCGATGCTGACCGGGTAGAAGGTCAGCGCACGCCGGGTCGGCCGCCAGAGGGCCCCTTCGCGGAACGGCGCCTCGACAAGCCGGAAGGACACGTACGCCAGGACGAACGCGCCCGCGACGGCCGCTCCGCGTTCGGGCCAGGTGAGCTCACGCTGGAGGGCGATCTCGGGCACCACCAGGAGCGGCCAGTGCCACAGGTAGAGCGAGAAGGACCAGCCACCGATCGCCCGCATCGGCGGAACCGACAGCAGGCGGGCACCGAACGTCGCGGCTCCCGACCGCACGGCGCCGGCGAGGATGACGGCCGCCGAGCCGAGCACCGGGAGGGCGGCGTGGTAGCCGGGGAACGGGGTGGACTCGTCGTAGGTCAGGCAGGCGAGCACGATCGCGGCGAGCCCGGCCAGGACGAGCACCTCGCGGGCCCAGCGAGCGCCAGCGAGGCGCTGCATCACCCGGCCGCTGGTGACCAGGATCGCCAGCGCCGCGCCGATCCCGAGCTCCCAGGCACGGGTGAGCGAGGAGAAGTAGGCCGCGGTGGCCTCCCCGGGGGTGTGGACGACCGACCAGGCCAGGCTCGCGACGGTGATGAGAGCGATCGCGGCGAGCAGAAGACGGCGCGCACGGGCGGAGCCCTGTTCGCCGCCTCGGGACGCGCCGACCCTGCCCGCCAGGACGATGCAGATCAGCGCGACGAGCGGCCACACCAGATAGAACTGCTCCTCGACGGCCAGGGACCAGAAGTGCTGGACCGGTGAGGGCGGCAGCTCGGCCTGGAAGTAGTCGGTCCCGGAGATGGTCATGCGGATGTTGGCGGCGAACGCCGAGGCCCAGACCGCGTCGACGGCGAGCGGGGCGACCTGGGCCGGCCCCAGCAGGAGGACCGCGGCGACCACGGTGGCCGCGAGGGTGAGGGTGGCGGCCGGGAGGATGCGCCGGGCCCGGCGCGCGTAGAACCGCCGCAGGGATATCCGGCCGGTGCGGCCGAGCTCACCGACGAGCTGCTGGGTGATGAGAAAGCCGGAGATCACGAAGAAGACGTCGACGCCGACGAAGCCGCCGGCGAACCAGGAGACGCCTGCGTGGGCGGCCAGGACGGTCAGGATCGCGACGGCGCGCAATCCCTGGACGTCGCCACGCAGCTGTTTCGCCGGGGGTTTCGAATCGGTCGCGCCGTGGGTCGGAAGGGGGACCTGGAGGTCATGAGACATAGGCGGACGAGGCTACCGAGTTCACCCCCGTGTATCCCAGATTTCGACTGTGGGCCGCGTCTCAGCCCTGGCCGGCGGCGCCGAGGAGGCGCAGGACGGTCCGGATCTCGTCGGTCGTGGTCTGCCACGACGTCACGAACCGGACCTGGCCGTCGAGGCGGTGGAAGAGCACCCCGGCGGCCTCCAGGTGGTCGGCCGTCTCCTCGGGGAGGGCGACCCAGGCGAGGTTGGCGTCGACCGAGTTGGTGATGCGTACCCCTGCCGTCCGGAGGCCGGCGGCGAGCTCGGCCATCCGCTCGTTGGCGTTGCGGGCGTTGCGGAGCCAGAGGTCATCGGTCAGGTAGGCGAGCAGCTGGGCCGACTGGTAGCGCATCTTCGAGGTGACGTGCCCGCTGCGCTTGGTGCGGTAGACGAGCTCGTCGGCGGGGGCGTCGGTGAAGCACACGATCGCCTCGGCCGAGAGGGCGCCGTTCTTGGTCGCACCCAGGGAGAGTACGTCGACGCCGGCCCGCCAGCTGAGGTCGGCCGGGGTGGCGCCGGTGGCCACGACGGCGTTCGCGAAGCGGGCGCCGTCCAGGTGCACCCGCAGGTCGCGGGTCTTCGCGATGGCGGTGAGGTCGGTGATCTCCCGAGGCGAGTAGACCGTGCCGTAGTCGGACGGTGAGGTCAGCGAGAGGACGGCCGGCTGGGACTGGTGCGGGTCGCCCCAACGTACGCCGTCCAGGTGGGTCTGCAGCGCCTCGGGCGCCATCTTGTAGTCCTCGCCGGCGATGCCGGTCATCACCGCGCCGCCGCTGAGGAAGGAGGTGGCGCCGCCCTCGCTGCCCAGGATGTGCGCGGTCTGGTGGCACACCACCGAGCCCCAGGGCGGGGTCATCGCAGAGAGCGAGAGCGCGTTGGCGGCGGTGCCGCTGAGCACCGGGAAGACGCGCGCCGTCGGGTGCTCGAAGACCTCTCGGACCCGCTTCTCGAGCGCAGCGGTGACCTCGTCACCTCCATAGGCGAGCGCGGAGCCGGAGTTGACGGCGGCCATCGCCTCCAGGATCGCGGGGGAGACGGCGGCGGCGTTGTCTGAGCGCAGTTCGACGGTCACGGACCCATTCTGGCCTGCCGCTGGGCGTACGCCTCGATGCCGTCGAGCAGGAGGCCGAAGCCGAGCTCGAAGAGCTCGTCGATGTCCATGTCGTAGCCGTCGGCGAGCAGGGAGGTCGGGCCGAAGAGGCGGGCGACGTGCGGGAAGCGGTCGCGGAAGACGTCGTCGCTGAAGTGGGGGACGTACTGGCGGTCGGTCCACTCCTCGGCCGAGACCCCGGTCAGGGACATCGCCTCGTCCTCACGCTCGATGTTCGCGGCCAGCCCGGCGACGTGGTTGTAGAGCAGCACGTGCATGTCGAACTGGGTCTTCGGGGGCAGCCCGAGGCCCTCGAGCGCGCCGAGGAGGCGGTCGCCGAAGCGGAGCAGGTTGGGGAGCAGCATCGGGCGGGTCAGCGGCTGGGTGCGGCCCAGCCACGGGTGGTCGCGATGGAGCCGCCACAGCTCGCGGCCGAGCGACTCGGCACGCTCGCGCCACGGGGCGTCGGGATCGAGGGCGAACGGGGAGGCCGCATAGACCGAGTCGGCCATCGCCGCGACCAGCTCGTCCTTGCCCTCGACGAAGCGGTACAGCGACATCGGGGCGACGCCGCAGCGTCCGGCCACCGCACGCATCGAGACCGCGTCCATGCCCTCGGCATCGGCGATCGCCACGGCCTCGGCGAGGACCTGACGGCGGGTGAGCGCCTTGGCCCCGGAGCCGCGTGAGGTGTCGGTGCGTGGCGCGACCACGGTGCCCGAGCGCGGGCGGGTGATCACGAGCCCACCGGCCCGCAGCACGTCGAGCGCCTTCGTCGCGGTCGCGAGCGCGACGCCGAACTCCTGGGCGATCTGGCGGGTCGAGGGCACCTTGCCCCCGGGCGCGATCTCGGCCTGGTCGATGCGCCGGGTCAGCTCGGCGGCGATGCGGACGTACGTCGGTTCGGTCGAGCCGGCCACGGTGGCCTCCTTCATCTCTGTGCTAGGACAGATTCTAGCCTCAACTGCACTGTGCTAGTCCAGAAGAATATGTGTATTGCCAGGTCAGAGGCGAGTTCGCTACGGTCTTTCCCAACCTAGATATACAGCGTATCGGAAGGATCTCCCATGACCACCGCCCTCATCTCCGGCTCCAGCATCGCCGGCACCGCTCTCGCCTTCTGGCTCCGCGAGCAGGGCCTGACACCCGTCGTGGTCGAGCGCGCGCCGGCGCTGCGGCGAGGCGGCCAGGCCGTCGACGTCCGCGGCGCCGCACTCACCGTCCTGCGCCGCATGGGGCTCGAAGCGCCGGCCCGGGCGTTGAAGAACGAGTCCCTCGGCATGAACATGCTCGACGCCGACGGCAACGAGCTGATGCGCTCGGAGGAGTTCGCGCTCTCCTCGGGCCAGCTCGACTCCGAGGACATCGAGATCCTCCGCGAGGACCTCGTCGACCTCGTCCACGCCCGCCTCGACGGCGTCGAGCATCTCTTCGGCGACTCGATCACCGCGATCCGGGAGGAGGCCGACGGTGTGCTGGTCGAGTTCGAGCACGCCGACCCCCGCCGCTTCGACCTCGTCGTCGGCGCCGACGGTCTCCACTCCAACACCCGCCGCCTCGTCTTCGGGCCCGAGGCCGACTACATCCACCACCTCGGCACCTACCTGTCGGTGTTCAGCCAGGACAACTTCCTCGGGATGGACCGCTGGCAGACCTGGATCAACAACGGTCGCGACGGCGGTGCCGTGATGACCGTGCGCGACAACCAGGAGCTGCGGATCTTCCTGGGTTTCGCGGCCGACCCCATCGACTACGACTACCGCGACATCGATGCGCAGAAGCGGCTCGTCGCCGAGCATGTGACCGGCTTCGGCTGGGAGGTGCCCCAGCTCCTCGAGCGGATGTGGACGGCCGAGGACTTCTACTTCGACTCGATGGCCCAGATCCGGATGGACTCCTGGTCCCGCGGTCGCACCGTCCTCCTCGGCGACGCCGCCCACTGCGCCGCGCCGCTGTCGGGCCAGGGCACGAGCCTCGCGCTCGTCGGCGCGTACGTGCTCGCCCTCGAGCTGGGTCGCGCGGCGGACCACGCCGAGGCCTTCGCGAGCTACGAGAAGCGGATGCGGCCGTTCGTCGAGGCCAACCAGGAGCTCGCCCTCATCGACCGCCAGGCGGTCGACCCGGACGAGGCGACGCGCCGCGTCGATGCCGTCAAGGACCTGATCGAGCTGGACGCGGTCGGCTAGAACGCGGGGTAACACGTTGTTCGTAGGACTGCTCGCCCTATCTAATGGGGCGAGCAGTCCTACGAACGACGTGTTACATGCGGGCGGCGCGTCGAGGAGAGGCTGATTTATCCCGTACGTACGCGATATATCGCTATGACAGAATGGCGGCTGTGACGACGCTGAGTGTGCTGGACGAGGTGACCTGGGCGGGGGCGCCGGTGGCCGGCGAACGAACCCGGGCGCTGCTGCGCGCCCTGGTCGAGGCCGGTCCGCGGGGTGCCTCTGAGGAGGCTCTGGTCGAGGAGATCTGGGGTCTCGACGACGTTCCCGCCAACCCGTCCAAGGCGCTCCAGGTGGTGGTCTCCCGAGCCCGGACGGCCACCGAGGCCGGCGCGATCGAACGTACGCCGCGGGGCTACCGCCTCAGCCTCGGCCCTGGCGAGGTCGATGCCTGGTCGCTGCGGCCGGAGGCACTGAGGCTGGCCGCCGAGAAGCGCTATGCCGACGCGCTCCCGCTGCTCGAACGTCTCGACCGGATCGACCCCGACGAAGAGGTCACCGAGGCGCTGCTGCGGGCGGTCGCGGCGGCGCACGGTGTGCCGGCGGCGCTGGAGCGCTTCGAGACCTACCGGTCCGGGCTGGCCGACGGGCTCGGTGTCGACCCGAGCCCGCGGCTGCGGGCGGTCCACACCGAGCTGCTCGCTCGCGACCGGCCGGTGCGCTCGGGGCTGCGCCACGACGCCGACGTGCTGATCGGCCGGGAGCAGGACACCGCCGAGGTCTCGGCTCTGCTGAAGAGCTCGCGGGTGGTCACGATCCTCGGGCCCGGTGGGCTGGGGAAGACCAGCCTCGCCCAGGTGATCGCCCACGGCGCCGAGCAGCCGGTCGTCCACTTCGTCGAGCTGGTCGGGGTGACCGCTCCCGACGACCTGGTCAGCGAGGTCGGCTCGGCGCTCGGCGTCCGCGACTCGGTCGCCCACCGTGACCGGCTCACGCCCGAGCAGCGGGCCGACGTGCGCTCGCGGATCGCGCAGCAGCTCGACGGCGCGCCCACGCTCCTCGTGCTCGACAACTGCGAGCACATCGTGGCCGTCGTCGCCGACCTGGTCGCCTTCCTGGTGGCGACGGTCCGCGACCTGACCGTCCTGACCACCTCCCGCAGCCCGCTCGCCATCGGGGCGGAGCGGGTCTACCCGCTCGGCCGGCTGGGGACGTACGACGGCAGTGAGCTGTTCCGCCGCCGCGCGGTCGCGGCGCGACCGGGCGTCCACCTCGACGAGGCACGGGTCGACGAGATCGTCACCCGGCTCGACGGCCTGCCGCTGGCGATCGAGCTGGCCGCGGTGAAGGTGCGGGCGATGTCGGTCGACGACATCGCGCGGCGGCTGGAGAACCGCTTCGAGCTGCTGCGCGGCGGTGACCGCAACGCCCCCGACCGCCACCAGACCCTGGTCGCGGTCATCGACTGGTCCTGGAACCTCCTGGCCGACCGCGAGCGGCGGGCGATGCGCTGGCTCTCGGTCTTCCATGACGGGTTCACCCTCGCGGCGGCCGAGGCGATGCTCGGCGCCGACACGTTCGCCGCGATCGAGGAGCTCGTCGACCAGTCGCTGCTGACGGTGGTCGAGGCACCGCTGGGGTTCCGCTACCGGATGCTGGAGACCGTCCGCGAGTTCGGCCGGGTGCAGCTGATCGACGCCGGTGAGGACGCCGCGGCCCGGGCGGCGCAGCGCGCGTGGGCGCGGGACTACGCGGACGCGAGCGCGGGCCGGGTCTACTCCCCGGAGCAGTTCGACGCCATGGACGAGCTGCGCGCGGAGGAGAGCAACCTCGCCGACATCCTGCGCCAGGTCCTGGCCGACGACGAGGCCGAGTCCGTGATCCGGCTCTTCTGCGCGATGGGCGTCTTCTGGACGATCGCGGGCGAGCACCAGCGGGTGATCATGCTCGCCGGGCCGGTCGCCGATCTGCTCGCCGAGTGGGAGCCGCCTGCGGAGTTGCTGGAGAAGACCCGGCTCGTGCTGGCGCTGCTGCTCTTCGGTGCCGCCGTCACCGGTGGCACCGGTCTCGAGCGGCTGATGACGATCCTCGCCCGGGTCGGCGCCGAGGCAGCGGACCCACAGCTCAGGGTCATGCTGAGGGTCATGCAGGCGATGGCCGGTTCCGTCGCCCGCAGCGGTCCCGCCCGGCCGCTGGGGGACGAGCTGGCCGACCTGGTCACCGACCCCGACCCGGAGGTGCGGGCTCGTGCCTACACCTTCCTCAGCCACGAACGCGAGAACCTCGGCGATCCCGAGGGCGCGGTCGACGCGGGGAAGGAGGCGCTGCGCCTGACCGGCACCGCCGGCGGCCCCTGGCCGCGGGCGATGCTGCATGCCCAGCTCAGCGGCCTCTACGCCCAGATCGGCCGCCTCGGCGAGGCCGCGCACCACGCTGCCGAGGCCGTCCCGGTCCTGCGCCGCCTCGGTGCCGACGACGACCTGGTCCAGACCCACGCGATCCTGGTGACGTACGCCATCGAGCAGGGCCGCCTCGAGGAGGCCGCCGAGATCCTCGCCGAGCTCTCCGAGAAGCAGCCGCGCGGCGGCTTCGGCTCCCGAGGTGCCGTCCACGGCGCCCGGGCCCAGCTCTTCCTCGCCCAGGGGCGGGTCGGCGAGGGCCTGGCGCTGTTCCGTGAGGTCGTGGCGACGATGGGCGAGATGCCGTTCCCCGGGTTCACCGACGACCCCGATCTGGTGCCGTGGCGCGTCGCCGCCGAAGCGGTCACCGTGGTCACCTGCGCTCGGCATGGGGACGGCGCCGACGGCGCCGATCTCTTCGATGCCCTGATGGACAAGGCACCGCGTCTGCTCTCCGAGGAGCGCAGGTCTCAGGACTATCCCGTCACCGGGATGGTGCTGTTCGCCCTCGGGCTGTGGGGTCTGCGGCGCGACGCGGTCCCGCGCGAGGAGTCGGTGCGGCTGCTGGTGCTGGCGGATCGGTTCGGCTACTCCCGCTCGTTCCTCGACATGCGCTGGGAGTCGGCCGTCGCCGACGCGGCCCGGCTCGCGCCGGGCGTACTCGAACGGGTCTCGGAGGAGTACGGCGAACGCCGCGGGCTCGCCCTGGTGGACGAGGCCCGCGGCGTGGTCGCGCGTTTGGCTCCGGTCTAGAGCTTCTTGCTGTAGCTCCACACCGAGATCGGCGCGAAGATCGCGACGACGACGGCGCAGCCGGCGAGCGCCCACACGACACTCAGGGTGAGGTCGCC
This sequence comes from Nocardioides sp. NPDC051685, assembly GCF_044453405.1. Lineage (NCBI taxonomy): Bacteria > Bacillati > Actinomycetota > Actinomycetes > Propionibacteriales > Nocardioidaceae > Nocardioides > Nocardioides sp. NPDC051685. Next base: position 323,777 of record NZ_JBITCR010000002.1, on the reverse strand, counting down.
GGCGTTCATCAGGTCGCGGGTGGCGTTGATGACCAGCGTGACCGGGTTGACGTCGACGAAGTGCTGCAGCCAGTTCGGCATGGTCTCCTTCGGTACGAACGCGGGGGAGAGGAAGGTCAGCGGGAACATGATCATCATGCCCAGGCCCTGCACCCCACCGGCGGTCTTCAGGACCGTGCCGAGCCAGGTGAAGATCCAGCTCAGCGACCAGCCGGCGAAGATGGTCAGCGCCCAGCCGGCGATCACACCGCCGACGCCACCACCGGGCCGGTAGCCCATCAGCAGGCCGACCAGGATCGTCAGCGTCGCCGCGATCCCGTAGCGGAGCAGGTCCGCGACGGCCGGTCCGGCCAGTGGCGCGATCCGGGCGATCGGGAGCGCCTTGAACCGGTCGAAGACGCCCTTGTCCATGTCCTCGCGCAGCTGGGTGCCGCGAGCCATCGAGGCGGTCAGCGCGGTCTGGGCGAGGATGCCGGTGATGATGGTCGGCAGGTAGGTCCTCACGTCACCGGAGATCGCGCCGCCGAAGATGTAGGCGAACATCGCGGTGAACAGCAGCGGCTGGATCGTCACGTCGAAGAACTGCTCGGGGTTGCGCATCATCTTGATCAGTGCGCGCCGGGCCATGGTGAGGGTCTGGGAGATCGTCTCGCCGACGCCGGGGTGGGTCTTGAGCGGGCGGTCGGCGACGGCGTACGTGGAGATCAGTGCAGCCATCTCAGGCCACCTCCTCGGTGTGGATGTCGGTGTGGTCGGGGTCTTGCGAGGTCTCGGTGCCGTGGCCGGTCAGGGCGAGGAAGACCTCGTCCAGGGTCGGCTGCTGCACGTTGGCGGTGGTGATCGAGATGTCGGCGTGGCGAAGGCCGATGAGCACGTCGGCGGCCCGGTCGGCATCGGCCAGCGGTACGTTGACGCCGCCCGCCTCGGGGGTGAGGACCGGATGCTCGCCGGTGACCTTCTCGACCACGGCCGCGGCGGTGGCGACCTGCGTCTTGTCGCTCAGGCGCAGGTGCAGGGTGGAGTTGCCGACGGAGGTCTTGAGCTCCTCCGAGGTGCCCTCGGCGACCTTGACGCCGCGGTCGATGACCGCGATCCGGTCGGCGAGCTGGTCGGCCTCGTCGAGGTACTGCGTGGTCAGCAGGACGGTGGAGCCGCCGGCCACCAGCGTACGGATGGTGTCCCACATCTGGCCCCGGGTGCGCGGGTCCAGGCCGGTGGTCGGCTCGTCGAGGAAGATCAGCGGCGGGCGGGAGAGGAGCGAGGCGGCGAGGTCGAGACGCCGGCGCATGCCGCCGGAGAACTTCGAGATCTGCCGCTTGGCCGCCTCTTGCAGCCCGAAGGACTCCAGCAGCTCCTCCGAGGCGGCCCGGGCAGCCTTGCCGGACATGCCCAGCAGGCGGCCGAAGAGGACCAGGTTCTCGGTGGCGGTGAGGTTCTCGTCGACGGAGGCGTACTGCCCCGTCACGCCGACGAGCTGACGCACCTGGTGGGGGTGCGCCTTGACGTCGACCCCGAAGATCTCCGCCTTGCCGGCGTCGATCGGGAGCAGGGTCGCGAGCATCTTGAGGGTCGTGGTCTTGCCGGCGCCGTTGGGGCCCAGCACGCCGAAGACCTCGCCGCGGCGGATCTCGAGGTCGATCCCGTCGACCGCGGTGAAGTCGCCGAAGGTCTTGACCAGACCTGAGGCCGATACGGCCAGTTCGGTGTTGGTTGTCATGCTCCCACAGTGAGGCGCCCCGGTTTCAGCGCGCCTTCACCGTGGTTTCACGACTCCTCGGCCGGTTTCAGCGGGCCGCGTCGAGGCGGGAGAGGACGTCGTCGAGGTCGTCGCCGACCACCAGCGTCTCGGCGGGGGAGCCGTGCAGGAACCCCGCGGCGGCGATGCGCTCCATCATCTCCACGAGCGGGTCCCAGAAGCCGTTGACGTTGAGCAGGCCCACCGGCTTGCCGTGCAGCGACAGGGTCTGCCAGGTCCATACCTCGAAGAGCTCCTCGAGCGTGCCGATCCCGCCGGGAAGGGCGAGGAACGCCTCGGCGCGCTCGGCCATCATGGCCTTGCGCTCGTGCATCGTTTCGACCACGACCGTCTGCATCCCCGGCGCGCCTTCGACGCGACCCCACTCACGGTCGACCATGAACCGCGGGATCACGCCGAAGACCTTGCCGTCGCCGTCGATGGCGCCCTGGGATATCTGGCCCATCAGGCCTCCGCCGCCCGCTCCGTAGACCAGCTCGATCTCGCGCTCGGCGAGCCCCTTGCCGACCTCGTAGGCCAACTCCCCGAAGGCCGGGTCGTTGCCGTCGCGGGAACCGAGAAAGACCGCCAGGTGCTTGATCATGCGGCGAAGATTAGTCGTCGGTGATCGGCTGGTTCGTCAACGCGCGGAAGCGGTCGTAGATGTCCTTCTCGCCGGTCACCCTGATACCGGCGTCGTCGCGCCGGCGCCAGAGCCAGGCGTCGAGGTCACCGGCGGTGCCCTCGATGACGACGTCGGGCTCGATGCCGGCCGGGACATCCTCGTGGGCGACGACGCTGAGGTCGGGCTCGTCCTCGAGGCGGTCGCCGTTGGGCCGGGTGCCGGAGACGAGGCCGAGCTGGACCCACGTCTGGGTGTCGGTGTCGATCGCGTCGACGCGCACGTAGTGGTCGCCACCCGCGAAGCTGGCCCAGTCGGGCTTGCCGCCGTAGAACACGTCGAGGAGCTCGTCGATCCCGTCCGCGGCGAGCGCGGGGTCGAGGGGCGTCACGGTGCCCGCGGTGAGCTCGGCGTCGAGACGGTGGATGAGGATCTCGTGGGCCTGTCGCCGATAGGTGAACCCGGCGGTCCGGTCGTTCGACCAGGACCAGGTCGGCTCCTCGGGCGCGGTCTGCTCGAGCGTCTTGATGAACCGGTCGCTGAGCTCGTCGAAGTGGGCGAGCCGCTCCTGGTAGGTCGCGTCCTCGGGGCGCTCCGGACCTGCATAGGTATCCTCGGTCGGCTCCGCCGGCCGGCTCTCCAGGACGTACGTCCAGAAGTGCTGCACCTCGGCGGCGACGTGCCACAGCAGGTCGGCGGCGGTCCACTCCGGAGCGCTCGGGACCGGGGCGGTGGGGTCCGTGTCCGCGAGTACGGCACGGAAGCGCGCCGACTCCGACCGGATGTGGTCGAGGTAGGCGGTGGGTGCGAGGCGGGTTGTCATGGAGCGAACACTAGAGGATTGATGCAACGGCCGATCTGGGGTTTATGGGGTCAGGGTCCCTAGGACCGGGGCTCTGACGCGGTCGTTGTGCCAGATCGGTCAACCAGTCACGGGTACGGAGGAGATGGTCGCGAAGTGCGAGGCGTCGCTGTGCTCGGAGGCTCCGCGCAGCCCGCGGCCTGGCGTGCGGACCGTGATCCGGATGCGGTCGGAGCGGAACAGGTCGTGCGAGAACTCGATTGCTGTGCCTGTGGTGTCGTAGGTCGTCCGCGTGATCGACACCAACGCGTCACCGACAGCAACTGCCAGCAGAGCGGCCTCCTCGTCAGTTGCGTGCACGACCTCGACGATCTCTTCGGCGTCCGCAATTCGTACGCCGTAATGCTTCTCGATGAGCTCGTAGAGCGATCCGCCGAGAGACTGTTCGAGCAGGCCCGGGAAGCGATCGGCCGGAAACCGCGCGTGGTCCAGCGAGAACGGCGTGCCGTCGGCGAGCCGCAGGCGTCGAACGTCGACCACGAGGTCGCCCTCGCCGAGCTGGAGGGCGCGACGGGTCGGGACATCCGCGACGCCCATCCTGGTGGCGACCACGCGCGTGCCGGCGGAATACCCCTGTCTTGCGAGGTAGGCCGGCACGCCGACCACCTTGGTCAGGTCGTGCTCGACCTTGGCGTGATTTACGAACGTGCCGCCGCCGCGGCCCGCCACGCGGCGAACCAGTCCGGCCTCCTCGAGTGCCGCGAGAACCTGTCGCAGCGTGGACCGGCTCACGCCGTAATGGTCGGCAAGCTCGCGCTCGCTGCCCAGGCGTGCGCCCGGCGGCAGGGTGCCGGCACTGAGCTCCGTCAGCATCCGGCGGCGAAGGCTCTCTGCGACGGCGTGCTCGGTGGCCATGGCTCCGTTCCTCTCATTACCGTCCGCGTCGGTCTGTCCGATCCGACGAATGGTCCGACCAGACAATCTACCTTGTGTACTGCATCGGATTCAGATCTCCGCCAGGGCCTGCAGCGACTCCGGTAACACCTGCCCGCCGTCGACGACGAGCGTCTGCCCCGTGATGTAGGAGGCCTCCTCGGTCGCGAAGAAGAGGGCGGCGTTGCCGATGTCGGTGACTGCACCGAGCCGCCTCTGCGGGATGCTGGCGGTCATCGCGTCGAGGTAGTCCTCCCCGAGCCCGTCGAGTCCCTCGGTAGCGATGTTGCCCGGCAGTACGGCATTGATGGTGATGCCGCGCGGCGCGAGCTCGAGGGCCGCCGTGCGGACGAAGCCGAGTTGGGCCGCCTTGCTGGCGCCGTAGTGGGACCAGCCTGGGTAGCCGGTGTGTGGGCCGGTGATCGACGAGGTCACCACGACGCGCCCGCGCCCGGTGGTGGTCAGCGCGTCCAGGCAGGCCTGGACCGCGAACACTGTGCCGTTGAGATTCGTCGCGATCACCCGATTGAGATCGGCGGCCGTCATCTGGTCAAGCCGCGCGGCTGGGAAGATGCCCGCGTTGGCGCAGAGGACGTCGATGCCGCCGTGCCGTTCGATCGTGGTCGCGGCCATCCGGTCGCAGTCTTCGCGAAGGCTCACGTCTCCGATGACGTACGAAGTGGCGCCGCCGATTTCGTTGCAGGCGGTCTCGAGGGAAGCCTTGTCTCGTCCGGTGACGACAACCCGAGCGCCGGCACGGGCGAAGGCGGTGGCGATGCCTCGGCCGATGCCCTTGCTGCCACCGGTGACGACGACGGAGCGTCCGGCGATTGATGTGAACATTGATTTCTCCGATTCGTTGAGCGACCTGGTCAGCTGATGGAGGCGCCGTCCGACGCAACGTACCGCCGCGCCAGTTCGACTGAGTTGGCGGTGTAGCCGGGACCCAGCTCCTGACACTCGCGAGAGTGCGCGTGCGAGCCCATCCATGCGACCAGGAGCAGCCGGCGCAGCATCACGAAGGTCGTGAGCATCGCCTCGTGTTCGCTCGACAGGTCGGTGACGGAGCGGTAGCCGCGCAGCCACGCGGCCTGCCAGTCCGGCAGCCTCGGATCGTGTTCGATGAAGGACACAGCGGTGCCGAAGTCGTACATGAACCACGAGAGGCCGCAGTCGTCGAAGTCGATCACCGTGACGAGGTCGCCTTCGACCAGAAGGTTTGCCAACCGGAGGTCGGCGTGCACGAGACCGAATCGGTCAGGTTCTGTCCCGTATGACGAGAGCCGCTCACGCACGACCTGCACCGCTGCGCCGAGCGCCGTCTCCTCCACCGGTCCGACGTCGATGCCGTCTTGCCAGCGTCCCCAGCGCGGTGTGTCACCGAGGGTGTGCTCCCAATCCCAGCTGAACCGGTGGAAACCCGGCGGTGGTGTCCACCCGCGGGCGTGCTGGTGCATCTGTGCGGTGATCGTGCCGAGCGTCTCGAAGTCCGAGGTGCCGAGAGCGATCTCGTCCGGCTCGGTCCCGGGCACGACGTCGAAGAGGACCGCGTGCCGCTCCACGCCGTCGACGACAACCGTGGTGACCAGCTCGTCGTCTGTGTTCGGCAGCACCCTGGACGTCGCAACGCCGGACTCCTCGCGCAGCGCGGCGAGCCAGGACAGCTCGCTCTCGATGTCGGCGCGCGTGTGGTAGCCCACCCGATGCACGCGGAGGACTGCGCTCCGGTCGTCGTCATGGACCAGGAAGGTGGCGTTCTCCGACAGGTTGATCATCCGCAGTGTGTGCTCCGGCCCGAAGCCGTAGCGCGGCAGCGCCTGCTCGGCGACGCGGGTGTCGAGTGCGGCGGTGGCGGCCGTAGCGGGACTCATCAGTGCTCCCGTCCCTCGATCGACTCCAGCACCTTGGTGATCCTGTCCCGGGCCACCTCGACGTCCTCGGTGCTGCCACTGAGGTAGAGCCGTCCGGCGGCGCCGATCATCTGCACGTCGACCACGGTGATTCCTGGCGCGGCGCGCTCGGCCTCGTTCGCGGCGACCGCGGCGAAGAGGGCGGGCGTCATCTCGTACACGAGTAGCGATTCTCCCGGCATCACCATCGAGCCTTGCCGGTTACGGTTGAGGATGACCGCATGCTGGTCAGTGACCTGCTCGATGATGTCGTGGTAGAGCACCCGCGGGCGTAGCTGGTCGCCGGCCGAGCTGCCGGTGCCCTCGAGCACCGCCTGGCCGGCGGCGGTGACGTCCGCCAGCGAGGCACCGTGCAGCTCGAGGACGCCGAACTGCCGCTCGACGAAGAGGATTCCCGGCTCGACGCTGGGCATCTCGCGCATCGCCAGGTCGATCACCCGCTCGATCGCCAGCGCCGGCGCCACCTCGATGACGAGCGCGTGGTCGCCGGCGAAGGGTGGGTAGCCCCGTGCCCTGGTGGGCGTGCCGAGGTATGCGGCGAACTGCTGCTGGAGGTCCTCCACCATGAGGTAGACCCGCAGCTCGGTGCGCCTGGTGGTGTCGTCGGGCATGGCGCCCCTCTCGTCGTAAGGCGGAAGCGGGTGCTACTTCGAGCTGACGTCGAAGTGGTTGCCGAGCTCTGCGTGTGGCCGCGGGATCACGTAGACGCTGACGAGTTCGCCGATCTGCGAGGCGGTCTCCGCGCCGGCCTCGGTGGCGGCCTTGACCGCGCCGACCTCGCCGGCCACGACGACCGCGACCAGGCCGTCGCCGACCTCCTGGCGATCGGTGATGGTCACGTTCGCGGCCTTCACCATGGCGTCCGCGGCCGCGAGAGCAGCGACGAAGCCCTTGGTCTCGATCATGCCGATGGCGGTGCTGGACATGTGTTGCTCCTTGTTGTGCTGCAGCGGCTGCTGCGGTGGATGGGTCGGCCGGGCCGGTGGCGCCGGACGTTCTGGTAAGTCAGCCGGCCGTCTTCGCGGTCCGGCGAGTGCGGCGGGTCGCGGGCTCAGCGGGCATCGCGTCGACCGAGCCGATGATCAGCGCGTCTACCGGCGGCGGTGCGCCGGGGAACCAGGTTGCGGCCACCGAGCCCAGGGCCACCAGAACCTGCTCGCCGATGCCGCTGCCGAGGACGTCGAAGGCGACGATCTTCGCGCCGTCGCCGTGCAGCTCGACCTCGAGGAAGGCGCCGTTCGGCAGGCCGTCGATCCGTTTTGTCGACCAGACGCTGCCGGTCACTACTGCTCTTTGCATCATGGCTCCTTCTCGATTGGAACCCCCAGGGTGCGAGCCCTCTCGCGCCCCAGGGGAGTTAGCACGGCGCGGCGGCCGAGCACGAGCCTGTGGCCTGCCTCTGCGGCGGCCTTGACCTGCCTCTCGGTGACGGCACCACTGTCGACCCGGGTGGCCGGCCGGTCCGCCGGCACCGCGGTCGTGCTGCCGCGATCTAGCCGGAACCGGAGGCGTCCGGCGCGCAGGTCCTGACGGTTCTTCGGGTTCTCGAAGAGTGCCAGCAGGTGCCGGGCGAACTGGTCCAGGTCAGAGTCGTCGGTGATCCGTACCCTGTCGGTTCGGATCCGTCCGTCTGCCGGTACGGGGGCGGCAGCCACCGACGGGGAGACCGGTGGTGCTGGCGCCGCCGGCCCGCCGGCGAACTGCTGGCGGGCCAGGTCGCCGACCGCCTCGGCGACGAGCTCGCGAACCGTCTCGGCGAGCAGCGCGCGCAGGTCGAGCGGGGGAACGGTCATGAGAGACCTCGAAGCGCGTCCTCGGCCGCCTCGGCCGCCTGGCGGACGTCGGCTTCCTTGCCGGCGAGGTAGACCCGGCCGGTGGCGCCGATCATCCGGTAGTCGACGACCTTGATGTCCGCGGCCTTCTCGGCCTCGTTGGTCGCCACGATCGCATACGAGGCGGGCTGGACCTCCAGCACGTACATCGACTCACCCGGCAGCACCATGGAGCCGATCTTGTTGCGGTTGATCAGGAACGCGTGCTGGCGGTCGACCGAGCTGATGATCTTGCTGGCCAGGATGGTCGGCCGCACCGCGCTGCCGGAGTCTGCCCCGAGCTCGTCGAGGACGCCGTCGGCGGCGGCCTTCACCGCGCCGGTCTCGCCGTGGAACTCCAGGTAGCCGAACTGCCGCTCGACCACCAGGACGCCGGCGGCCACCTCGGCGTGCTTGAGGGCCACGTCGGTGATCGGCTCGATGTCGAGGCCAGGGGCCACCTCGATGATCTGTGCGGCGACGTCGGCACGCGGCAAGGTGCCCTTGATCCAGGTGCCGAGGTAGCACATCGTCTGCGGCTGGAGCCGGTCGATGAAGATGAAGGAACGCAGTTCAGCCATGTCGATCAGCCCTTGATGAGGTGGGAGAGTTCTTCGGCGACGAGGCGACGGATGTCCTCGCGGAACGCGGCGTCGGCTCCCGCTGGAGCGGTCGCTGCTATCCGGGAGGCGACCCGGTCGAGGTAGGAGGTTCGGTCGAGGGGTGGCAGCGCCGCGCGCTCGTCGTTGGACGCCAGCGGGTAGGCCGGCACCGGCCGGTCGTGGTCCTCCCACGGACTGAGCCCGTCGTAGGTGGGCATCGGCTCGGCGGCGTCGGCGTTGTAGGCGATCCTGGTCCAGTTCACCAGGTGCTTGGGCTCCAGGTTCTCGCCGAGCGAGCTGCGGCCGACGAAGCCGGTGCCGATCGTCATCGTCGTGGCCAGGTTGGTGTCGAGGCCGGAGCTGCCGGTGCTGTTGCCGACGTTCACCGAAACCCGGAGCACCGGCACCTCGGCGGCGTACCGCATCACCGTGGCCGGGTCGGACGAGTGCACCGCCGCGCTGTGCCCGGCACCGGCGATTCGGACGATCGCTCGAGCCGTGGCTATGCCTGCGGCGGCGTCCGGGACCCGGATCATGCCGAGCACCGGCGAGAGCTTCTCGGAGGTGAGCGGCTCCTCGGGTATAGCGACGTCGAACGGCGCCACCAGAACCTTCGTCCTCGGGCCGACCCGGATTCCGGCCTGCTGGGCGATCCAGGAGGCGTCCTTGCCGACCACGTCGACGTTGAGACGGCGGAGCGGGAACATGTAGTCGCGCAGCCGCTGGGCGCCGTCGGCGTCGAGGAAGGCAGCGCCGGCCCGCTCCATCTCGCGGGTCAGCCGGTCGGCGACTGCTTCCTCGACGATGAGCACCGACTCGTTGGTGCAGAGCACCGAGTTGTCGAAGGCCTTGCTCTCCACGAGCCGTTTGGCCGCGGCGCGCACGTCCGCGGTGGCGTCGACGAGCACCGGGACGTTGCCGGGGCCGACGCCGATCGCGGGGTTGCCCGAGCCGTACGCCGCCCGCACCATGCTGGTGCCGCCGGTGGCCAGGATGACGTTGGTGCGTACGTCGGCCATCAGCGCCTCGACCAGCGGGATCGTCGGCTCGGCGACACACTGGACGACACCGTCGGGAGCGCCCGCCTCGACCGCGGTCTTGGCGAGCAGCCGCGCCGCGTCGTGGCAGCACTCCTTCGCCATCGGGTGCGGGCTGATCACCACGGCATTGCGGGTCATCAGCGCGAGCAGCACCTTGAAGTACACAGTGGCCACCGGGTTGGTCGACGGGGTCAGCGCGAGCACCACGCCGGCCTGACGGGGGACCTCGACGATCTTGGCGTCGTGATCGATCCGCGGGGTGACGAAGTCGTGCCCTGCGTAGGTGTCCACGATGCCGCGCGAGCACGCCTCGTTCTTGCGCACCTTGTGCTCGACCACGCCGAACCCGGTCTCGCGGACCGCCCACTCGGCGTACTTGGCGGCGTTGGCGTGGGCGACCTCGGCGACGGCGCGTACGATCCTGTCGACGTCGCGGGCGGAGTAGGTGGCGTAGGCGCGGGCCGCCCACCGGGACCGCTCCAGCATGTGGCCGGCGGCGGCAAGCGCAGAGCTGGTCTCGGACATCAGCTCGCCTTCCGTCCGGACCCGGCGGCGGTGTGTGCCGCGCGGGCGATGGCCAGGGACGTTCGGTCGAGGAGCTCCTCGACGAGATCCGGGGCCATCAGGATCCCCGGCTTGTACTGCAGGACGCGCGGGTCGAGCGTGGAGAAGATCGCCCAGACACCCAGCTGATAGAGCTCGCGCATCACGAACTTGGCGCCCTCCGGGTGGGCGAACTCCAGGCCGAGGACCACACCGTTCTGGCGGATGGCGGTGAACCACTCCGGGTGCGCGGCCTGCACCTCCTGCAGCCCGGAGCCGACCAGGTCGGCGATGTAGTGCACCATCGAGCGGACCTCGGGACGGTTGCTGATCTCCAGGGTCTTGAGCGCCGCCACGCAACCGAGCTCGGCACCGCCGAAGGTGGAGATGTGGCCGAACCCGTCCTCGCGCAGCCACGCGCCGGACTGCTCACTGAGCAGCACCGCCGCGATCGGATAGATGCCGCCGGAGAGACCCTTCCCGGTGACCAGGATGTCCGGTGCGATGTTGTGCTTGGCGATGGCCCAGAGCTCGCCGGTGCGCATCAGCCCGGTCTGCACCTCGTCCGCGATGTAGAGGGCCCCGTACTTCTCGCAGATGACCTTGACCTGCTCCAGGTAGCCCGGCTGCGGCAGCGGAAACCCGTACGTCGCCGGAATTGTCTCCATGATCACCGCGGCGACGTCGCGTCCCGACAGGGCATGTTCCATCGCGGCGATGTCGTTGAAGGGGACTTGGGGGAACTCCGCCGGCCGGTCGGCCAGGAAGAGCTTGGAGAAGCGGTCGTCGCCGGTGGCCACGGCCAGGCCGGTGTGGCCGTGGTACGCCTTCACGATCGAGACGATCTTGCGCTTCTGGGTGGCGTGCCGGGCGCTCTTGATGGCGATGTCGATCGCCTCGCCACCACCGGAGGCGTAGGCGACCTTCGTCAGTCCCTCGGGCGCGGTGGAGATCAGCGCCTCGGCCAGGGCGGTCCGGCCGAGGGAGGGGAAGTGGTGGTTGCCGATGTCGAATTGGTCCATCGCCGCCTTAACCGCGCCGACCACTTCGGGGTTGCGGTGGCCGAGGTTGTACGTGCCACCGTTCAGGTGCACGTCGATGAGCCGGCGGCCGTCCATGTCCCAGAGCAGGTAGCCCTCCCTGCGGTCGATCACAAGGTCGACGCCGCTGTCGGACCAGAACCGGGTCTTGTCCGGGTTCCAGTACTGCTCGGACTTCTCCAGCATCTCTGCCTTCGAGTCGAAGCGGAACGTGTCGTAGTCGTGCATCGCCATCCTGTCGCCGAAGCCTGCGTAGAGACCAATGTGGCTGGTCCGACCAAAAAAGTCAATGGTCTGAAACAGACCCGAAACGTTTGGCTTGGAGACTTGATTTGGTCTGATAGGTAGTGCCAATATTCGGTCTCGATGTGAGACAGCTCACAATGTCTGAACGTGCCGTCGAGGCACGGGAGAGAAGGTCCTTATGTCCGCAGACGACACGCGCGCAGTGTCCGAGGAGGGGGCTGTTCCGGGCGCCAGTTCGACGCAGCGCCTCAAGCCGAACGCCGTCGGCCTGATCGGAGTTCTGTTCATGGCGGTGGCCACTGCGGCACCGATCACCGCGATGGTTGGCAACGTGCCGATCGCCATCGGGTTCGGCAACGGCAGCCACGCGCCCGCCGGGTACCTGGTTGCGACCATCGTGCTCAGCCTGTTCTCGCTGGGCTACTCGGCGATGGCCAAGCACATCACCGCGACCGGCGCCTTCTACGGGTTCATCTCCTACGGCCTGGGCCGCATCGTCGGCATGGGCGCGGGCGCGCTGACCACCCTGGCGTACGTCGTCTTCGAGGCGTCCCTGGTCGGCATCTTCGCGTTCTTCGCGAAGACCTTCGCCTCGGCGCACCTGGGACTCGAGGTCAGCTGGATCTGGTTCGCGCTGCTGATGCTCGCCGTCAACGCGCTGCTCACCTACTTCGACATCAACCTGGCCGCCAAGGTGCTCGGCCTCTTCTTGGTAGCCGAGATCCTGATGCTCGGCCTGATGACGCTGACCGTGCTGTTCTCCGGTGGCGGCCCCGACGGCTGGACGCTGGACTCGCTGAATCCGATCGCGGCCTTCCAGAACCTCTCCGCCAATGTCACCGGTCCGGACGGCAAGACCATCGCCGCCACTGGCTCCGCGGGCATCGGCCTGTTCTTCGCGTTCTGGTCTTGGGTGGGATTCGAGTCCACCGCCATGTACGGCGAGGAGTCGCGCGAGCCGAAGAAGATGATCCCCAAGGCGATCATGCTCTCGGTGGTCGGCATCGGCCTGTTCTACGTCATCGTCTCCTGGTCCGCCATCGTCGGGACCGGCCCGGACCGCGCGATCGCGCTTGCCCAGGACAGTGCCACCGCGGGACAGATCTTCTTCGGCCCGGTCGAGCAGCACCTCGGGCACTGGGCCGTGGTCATGTTCGACTTCCTGCTGATGACCGGTTCATACGCCTGCGGCATGGCCTTCCACAACTGCGCCGCCAGGTACATCTACGCGATCGGCCGTGAGGACCTTGTGCCCGGCTTCGGCAAGACCATCGGCGCCACCCACCCGGTGCACGGATCACCGCATGTGGCCGGCTTCGTGCAGACCGCCATCGCCACGGCCATCGTCGGCTGGTTCTTCCTCACGGGCCGCGATCCGTACGGCCAGCTCTATGCGCTGATGGCCATCCTCGGCACCACTGCGATCCTGATCGTGCAGGCTCTGGCGGCCTTCTCCAGCATCGCCTTCTTCCATGTCGGCAAGGACCGGCCCAGCGGCGCACACTGGTTCCGCACCTTCATTGCCCCATTGATCGGCGGCATCGGGATGCTCTACGTCATCTGGCTGCTGATCCAGAACGCCGGCTTCGCGGCCGGCGCGGCCTCCAGTGACATCGTGTTCAAGCTGACCCCGTGGATCGTGGGCGCGGTTGGCATCGGCGGGGTGCTCTTCGCGTTGTGGTGCCGCCAGTTCTCCTCGGAGCGCTATGAAATCATCGGGCGCGTCGTCCTGGATGACGTCCAAGTGCGCGAGGAGTGAGCGGATCGGGCGGTTCGTGCCCGGGGCCGGCACTTCGACGATGCTGAGCTGGTCACGTCGGCGGTAATGCGGGCGTTGAGGTGAAGCAGGCGTTGTGGCAGATCCCGAAGGAGCCTCGGATCTTGCGGTTCGCCCGGGCTTGGCTGCTTGCGATGTCCCGACGCTGCCGTTCCAGTCGACCTACAACCGGCGCCTCCGGGCGCTCGCGGCGACGATGGGCTGGCTGGCCGGGATGCTCGCGGGCCGGGTTTTCGTTCGGCGACGCGCCCGGTGTGTCTCAGCCGGCGAACAGACTTTGCCAGATTCATGCAGTGTGACGTATGTTCATGCACATGACGAAGAAGCGCGTCGCCGTCGCCGGTGCCAGTGGATATGCCGGAGGTGAGCTGCTCAGGCTGCTGCTGGCCCACCCCGAGGTGGAGATCGGTGCCCTGACCGCCGCCTCCAGCGCGGGCAAGACCCTGGGGAGCCTCCAGCCCCACCTGCTCCCGCTCGCCGACCGAGTGCTCGAGCCCACCGATGCCGAGACCCTGGCCGGTCACGACGTCGTCTTCCTGGCGCTGCCGCACGGCGAGTCCGGTCCGATCGCGGCCGGCCTCCCCGACGACGTCGTCGTGATCGACTGCGGCGCCGACTACCGGCTCGCCGACGCCGAGACGTGGACGAAGTTCTACGGCACCGACCACGCCGGTACCTGGCCCTACGGCCTTCCCGAGCTGCCCGGGCAGCGCGCAGCGCTCTCCGCGGCCAACCGGATCGCGGTGCCGGGCTGCTTCCCGACCGTCTCCACCTTGGCTCTGGCTCCGGCGGTCGAGGCCGGGATCGTCGACCCCGACGTCGTCGTGGTCGCCGCCACCGGCACCAGCGGCGCCGGGAAGTCGTCCAAGCCGCACCTGATCGGTGCCGAGGTGATGGGCAATGTGAGCGCCTACGGCGTCGGCGGCGTCCACCGCCACACCCCCGAGATCGTCCAGAACCTCTCCGCGCTGGTCGACGGCGAGGTGACGGTCTCCTTCACCCCGGTCCTGGTGCCGATGCCGCGCGGCATCCTGGCCACCTGCTCGGCCAAGCTCGCCGCCGGCGTGACGGCGGCGGATGCTCGCGCCGTCTATGAGAAGGCGTACGGGGACGAGCCCTTCGTCCACCTGCTCCCCGAGGGCCAGTGGCCGCAGACGCAGGCGGTGCTCGGCTCCAACGCGGTCCACCTGCAGGTGACCGTCGACGAGGCCGCCGGGCGGCTGGTCGTCGTCGGTGCCGAGGACAACCTCGCCAAGGGCACCGCCGGGGGAGCCATCCAGTGCATGAACCTCGCGCTCGGCCTCGAGGAGACCACCGGGCTGAGCACGGTCGGAGTGGCCCCGTGATCGATCTCGAGACGATCGCCCACGAGCCGGGTCGCCCCGACCCCGCCAAGGCCCGCACCCTCGCCGGCGCCCTGCCGTGGCTGAAGGAGTATCACGGCAAGATCGTCGTGGTGAAGTACGGCGGCAACGCCATGACCGACGACACGCTCAAGCGCGCCTTCGCCGAGGACATCGCCTTCATGCGGTTCGCCGGCTTCAAGCCGGTCGTCGTCCACGGCGGCGGCCCGCAGATCTCGAGCATGCTCGACCGGCTCGGCATCGAGTCCGAGTTCCGCGGCGGGCTGCGGGTGACCACCCCCGAGGCCATGGACGTCGTCCGGATGGTCCTGGTCGGCCAGGTCCAGCGCGAGCTCGTCGGGCTGATCAACGAGCACGGCCCGCTCGCGGTCGGGCTCTCCGGCGAGGACGCCGGCCTCTTCACCGCCGAGCCGGCCAGCACCGTCATCGACGGCGAGGAGATCGACCTCGGCCAGGTCGGCGAGGTCGTCGACGTACTGCCCGCCGCCGTCCTCGACATCATCCAGGCCGGCCGGATCCCGGTCGTCTCCAGCGTCGCCCCCGACGCCGACGGCGTGATCTACAACGTCAACGCCGACCGCGCCGCCTCGGCCCTCGCGATCGCGCTGGAAGCCGAGAAGCTGCTGGTCCTCACCGACGTCGAGGGTCTTTACCTCGACTGGCCCGACCCCGAGGAGGTCATCGGCGAGATCAGCCCCGAGGCCCTCGAAGGCATCCTCCCCGACCTCGCCAGCGGGATGATCCCGAAGATGAGCGCCTGCCTCGAGGCGGTCAAGGGCGGCGTCAAGCGCGCCACCGTCGTCGACGGCCGCGAGCAGCACGCCGTGCTGCTGGAGCTGTTCACCGCCGAGGGAGTCGGCACCCAGGTGCTCCCCGGCGTCACCACCAAGACCCGCAAAGCAAGGGAGCTGGACCGATGAGCACCTATGGAGAGCGCTACGCCGCCTCCCTGATGAACACCTTCGGCGCTCCCAAGCTGGTCCTCACCCGAGGCGAGGGCGCCCACGTGTGGGACGAGAACGGCAAGGAGTACGTCGACCTGCTGGCCGGCATCGCGGTCAACGCCCTGGGCCATGCCCACCCGGCGCTGGTCTCCGCGGTGACCTCCCAGATGGAGACCCTCGGCCACGTGTCCAACTTCTTCACCTCCCACCCGCAGGTGGAGCTGGCCGAGGCGCTGCTGGCCCGGGTCCCCGGAGGCGAGACCGGACGGGTCTTCTTCGCCAACTCCGGCACCGAGGCCAACGAGGCCGGGTTCAAGCTGACCCGGCGCACCGGCCGCAAGCACATCGTGGCCGCCACGGGCGCCTTCCACGGCCGTTCGATGGGTGCGCTCGCGCTGACCGCCAAGGAGGCCTACCGGGCTCCCTTCGAGCCGCTTCCGGGCGAGGTCACCTTCGTCCCCTACGGTGACGCCTCGGCGTTGGCGGCAGCGGTCACCGACGAGACCGCCGCGATCATCCTGGAGCCGATCCAGGGCGAGGCCGGCGTCGTCGTCCCGCCCGCCGACTACCTGGCGGCCGCGCGGGCCGCGGCCGACGAGCACGGCGCGCTGCTGTGGCTCGACGAGGTGCAGTCCGGCCTGGGCCGCACCGGCCGCTGGTTCGCCCACGAGACCTCCGGCGTCACCGCCGACATCGTCACCCTCGCCAAGGGCCTCGGCGGCGGCTTCCCGATCGGTGCCTGCATCGGCCTGGGCCGCGCGGCCACGCTCTTCGAGCCCGGCAACCACGGCACCACCTTCGGTGGCAACCCGGTCGCCTGCGCAGCGGGGCTCGCGGTGATCGAGACCATCGAGTCCGAGGGGCTCCTCGAGCACGTCACCGTGCTCGGGCAGAAGCTGCGCGACGGCCTCGCCGCCGACCCGCGGGTCGCGCGTGTCGATGGTGAGGGCCTCTTCATCGGAGTCGTGCTCGCCGGTCCCGACTCGGGCGCCGTCGCGGCGGCCGCGCTCGAGGCCGGGTTCATCCTCAACAACGCCACCCCCGAGCGGATCCGGATCGTCCCGCCGCTCGTGCTCACCTCGGACGACGCCGAGAGCCTTCTGGCCGCGTGGCCCGCCATCCTGGACAAGGCGGAGACGACCGAAGCGAGGTCGAGCGGCGAGCTTGCTCGTCCGCTCGCGCCGAGCGAGGGAGTGACCGAGCGCAGCGAGGAGGGGGCGAAGTGACCAGACACTTCCTTCGCGACGACGACCTCACCCCGGCCGAGCAGGCCGAGGTGCTGGCGCTCGCGGCGGCGATGAAGCAGGATCCGTACGCCGCCAAGCCCCTCGCCGGTCCGGTGACCGTGGCCACGATCTACGACAAGCCGACGCTGCGCACCCAGGCGTCGTTCTCCTCCGGGATCGCCGAGCTCGGCGGCCACTCGATGCTCGTCGACGGCCGCCTCGCCGGGATCGGTGAGCGGGAGTCGGTCGCCGACGTCGCCCGGGTGCTCGGCCGGCAGGCGGGCGAGATCGTGTGGCGTACGTTCGCACAGAGGGACCTCGAGGAGATGGCCGCCCACTCCGGGGTTCCGGTCGTCAACGCCCTCACCGACGAGTTCCACCCCTGCCAGCTGCTCGCCGACCTGCAGACGCTGCAGGAGCACAAGGGATCGCTGACGGGGCTGACCGCGGCCTTCCTCGGCGACGCTGCCTGCAACATGGGCAACTCCTGGGCGCTGGCCGGAGCGATCGCCGGGATGCACGTCCGGTTCGGCGCGCCGGAGGGCTACGCGCCCGACGCGGAGGTGCTGGTCAGGGCGAAGGAGATCGCCGAGGAGACCGGCGGCTCGGTCACGGTGACCTCGGACCCGGTCGCGGCGGCAGCCGGGGCCGACGTACTCATCACCGACACCTGGGTCTCGATGGGCAAGGAGAGCGAGGCGGCCGCCCGGATCGCGGTGTTCTCGCCCTACGCGCTCACCAGCGAGCTGCTCGGCCACGCCGACGCCGACGCGGTCGTGCTGCACTGCCTGCCCGCCTACCGCGGCAAGGAGATCGAGGCCGAGGTGCTCGACGGTCCGCGGAGCCTGGTGTGGGACGAGGCGGAGAACCGCCGCCACGCCCAGAAGGCGATCCTGGCCTTCTTGTGGGAGCGACGATGACCGCGAATGAGACCCAGCGGCCGGCGACCAAGGGAGCGCGCCAGTCCCTGATCGTCGACATCATCTGGGGCCGGGAGATCCGGTCCCAGACCGAGCTCTCCGAGGCGCTGCTCGCCCACGGGGTGCACGTCACCCAGGCGACGCTGTCGCGCGATCTGGACGAGCTCGACGCGGTGAAGGTGCGGGCACCATCCGGCGCGCTGGTCTATGCCGTCCCCGGCGAGGGCGGTGACCGCACCGCGGTGGCCCCGGGGGAGTCGGCCAGCGGACGCAGCAAGCTCGGCCGACTCGCCCGCGAGCTGTTGGTGAGCGCCGACGGGAGTGCGAACCTGGTGGTGCTGCGTACTCCTGCGGGTGGCGCCCAATACTTCGCCTCCGCGATCGACCGGGCCGAATACCCCGACATCCTCGGCACCATCGCCGGCGACGACACCGTGCTCGTCATCGGCCGCGAGCCCAAGGGTGGAGCGGCGCTCGTCAACCGCTTCCTCAGCCTCGCCGGCAAGACCACAGACATTCCGTAAGTTTTCAGATCAAGGAGCAACATCTCGTGAGCAAGGTCCTGACCTCCCTCCCCAAGGGTGAGCGCGTCGGCATCGCCTTCTCCGGAGGCCTCGACACCTCCGTGGCGGTCGCCTGGATGCGCGACAAGGGTGCGGTTCCGTGCACCTACACCGCCGACATCGGGCAGTACGACGAGCCCGACATCTCCGGCGTCCCGGACCGCGCGATGGCCTACGGCGCGGAGATCGCCCGCGCCATCGACATCAAGCCGCAGCTCGTCGAGGAGGGTCTGGCCGCGCTCGCCTGCGGCGCCTTCCACATCCGCTCCGGTGGCCGTGCCTACTTCAACACCACGCCCCTGGGGCGTGCCGTCACCGGCACCATGCTGGTGCGCGCCATGCACGCCGACGACGTCAACATCTGGGGCGACGGCTCGACCTTCAAGGGCAACGACATCGAGCGGTTCTACCGCTACGGCCTGATGGCCAACCCCGAGCTGCGCATCTACAAGCCGTGGCTCGACGCCGACTTCGTCCACGAGCTCGGTGGCCGCCACGAGATGTCGGAGTGGCTGGTCGCGCACAACCTGCCCTACCGCGACTCCACCGAGAAGGCCTACTCCACCGACGCCAACATCTGGGGCGCCACCCACGAGGCCAAGACGCTGGAGCACCTCGACGTCTCCCTGGAGACCGTCGAGCCGATCATGGGCGTGAAGTTCTGGGACCCCTCGGTGGCCATCGAGACCGAGGACGTCTCGATCACCTTCGTCGAGGGCCGCCCGGTGGCGATCAACGGCAAGTCCTACTCCGACGCGGTGGAGCTGGTCTACGAGGCCAACGCGATCGGCGGCCGCCACGGCCTGGGCATGTCGGACCAGATCGAGAACCGGATCATCGAGGCCAAGTCCCGTGGCATCTACGAGGCGCCGGGCATGGCGCTGCTGTGGGCGGCCTACGAGCGGCTGCTCAACGCGGTGCACAACGAGGACACCATGTCCAACTACTACAACGAGGGCCGCAAGCTCGGCCGGCTGCTCTACGAGGGTCGCTGGCTCGACCCGCAGGCGCTCATGCTGCGCGAGTCGATCCAGCGCTGGATCGCCTCGCTGGTCTCCGGCACGGTCACCCTGCGGCTGCGCCGCGGCGAGGACTACACGATCCTCAACACCGAGGGTTCGCACTTCTCCTACCACCCCGAGAAGCTCTCCATGGAGCGTGTCGAGAACGCCGCCTTCGGCCCCGTCGACCGCATCGGCCAGCTCACCATGCGCAACCTCGACATCGCCGACTCGCGCTCCAAGCTGGAGATCTACGCCGGGCATCCGTTGGATCAGGGCACGGTTCTGGTCGAGCACGGCACCCTCTTCGGCGAGCTGCCCGCCGGTGGGTTCGACCGCATCGCCGCCGCCGACGGCAAGCCCTCCGCGGCTCTCCCGGTCGAGGAGGCCGTCCTGGACGACACCGTCCTCGACGACGTCGCGATCGAGTCGGGCAACGACTGATGTCGAACACACCTGCCAACACCACGAATGAGGGCAAGCTCTGGGGCGGCCGGTTCGCCGGCGGTCCCTCGCCCGAGCTCGAGGCGCTCTCGCGCTCGACGCAGTTCGACTGGCGGCTGGCGCTCTACGACATCGCCGGGTCGCACGCCCACGCCAAGGCGCTGGGGGCGGCCGGGCTGCTGAGCGGTGACGAGGAGAACGAGATCCACCGGGGTCTCGACGTACTCGCCGACCGGTTCACCGCCGGACGGCTTCTTCCGGCCGCCTCCGACGAGGACGTGCACGGCGCGCTGGAGCGGCTGCTGATCGAGGAGATCGGTCCAGAGGTCGGCGGCAAGCTGCGCGCCGGGCGCTCCCGCAACGACCAGATCGCGACCCTCTTCCGCAGCTACCTGCTCGATCACGAGCGGGTGCTGCGTGGGCTCGTGCTCGACCTGATCGACGCGCTCGCCGCCCAGGCGGAGGAGAACATGGGCGCGATCATGCCGGGACGTACGCACCTCCAGCATGCCCAGCCGGTGCTGCTCTCGCACCACCTGATGGCCCACGCCTGGTCGCTGCTGCGCGACGTCGACAGGCTCAGCGACTGGCAGGCGCGGGTGGTGTGTGACTCGCCCTACGGGTCCGGGGCGCTCGCGGGACAGTCGCTCGGGCTCGACCCCGAGCTGGTCGCCGCCGAGCTCGGCTTCACCGGGTCGAGCGCCAACTCGATCGACGGCACCGCCTCGCGCGACTTCGTCGCCGAGTTCGCCTACGTGTGCGCCCAGATCGGCGTCGACATCAGCCGGATCGCCGAGGAGATCATCCTGTGGGCGACCAAGGAGTTCGACTTCGTCACGCTGCACGACTCCTGGTCGACGGGCTCGAGCATCATGCCGCAGAAGAAGAACCCCGACATCTCCGAGCTCGCCCGCGGCAAGGCCGGACGTCTGGTCGGCAACCTGACCGGGTTGCTGACGACGCTGAAGGCGCTGCCGCTGGCCTACAACCGTGATCTGCAGGAGGACAAGGAGCCGGTCTTCGACTCCCTGGACACCCTGGAGGTGCTGCTCCCGGCCTTCACCGGGCAGGTCGCGACGCTGGTCTACAACACCGACCGGATGGCCGAGCTGGCCCCGCAGGGCTTCTCGCTGGCCACCGACATCGCCGAGTGGCTGGTCCGGCAGGGCACCCCGTTCCGGATCGCCCACGAGCTCGCCGGCGCCTGCGTCCAGGCGGCGGAGAAGCGAGGCGTGGAGCTGGACGCGCTCACCGACGAGGAGTTCGCGACGATCTCGCCGGCGCTGACTCCTGACGTACGTCTGGTGCTGACGATCGAGGGATCGGTCTCCTCGCGCGACGGCCGCGGCGGGACGGCTCCCGGCCGGGTCGCCGAGCAGCTCGCCGAGCTGCGGGCCAAGGCAGCCGGGTTCCGTCCGTCCTAGTGCGACTCACGGACCTGTTGCACCAGCGCCCCGAGGTGACCGCTCCGCGGCTCCTCGGGGCGACGCTGTCGTTCGACGGGGTGACGGTGCGGCTCACCGAGGTGGAGGCGTACGCGGCCGACGACCCCGGCTCGCACGCCTTCCGGGGCGAGACGAACCGCAACCGGGTGATGTTCGGGCCGCCGGGACGGCTCTACGTCTACTTCACCTACGGGATGCACTACTGCGCCAACCTCGTCTGCCATCCGGCCGGCGAACCCGGCGGCATCCTGCTCCGTGCCGGTGAGGTGACCGAGGGGATCGAGGTCGCCCGGGAACGACGTGGATCCGTACGCGACGTCGACCTCGCCCGGGGACCGGCGCGGCTCGCCTCGGCGCTGGGCCTGGACCTGTCGATGAACGGGACCGGCGACTTCGAGCTGGACCTGGCGCCCGAGGAGACCTGGGCGGGGATCGAGGTGGCCGCCGGACCGCGGGTCGGGCTGCGCCTCGCCCCGGAGCGCCCATGGCGGTTCTGGGTGGCTGGTGACCCGACGGTCTCGCGCTACCGGCCGGCGAAGGCTCTCTGAGCCTGGCTCGGTCGGAGAGCCGGAGCGAACGGCTCAGTCCGCCGCGTCGCCCGCTCGGGTTGGTGGATCCAGGCCACGAGGTCGCCGGACGGGCCGTTCACCGTCCACAGGCCCTGTTCGGACCGGGGTTCTCCACAGGCCGCGACGGCCCGGGCAGAATTGTCGGCGCCCCCGCACAGGATGGTGGTCGGAGGTGATCGAGATGACGGTCGCAAGGGTAGAGAAGGAGCCATCACCGGATGATGGCGAGCGGGTGGTGCCGGCCGGTGGGCTGGCGACGGTCAACGAGGTGCGGTTGATCGGCCGGCTCTCGCTGGCCGCGGAGGAGAAGGAGCTGCCGAGCGGCGACCAGCTCACCGCGTTCCGGGTGGTCGTGAACAGGCCACGCGACAAACGCCGGGGGAGCCGGGTGCAGATCGACGCGCTCGAATGCCACACCTGGGTCGCCCGGGTCCGCCGGGCGGCGATGACCTGGCAGGTCGGAGACGTGATCGAGGTCAACGGCGCTCTGCGCCGCCGGTTCTTCAAGACCGGTGGTCGGCTGCAGTCGATGACCGAGGTGGAGGTGCAGTCGGCCAGGCGGGTGAGCCGCGCCGCCGCGGCGGCCAGACAGGCCAGCTAATGACGCGACTTCTCCAGGCGCGCGGCATCGAGGAGCCGGATGAGCACACCAGGATGCGGCTTCGGCTGGAAGGAGGTGGCCTTCTCCGGGAGCAGCTGCCCGATCGAGGCGGAGGAGAGGATGGTGTCGAAGGTCGGCGCCGCCAGCAGGACTGCGACGTCGCGGCCCGGGCGGGCCCGTTTGAGGGCGGCATCGACCTGGTGCGCGTGCAGCACCCGCGACGGCTGCCGGCTCAGCGCGGGGAGGAGCCGGTCGTGCAGATAGCCGACGTCGCCGGTGATCGGACCCGCAGAGGTATCGATGTCGAGCGTGGCCCAGCCACGGCCGTCACTGAGCACGATGACGCCGGGCCCGAGCCTGCCCAGAGCGGCGTCGCGACTGCCCGCGGTCCACTCGGCGCCGACGGACTCTGCCGCGGACCGTAGGTCGCGCAGATTCACCCCGGGGAGCACCCGGTGGATCGCACCGAGCTGCAACGGCGTGTCGTCCTGGTCGATGAGCATCGCCAGGCCGAAGTCCGTCGCGGCCTCGTCACCGGGCTCGGCGAGCCCCTGGAGCTCGGCGTACGCCGCGTAGCGGTGGTGTCCGTCGGCGATCAGCGCCTGCTGGGTCGACCACGTGTCGCGGAGCTGGGCGATCAGCGCCTTGTCCGTGATCGCCCAGACCCGATGGTGCTGGCCGCCGTGGTCGTCGTACTGCTCCTCGGGAGGGCTGCTCTGCACCCGGTCGAGCAGCGCGGCGACGCCGTCGGGCGCGTGGTAGGTGAGCAGGATCGGCGCCGGGTGCACCCGCATCTGACGCATCCGGGAGGCGAGCTGCTCGGCCTGTGCGGTGTGTACTCCCTCGTGGGGGAGGACGGCGGCCTCACCGGGGTCGTCGGTGCGGTGGGAGACGTCGAGGATCCCGACGACGCCACGCACGACGATCCCGGCAGCGGTGTACTCGTGGAGGTAGAGCGCGAGCTCCTGGTGCTCACGCAGATCGCCGCGCGCCAGCCAGGAGCTGATCCGGGAGGCGACCCCGCGATAGGGGCGGGAGTAGAGCCGTGCCGAGGTCGGGTCCCCGATCCGCGACGGCGCCAACGAGAGCGCTCGAAATGGCTCCAGGCGCAGCGGACGCCGGAGGTACGGCGCCCTGACCACACCCGTATCGTCCATCCGCACATCGTAGGGTCACACTGGTGCCATTCGCCGAACCCCCGACTCAGAGTAAGGAACTCCGTGTGCTGACCGGCCATCAGTTGAAGGGCTCAGAACAGCCACTCGCCTCCGTCTACGACGTGGCGATGCTCGACCTCGACGGGGTGGTCTACATCGGTGGCGCCGCGGTCCCGCGCGCTCCCGAGTCGCTCGCCGCGGCACGCGAGGCCGGGCTGCATGTGGCGTTCATCACCAACAATGCCGCCAGGACTCCGGCCAAGGTCGCCGCGAACATCCGAAACCTCGGGATCGAGACGACCGCCGAGGACGTGGTCACCTCGGCGCAGGCCGCCGCTCATGTTCTCGCCGAGCGACTCGCCCCGGGTGCGAAGGTGGTCAACCTGGGCGCCGCCGGCCTGCGCGAGCCGCTCGAGGCCGCCGGCCTGGTGCCGGTGGCCGTCGACGAGGACGCCGAGGCGATCGTGACGGGCTACAACCCCGAGCTGCTGTGGAAGGACATCCTCCGTGCGGCCGTACGGATCAAGGACGGGCTCTTCTGGGTCGCCAGCAACACCGACATGACCTTCCCCGCGGCCTACGGGATCGCGCCGGGTCACGGTGTCCTGGTCGACACCCTGCGCCGGTTCTCCGGCGTCGAGCCGGTCGTCGCGGGCAAGCCGTCGCGGCCGCTGCTCGAGGAGACCATCCGACGCACCGCGGCCGAGCACCCGCTGATGGTCGGCGACCGGCTCGACACCGACATCGAGGGTGGCCGCAACATCGGCATCGACACGCTGCTCGTGCTCACCGGCGTCACCGATCTCGCGCACCTGGTGGCGGCCGAGCCACAGCGGCGGCCGTCCTACATCTCCTCCGACCTGGGCGGGTTGCTGGAGACCCACGCCGCGCCGGAGACCGACGACACGACGGCGCGACTCGGTGGCTGGACGGCAGAGGTACGCGACGGGGAGCTGCTGGTCACCGGCCAGGGACACCCCGACGACTGGTGGCGGGTCGCCGCGGCCAGCGCCTGGGCCCACCTGGACGCCTCCGGATCGGTGGTCACGATCGGCGCACAGGCCGTGCCGCCTGGCCCGGATGCCGACGGCGGGACGGTAGTCTCGGCCTCATGAGCGAGCAGCACTTCGACGAGACTCCGGCCGAGGCCTCGGCCGGGCTGGGTGGCACCGGCAGGGCGCCGCACACCGGTGTCGCCCGCGTCGACGCGGTCCTCGAGACGCTCGACCGGCTCGACGAGCTGCCGCTGACCGAGCACGTCGGCGTCTTCGAGGCCGCCCACACCGAGCTGCGCCGCGCACTGGACCCCGACACCGAGGCCCACGACGCGATGGCCCGGATCGCCGCGGCGTCCGGCGAGCCGCAGCCGACCGACCAGCCCTGAGAGGCGAGCGCATGCCTCCTCGCCGCCTGCGTCTCGACGCCGAGCTGGTCCGGCGCAAGCTGGCCCGGTCCCGCGAGCACGCCAGCGAGCTGATCGCCGCCGGCCGGGTCACGGTCTCGGGAAACCGCGCCACCAAGCCGGCCACGGGCGTCACCACCGACGTCGCCATCGTGGTGACCGAGGACCCCGACCGTCCCGACTTCGTCTCCCGCGGCGGCCACAAGCTCGCCGGAGCACTCGCCGCGTTCAAGCCGCTCGGACTCTCGGTCGCGGGCCGCCGCTGCCTGGACGCCGGCGCATCGACGGGCGGGTTCACCGACGTACTGCTGCGCAACGAGGCCCGACAGGTCGTCGCCGTCGACGTCGGCTACGGCCAGCTCGCCTGGCGGCTGCAGCAGGACGAACGGGTGATCGTCCACGACCGCACCAACATCCGCGACCTCTCCCTCGAGGTCATCGGCGACCCCGTGGACGTCGTCGTCGGGGACCTCTCCTTCATCTCCCTCGAGCTCGTCCTGGACGCACTGATCCGGGTCACCAGCCCCGACGGCGACCTGGCGCTGATGGTCAAGCCGCAGTTCGAGGTCGGCAAGGACCGCGTCGGGAAGGGCGGCGTCGTCCGCGACCCGGCGCTGCGCGCCGAGGCCGTCAACGCTGTCGCCGCGGCCGCCGCGCGGCGTGGCTGGGGCGCCCGCGCGGTCACGACCAGCCCGCTTCCGGGCCCGTCGGGCAACGTCGAGTTCTTCCTGTGGCTGCGCCGCGGCGAGGCCACCATCACCGAGGACGAGATCGAGGAGGCCGTGCGCGAACAGCGCGGCCTGGAGAGCCCCGCCACCGGGATTGTGTCGGTGCCGTCTGAGAAGGTTGATCCGTGACCGACGCCGATACCCCTGCTGTGGACCCAGCTCCCGTGGACCCAGCCGAGGTCCGGCGCGTCCTGATGCTCATCCACACCGGCCGCGAGGAGGCCCGCGAGGTCGGCCTCGCCTGTGCCAAGTCGCTCGCGGTCCACGGGATCGTGGTCAGGATGCTGGCCAGCGAGGCCGCCGACCTGGGCATCGACCCGGCGGCGTACGAACCGAAGCTCGAGCTCGCCGACGGCGAGGACGACGCGAGCCGCGACTGCGAGCTGGCGCTCGTCATCGGCGGCGACGGCACCATCCTGCGGGCCGCGGAGATCGTCCAGCCGCATCGCACCCCGGTGCTCGGGGTCAACCTGGGACATGTCGGCTTCCTGGCCGAGGCGGAGTACGACGACGTCGAGTCGACCATCGAGGCGATCGTGCAGCGTCGCTACACCTCCGAGGACCGCCTCGCGCTGGAGGTCAGCGTCTTCGAGGACGGCCAGAAGGTCTTCCGTACGTTCGCGGTCAACGAGGCCAGTGTCGAGAAGGCCGCCCGCGAGCGGATGCTCGAGGTGGTCGTCGAGATCGACGGCCGGCCGCTGTCGAGGTGGGGCTGCGACGGCGTCGTCTGCGCGACCCCGACCGGTTCGACGGCCTACAACTTCTCCGCCGGCGGCCCGGTCGTCTGGCCGGGCGTCGAAGCGTTGCTGCTCACCCCGATCAGCGCCCACGCGCTGTTCGCGCGGCCGATGGTGGTCGCGCCGACCTCGGTTCTCGCGGTGGAGGTGATCACCCGGGCCGACGGCGCCGGAGTGCTCTGGTGCGACGGCCGGCGCTCCTACGAGCTCGGCCCGGGCGCCCGGATAGAGGTCACCCGGGGGGCGGAGCCTGTCAGACTCGTCCGCCTGCACCAGGCCCCGTTCACGGATCGTCTGGTGCGGAAGTTCGGACTGTCCGTGGAGGGATGGCGAGGCGCCGCTGAACGGCGTCCGTTCAGGATGAACGGAGGCGAGAATGCTTGAGGAGATCAGGATCTCCGGGCTCGGGATCATCGAGTCCTCGACCCTGGAGCTCGGACCGGGGCTGACCGTGGTGACCGGTGAGACCGGTGCGGGCAAGACGATGATCGTGACCGCGCTCGGGCTGCTCCTGGGCGGCCGTGGTGACGCCGGCTCGGTCCGCAAGGGCAAGAAGGCGGCCCGGGTCGAGGGTGTCATCGACGCCCGCTCGCTGCCCGGCGTCGTCGATGCGACCGAGGAGGCCGGGGGAGAGGTCGAGGAGGGCCGCGTCCTCGTCGCCCGCACCGTCGCCGCCGAAGGACGCGCGAGGGCGTACGTCGGTGGAGCGACCGTCCCGGTCGCGACCCTCGGTGCGGTGACCTCACCGCTGGTCGCCGTCCACGGCCAGTCCGACCAGCACCGGCTGCTGCAGCCGCGTGCCCAGCGCGACTCGCTGGACCGCTTCGGCGGCGAGGCCGTCGCCAAGCTGATCGCGGCCTACGGCGACATCCACGCCCAGCTCCAGAAGGTCGAGCGCGAGCTCGACGAGGTCACCACCCACGCCCGGGAGCGGGCGCAGGAGGCCGACCTGCTCCGCTTCGGCCTCGGTGAGGTCGAGGAGGTCTCGCCCGAGTCCGGCGAGGACGTCACGCTCGCTCAGGAGGAGGAGAAGCTCGGCTACGCCGACACCCTGCGCACCGCCGCGGAGCAGGCCCGCGAAGCGCTCTCCTCGGAGGTCGACGCCCCCGATGCCCTGGGTGCGATCTCCGCGGCGCGTCAGGCCCTCGACGGGGTGCGCGACCACGACCCCGACGCGGCGTCCCTGGCCGACCGCCTGGCGGAGGTCTCCTACCTGCTCTCCGATCTGGCCGCCGACGTGGCCTCCTACGCGACCGCGATCGAGACCGACCCGGCCCGGTTGTCCGTCGTCTCCGAGCGGCGCGCGGCCCTGACCGCGCTGACGAGGAAGTACGGCGAGACCATCGATGAGGTGCTCGCCTGGGCCGAGACCGGCGCCAAGCGTCTGCTCGAGCTCGACTCCGACGACGACCGGATCGAGGAGCTTCGCGGGGAGCGCACCCGGCTGCGGGCCGCCCTCGCCGAGGCCGGTCTCGCGCTCTCGGCGGCGCGCACCGACGCCGCCGGTGCCCTGGCCGAGGCGGTCAGCGACGAGCTCACCGGGCTGGCCATGCCGCATGCGCGACTGGTGGTCGACGTACGCCAGAAGGAGACCGACGCGCCCGCCTCCGAGGACGAGCCACACGCCCCGCTGAAGGTCGGCTCGGGCAAGAACCACCGCTGGCTGCGTTACGGATCCAACGGCCTCGACGAGGTCGAGCTGCTGCTGGCGGCCAACACCGGCTCCGAGCCGCGCCCGCTTCACAAGGGCGCCTCCGGCGGTGAGCTCTCCCGGGTGATGCTGGCCATCGAGGTGGTCCTGGCTGCCACCAGCCCGGTTCCGACCTTCGTCTTCGACGAGGTCGACGCCGGTGTCGGCGGCACCGCCGCGGTCGAGATCGGTCGCCGCCTCGCCCACCTCGCGCGCACCGCCCAGGTCCTGGTCGTCACCCACCTCCCGCAGGTCGCCGCCTTCGCCGATCACCACGTCGCGGTCGAGAAGACCAGCGACGGCGTGGTCACCAGCTCCGGCCTCACCGTCCTCGACGACGAGTCCCGCGAGCGCGAGCTCTCCCGGATGCTCGCCGGGCTGACGGCCTCCGACACGGCCATCGCGCACGCCCGCGAGCTCCTCGAGGTGGCCCGCGCCGCCAAGGCCTGACCCGCCGAGACCTCAGTTGTGGCGGGCGAGTCCGCAGTTGTGGCCAACGACACACGCCACAACTGCTGATTCGGCCGCCAAACGCGCGCATCCGGCCGCCACAGCGACCGACTCGCCGGATGGGAGATCCGGGGACGCGCACGGATACCGGGGGAGGATTGACGAGCCATGAGACTGCCTACTCGCCAGATTCCTTCCGTACTCCCGGGCATCCGCGGCACGCTCCGCTCGGGGCGGCCCACCCGGGCGCTGATCCCGCGGCTCAAAGAGGGCGACATCGCGGTCATCGACCACGTCGACCTGGACCGGACCACCGCGCTGGCGATCGCCGCCAAGGGCGTGATCGCCGTGGTCAACGCCCAGCCGATGGTGTCGGGGCGCTACCCCAACAGGGGTCCGCAGACGTTGGCCGATGCCGGCATCGTGCTGATCGACAGGATCGGCGAGGCGGGTCTGGAGAAGCTGGTCGACGGGCGGAAGGCCCGGCTGCTCGACGGCGAGGTCTTCGACGGTGAGCAGCTGCTGACCTCAGGCCGGGCGCTCGACCAGGAGTCGCTCGAGAGCGACCTCGAGAACGCCAAGCGAGGCCTGAGCTCACACCTGGACCTCTTCACCCACAACAGCAGCGAGCTGCTCAAGCGCGAGGAGGAGGTGTTGCTGCACGGCAGCGGCGTACCTCCTCTCGACACGCCGCTGGCCGGCCGCCCCGTCGTGGTGGTCGCCGACCATCCCGACCTGGACCGGTTCCTGGGCGACCTCGACGGCTTCCTGCGCGAGCGGCGCCCGGCGATCATCGCGGTGGGTGCCGCGGCGAAGAGGCTGACCAAGAAGCAGGTACGCCACGCCGTGCTCGTCCTGGGCCCGGACCCCGACACCTACCCCGAACCGAAGGTGCTCACCGGCGCCGCCGAGGTCGTCCTCGCGCCCGGCGCCTCCGCGAGCGACAGCGCCGCCGAGCTCCTCGACCGGGTCGGGGTGCAGCCGAAGCGCTTCGAGTCAGCCCTCGCCCCCGAGGACGCGGCCCTCCTGGTCGCCTACGCGCAGCACCCCTCGCTGGTCATCGGGGCCGGGCTGAGCACCACCCTGACCGACTTCCTCGAGGACCAGCGCCCGGGCCTGGCCGGCACCTATCTGACCCGGCTCGCGCTTGGCCCGACGCTGATCGACGCCTCCGCGGTCCCGGTGGTGCGCCGCAAGGAGTCGCGTGGCCGCCGGCTCGTCCTCCCGGTCCTGGCCGTGGTGACGGCGCTGGCGATCGGCGTACCCGCCGGCATCTGGGCCGCCGACCACGACCTCACCGCGATCGGCGCCGGACTCGGGGCCGGCGACGGAGCCGAGGCCAGCACCACCTCCGGCGAGAGCGGGCCAGGCACCGGGAAGGACCCGCAGCCCACCGCCGAGTCGCGGTTCGTGGAGGAGGCAGGCGCAGCGCTGCTGCCCGGCAAGCTCACCGGCCGAAAGGTCGCGGTCCTCACCTTCCCCGGTGCGGACCGGAAGACGGTCGAGGCGCTCACGACCAACATCAAGACGGCCGGTGGCGCGACGACGGGGGTGCTCGACGTACGACCGAACCTGCTGGACCCGGACCGCCGCCAGTATGTCGACAGCCTGGCCACCCAGCTGGTCAAGCAGCTCGGCCGCGGCGACGCCGAGCAGGCCACCTACCAGCGGATGGGGCAGGTGATCGGCGAGACCTACGCCGGGAAGACGCCGCCCGCAGAGTTCGACCAGCCCGCCAAGACCGCCGCTGTGGCGTTGCTCACCGGCGACCTGGTCAAGGCCCAGGGGCGACCCACCGGACCGGCCGACCTCGTCCTGGTCGTCCTCGGCGAGGACAGCCAGGACACCACCGCGGTCGAAGGCCTGACCGAGGGACTCGGAGCGACCACGAAAGGGCTGGTCGTGACGGCTCCCACCGATTCCGAGGACCTCGAGAAGCTCCGCGCCAACGACTGGCCGGGATGGTTCGCGTCGGTCGACGGGATCGAGACCCTCAGCGGCCAGGTGGCCGCACCGCTCGCGCTGGCTCGGCAGACCAGCCAACAAGGTGGCGATTTCGGTGCGTCAGGTTTCGGTGGGCTGCTGAAGCGTTGATAGGATTGAGGCCCATGAAGTCGGCGAGCTTGACCAAGCACATTTTTGTCACCGGGGGCGTCGCCTCCTCATTGGGAAAGGGCCTGACGGCATCGTCCCTCGGCCGTCTTCTCCGTTCGCGTGGCCTGAGCGTCACCATGCAGAAGCTGGACCCGTACCTCAACGTGGACCCCGGCACGATGAACCCGTTCCAGCACGGTGAGGTCTTCGTGACCAACGACGGGGCCGAGACCGACCTCGACATCGGCCACTACGAGCGGTTCCTCGACACCGACCTGGTCGGCCACGCCAACGTGACCACCGGACAGGTCTACTCCAACGTGATCGCCAAGGAGCGTCGCGGCGACTACCTGGGCGAGACCGTCCAGGTGATCCCGCACATCACCGACGAGATCTCCGAGCGGATCCTCGCGATGCACGGCCCCGAGGTCGACGTGGTGATCACCGAGATCGGTGGCACCGTCGGCGACATCGAGTCGCTGCCGTTCCTCGAGGCCGCCCGCCAGGTGCGCCAGCGCCTCGGCCGCGACAACGTCTTCTTCGTCCACGTCTCCCTGGTGCCCTACATCGGCCCGTCCAAGGAGCTCAAGACGAAGCCGACCCAGCACTCGGTGATGGCTCTGCGCCAGATCGGCATCCAGCCCGACGCCATCGTGTGCCGCGCCGACCGCGAGCTGCCCGAGGGCATCAAGCGCAAGATCGCGCTCATGTGCGACGTCGACGAGGACGCCGTGGTGACCGCCGCCGACGCGCCGAGCATCTACGACATCCCGAAGGTCCTCCACCGCGAGGGTCTGGACGCCTACGTGGTCCGCAAGCTCGACCTGCCCTTCCGCGACGTCGACTGGGCGCTGTGGGAGGACCTGCTCCGCCGGGTCCACCACCCCAAGGAGGAGCTCACCATCGGTCTGGTCGGGAAATACATCGACCTCCCCGACGCCTACCTGAGCGTCGGCGAGGCGCTGCGCGCCGGCGGCTTCGCCAACGAGGCCAAGGTCAACATCCGCTGGATCCCCTCCGACGAGTGCGAGACCCCCGAGGGCGCCGCCAAGAACCTCCACGACGTCGACGCCGTCTGCGTCCCCGGCGGCTTCGGCATCCGTGGCCTGGAGGGCAAGCTCGGCGCGCTGACCTACACCCGCACCCACCAGATCCCGACCCTGGGCCTGTGCCTGGGCCTGCAGTGCATGGTCATCGAGTACGCCCGCAACGTGCTCGGCCTGGAGAAGGCCGACTCCACCGAGTTCGACGCCGAGACCCCCGAGCCCGTCATCGCCACGATGGAGGAGCAGAAGGCGTACGTCGAGGGCGCGGGCGACCTGGGCGGCACCATGCGCCTGGGGCTCTACCCGGCCGAGCTCAAGAAGGGCTCGATCGCGGCCGAGGTCTACGGCCAGACCTCCATCGAGGAGCGTCACCGCCACCGCTACGAGGTCAACAACTCCTACCGCGACCAGCTCGAGGACGCCGGCCTGGTCTTCTCCGGCCTCTCACCCGACAACCAGCTCGTCGAGTTCGTCGAGCTGCCCCGTGACGTACACCCCTACTACGTCTCCACCCAGGCCCACCCCGAGCTCCGCTCGCGGCCGACCCGCCCCCACCCGCTCTTCGCCGGGCTTGTGAAGGCGGCCCTCGACCGGCAGAAGGAGCAGCGGTTCCCGATCGACGAGACCAACCTGCGCCGTGAGGTCAGCGAGGTCGAGCTGCCGGAGCCGGCTGAGGCCTGAACATCCACTGACAGAGCCCCTGGGGTCGGCGTGCGCCGGATCCAGGGGCTCTGCGTCTGTGTTTCTAGCGACGTACCTCGCCGGTCGGCTTCACCTCGCCGCGCCAGGCACCGGACTCGGTGCCACGCTCCTCGATGAAGTCCTTGAACCGCTCGAGGTCTCCCTTGGCTCGCATGTCGACGATCTTGAGCAGGTCGCCGGTCTTCTCGACCGCGCCCTCGGGCTCGTACTCGAGGCGCAGCGTCACCTGGGTCGCCTTGCCCATCTCGTCCGGGGAGAACGACACCGTGCCCTGGTTCTTGGTGCCCTCGACGGCACGCCAGGTGATCCGCTCGTCGGGCACCTGGTGGACGATCTCGGCGTCCCACTCCCGGGTGACGCCGCCGATCTCGGCCTTCCAGTGCAGGTGCTTGTCGTCGAGCTGCTGGACCGACTCGACGCCCTCCATGAACTGAGGGAAGGTCTCGAACTGGGTCCACTGGTCATACGCGGTGTGGACCGGAACTCCGACGTGAACGCTCTTCTCGATCGTGCTCATGTCTCTGGTCTCCTCTCGATTGCGTACGACACCCGGGGTACCCGACAACCCCGGGAGCCATACCTTCTCGAGACCTTCTCGAGCCGGAACGAGCTCACCGAGCGCGAGCCGCGACCTGCCGCGAGTGCACGTCGGCCAGGCGGACGATCGTCTGACGCACGAACGGGACCAGGGCGTCGCCCTCGCAGGCCTTCCGGGCGGCAGCTGCCACGTCCTCACCGGCCTGCGCCGGGTAGAACCGGAGCTGGAGCCCGTAGGCGAGCAGGCCACCACCCCTGATCTCGCGCGCGGCGTCGAGATAGCGCTGTGCGTACGGCGCCAGGATCTCGTCCTGGCCGGGCCGCCAGAACGCCGAGCTCAGCGCGTAGGCGCTGTCGGTGCGCGGCAGCCGACGCTCGACCATGGTCACCTGCCAGGCCTCCTCCTTGGCCTCGGCGAGCGGCTGCGCGGTGCGTACGCCCAGGGCGCTGACCCACGACTCGGGGTCCGGGTCGCGGGCCTCGAGGGCGGCGACCGCCTCGGCGTCGTAGTCGCCCAGCTCGGCGCGTCGGCCGAGTAGCCGCCAGGCCACCTGTACGTCCTCGGCGGCGCCGGTCTCGGCCAGGGCGAGCTGCTCGGGCGTGGTCGCGTGCGAGGCGAGGACACGCATCGCGGTGTCGCGGTTGGCCGGGTCCTCGGCGAGCGCCGCGGCGGCTCCGGCGACCAGCGCACGCTGCTCGGCCACCCGGTCGGGCGCCGTCCAGAGCTCCGCCGCGCCCACGGCCATGCCGAGGAACTCGCCGGTGACCTGCGGGTTCTTCTCGCGCTCCAGCACCGACAGGACCCGCGAGACGACCTCGGGACCGCCGATCTCGCCGCGGAAGAGCGCCGACCAGGCGCTGTTGACGGCGACCGCTCGTGCGACCGCGTCCGGCAGCAGCCCGGCGTGCTGACCGAGCCACGCCTCGCTGGCCTCGTCGGAGCGGACCGCCGCGAAGGTCACGTCGGTGGCGTTGACCAGGTGGGCGGCCGCGTCCGGGAGCGAGACCGCGACGGGCTCGCCCTCGACGGTGACCGGCGTGGTCGCGAGCAGGGCGCCGGAGTTGTCGTAGGAGGCGATGTCGAGCCGGTGCGGACGTACGGTGCCGTCGGCGCTGGTGACCGACACCTTGCCGTCGGCGAGGGTGATCACGTCGGTGCCGGCGTGGTCGAGCCACGCCGTCGTCCAGCCGGAGAGGTCCTTGCCGGCGGCCGCCCCGAAGGCGCCCATCAGGTCGTCGAGGACGGTGTTGCCGTAGGCGTGCTCGGCGAAGTAGGCCTGCAGCCCGGCGAGGTAGGCCTCCTCGCCGATGTAGGCGTGCAGCTGCTGGAGCACCGCCTGGCCCTTCATGTAGGTGATCGCGTCGAAGTTGGCCATCGCGACGTCGACGCTGGGCACGACCCCGCGGATCGGGTGGGTGGCGGGCGTGGCGTCGATGTCGTAACCCGCCTTCTTCTCGGTCAGCGCGATCGAGGCCCACACGTCGGCGTAGTCGGGGAGCGCCGCCGAGGCCCACACGGCCGCCCAGGAGGCGAACGCCTCGTTGAGCCACAGGTCGTCCCACCAGCGCATCGTGACCAGGTCGCCGAACCACATGTGTGCCATCTCGTGCAGGATCACGTTCGTACGCTCGGTGCGATCGGCGTGGGTCGGTGCCGTGCGGTAGAGGAACATGTCGCTGTGGGTGACCGCGCCCCAGTTCTCCATCGCACCACCCATGTCGGGCACGAAGATCTGGTCGTATCTGGTCTGCGGGAACGGCATCGCGAACTTGCTCCCGAACCAGGCCAGCCCGTGCTCGGTGACGTCGAGGATCTCCTCACGGTCCCGCTCGAGCTGGCTCGCCAGCGACCGACGGGCGTAGAGCCCGAGGTCGTAGCCACCGCGCTCGGCGCGGACCTCCACGAACGGACCGGCGTTGACCACCACGACGTACGTCGAGAGCGGGGGAGTGTCCTCGAAGACCCAGGTCCGCGCCCCCTCCGCCGGGTCCGAGACGTCCGCCGGTGCGGTGTTGGACAGGACCGTCCACTCCTCGGGCGCGGTCACGGTGAACGCGTGCACCGCCTTGAGGTCGGGCTGGTCGAAGCAGGCCCACAGCCGGCGGGCGTCGTCCGGCTCGAAGGAGGTCCACACGTAGACGTTGCCGTCGGACGGGTCGACAGTTCGCAGCACGCCCTCGGAGGAGGCGGTGTCGGACTGGGAGGCGGTGACGACCAGGGTGTTGGTCTCGGCGAGGTCCTCGAGCGGGATGCGTCCGGCGCTGATCGTGGCCAGGTCGAGCTCCGCGCCGTTGAGGGTGGCAGCCGAGACCTCGGCCACGCAGTCGACGAACGTGCTCGATCCAGGGGTCGCGGAGAAGGTGATCGTGGAGACGCTGGAGAGCGTCTCGCCCTCCAGCAGGCCGGTCATGTCGAGCGAGATGTCGTAGTGCTCGACGGTGACCGTGGCGGCCCGCGCGGCCGCCTCCTCCTGGGTCAGTGAGGCAGGGGCGGCGGGGGAGGTGGCAGACATGAGCCGAGGGTAGCCTCGGGCCATGACATCGGACGCACGAATTTCGGACTCGCCCGTGCCGCTGGACCAGGGACCGCTCACCGAGTGGGACACCCCCGAGAGCTGGCCGGTCGCCTCGAGCGAGGACCTCCACCGCGACGGTTGGGTGGTCGCGCTGCGCGCCGACCGGATCAACCGCCCCGGTCACGAGGACGAGGAGCCGTTCCGGCGCCTGGTGGTCGAGCACCCGGGTGCCGCGGTCGTGCTGGCGCTTGACGAGGAGGAGCGGGCCCTGGTCATCACCCAGTACCGTCATCCCGCCAAGCGGCGCTTCGTGGAGCTGCCGGCCGGCCTGATCGACTATCCCGGCGAGGACCCGCTCGATGTCGCCGTGCGCGAGCTGCGCGAGGAGGTGGCCCACGAGGCGGCCGAGTGGACGCCGCTGCTCTCGACGTACGCCTCACCCGGGCTCACCGAGGAGATCCACCACTTCTTCCTCGCCCGCGGCCTCACCGCCAGTGACCGCGACGGCTTCGAGCTCGAGCACGAGGAGGCCGAGATGAGCGTCCACTGGGTGCCCTTCGAGGAGCTTCTGGAGGCCGTGCTGAGCGGTCGCGCGACCGACTCGCCGGTGGTCCAGGCCGTCCTTGCGTACGCCACCCTCAAAGCACGTGGCAGAGTCTGATCAGGCGACTGGTCGATGACCGAACGACGTGGTTTTGGTGACTTGCGCCACACCGGGTTAGACATGCCGCATCAGGCGGCGAACATCCGGCTGACCCGTAACCCACGGACCACCACATTCAGGGGAGAGACATGAGAATCGGCGTACCCAAGGAAGTCAAGAACCACGAGTACCGGGTGGCGATCACCCCCTCGGGCGTTCACGAGCTGGTGGCCAACGGCCACGAGGTCTTCGTCGAGGCCGGTGCCGGCGTCGGCTCCTCGATCTCCGATGGCGAGTACGCCGCGGTGGGCGCCAAGATCCTCGGCGACGCCGACGAGACCTGGGGCAACGCCGACATGGTGCTGAAGGTCAAGGAGCCGGTCGCGGAGGAGTACCACCGCCTGCGCGAGGGCCTGACCCTGTTCACCTACCTCCACCTGGCCGCCGACAAGCCGCTGACGCAGGAGCTGTTGGCCAAGAAGGTCACCGCGATCGCGTACGAGACCGTGGAGCTGCCCAACCGGGCGCTGCCGCTGCTCTACCCGATGTCGGAGGTCGCCGGCTGCCTGGCGCCCCAGGTCGGCGCCTACAACCTGCTCAAGGCCCAGGGCGGCCGCGGCACGCTGATGGGTGGTGTCGGCGGTGTCGCCAACGCCAAGGTCGTCATCATCGGTGCCGGCGTCTCCGGCCAGAACGCCGCCAACATCGCTCTCGGCATGGGCGCGGACGTCACCCTGCTCGACACCGACCTGGAGAAGCTGCGGATGTCGTTCTGGCGCTACTCCAACCAGGTCCACGGGCTGGCGTCGAACAAGCTCGCGCTGGAGGAGCAGGTGCTCGGTGCCGACCTGGTCATCGGCGCTGTGCTGATCCCGGGCGCGGCCGCGCCGAAGCTGGTCAGCAACGACCTGGTCTCGCGGATGAAGCCGGGCTCGGTGCTCGTCGACATCGCCATCGACCAGGGTGGCTGCTTCGAGGACTCCCACGCCACCACCCACGCGGACCCGACCTACCAGGTCCACAACTCGACGTTCTACTGCGTGGCCAACATGCCCGGTGCGGTGCCGAACACCTCGACCTACGCCCTCACCAACGCGACAATGCCGTACGCCGTCGCGCTGGCCAACAAGGGCTGGGCCCAGGCGCTGCGTGACGACGCCGCGCTCGCCAAGGGCCTCAACACCCACGCCGGCCAGCTGACCAACGCGCCCGTGGGCGAGGCCGTCGGCATCGACGCCGTCGCGCTGGAGACCGTCCTCGCCTGACGCCGAGTCGGCGCGTTCTGACGTGCAAACCCGCCGAGTCGGCTCGTCATGACGAGCCGACTCGGCGGCATTTCTGGTCAAGATGAGCCGACTCGGCGGTGTTTTCGGTCAGGATGAGCCGACTCGGCTGGTTGGATGGGGAGGGTGACAGCGGTGGAGCACGCGATGCGTACGTATCTCGACCACCTCACGGTCGAGCGGGGGCTTGCGGCCAACACGCTGTCGTCCTACCGGCGCGACCTGAGGAGGTACGCCGAGTTCCTCGCCCAGCAGAGCGTCGATGACCTCGCCGGGGTCTCGGAGGCGACGGTGTCGGGGTTCCTGGCGCACCTGCGCGAGGGCAGCGAGGAGCATCCGGCGCTGAGCGCGACCTCGGCGGCGCGGACGGTGGTCGCGGTGCGCGGGTTCCACAAGTTCGCGGTGGCCGACGGCCTGGTCGAGGCCAACCCGGCCGGCCACGTGAAGCCGCCGCGCGCGGAGAAGCGGCTCCCGAAGGCGCTCCCGCTGGCCGACGTCGAGGCGATCCTGGAGGCGGCCGGCGCCCCCGGCACCCCGCTCGCGCTGCGCGACCGGGCGCTCCTGGAGGTGCTCTACGGCACCGGCGCCCGGATCTCCGAGGCGGTCGGGCTCGACGTCGACGACCTCGACCGGGTCGACCATGTCGTCCTGCTGCGCGGCAAGGGCGGCAAGGAGCGGATCGTCCCGGTCGGCTCCTACGCCATCGAGGCGGTCGAGGCCTACCTGACCCGCGCCCGTCCCGACCTCGCCTCCACCCGCTCGGGAGGCGCGCTCTTCCTCAACGCCCGCGGCGGCCGTCTCTCCCGCCAGTCGGCCTGGACGGTCCTGACCCGTGCCGCCGAGCGCGCCGGGATCGACAAGGACGTCTCGCCCCACACCCTGCGCCACTCCTTCGCCACCCACCTGCTGGACGGGGGCGCCGACGTACGTGTGGTGCAGGAGCTGCTGGGCCATGCATCGGTGACCACGACGCAGATCTACACTCTTGTCACCGTGGACAATCTCCGAGAGGTCTTCGCGACCGCACACCCGAGGGCCCTGTGACAGACATCGCGACGGGCACGACCGACTGGATCCCCAAGGTCGGCGCGAGTGCCGACGACGTCTACGAGGCGGTCGTGGAGTGGGCCGAGGGGAGTGGCCGCAGCCTCTACCCCCACCAGGACGAGGCGATCATGTCCATCCTGGCCGGCGACAACGTCATTCTGGCGACGCCGACCGGCTCGGGGAAGTCGCTGGTCGCGGCGGCGGCGCACGCGGCGGCGCTGGCCGAGGACAAGGTCTCCTTCTACACCGCGCCGATCAAGGCCCTGGTCAGCGAGAAGTTCTTCGACCTGGTCGAGACCTTCGGCGCCGAGAACGTCGGCATGCTCACCGGCGACGCGTCGGTCAACGCCGACGCCCCGATCATCTGCTGCACCGCCGAGGTGCTCGCCAATCTGGCGCTTCGTGAGGGCAAGCACGCCGACGTCGGGCTCGTCATCATGGACGAGTTCCACTATTACGGCGAGCCCGACCGTGGCTGGGCGTGGCAGGTGCCGCTGCTCGAGCTCCCGCAGGCACAGTTCCTGCTGCTGAGCGCGACCCTGGGTGACACCAGCGCCCTCGCCAAGGACCTGACCAGGCGAAACGGCCGCGAGACCGTGCTGGTCGACCAGGCGGAACGACCCGTTCCGCTGACCTTCGACTGGCGCCTGACCCCGCTCCCGGAGACCCTCGAGGAGCTCGTCACCACCGGACAGGCACCGGTCTACGTCGTCCACTTCACCCAGAAGGACGCCGTCACCCACGGCACCTCGCTGCTCAACGCGAGCTGGCTGAAGCTCTCCACCGAGGAGAAGGACCAGATCGCCCGGCGGCTCGAACCGGTCCGCTTCGCGGCCGGTTTCGGCAAGACCCTGGCCAAGCTCCTGCGCAAGGGCATCGGCGTCCATCACGCCGGCATGCTGCCCCGCTACCGGCGGCTGGTGGAGCAGCTGGCCCAGGCCGGTCTGCTCAAGGTCATCGCCGGCACCGACACCCTCGGCGTCGGCATCAACGTCCCGATCCGCACGGTGCTCTTCACCGGCCTCGCCAAGTTCGACGGCCGCCGCCAGCGCATCCTGCGCACGCGGGAGTTCCTCCAGATCGCCGGCCGCGCCGGCCGGGCCGGCTTCGACACCCAGGGCTACGTCGTCGTCCAGGCGCCCGAGCACATCATCGAGAACGAGAAGGCCAAGGCGAAGTCCGAGGAGCGCCGCAAGGCCGGCAAGAAGAACTCCAAGGCCCAGCTCAAGAAGCCGCCCGAGGGCACGGTCGTGTGGACCGAGGCGACCTTCACCAAGCTCGTCGACGGCGCTCCGGAGCCGCTGCAGAGCCGGATGAAGGTCGACAACTCGATGATCCTCAACGTCGTCGCCCGCGACGAGGACGCGTTCGCGGTGATGCGCCGGATCACCATGGACAACCACGAGGACCGGCGCACCCAGCTCAAGCTCGCCCGCCGGGCCCTGCGGCTGACCCGCTCGCTGGTGCACAGCGGGGTGCTCACCCGGCTGGCCGAGCCCGACGCGTACGGGCGCCGCTATGTCCTCACCGAAGCGCTCCCGGCCGACTTCGCGCTCAACCAGCCGCTGGCCCACTTCGCCCTCGCCGCGCTGGACACGCTCGACCCGGAGTCGCCGGAGCACACCCTGGAGATCGTCTCGGTGATCGAGTCGGTCCTCGAGCCGCCGCGCCAGATCCTCTTCGCCCAGCAGCACGAGGCCCGCGGCAAGGCGATCGAGAACCTGAAGGCCGACGGTGTCGAGTACGACGAGCGGATGGCTCTCATCGAGGAGATCACCTGGCCCAAGCCGATGGCCGAACGGCTCGAGGCCCTCTTCGAGGTCTACCGCGGCACCCACCCGTGGCTGCCTGAGGACGCCCTCGACCCGAAGTCGATCCTGCGCGAGATGTACGAGCAGGGCATGACCTTCACCGACGTCGTACGCCGCTACCAGCTCGCCCGCTCCGAGGGCCTGGTGCTGCGCTACCTGACCGACGCCTACCGCACCTTCCGGCACACGGTCCCCGAGACCTACAAGACCCCCGAGGTCGAGGACCTGATCGAGTGGCTGGGGGAGACCATCCGGCAGACCGACTCGAGCCTGCTGGACGAGTGGGAGGCGCTCTCCGATCCCGAGCACATCCCCTCGGCGGTGGCCCACCACGAGGCACCGCCGCCCCCGCGGTCCCTGTCGCAACAGCTTCGCGCCTTCGAGATCATGGTTCGCAACGCGATGTGGGCCCGGGTCGACGCGGTCTCGCGCGACGACCTGGACGGCCTGATGCGTCTGGAGCGCGCGGCTGCCGACCGCTTCGAGCCCGCGCGCGAGGTCGTGATGACCCGGTCCCGCTGGGACGACGCCCTGGAGGCCTACTTCGCCGAGCACGACGACGTCGGCATCTCCGCCGACTCGCGCTCCCCGAAGCTGCTCACCTGGACCGCCGAGCGGGGCGCGCCGGCGGGCGTGGACGAGGACGACGAGACCCATGACGACACCCGGGTCTGGCGGATCACCCAGACCATCGACGACCCCGCCGGCGACCACGACTGGGTGATCGAGGCGGTGGCCGATCTGGATGCGAGCGACGAGGCCGGCGAGCTGGTTCTGGCGACCGTGTCGATGCGTCGGCTGTGACTGGTTGCTTGCTTCCGCTAGCGTTGAGGCGTGCGCAAGCTACTGAAGAACCCCGTCGTCGTCGCGGCGATCGCCAAGATCGCCGACGAGGCTCGCAAGCCCGAGAACCAGAAGAAGATCAAGGACGCTGCGAGCAAGGCGTACGACCAGTTCCAGAAGCGCCGTCGGTCGCGCTGAGGGCGGCCGATCGAGCGGAGATCCGTCCACAGGTTTCTCCACATCGAAGGCCCTTCCTGTGGGCCAGGCGCGGCGCCAAGTGCACAGGTCATCAACAGATTCGGATCGCGTAGCAGAATCACCTGGATTTGCCTTGTGACACGCCCGGCGCGGCTCCTAGAGTCGCGCAGATCTGGGTCTTAGAGTCGCCGTGTCGACATATAGACCCGCACGCCGTGATCGTTCCAGGGCCGCGGCAACTCAACCGGGGGTGGAGGAATGGAAGACAGCTATTTCGGAGCAGGTGGCGCGACAGCGCCGCAGATGCCTCCGCAGACGCCGGCGCCGCCGGCCTATCCGCCCTCGGCCCGGCTGCGCGCCAACGCCCCCGAGCCCGATGCGGGTTCCTTCGATTCCCCGGGCAAGAACAAGATGGGTCCGACCGGTCGGCCCTGGCCCCACCTCCCCGAGCCCGGCCCCGCCACCGGCGGCCCGGCGCGTACGGTCGCGATGGTCAACCAGAAGGGTGGCGTCGGCAAGACCACGACCACCATCAACCTGGGTGCCGCGCTGGCCGAGCACGGCCGCAAGGTCCTCCTCGTCGACTTCGACCCGCAGGGGTCGCTCTCGGTCGGTCTGGGGCTCCAGCCCAACGAGATCGAGCTGACCGTCTACAACCTGCTGATGGAGCGTGACATCACGCTCGAGGACGTCGTCGTCCCCTCCGGCATCGACGGCGTCGACCTGCTCCCGGCCAACATCGACCTCTCCGCCGCCGAGGTGCAGCTGGTCCAGGAGGTCGCCCGCGAGCAGACCCTGGCCCGCGCCCTGGCTCCGGCCGTCGCCGACTACGACGTCATCCTCATCGACTGCCAGCCGAGCCTGGGGCTGCTGACCGTCAACGCGCTGACCGCCTCCGACTCCGTGGTCGTGCCGCTGGAGTGCGAATACTTCGCGCTGCGCGGCGTCGCGCTGCTCAAGGACACCATCGACAAGGTTCAGGAGCGGCTCAACCCGCGTCTGAAGATCGACGGAATACTGGGCACGATGTACGACAGCCGCACCATGCACAGCCGCGAGGTCATGGAGACCCTGGTCAACGGCTGGGGCGACCGGGTCTTCCACAGCGTCATCCGCCGCACTGTGAAGTTCGCCGACTCCACCGTGGTCGGCGAGCCGATCACCGAGTACGCGTCCAGCTCCACCGGTGCCGACTCCTACCGGATGCTCGCCAAGGAGGTGCTGGCCCGATGGCAACGAGGCGAGTGAGGGTTCCCGCCGCTGACGACCTCTTCCGGCGTACGTCCGACGGTGCTGCCACCGCGGCGGCTGCCGAGGCGAAGGCCCGCCCGGTGCACGCCGTGCCCGAGCCGGCCGAGGAGGCGCCGGCCGCGAAGAAGCGGTCGAGCGGCCGCGTACGTCATGACGAGAAGATGACGGTCTACATCACCTCCGAGGAGCTGCTCGACCTCGAGCACGCCCGGCTCAACCTGCGCGCCAAGCACGGCATCGCGGTCGACCGCGGCCGGCTGGTGCGCGAGGCGCTCGCGATCGTGCTGGCCGACCTGGAGGAGTACGGGGACGACAGCGCCCTCGTGCACCGGCTCGCCGACCCACGGTGACGGCAACACAGATGACACCAGCCCCGGACGGGGCCGAGGAGCAGGAGTCGAGCGGCGCCGGTGGTTTCGAGGTGCACCTCGGCAACTTCGAGGGCCCCTTCGACCTGCTGCTCAGCCTGATCGCCAAGCACAAGCTCGACATCACCGAGGTCTCCCTGGCCACGGTCACCGACGAGTTCATCGCGTACGTCAAGAAGGGTGCCGCCGAGAGTGGGAAGGGTGCCTGGGACCTCGACCAGACCTCGAACTTCCTGCTGGTCGCGAGCACGCTGCTCGACCTGAAGGCGGCCCGGCTGCTGCCGCAGGGCGATGTCGAGGACGAGGAGGACCTCGCGCTGCTCGAGGCGCGTGACCTGCTCTTCGCGCGGCTGCTGCAGTACAAGGCGTTCAAGCAGGTCGCGGCCGTGTTCGGCGATCGGCTGGCGAAGGAGTCCAAGCGCCACCCGCGCTCGGTCCAGCTCGAGCCGCGCTACGCCGGCCTGCTGCCCGAGGTGCTCATCGGGATCGGGCTGGACCAGTTCGCCCAGCTCGCCGCGGCGGCGATGGCGCCCAAGCCGGGGCCGCCCGAGATCGGGCTGGCGCACATCCACGGCTCGAGGGTGTCGGTCAAGGAGCAGGCGGCCCTGGTCATCGAACGGCTGCGCGCCTCGGGACAGGTCACCTTCCGCGGCCTGTGCGCCGACTCGCCCGACACGCTGACCACCGTGGCCCGGTTCCTCTCGCTGCTGGAGCTCTTCCGCGAAGGTGCGGTCGCGTTCGACCAGGTCACCGCGCTGGGCGAGCTGACCGTACGTTGGACCGGCGACGAGGCGCTCGATGTCGACGAGCTGATCCAGGACGAGTTCGAGGGGCAGCCGCCCGTGGAGGGCGGCGCCGAGGATGGGGAGAAGGACGATGACTGAGGCCTCCGAAGAGACGCTGGCGATCGAGCTGGCCGACCTGCGTCCGGCGCTCGAGGCGGTGCTGATGGTCGCGGACGAGCCGCTCGAGGCGGCCGCGCTGGCCTCGGCCGTGGCTCATCCGACGGCGACGGTGGTCGAGGCCCTGGAGGGTCTGTCCGCCGAATACACCGAGCAGGGGCGCGGCTTCGACCTGCGCAACGTCGCGGGTGGCTGGCGGTTCTACACCCGTGAGGAGTACGCGAGCGTCGTCGGGGGCTTCGTGCTCGAGGGCCAGCAGGCCCGGCTGACCCAGGCGGCCCTGGAGACGCTGGCCGTGGTGGCCTACAAGCAGCCGGTCTCGCGCGCCCGGGTCTCCGCGATCCGCGGAGTCAACGTCGACGGTGTGATGCGCACCCTGCTCACCCGCGGTCTCGTCGAGGAGGCCGGCCAGGACCACGAGACCGGCGCCAACCTCTACCGCACCACCGGCTACTTCCTCGAGCGGATCGGCATCACCGACCTCGGTGAGCTGCCCGAGCTCGCTCCCTACCTGCCCGACCTCGCCGACATGGAGGAGGAGCTGACCGAGCAGGTCAGCCAGGAGGCGCTCGCCGCGCAACCGGAGGCTGGGCCGGATCTTGGGTCAGCGACGAATGGGCCCGACTCCGAGGATGCGGGAGAATCCAACTCGTGAGTGACCTTCCTGAGCGTGACGATCTGCCGCTGGACGACGAGGGCCTGATCCGGCTCCAGAAGCTGCTGGCCCTGGCCGGCATCGCGTCGCGCCGCGGCAGCGAGATCCTGATGCTCAACGGCTCCGTCGAAGTCAACGGCGAGGTCGTCACCCGCCTCGGCACCAAGGTCGACCCCGGCAAGGACGTCGTACGCGTCGACGGCAAGCGTCTCCCGCCGATCTCCGGCAAGGTCTACCTCGTCCTCAACAAGCCGCGTGGTGTGGTCTCGACGATGAGCGACCCGGAGGGCCGGCGCAACCTGTCGGACCTGGTCGCCGACCGCCCGGAGCGGCTCTTCCACGTCGGCCGGCTCGACACCGACACCGAGGGCCTGATCATCCTCACCAACGACGGTGACTTCGCCCACCGGCTGGCCCACCCCAGCTACGAGGTCGACAAGACCTATGTCGCCGAGGTCAAGGGTGAGATCTTCCCCAACGTACGCAAGCGGCTGCTCGCCGGCGTCACCCTCGAGGACGGCCCGGTCACCGTGACCAAGGCTCGGATCATGGAGACCCGCAAGGACAAGTCGATCATCGAGCTGGTCATCCACGAGGGCCGCAACCGCATC
The DNA here is from genome assembly GCF_044453405.1 of Nocardioides sp. NPDC051685. NCBI lineage: Bacteria > Bacillati > Actinomycetota > Actinomycetes > Propionibacteriales > Nocardioidaceae > Nocardioides > Nocardioides sp. NPDC051685. The sequence goes on along the minus strand of NZ_JBITCR010000002.1, from coordinate 279,028 downwards.
GTGCGCCGCCTCCTCGACCACGTCGGCCACCCGGTCACCCGCCTGACCCGCACCCGGATCGGCCCGGTCCGGCTCGGCACGATGAAGCCGGGCGACATGCGCGACCTCTCCCGCGAGGAGCTGGGCGAGCTCCTCGACAACACCGAGCTCTGAGGCTCGAATCCTGGATGCGTACGCCATCTCGAACCGCTAAGGTGAGTGACATGCAGCAGCGCGCGATGAGCACGACGACGCCGGACCCACTCCGGCGCTGACCTGCTGTCCACCCTTTTCGCAGACCGCCCCGGAGCAGTGCTCCGGGGCGGTTCTTCGTCCTCGGCGGTGATGCTCCCGGGCCCTTGAACTCTGGAGCACATCCATGAACCTCGACCCTGCTGACCGTCTCGGGCTTCGCTTCGACCATCGAGACCTCAATCGCGACCTCGACATCTTCGCCACCGACCCGCTGGCCGGCTCCGGGCTGCCGTTGTGGCTGCCAGACGGCGCCATCGTCTTCGCCGAGCTGGAGCGGCTGGCCGCCGAGCTGGCCAGGGCCGACGGCTGCGTACCCGTCAAGACCCCGGTGCTCGGCAAACGCGCGCTCTTCGAACGCTCGGGACACTGGGCGAAGTTCGCCGAGGACATGTTCCCGCCGATGTCGATGGGAGTGGGGGCGGAGGAGGACGACCTGGTTCTTCGTCCCGCCAACTGCCCCCACCATGCGCTGGTCTACAAGGCGCGCCCGCACTCCTATCGTGAGCTCCCGATCCGGCTCCACGAGCTCGCCCCGATGTTCCGCGCCGAACGGTCCGGGGTGCTGTCCGGTCTGAGCCGGGTACGCCAGATCAACCTCGACGACACCCATGTCTTCTGCCGCCCCGACCAGGTCGCCGACGAGGCGGGGAAGGCGTTGCGTTCGGCGCTGAAGGCGCAGCGGATCCTCGGCCTCCGGGTCGACTACGTACGCCTCTCCCTCCGCGACTCCTCGCCGTCCTACCTCGGCTCCTCCGAGCAGTGGCGCGATGCCGAGGAGGCGCTGCGAAAGGCTGCGTCCGAGGCTGGTGTCGAGGTCGTCGAGGCGCCGGGTGAGGCCGCCTTCTACGGCCCCAAGCTCGACCTCCAGGTCGGCGACGCGGCTCACGAGGAGACCATCGCCACCGTCCAGGTCGACTTCAACCAGCCCGAGCGCTTCGACCTCAGCTACGACGCCGCCGACGGCTCCCGGCAGCGGGTCGTGATGGTCCACCGCGGCACCGTCGGTTCCATGGAGCGCGTCACCGCGGCGGTGCTCGAGCGCTACCAGGGCCGCCTCCCGCTGTGGCTCGCGCCCGTCCAGATCGCCGTCCTGCCGGTCTCCTCGTCCCAGGACGATGCTGCCCGGGCGCTCGTCGACGCGCTCCTCGCCGAAGGCCTCCGCCCGCGTCTGGATCCTGGCGGGTCGCTCGGCGCTCGCATCCGCGACTCCCGGCGTCGGCGTGAGCCGCTCATCGCGGTCATCGGGGCGAACGAGGCCGAGGCGGGGGAGGTGCAGGTACGCGACGTCGCGGCCGGGGGCGAGCACCGGCTCTCGGTTGCTGGGGTGGTAGGGGCGATGAAGGACGCCTATCGCGCACGTGCGAGTGAGGTCTGCTGGTGAGGTTGGGGTCGGCTGCCGACCTTGCCAACACCGCGCCGCGCTATCGCACGGCCGACCCGCCACCGGCGATAGTGCATGGGCAACCCGCACCGACCGTGGCACCATCGAGGACATGACCGTGCCGGAGGTCCTGCGGCCCTACGTCACCTCGCTGGTCGCCTACGACGTGGACTTCGGGGCGCCGGGGGTGCACCGCGGGATGCCGTCGACCGAAGTCACCTTCGTGCTGCCGGTCGACGACCCGCTGGTCACCTCCTGGGGGAGCGGGACGGAGCCCGTGACGGCGTGGTCGCTGGTCTCGGGCCTGCACACCCGGTCGGCGGCGATCCACCATCCCGGGCATCAGCGGGGCGTGCAGCTGGGGCTGACCACTGCCGGGGTGCGGGCGTTGTTCGGGATGCCGGCCGCGGCCTGGCGGGGTGAGCTCCTGGCGCTCGAGGAGGTGACGGCACCTGGTGGCGTACGGCATCTTCCGGAGCGGCTGGCCGAGGCAGATCCGCGGCGCTGGGAGCGGTTGGTCGTGACCGGCCTGGTCGACGCGCTGGCTCGGCACGGCGAGGCGGGGCCGAGAGCCGAGGTCGGGCGGGCGCTGGCGCTGCTGACCGGGGGAGCGGGGGTGCAGGAGGTGGCCGACGACGTGGGCTACAGCCGCCGGCGGATCAGCGACCTGGTGCGCGCGGAGACGGGGGTTGCGCCGAAGCAGTTCCAGCGGCTGGCACGCTTCGACCGCTCCCGCGGCCTCGTCGTCGAGCGGGTGTCGCTGGCGGAGACGGCGAGCAGATGCGGTTACGCCGACCAGGCGCACCTGACGCGGGAGTGGCAGGAGTTCGCCGGGTGTACGCCGACGACATGGCTGCGGGAGGAGTTCCCATTCGTTCAAGACCTCGCCGACCGCTGAGCGGTTGACTCGAGGCATGAACGAGGTAGCGAAGATCAAGTACTGGCAGTCGATGGCGTTCCGGGACGCCGAGGCGATGATGACGTGGCTGAGCGCCGTCGGCTTCGTCGAGCACGCCACCTACCGCGAGGGTGGCATCGTGATCCACGCGGAGTGGCTCTGGCCCGGCGGGGGAGGGCTGATGTTCGGGCAGGTACGCGAGGACGGCGGCATCAAGTCCACCGGCGGCTCCTCGGCCTACCTGATCGACGACGACCCCGACGCCGTCTTCGAGAAGGCGGTCGCCGCCGGCGCCACCGTGGACCGGCCGATGGTCGACCAGGACTACGGCGGCCGCGGCGGCACGGTCACCGACCCCGAGGGCAACTCCTGGTCCTTCGGCAGCTACCAGCCCTCCTGATCGCAAGGCGATATCGCACACCCTGGTCGTCGGCGGCGATAGCGCACCAACCGCCGCTGAGACGAAGAGGGCCTTGCGCGAGCGACCCTTTAGCCTTGGATGCATGAGAAGGACCGGGGAAGCAGGGGGAGGGCAGTCGACTCTGACCGGCCCGGTCGAGATCGTCGGGGTCGGGCTGCTCGGCACCTCGGTCGCACTGGCGTGCGCGGCGGCCGGCGTCGACGTGCTCCTCAGCGACTCGGTCGCCAGCCACGTACGCACCGCGACCGGCCTCGGCGCCGGCCGCCGGCGCAAGCCCGGCGACACGCCGCAGCTGGTCGTCGTCGCGGTCCCGCCGGCCCACCTCGGTGAGGTGATCACCCGAGCCCTCGCCGACAGCCCGGGCGCGGTCGTCACTGACGTCGGCAGCGTGAAGGCGTCGCCGCTGGCGTTCGTGCGCGAGCACGGCCCGGACGACGTACGCCGCTACGTCGGTGGCCACCCGATGGCCGGCAGCGAACGCTCCGGCCCGCTGGCCGCGACGGCGACCCTGTTCGAGGGCCGGCCGTGGGCGGTCACGCCGCACACGGAGGCCGATCCGGGCGCCACCGAGCTCGTCGAGCAGCTCGCCACGCTGTGCGGCGCCGTGCCGCTCACCCTCAGCCCGGAGGAGCACGACCAGGCGGTCGCCCGCACGTCCCACGTACCGCACCTGATGGCCGCCCTCGTGGCCGGCCGGCTCGCGGTGGCCCCCGAGGGACACCTCGGCCTCAGCGGCCAAGGGGTGCGCGACGTGACCCGGGTCGCGGCCGGCGACCCCGGCCTCTACGGGCAGATCGTGGCCGGCAACGCCCGGGCGGTGACCGACTTGCTCACCGAGGTGCGCGCCCAGCTCGACGAGATGATCACGGCCGTCGGCACCGGTGACGCGGCTGCCCTGGACGTACTGCTCAAAGAAGGTCAGGCCGGGACACGAGCGATCCCGGGTAAGCACGGCGGCCCGCAGACCGCGCAGGCGAGCGTCTATGTCACGGTTCCCGACGAGCCCGGCAACCTGGCCCGGCTCTTCGCCGACGCGGGGGAGAGCGGCGTCAACATCGAGGACGTACGCATCGATCACGACCCCGGTCGCCCGGTCGGTGTCATGGAGCTGATCGTGGCCGACGACGCGGCCGACCGGATGCAGGCGGTTCTGGAGTCCCGGGGTTGGGTCGCTCACCGGTAGGCTCCCGCCCGTGAGCAGCAGCAACCCCATCAGTGACCCCGTACGCATCGTCATCGCCGTCGACGGCACCTCCGGCTCCGGGAAGTCGAGCACCTCGCGCGGGGTCGCCGACCGCCTGGGGATGCGCTACCTCGACACCGGTGCGATGTACCGGGCGATGACCTGGTGGATGCTCAGCAACGACATCGACGTGCACGACGCCGACGCGGTCGCCGCCGCGGCCGGCAAGCCGGTGATCACCTCCGGCACCGACCCGCTCGGCCCCACGATCGCCCTCGACGGAGCCGACGTATCGGTCGAGATCCGCAGCGACCGGGTCAACGCCGCCGTCTCCCCGGTCGCCACCGTCCCCGAGGTCCGCGCCCGCCTGATCGCCCTCCAGAAGCAGGAGATCGAGCAGACCCTCGCCGCCGGCTCCGGCATCGTGGTCGAGGGTCGCGACATCGGCACCGCGGTCTGGCCCGAGGCCGACCTGAAGCTGTACGTCACCGCCGACCCCGCCGCCCGCGCCGCCCGCCGCGCGGCCGAGGAGGGCGGCACCGACGCGGAGGCCGTCCGTGCGTCGCTGGAGAACCGCGACAAGATCGACTCGACCAAGGGCGGTGCGGCGGTGCCGGAGGGCGCCACGCATCTCGACACGACGCCCTACACGCTGGAGGAGGTCATCCAGCAGGTGATCGAGCTGGTGCAGAAGGCTGGGGAGTGAGCGACCTTCCGCGCACGGATGGAGTCGAGCACCCCACCCGCTGGCCGCTCTATCACCTCAACGTCTACGCCCGGTGGCTGATCCGGCGCCGATTCGACGTCCGGCTGCACGAGACAGCCAACATCCCGGCGACGGGGCCGGTCGTCTTCGCCTCCAACCACATCGGCATCATCGACGGTCCGCTCCTGGCGATCTTCACGCCACGTCCGGTGCATGCGCTGACCAAGCTCGAGATGTTCGAGCACTGGTTCCTCGGTCCGTTCCTGCGCTGGGCGGGCCAGGTGCCGCTCTACCGGCTGGGCAGCGACCCGGCGGCGGTGAAGACGACGCTGCGGGTCTTGCGCGAGGGCAACGCCGTGGGGATCTATCCGGAGGGCCACCGGGGCGCGGGCGACCTGGCGCGCTTCAAGCGAGGGGCGGCCTACTTCGCGCTGGTCTCCGGTGCCCCGGTGGTGCCGGTGACCATGCTCGGCAGCCGCGACCCGGGTGGCGGCGTCTCGTCGTTGCCGCACAAAGGTGCCCGGATCGACATCGTCTATGGCGAGCCTTTCCACGTCGAGCGCGTAGGCTGGCCGCGTACCAGGGAACAAGTCGGGCATGTCTCGGGTTTGCTCCAGAAGCACATGCAGGTCCAACAGGACCATGCCCTGGCGTTGACCGGTCGCGAATTGCCCGGTCCGCTACCTACCGAGGAGAACGATGACTGACCCCGACGTTTCGTACGAAGAGGTACGAGACACCACCGAGACCGACGAGACCCCGACCGGCCCGCTGCCGGTGCTGGCGGTCGTCGGCCGCCCGAACGTCGGGAAGTCGACCCTGGTCAACCGGATCATCGGCCGCCGCGAGGCGGTCGTCCAGGACGTACCCGGCGTGACCCGCGACCGCGTCTCCTACGACGCCGACTGGAACGGCAAGGCGTTCACGCTGGTCGACACCGGCGGCTGGGACCCCGACGCCCAGGGCCTGGCCGAGCGGATCGCCGCCCAGGCCGAGATCGCGGTCTCCCTGGCCGACGCCGTGCTCTTCGTGGTCGACGCGACGGTCGGCATCACCGACGCCGACGAGGCAGTCGTACGCATCCTGCGCAAGTCCGGCAAGCCGGTCGTCCTGGCCGCCAACAAGGTCGACGACCTGCGCACCGAGGCCGAGGCGGCCGCGCTGTGGAACCTCGGGCTCGGTGAGCCCTGGCCGGTCTCCGCGCTGCACGGCCGTGGCTCGGGCGACATGCTCGACGCGATCCTCGCAGTGCTGCCCGACCCGCCGCCGCTCCCGGAGGGCGCCGAGATCGGTGGCCCGCGAAGGGTCGCGCTGGTCGGCAAGCCCAACGTCGGCAAGTCGTCGCTGCTCAACAAGCTGGCCAAGGAGGAGCGGGCGGTCGTCGACAATGTCGCCGGCACCACGGTCGACCCGGTCGACGAGCTGATCGAGCTCGGTGGCCGCGAGTGGCGCTTCATCGACACCGCCGGGATCCGCAAGCGGGTCAAGGAGGCGTCGGGCCACGAGTACTACGCGTCCCTGAGAACCACGACCGCGATCGACCGCGCCGAGGTGGCCGTGCTGGTCCTCGACGGCGGCGAGAAGATCTCCGAGCAGGACATCCGCATCCTGCAGACCGTCCGCGAGGCCGGCCGCGCGCTGGTGATCGCTTTCAACAAGTGGGACCTCGTCGACGAGGACCGCCGCTGGCAGCTCGACCGTGAGATCGAGCGCGACCTCGTGCAGGTGCAGTGGGCGCCGCGGATCAACATCACCGCGCGCACCGGCTGGCACGTCGACCGGCTGGTCCCGGCTCTCGACAAGGCCCTCGAGGGCTGGGAGACGCGCATCGGCACCGGCGCGCTCAACTCGTTCCTGGGTCGCCTCGTCGCCGAGCACCCGCACCCGGTCCGGTCCGGCAAGCAGCCGAAGATCCTCTTCGGCACCCAGCCCTCGACCGCGCCGCCGACGTTCGTCCTGTTCACCAGCGGCAAGCTCGACGCCTCCTACGAGCGCTTCATCGAGCGCCGTCTGCGCGAGGAGTTCGGCTTCGTCGGCACCCCGATCGTGCTCCAGCAGCGGGTTCGGGAGAAGCGCAAGCGCTAGTCGCCGGCAGCGCAACGAACAGGCCCGCAGGTCACCGGTGGTGACCTGCGGGCCTGCCGTACGTTCTGGGCTGCCTGTGTGGGCTGCCGGGCTAGGCGGCGGAGCCGTCCGCTGTGACCGAGGGAGCCTTGACCTCGAGGCGCTCCAGCACGCCCTGGTAGAGCTTGGTCAGGGCGGCGACCTCCTCGGGGGTGAACGCGTCGAACATGACCTGGCGGATCAGCTTCACGTGCTCAGGGGCGGCCGCCTCGATGGCCTCGAGCCCGGCCGGGGTGAGGTCGACGTAGGCACCACGCCGGTCGTCGAGGCACTCGCGGCGCTCGACGAGGCCGCGTGCGGCCATCCGCATCACCTGGCGCGAGAGCCGGCTCTTCTCCCACTGCAGCTTGTCGCCGAGCTCGAACATCCGCAGCGACCGGTCGGGGACGTCGGTCAGGTTGACCAGGACGTCGTAGTCGGCGAGGGAGAGTCCGTTCTTGGCCTGGAGGTCGCGGTTCATGCGTGCGGTGAGCTGTGCGTTGACGGCGAGCCAGGAGCGCCACGCGACCTGTTCGTCGTTGCTGAGCCACTTGACCTCGTCCATGAGGTACACCTTACCGAGTCGGAACCGGCGTCTTCAGCAGCACCGCCCGCTCCCGCAACGGTTGATGCAGCAACTAGACTCGGGTGCATGAGGAGCGCACGATGAGCATCGACATGGACTTCATCACGAAGGACCGTGAGCGGATCAAGCAGGAGTACCTCCGCGAGGAGGGCGCCCGCCCGGCCAGCACGGCCCGGGGGATCCACCACACCGCGCTGCTCTCCTCCGACGTACGCAGGTCGATCGACTTCTACCAGGGGCTCCTGGAGTTCCCGCTGACCGAGATCTTCGAGAACCGCGACTACGCCGGCTCCGACCACTTCTTCTTCGACGTCGGGGCGGGCAACCTGCTGGCCTTCTTCACCCTCCCGGGGCTCGACCTGGGTCCGTACGCCGAGGTGCTCGGCGGGCTGCACCACATCGCGATCTCGGTCACCCGGGAGAAGTGGGACTACCTGCGCGCCAAGCTGGACGACGCGAAGGTCGACTACATCGTCGAGTCGAAGTCGTCGATCTACTTCAACGGACCCGACGGCGAGCGGCTCGAGCTCCTCGCCGACCCCCTGGGGGAGATGTACGGCACCAAGGTGCTCTGAGCCGTCGCCGATCCGGTCACGGACGATCGAACGGGTCCTCGGGCACCTCGAGCTCGAGCTGCTCGGCGTAGACCTGCTCCTCGGCCCGCCGGTCGGCGAGCCACGCGGTCAGCGCCACCACGACCAGCTGCGAGCGGGACTCCGCGGCCATCTCGTGGACCATGGCATCGAGCACGTCGACGTTCGTTGCCAGCAGGCGCAGGGGCATCGTGACGTACGGGTCCTCGAGGCGTTTCGGCTGCGGGACGGTGCGCAGGAAGGTGCCGTCGGAGACGGGCCTGGTCTTCTCGCGCAGCGCGGCCTGGTGGGCCCGCAGGAGGACCGGGAGCCGGGGGCGGGTCGCGGCGACGGCGTCGAGCATGACGTCGACCAGCGAGCGCGGGACCTCTTGGCTGTAGGTCTTCCACTGCGCGGCCAGCGATGCCGGCACGGAGAGGCTGATCGCCTGCACCGGCATCCCCTGACGCCGCCCAGCGCCCTCCCGCTTCGACCTCGTGCGGTGGGCAGGGGTGCCCTTGCGGGAGATCGGGTCGAGCTTGCCGGAGAGCGCTGGGCTGTCGGTCGAGTCGGTGCTGGTCGGGGCTGTGTTGGATGGGGAAGGTGTATCCGACACGGTGTGCTCCTGTGGTGGGTGTGATCCATGTGTCAGGAGTGATTGTGTCGGACACCACCGACAGTTTGGTGAGGGTGGGTGTCAGATCACCAGGCTCAGCGCCAGCACGAACACCAGCCCGGACACCGAGAGCACCGTCTCCATCAGCGACCAGGACTTGATCGTCTGGACCACGTCGAGGCCGAAGTACTCCTTGACCAGCCAGAACCCGGCGTCGTTGACGTGCGAGAAGAACACCGAGCCGGCGCCGACGGCCAGCACCACGAGCGAGACCTCGGCGGTGGGCATGTTGGCGACCAGATCGACCACCAGCGAGGAGGCGGTGATCGTGGCGACGGTCGCCGAGCCGGTGGCGAGGCGGATGAGGACCGCGAGCACCCAGGCGAGGACGATCGCGGAGACGCCGGATCCCTGGGCCCACTCGGCGAGCTGGGTGCCGATGCCGGTGTCGATCAGCGACTGCTTGAACCCGCCGCCGGCGGCGACGATGAGCACGATGCCCGCGATCGGCGGGAGCGACTGCTCGACGGTCTTGGCGATCTCACGGCGGTCCATCCCGGCGCCGCGGCCGAGGGTGAACATGGCGACGACGACCGCGATGGTCAGCGCGACGAGCGGGTAGCCGATCACGTCGAAGATCTGCTGGACCTGGTTCTCCGGGTCGTTGACGACGATGTCGACGATCGCCTTGGCGAGCATCAGGACGAGCGGCAGCAGGACGCTGAACAGGGTGACGCCGAAGGAGGGGCGGCGAATGTCGCCGGAGCCTTCGGTCACCGGCGAGGCGTCGAAGGTGTGCGGCGCCTCGACGACGACCCAGCGGCCCGCGAGCCGGCCGAACAGCGGACCGCTGACGACGATGACCGGGATGGCGACGAGTACGCCGAGCGCGAGCGTCGTGCCGAGGTCGGCCTGGAGCGCTCCGATGGCGGCCAGCGGACCCGGGTGCGGCGGCACCAGGCCGTGCATCGCGGAGAGGCCGGCGAGGGTCGGGATGCCGACCGTGATCAGTGAGACCTGGGCGCGACGGGCGACCAGGTAGATGACCGGCATCAGCAGCACCAGGCCGATCTCGAAGAACATCGGCAGGCCGATGATCGCGCCGACGAGCGCCATCGCCCACGGCAGCGTACGCACCGAGGACTTGCCCACGATCGTGTCGACGATCTGGTCGGCGCCGCCGGAGTCGGAGAGGAGCTTGGCGAACATCGCGCCCAGCGCGATCAGCAGGCCGACGCCGGTGGCGGTCGAGCCGAAGCCTTCGCCGAAGGAGGTGATCACGTCCATCACGTTGCGCCCGGACAGCACGCCGACCGCGATGCCGCCGAGCAGCAGCGCGAGGAACGGGTGCAGCTTGACGTAGGTGATGAGGACGACGATCAGCGCGATCGCGGCCAGGGCGGCGGCGAGCAGCACGCCTCCTGAGGCGACCGGTGCGACCGGCTCGATCGCGGCGGCGAGGATGTTCATGCGGATTCCTTGTTCAGGTTCGAAGTGGGGTTGAGGGTGGCCAGGTAGCGCTCGACGATCGCATCGATGTCCTGATCGATGTCGATGGTCGTGCCCTGCTCGTCGGGAGCGAGGGGCTCGAGGGTCGCGAACTGCGAGCGCAGCAACGAGGGTGGCATGAAGTGGCCCGCACGGGCGGCGAGGCGAGCCTCGACCACCTCCGGGGTGCCGCTGAGGTGGAGCAGCCGGAGGCCGCGCGCCCGACGGTGGAGCAGGTCGCGATAGCTGCGCTTGAGCGCCGAGCAGCTCAGCACCGCACCGGTGTGCTCGTGCTCGGCGAGCCAGCCGCCGAGCGTGTCCAGCCAGGGTTGCCGGTCGTGATCGTCGAGCGGACGGCCCGAGGCCATCTTCGCGATGTTCTCCGGCGGGTGGAAGTCGTCGGCGTCGGCGAAGGGGACCCGGAGGCGCTGGGCGATCGCCGCGCCGACGGTCGACTTGCCGGAGCCGGAGACTCCCATGACGACGAGGAGGCGGTGTCCTGAGCCTGTCGAAGGGGGGTTCTGTGTCACGCGTCACAGCGTGCATCAAAAGGCATCCGTTTGGCAAGGCGAGGCGGTGTAAAGGATTCTGATTGCGGCCGACTGGGGGATGATGCGACGATGCGACCGTGACGACTTCGAGCGGTGAGTCCGCCCATCGACTGCACCAGAGCGTCCGGGACGCCTTGGGACGCCAGATCGTCTCTGCCGAGCTGCCGCCAGGCTCGGTGCTCACGCTGGAGGGGATCCAGGCGACGTACGAGGTCTCGCGGCCGGTCGCGCGGGAGGCGGTGCGTGTCCTGCAGTCGATGAGCCTGGTCACGACGCGGCGACGTGTCGGGATCACCGTCCTGCCGCGGCAGGAGTGGAACGTCTTCGACCCGCTGGTCATCCGCTGGCGGCTCGACGGTGAGGGCCGGCGCGAGCAGCTGCTGTCGCTCTCCGAGCTCCGGCTCGGGTTCGAGCCGATCGCGGCCCGGCTCGCCGCCGAACGGGCGGAGCCGGCGCACCACGGCGAGCTGGCCCGAGCCGTGGCCGACATGGTCGTCCACGCCGCCGCCGGTGATCTGGAGGCCTATCTCGAGGCCGACACGATCTTCCACCGCGTGCTCCTCAACGCCTGCGGCAACGACATGCTCGCCGCGTTCGGCGATCTTGTCGCCGAGCTGCTCGCCGGACGTACGCACCACCACCTGATGCCGGCGAAACCGAACCCCACCGCCATCGAGCTGCACGAGAAGGTCGCCCTCGCGGTCCGCAACGGCGACCCGGACGCTGCCGAGGCAGCCATGCGGGCCATCATCGACGAGGCCGCCGAGGCCCTCGCGTCCGCTGAGGACTGAAGGGCTGCGGCGGCTTCATGGTGGCCTCAGTCCGTGAACGCCACCTTGTCCCGCTGGTGCACCGGGACGGTCCTGCCGCGCCGCGCGGCGACAAACCGGCCGAGTGCGACCAGCCCGAACCCGGCGACGAAGATCCCGAGCGCGACCACGCCGTACGACAGCGGGAACTCGCCCACCTCGAACGCGGGTGCCGACGCATCCGGCTGCAGCGTGTCGAGCATGAGGTACAGCGTCTGGAAGACGAACGCCCACAGATAGGCGATGGCGTAGGTGGTGTTGGCGGCCAGGTGGGACCGCAGGAAGTAGCCCAGCGGGAAGGCGGCCAGGAGGGTGATCACCGCGATCATCGGGGCTCACCGCCCTCGAACGCCGTCGATCGGGGAGAGGCCGCGAACATCAGGTAGACCGCGGCGACGGTCCACAGGACCGATACGCCGACCAGGATCCTGACGCCCGCTGGAATGCCTTCCACGAAGAAGGCCGGCAACCCGGTCAGGGTCGCGATGATGAGGGCGCCGGCGGCGATCCGCGCGGCGACGCGGTTGCCGCGCCATGCCACGAACACCGCGGCCAGGCCGACGATGCCGAGGACCGAGCCGGCCACGAGGACTCCGATCGGCGGCCCAGCTTCACCGTCGGGTGTCGGGAACAGGACGCTCGAGATGTTGCCGGCGCTCATCAGACCGGCCAGGACCAGGCCGACCTTCTGACGGGTGCTGGGCCCGGTGTGACGAGTGGTCATGGTGCTCATGGTGACTCCTTCGGTGAGTGGGTGTGTCCCCAACCTGCGCCTTTCGGGGTTCCTGGAGTCAGGTCCGAACCACCCGCGTCGTTCCCGAGGCATCCCGGTCATCACGGGAAACAGTTCCTGGGACGGCGTGCAGGGGCGGCGTACATGATGGGTTCATGACCGTGCGGATCCTGCTCGCCGACGACCATCCGGTCGTACGCGGCGGTCTGCGCGCGCTCCTCGAGACCATCGACGGGCTCGAGGTCGTGGGCGAGGTCGGTGACGGAGAGGCGGCCGTACGCGAGGTCCAGCTGTCCCGGCCCGACGTGATCCTGATGGACGTACGGATGCCGGTGCTCGACGGGGTCGAGGCGACTCGGCGGATCCGGGCCGCGGTGCCGGAGACCGCCGTGCTCATGCTGACGATGTACGACGACGACGCGACCGTGTTCACCGCGATGCAGGCCGGCGCCCGCGGCTATCTCCTCAAGGGCGCCGAGCAGGACGAGATCGTCGGAGCGGTCCGGGCCGTCGTCGCCGGGCAGGCGATCTTCGGGCCAGGCGTCGCGGCGCGGGTGCTCGCCCACTTCAGCGCTGCCCCTGCCCGGGTCGAGGTCCCGTTTCCCGAGCTGACCGAACGTGAGCGCGAGATCCTCGACCTGCTCGCCGCGGGGTCGCGCACCGGTGCGATCGCCCAGCAGCTGTTCCTGTCGCCGAAGACCGTGAGCAACCACCTCACCAGCATCTTCGCCAAGCTCCAGGTGGCCGACCGCGCCGCTGCGATCATCCGGGCTCGCGAGGGCGGGCTGGGTGAGGGCGGCCGGGCACCATGACGTATCCCGAGCTCGTCGGCATCGCGGCGCTCGGGCTCAGCACGCTGGTCAGCGGTGTGGCGATGCTGGGCAGGACTCGGGCCGCGGCACCGGGCGTGCCGCTCGCCCTGGGCGGGTTGGCCATCCTCGCCGGCGCCCTCGCGTGGCGGGCCGACCCAGGCCTCGCCCGGTGGGCGTTCGTCGGCGGAGGTTCGCTGTTGCTGCCGCTGGCCGTCACGGCTTACCCCCGGCTGCGCTGGCGGAGCCCCGTCGACTTCGTGGCCCTGGTGGTCGTGTGCGGAGCCGGGCTGTTCGCGGTCGCCTCGCTGAGCCTGACCGGCCCCTGGGGCTATTCCGGCGTCCTGCTGCCGGCCGGGGTCACGACCGCGGTGACCTGCCTCTTGCACATCTGGTGGAAGCTCGAGCGCAGCGACGGCGCCGACCGCCGGGCGCTGACCTGGATGGGGCTGAGCCTGGTCAGCGCCGGCGTGGTCTTCTTCTTCATCGTGTTCGCGCTGGACGGCGTGACCGGCCGGAGCACCGGAGCCGGGATCGTCTACGGCGCGGGGTTCGCGCTCTTCGCCGTCATTGGCCCCGCGATGTTCGTCGGGCTCAGGAGGCCGGAGGTCGTCGACGTACGCGGGCTCGTCGTCCAGGCCGTTGTGCTCCTGACCGCGGTCGTCGTCTACATGGCGGTGTACGCCACGATCGAGGGAGTCCTGGAGCTGCTCGGCGGTCGCCCGCCGAGCGTGGGCACGATCGCGCTCGCCGCGGCGCTGGCAGCCGCCCTGTTCCACCCGCTTCAGCTCGCCATGCGCGGCGTCATCGACGAGCTGCTGTTCGGCACCCGTCCGGACCCGCTCGGCGCCGCCGGCCACGTCGCCGAGAACATCGGTGACGACCCCGCGCTGGCGCTGCGCGTGATCCGGGAGGCCCTCGTGCTCTCCTACGGCGAGCTCCGGGTCGAGGGCGTGGTGATGGCCACCTCGGGCACGGCCGTCACCCACACCCGTACGCTGCCGCTCGACATCGGAGACGGTCGCACCGGCGAGCTCGTGGTCGGGCTCCGAGCAGGTGACCTCGCCCTGACCGCCGGCGACAAGCACGTGCTCGATCTCGCCCGGCCACTGCTCGCGCAGCTGCTGCGCGCCGGGATGCTCGCCGACCAGCTGCAGGAGTCGCGTGAGCAGACGGTCAGTGCGATCGAGGAGGAGCGGCGGCGGCTGCGGCGGGAGCTCCACGACGGCCTCGGGCCACGGCTCTCCGGGATCGCCTTCACCGCCGACGCCGCGCGCAACACGATGCGCGAGGACCCGGAGTCGGCGGCCGGTCTGCTGCGCGCGCTCCGGGCCGAGACCGGCACGGCCATCCGCGAGATCCGCGAGCTGGTCTACGGCATGCGCCCACCCGCCCTCGACGAGCTCGGCCTGGTCTCGGCCGTACGCCAGCAGGCCGAGACGCTGCGTACGCCGGACGGGCGGTCGATGCGGATCACCATCGCCGCCGCCGACCTCCCACCGCTCGCCGCGGCCGTCGAGGTCGCGGCGTACCGGATCACGGTCGAGGCGCTCCGCAACGCTGCTCGGCACAGCGGTTCGCAGGTAGCTGAGGCCACCCTCCGTGTCGATGGTGGCGATCTGGTCGTCACGGTGCGCGACCACGGCTCGGTGGGGCAGCCGTGGACCCGCGGCGTCGGGTTGACCTCGATGCGCGAGCGCGCCGAAGAGCTCGGCGGCACCCTGGAGGCGGGCTACGCCGACGGCGGCGGCCGTGTCGTCGCCGTGCTGCCCCTGTCGCCGTCAGGTTGACGGCCTTCGCCGATGACGCGCCGAGGGGATACCGATTGGTGAGCGCGTGGCGCCGTGCGGTAATGTTCGGAGCGCTTCGAGGGGAGTTATCCACTCGCAGTTTCGGGCTGTGGCGCAGCTTGGTAGCGCACTTGACTGGGGGTCAAGGGGCCGCAGGTTCAAATCCTGTCAGCCCGACCGAAGCAAACTGGCTCTGACCTGGGTAAACGGGTCAGAGCCAGTTCGCTTTTGCCGGTCTGTCACGGACGAGCCACCAAACCGGATTCTTGTCCGATCTTGTCTCGAACGTCGAACGGTTTGGTGCCTCCGTTGCGACGCGATTGCGAGGTGCGTCAGGCGCACCTCGCTCGTGTCACGACCCGACAGCGAGGAGCTCGCGACGTCGACGAGAAGGTGGCGCTTGCCAGTAGGAGTTACTCGCGCCGCTCGACGCGTCCGATCGGCGCGAGGCAGAGTACGAGGCCGATCGAAAGAAGCAGCGTCGGGAGGAAAATCCATTGCCGCTTCTCCAGCGTGGCCAACGCACAGTCGGCGCGGATGCGGTCATCGCTGATGCTGTCGCTGACCTTGTTGCGGTCGCCGACGTACGCGCGGCGCTCGTAAGTCCGGACCACAGGTGTGGTGTCGGTCGGCTCGTACCTGTCCCATACGCAGCGGAGCTTGACTGGCCGGGGGTTCTCGCTGCCGCTCCCGGCCTCGTCATAGGTGACCGAGGTGGGCCACAGAAGCAGGACGATGCCAATCAGGCCCAGGACGGTGAGGGCGATGCCGTTGGTCTTGATCTTGCGTCGCTCGGTCATGCATAGGGCATATCTCGCCGCGCGGCAGAAGGGACGCTGATCACGCGTGTGTCGCCGAGAACGGGTCCAGTTTGGCCAAAGGCGTCAATGCTTCGCCGAATCAGTAGCTCCATCGGACCCGACCAGAGTCCTCACGACGGCGATCGTCATGATGGCCAGCATAGGCGACCTATTCACTGGCCTACTGGGCGGCAGTGTGAACCGGAGCGGCGGACAGCCGTTAGCCGGTTAGGGAGCGGATCGGACTGCTGCAGGATCGTCGCAAGCATCGCGATCTTGGGCTGCAGTCAAGATGAGGGCGCGCGGTGGCGCCGTGCGGGGGCGGTGGCATGGCACTGTTTGCGTCGACAACAGGAAGCGGTCGAACAAAGTATTCGGATCGGAGACACCGATGAGACTCATGCTCGGGGTTGGGGTCGCAGGCTTGGTGCTGGGTCTGTCGGGGTGCGGGCCGTTTGATGGGGACGCAGCCTTGGAGAAAGACCTCCTGAAGATGTCCGGAGTCGAGAAGGTCGATGTCGATGACCAGCGGGTGGTGTTCTCTGACGTCAAGGAGAGCGACCTGAAACCGGTCGCCGATCGGATCGCCGAGTGGGACGACGACGGAGGTCTCGCGACCGGGCTTGATGGCTGGGATCTGATGAGCAACGGCGTGGTCGTGGGCTCTGACGTGGCGCAGCAGCAACTACCCAACGACGCCGTTGCCGGGTTCGTGGAGTTAGCGGGTCTGGGCCTCGATCGATACACCTCTGAGGAGATCAAGCCGTTTGGTTCGGGAGGGATCGATGACTCTTTCCGGGTGTCGCTGAAGGGCGTTGAGGACCCGATGGGAGTCACCATCAGTGTGCTGAAGGCACTGGGGGACCATGCGACTCGTTACGGCACGCTTTCAGTCGAGGCACCGGGAGGATTTCACGTCCTGGTGGCGATGGACAAGCTCGACGGGAGCCTGATCGGCAGCGTCGTGACGGACCTTGAAAGCCTGCCGGACTGGAGTGCCTATGACGGCGCGTCGGTTCAGGTCGGCGGCCTCAATGAGAAGCCGAACAAGATCGGACTCCACTTCAATGTTCCCTTGGCCGACACGGTCGATGCCAACAGGTCGGGTCTCGCGGCGCAGGCGAAGCTGACCAACCCGAACGACCTTTTCGTGTCGGTCACCGACGTGCCTTCTAACGGAATCCTGCTTGTGATGGGCACGGTCGCGGAGGTCGAGGCTGAGGTTGCGGTGCTCGAAGGTTTGAAGGATTCGCCGATCGCGAGCGTCACCTTCATCGGCGGTGGGACCGACACTTGGTTGGTGCTGACCGTCAAGACGCAAGCTGACCTCCTCGCCGTCGCACAGGACGCGGAGCGGGTCGGCGTCAGCCGGCTGGAGATGTCGATCGAAGGGCAGGACCCGCTCGGTGACAAGGTCGAAGGTACGCCGGCGGAGTTGATCAAGCAGCTGAGCCGCTAGGCAATGCGTGGTCGGGCATCGTCGTGTTCGGGATTCGTCAGGGGCCAGTACCCGCTGGAGTTGAGGGAGCGGGCCACGCGTTTGGCGGTGGAGGCGCGGCAAGATCCGGCGGCGCGGGTGGGTGCGGTGAAGCGGATCGCGGACCAGCTTGGGGTTCATCCGGAGGCGTTGCGGACGTGGGTGAAGCAGGCGGAGGTCGACGCCGGCACGGTGCCGGGCGGGACGAGCAGCGAGGCTGCCAGGATCGCTGAGCTGGAGCGGGAGAACCGTGAGCTGCGTCGGGCGAACTCGATTCTGAAGTCGGCAGCCTCGTTTTCGCGGCGGAGTTGGACCGTCCGACGAGGTAGAGCTACCGACGGTGTTGAAGGTCGAGTTCGTGGACGCGATGAGCGAGGTCCACGGCGGCGTCCAGCCGGTCTTGGCGGCCCTGGAAGGGTCGCCAGCTGAGATCGCGTCGTCGACCTACTACGCCGTCAAGGCCCGGCCGCCATCGGCCAGGTCGATCCGGGATGCGCAGTTGATCGAGGAGATTCGCCAGGTGTGGGTGAAGAACAAGCAGGTCTACGGGGCCACGAAGGTCTGGCACGAGTTCGGCCGTCAGGGACGCCCCGTGGCGCGGTGCACCATCGAGCGCCTGATGCGTCAGGCCGGGCTCAGGGGTGTGGTCCGGGATCAGTCACCGCGGACCACGAGGCCGGCTGCGGAGACGGAACGGCCTGCTGACCTGGTCGATCGCGACTTCACCGCGTCGCGTCCGAACCAGTTGTGGGTGGCGGATCTGACCTATGTGAAGACCGCGTCGGGGTGGGTCTATGTCGCGTTTGTCCTCGATGTGTTCTCGCGGATGATCGTGGGCTGGCAGGCATCGAGGAGCCTGTACACCGAGCTCGCGCTGGATGCGCTGCAGATGGGCATCTGGCGGCGCCAAGACGCCGGCCAGGACGTGACCGGGCTGGTCCACCACAGCGACAGGGGCGTGCAAGGCGAATTCAACTGGTCGTCGCAACACCCTGATGGTGGAGGTGTTGGATGTGACGGCCGAGGAAGCAGGCGCCGCAGGTGCCGGCCGGGGCGCGACGTCAGTGGGCTGCGGACAGGGCGATGCGGGCGCCGATGCGCTCACCCGGCCGTCCCGAACCGTCGCGTGCGGTGCAGCGGGAGTTCTGGCGCCTGATCGCATCCGGCATCACAACGGTCCAGGCCACCGAGGTCTTGGCGATAGCAGGATCCAACTAAATCAGTCTCCACAAAACCCGGGGCTTGACAGCAGCCGCCGTCCCGACATCGTGGTCATCGTCCAACGAACACGGGGGGACTGCCAGGTTCCCTGAAGGTGTCGATGCCGGCTTGACCGTCGACCGAGTTGAAGGTCTGCTGCGCTAGACGCGGCATCTCGAGCTCGGCCGCGGCCACGCCGTCACGCACTGCCCGACGACTGTTCTCGAGTACAGCCTTGATCGCGAGTGGTGCTTGGCGAGCGATCTTCTCGGCGAGCTGCATAGCTCGCGTCAGGTGGTCGCCGTCGTCCACCACCTCCTGGACCAAACCGATGCGGTGGGCTTCCTGGGCGCCGTACTCCTCGCAGGTAAGGAGCCATCTCATCGCGTTTCCCCAGCCGGCGCGCTGAGGAAGCCGGGTGGTGCCTCCGCCGAACGGGAACAGCCCCACCTGCGGCTCCAGGGTGGCAAAGCTCGACGAGGCGCTGCAGACCGCGATGTCGGCTGCGAGGACCAGTTCGATGCCCAGAGTCAGGCACTTCCCGTGCACGGCGGCGATCAGGGGCTTGGAGAGGCTCTCGCCTTCGACCTGCCATGGATTCATACCGCCGGGAGCGAGCAAGGAGTCCCCGGCTGAAACCTGGGGGGCGACCTCGCGCAGATCCATTCCGGCAGTGAAGTGTCTGCCGACTCCGTGGAGCACGCCCGCGCGAATGGAGTCGTCAGCGTCGAGCGCCGCGTAAGCGCTGGAGAGCTCGCGGATGGCCTGCTGGTTCAAGGCGTTGGCCTTCTCGGGCCGGTTGATGCCGATCACCATGACGGGGCCATGGCGCTCCACCTGCACGTAGTCGTAGTTCATGATGCTCCGTCTCTGGATTCTTCATAGAGGTTGTCGATGACGCCCGCGTAGCGGTTCAGGACAGCCCGCCGTCGCAACTTGAGCGTGGGGGTCAGGTCTCCGGAGTCGACCGACCACTGATCGGCGACGAGACGGAACCGCTTGATTCGCTCGGGCCTGGACAGACGCTCGTTGGCCAGGTCGACAATCCGCTGAGCTTCATCGAGCACGGCTGGATGACCGATCAGCTCCGACACGTCGCCCTCGAGGCCGCGCTCATCGGCGAATGAAAGAAGGGCAGGTTCGCTGACGGTCATCAGCCCGGTGACGTACCGTCTCCCGTCGCCGACTGCAACGACCTGGTTGATGAAGCTACGGCCCGCAATCTTCTCCTCGATCGCGGTGGGCGAGATGTTCTTGCCGGCTCCGTTCACGATGAGCTCCTTCTTACGGTCAGTCACGTGGAGGCGACCACTCTCATCGAGATGGCCGACGTCTCCGGTGGCGAGCCACCCGTCGACGAAGAGCCCGGACTCTTCGGTGCTCATGTTGCGATAGCCGGGCGTGTTGCCCGGACTTCGTACGAGGATTTCGCCGTCCTCCGCGATTGCGATCTCCGCCCCAGGAATGGCGTAGCCGACACTTCCTCGGCTCGCGCCGCCGATGCGCTCCCACACGGCGACGCCCGTCGTCTCGGATAGTCCGTACGCCTGGGTCAGGTCCACGCCGATCGAGCGCCAGAAGTCGCGGAGGTCTTCGGACAGTGCGGCTGCTCCGCACGCTGCGTTGACGGTCCAGTCGAGGCCGAGGTCACGCCTGAGGTCGGCGAGGACACCCTCGCGGGCCTTCAGTACTCGGACGTGTTGATCGGGAGCGAGACCGCCGCGCTGCATCAGGGGCCATGCCTCGGCGAGCACTTCACGGTCCACGGCAACCTCCGCCGCCCGGTCGGCGTAGGGCTCGGCCGAGAGCATCGTCAATGCGGCGGCACGCAGCTTCTCCCAGACGCGCGGCACCCCCATGAAGTAGCTCGGACGCTGGATACGCAGATATGTCAGTAGCTGGCTCTGATCAGGACAGAGCAAGACGTGACCGCCGGTCCTCAGCGGGAAGTAGAGGCTCCAGAGTCGCTCGGCGATGTGAGCCAGAGGTAGATAGGAGATCACCCGATACCCGCCGATGAAGTAGCCCATCTGATCGAACGCGTCGATCTCGAACCGGAGGTTGGCGTGGGTCACGATCACGCCCTTCGGCATCCCGGTGGTCCCCGACGTATAGACGTACGTCGCCACATCGTCGCCGCTCGAGCCGGCAAGTCGGCGATTGAGCTCTTCCTCGTTCGCGCCGAGACGCGCCGCGCCGTCCTCGCGCACCTTGGCCCAGGAGACGTACGCGCTGTCCGACTCTTCGTGTGGCCCTCGGACACATACGAAGCGGGCACTCAAGTCGTCGGGCAGCGCACGGCGGACGCGGTCGGCGGCAACTGTGTCCGCGGCAACCACCACGACGGGCCGTGCGTCGCCGACGATGTGCCCGAGCTGCTCCTCGGAAAGCGTCGGATACAGGCTGACGGTGGCCGCTCCGCAGAGCACGGCTGCCAGGTCTGCGACGTAGTGCTCGGCGATGTTCGGCGCCAGGATCGCCACGGTCTCGCCACGCTGCACGCCCATCTCCAGGAATCGAGACGCAACGTCCCAGACCTGCTGTCGGTACTCGGCCCAGGTGAGCGTGTGCAGGCTGTCTTCTACCAGCCAGGACAGCACCGGATGGTCCGGCGTGTGCTGTGCCTGTTGATCCAGCAGATGAACCACGTTGGACGGCTTCGAGGACTCCATCGGTCCACTACTCGCCACGGAAGTCGACGGGTCGGGGGTCGGCCATGAAGTCTCGCGATCCCTTGGTCAGCATCACGTCCACTGCGGCTTGCATATCCGCGGTCTCCAGCAGGGCCGGTCCGAGCTGCAGGAGCAGCGCGTCCGCCTCGGGAATGCCATCGGCCCGGGCCGTGCGGAGGACGCGCTTGGTGACTCGATGCGCTGCGGTCGGACCGGATGCCAGCGATGTCGCCAATGACATCGCCTTCGTCTCGAAGTTGTCCACGTCGACCACCTTGGAGACGATTCCCCACGACGCGAAGGCGTCCGCGGTATACAGCGATCCCGAGTAGGTGATGTCGAGGGCACGCGATGTGCCACACCGTTCTGCCAGTCGTTGGGTGCCGCCGAGGAACGTCACCCCGCCCAGTCGCGCTTCGACCTGCCCGAACATCGTGCCCTTCTGCGCCAGGATCAGGTCACATGCCAGGGACATCTCGAGTCCTCCTCCGAGGCACATACCCTGAACCGCGGCGACCGTCGGAACCTCCAGTCGCTCGATCTCGTGCACGACGCTCATGAAATCGGTGAACATCGTGCGTGCCTCGGCTTCGCTCATGCCTTTGAAGCTGGCCACGTCGGCGCCGGCGAGGAAGATGTGCCCATCCGCTCGTAGGAGCAGAGCCCGGCACTCATCGGCTCGCGCTTTGCTCACCTGTGTGATGAGCTGATCCATCAGACTGCTGGTGAGCACCGGGGCGCCCTCGTGGCAGAGGGTCAGGACGGCGAGGCCGTCTTCGAATTCATAGGTGACACTGGACATGTTTGACAGTTCCCATCAGGAGGTTGGGGCGACGCGAGGACTTCAGGCGGGGCCCGAGTCAGCGGCCGTCGATGTGGTGGAAGAAGTCGCGGAGAAGGTCAGCTGTCTCGCCCGGATGCGAGATGTTCGGCGAATGGCCGGCCTCGAGGCGCCTCACGCGGACGTCCTTCAGGTGCAGCGCCAGCTTCTCCTCCCAGCCTTGCTCGAGCATCCGATCGAGCGTCCCAGCCACCAAGAACGTCGGCACCGTGCTGGATGCCAGTACGTCGGGGAAGTCCCAGGGTCGCTTCTGCTCGGGCTCGACGGGGGTGCGCAGCGTGGGCGCCATCATGGACTCCCACTGACCGGGGCGAAGGCTGCTCTCCAGACGCGCCTGCGCGTGCTCCTCGTCCTGGGCGCCCGGGTGCAGGATCCAGCTGTCTATCCGCCGGGCGTCCTCGACGCTCGGGACGTACGCAGCCAGCTCCTTCAGAGCCTGCGGGGTCCGGAACGGCCCGCCGGTTCCAGAGATGCTGGTCGCGGACCTCATCCGCCATGCCGTCTCGCCGCGAATCGAGAGCCGGAGAACCATGCCGCCACCGAACGAGTTGCCAACGAAGTGCGCGTCCTGTAGATCGAGGGTGTCCAAGAACGCGGCCAGGTGGCGGAGCCGCGGCTCGTACGGATTCTCTCCGAAGAAGATTGCCTTGTCGGTCCCGCCGAAACCGAGCATCTCCGGAAGCACCAAGTAGTACTCCTCGGCCAGTCGCTCGATGAGCCGCCCATACGTGTTCAGCGCATCCCCGCCAAAGGCGCCCTCGTGGATCAGCACGACCGTAGGTCCGGATGACCTCCCGCCCTCGAAGTAACGAGTCCTGACAGGTCCCAGCTTGACGTGATGTTCTCTCAACACCGTGAGACACCTTTCAGTTGAGTCATCGGCCACGGCGGTACGGGGCCTCGACCAACGTTAGGAACCGATGACGGTGCTCCTCTAGGACTCACGCGCCAAGGCGCCGGTACGGGCGTGCCTCCGGGCAGGAGTCGTCGTGGGTTCGTTCTCGTGAGGTCGGCCCGACGCGATCCAAGGTTGGTGGTGTCCGAGGGCCAGACGCGGACCCCGAGCAAGGTGTCACCTGCTGGCGGCGCTGTGAGTTGGAGCCTATGAGCAAGGTATGCGCACAGAATCTGTTCAACGTCGCGCACCGGGGAGGAGTACCTGGCCTACGCCCGACGCTCGACGACAGAGATCACCGCACACGGCCCGGAATCCGCGCCCTCGGGGGGCGGTACAACCTCCCTGGGCATCACCGCTGATGTGTAGCGCGATTCCGATTGATGATCCGCAGGTCGAGCTGTCCCATTTGGGGCGGAGCTCTCGACGCCCGCGTTCGATGTCGGTCCCCTGGTTGTCGCTTTGAGACAAATTGTTGTCGCGTTGAGACGAGCGAACCCGATGTGACGAGCGGCACACTGCAATCAATCGGCGGTGTCGCAATCAGGACGGCGTCGAGTCGCGAACCCTCGGGACCTGAAGACTGAACGCGGGGGCGCCGCTCTCGGCGACACACGGGCCAGGAGTAGACCATGACACTTACCCAATCGGGGCTGCGACCCGCTCCCGACGAGTATGACGACGGACAGGACCGGTGGCGCTCGCTAGTTGGTGATCGTCTGGCTACCATCGACGTACGCCTGACCGGAGATCCCCGGAGGTTCCCATCGGCCACGTGTCGTGACCTGGCGGACCTCAAGATCACCGACTGGGACAGTCCGGCGCTCGAGGGCGTCCGTTCGGTTCGGACGGCGAAGCGTGAGTCGGAGGCGGTGATCTTGTTCACCGTCTTCGGCGGTAGGCAGATCGTTGAGACACCGCAGCAGGAGATGGTCCTTGGGCCAGGCGACGTCATGGTCATGAGCACCCGGGCCAGTGCCCGAATTGCCGTGCCGGAGAGGTTGAGGAAGCGCTCGGTGCGGATACCAGCGATCGCACTGTCGTCCTTCGACACGGGGAGTGGGATCCCTGAGTGTGTGCTGCTGACGACGGCGCAACATCCGTTGGCGGGTCTCGCGCACGACTATCTGTTGGGCATGGGCCGGCAGATCGGCCGGATGTCGCCGGAGGAGGTCCAGGGTGCTCGTCACGCGTTGCTTGCGCTCACCGACGGTTTGATCCGCTCGAGCCGTCCCGACGAGACCGGGTTCCTGCCGCTGCTGCGTCGGCAGCTCGAGACGTGGATCCTGGAGCATCTCGCTGCCGGCCCCATCAGGGTGCAGGACCTCGCTGTGGCGCACAATGTCGCGCCACGGACTGTGCATCGCGCGTTTGCGATCACGGGGGAGACGGCCGGATCCGTCGTTCGGTCCTATCGCATCGCGGCTGCGCGCTTCGACCTGGTGAACACTTCCTCCGCCGTCGGGACCATTGCCCATCGGTGGGGGTTCTGCGACACAAGTCATCTGGGCCGTGAGTTCCGACGGGAGTTCTCCATGTCGCCCAGTGACTACCGCGAGGCTCACTCCGTTCTGTGGGCAGTACCGAGCGAGCCGACCGGCCTGTCTCCCTCTCAGGCGTCCTCGGGATCTGGGTATCCAGGGGCGGACTGATTCGCACGGGGATTTCGTTCCGCACTCTTGACCGGGTTGGGAACGATGCCGAACAAACTCAGAAGAGATGCGTGAGCGCAGCGGATGGTCGCTGAGGTGCTGCCGGACCGTCCGAACCAGATGTCTGCGATCCGTCACGTCGCGGAGGAGGTTGGCTGAGGGAATGTCGTGTACCTGGGCACGATGTGGTTCGCGTGTCCGGAACGGCCAGTTCGGGGGTGATCGCCCCCGAACTGGCCTATCAGGTGTGCTGCATGCGTGTGTCCAACGGTGACGTCACACGCCGAGGTGCTTGACGAAATGGTCGCGCGCCGCTGACGCGCTTTCCTCGAAGCCGACTCCTTCGTACGCGTCGAAGTGACCGCCTGGGATCACTCGGATCTCTTTGGGCTCGCGGGCCTCCTGGTAGGCATCCAGCGCGAGCTGGACAGGAGCAACCGCGTCCTCGGTGGCCACGATCATGAGCAGCGGCGTCGGAGAGATTCGGCTGATGTAGCTGCCGGGCTCGTACTCCACCGCCATCTCCATGCTGCGGGCGGTCAGCTCGTTCTTCCAGTTGGGCGCCCGTTCCGGAATCTTCTGGAACCACTCGAAAGCATCGGCCGCGGGCATGACTGCTTGGTCCATGGGGTTCGCGGTCACCGCCGGGAGCATCGTCGGTTCGCCGCCGGTGAACCGGTGCAGCCGGTCACCGTCGAACTGTGCTCGTGCGTGGGCGAGGAAGTCAGGCCGCACGGCTCGGTTCAACATGCCGGAGCCCGACACGCCGGGCACCTGGGAGACAACCGCCTTGACGCGGCGATCGATCGCAGCCACGACCATCACGTGGCCACCGGAGTAGCTGGTACCCCAGATGCCGATCCTCGCGCCGTCGACCTCAGGGCGAGTGATGGCGTAGGTGATCGCGTTGCGAATGTCCCGGTACTGCAGGACGGGGTCGGCCTCCTGGCGGGGAAGACCGTCGCTGTCACCGAAGTTGCGGTGGTCGTAGACGATGACGTTGAGCCCTGCCTTGGCGAAGTACTCGGCGTAGTCATCGAGGTACATCTCCTTGACCCCGGACAGACCGTGCGTCACTACGATCGCTGGACCCGGCCCCGAGGAGTTGCGTGCTGGGTAGAACCAACCGCGAAGCGTCACGTCGCCTTCGCCCTGGAACTCAATGTCTTCGCGGGTCATGGCCGCCTCCTGTTTCGTGGTCATCTGACATGACGAGCGTCAGTTCCAGGGGGGCGAGTCTCATAGAACGATCGCGCCCCTCTTCGGGTATCTGACTGCCTACGAGGTCGGGCCGCGACATCAGGCTGCCGATTTGCCCTGACTGGCCGCAGTTGGCGTGTGGTGGTGACTGGTCGTCCCAGCGAGCTGCTCTGCCGATCGGGCATGAGTGCCGTCACAGCACCGAAGTCTCCAGGTTGGTGATGGGCGCGCCTGTACCTCCGGGCTGGCGCACATGTCCTATGCGGGCGTTGTTCCGCCTCCTAGCGTGTTGATTCCCCGGCGAAGACAGCCCGGTCCGCCGGCCGAGAGAAGCACAACGGAGGCACTCGTGGAAACGGCCCTGAACTCATCCCAGTCGAGCAACCCGCCCATCCGGGCCACGGTGTTCGTGGGGAGCTGGCCCAAGATCCCGGCGGAGCCCGGCGAGGTTCCGCCCGGAACGTTCTCGCCGACCACAGCGACGCTCATCAGCGGCCCGACTGAGATCGTCCTCATTGACGCGCTCCACCTCAAGGATGAGGTCGACCAGCTCGGAGACCTGATCGAGCGCACGGGAAAGCGGCTGACCACGATCTACATCACGCATGACCACGCCGACCACTACCTCGGCTTCGGTCCGCTGTTGGAGCGCTTCCCGGAAGCCAGGTGTGTGACCCTGCCCAGCATCCTGGAGTCGATGAAAGCGACCTTCGACTTGCAGAGGGATCAGTGGAAGATGTTCTTCGGTGATCGATGTGTCCAGCACGGACCCATGCCGGAGGCGCTGGACGGGACGACCATTCACGTCGATGGCTACCCGATCAACATCATCGAGGTGAAGCAGGCCGACATCCATCCCACCAGCATCGTCCACGTTCCAGAGATCGACGCGGTGGTCGCCGGCGACGCCATCTACAACGAGATCTATCCGATGCTGGCCCTCTCGACCCCCGAGGAGTGGCAGCACTGGCTCGAGACCGTTCAGGTCGTGGAGGACCTGCGTCCCCGGATGATCGTGGCCGGACACCGCAGGCCCGATGGCGACGACTATGCGGTAGCGGCGATGATCTCCCAGACGCGGTCCTACATCCAGGACTTCGCAGCGGCCTTCGAGGATGCGAAGGACACCGAGGAGCTGGTCACCGCAATGGCGAAGAAGTACCCGCACCACGGCAACTTCTGGACGTTGATGGTCTCGGCGGAGTGGGCGATGCAGCGTCGGGCCGCTGCGGCTTCCTGATGGCGACATGGGCACCAAGCCCCGACGGCGCCATCGCCACGAAGTGAGCGACCGCGATCCCCAGGCACACCCACCGAGTTCTCCGAGACACAGCTGGTGGCGCTCTTGGAGTGTGGCCCTCACCTACGGATCTCCAGCTCGCCCATCGTGCCGGTTTCGCCTAGCACTTGGCGGAAGGGGAGGCCATGAGTGCTGATCGCCGGCGCCTGAAGTCCTACTCGCGGGCGGCTTGGCGTTTTGACGTCGTGGATACGGGGCCGCTGGACGGAGAGGTGATCGTTCTGTTGCACGGGTTTCCCCAGCGGGCGACGGAGTGGGCGAAGGTGATGCGGCGGCTCAACATTGCCGGCTACCGCACGATCGCTCCGGACCAGCGTGGCTATTCACCGGGAGCGCGGCCGCGAGGGCGCTACGCCTATCGGATGAGCGAACTATCCGCCGATGTGGCCGAGCTCATCGCCACCATCGACGCAGGTCCCGTGCACCTCGTCGGGCATGACTGGGGCGCGAGCATCAGTGCCGTCGTCGCCGCTCGATATCCTGAGCACGTCAAGTCGCTCACGTCGATATCGGTTCCCCATCCGTCGGCCTACGTGCATTCGATCCTGTTGAGCACTCAGCTGGCACGGTCGTGGTACTTCGCGTTCTTCCAGCTGCCTGTCATCCCGGAGTTCGTGCTGACCCGCCTCGTCAAGCTGCGCGAGTGGGCGCTGGCTCGAACGGGCATGGACAGCGACATGCTCGAGTGCTTCGCGACGGAGATCATCGACGGTGGCGCCCTTCGCGGCGCGCTGGCCTACTACCGTGGGCTGCCCTTCGTCGGGCGCACACCCAAGGTGTGCGTTCCGACGACCCACGTGTGGAGCAGCGGCGAAACCTTGCTCGTACGCCGTGGGGCGACGTTGAACGCGAGGTACGTGCAGGCCCCGTACGAACTCGCGGTCCTGGATGGAGTGAGTCACTGGGTTCCCGACCATGCGCCGGCGGCGCTGGCCGACATCGTGGTGGCGAGGGCCCGTTCCGTAGCGGGGTGAGACCCGCCCTTCCAGACAGCAGACCGCTTCCGGCCCCGAATCCCGTCTCGGATGATAGGAAGGTCGTGTGCCCAAGGCCGACGTGCCCACGCAGGCGTCACTGCTGTGCGGGCTCCCGGCGCTCGTGAGCGAACTCGGTGGCCGTGGGGAGACCTTTCTCGATACCTACGGCCTCGACGAGCAGATGCTTACGCGTCCGGGAGCCGTCATCAGCCTGCGTCTTTTCGAGCGGGTTCTGGCGGGTGCCGCCGAGCAGCTGGGGTGCAACGACTTCGGTCTGCGCATGGCCGGCCAACAGGACATCCACATCCTCGGCCCTCTTGCGATCGCCATGGAGAACGCGCCCACAATGGGCGATGCGCTGGAGTGCGCCAGCCGCTATCTGTTCGTCTTCAGCCCGGCCTTCTCGCACGCGGTGATCGACGATCCACTCGGTCACGAGGGCGTCATGGGGATCCGCTTCGCCAGCTCTCTCAGCCAATCCGCCCCGCAGGTCATCGACTATGGGGTCGGGATCGTCCATCGTGTGAACAACCTGCTCGCCGCCGGCCGGGGCTACGGCCTTCGTTCGGTGCTCTTGCCGCATCCTCGGATCGCTCCCGTGGAGTCCTATCGCGAGTACTTCGGCACCGAGGTCTCCTTCGACAGCGCCGAGGCGGTGCTGCGGGTGCCGTCCAGTCTGATCGCGGCGCCCATCGCCGGCAGTGACAACCTGCTCCACACCATAGCCGTGGGGTTTCTCGACTCCCGGTTCCAGCACGGCAAGCTCCATGTCTCCGAGCGCATCCTCGAGATTCTCGACGGCCAGGCGCATTCGGATATGCCGGATCTCGCGAAGGTGGGACGGCTGCTGAGCCTCCATCCACGCTCCATCCAGCGGATGCTTGCGCAGGACGGTGTGAGCTTCCGCGATCTGGTGGACCAGGTACGCCGTGAGCGTGCCCACACTCTGATCACCACGACCGACCTGCCGTTCTCGCAGATCGCCACTCGAGTGGGTCTGGGTGAACAGTCCAGTCTGACCCGAGCAGCACGCCGATGGTTCGGGTGCTCGCCCTCCGCGCTGCGGGACGGGACGGGTACGCACACTCACACGCCGGAGGACGCTCGTTAAGCCCGGCCGGTAGCGGCTCCGATGCAGGTGACATCCCTCTCGGAAACCTGAGAGGCGCGCGGCGTACGGCAGATGACGACACCGGCGATGCGGATGCGCGCACAACAACGGCACACGACCGGGATCGGCCAGACATGCGAGTCCCACGCGCAGGGCGCGCTCGTTCTACGTGACTGGCATCACATGATTCTACGGTCGATGTGTACATCACCACTCGAACATCAAGGAGCAGTAATGCCATTCTGGCAGGTCTTCACCCCTGAGGGTGCCTACACTGACGACGATAAGCAGGCACTGGCGCAAGCCATCACGGACGCATGCATCAGCTTTGCCGAGATCCCGGCCTTCTTCGTCAACGTCTACTTCCACGAGATGGCGGCGAACAACACGTACCTGGGTGGCCAGCAGCGGGACGACTTCATCCACATCGCGACCGACATCGTCGCGCGGCAGCTACCTACACCGGAGATCCGTGCGGCCTGCATGAGTGTCATCAACGACACCATCCGGCCGTTCGTACAGGATCGCGGCTTCCACGTCGAGATCCACCTGGACCAGACCCCCGTCGAGCTCTGGCGCGTGGAGGGGATCACCGCCCCTCTGGACTACCCGGAGCTCTTCGACCAGTGGATCAAGGAGAACCGGGCGGTTCCGTGGGAGGTGCCCGTTCCCTAGTGCCCGTCACCGGCACATGGGTCGAAGACCCGGCCGGCTCCGCGCGCGGAGCCGGCCGTCCGCGTCAGCCAAGTTGCGCGCAGCACGTGACGGGCGCAGGCGTCGGCGTACCAGCACCCAGTCAGTTCGGTTCTATGGCGACGAAGTTCTCCGCTCCTAGCCTGGTCACGTCCGTGTTGGCCCTGCGGACCGCCCAGCGCCCTCGTGTATACCCGTCAGCCGTCCCCAACACCTCCGGCCCACGTCACGATCGGAAGCCTTACCAGTGTCTACTGTCACGTACCAGCTCCACGACGGCCTCGCCGTGCCTTCGCGACTTCATGGATCATGACGTGAGACGGACGAGCGCAGCAGGTCCAGCCGCGACCAACGGGGCATCGGTCACCAACCACGCTGACCTGGCGACGCTGCTGTTCTCGGAACCGTCCGAGCTGACTCAGGTGCCGTCGTTCGCATGGGGATTCGGAGGTCTCCACGGTGGTATAGCTCTCTCCCTGGCCGCCGCGCGGATGGCCGCCAGCGTGCCCGACCACAGCCTGCGGTCTGTCGTGGGTCAGTTCCACCGGCCGATCCGGGAGACGTTCGCGCTGGAGTCGCACGTCATCCGCTCGGGCCGGTCGGCTGGAGCGGCCCAGGCCACGGCGACCGACACACAGGGTGTGTGCCTCACCGCCACTGCCGTCCTCGGGTCCAACCAGGCTGGAAGTGTGCCGGCCTGGGCGCCGGCTGCCCGCGGCGTGCCTCTCCCCAACTCCCTGGCATCGGTGCAGGGTCTCGAGAAACACTCAGCGGTGCTTGGACAGGTAGATCTGCGGCCGGTGGGATCCATCGATGTCCACGTCGGTTCGTCGGAGAGAACGATGACGGCTTGGGTTCGGATCTTGGGCAGCGACGAACCGGTGTCTCCGTCCGCTGTCATCTTCTTTCTGGACGTCCTGCCGCCGTCGTACGCGAGAGTTCTGACGCGCGCCTCGGCACGTCCCGTCCCGACCGTCGAGCTCGCAGCCCACCTGGCCCCGCACCGAGCGGCCTCACCTTGGGTGCTGGTGCGATCACACACGGTGAGTGCGGAGGCAAGCGGCTGGGTTACCGAGATGGTCCACGCCTGGGACATCGACGGTGTTCACCTCGGGTCGGCCCAGCAACTGCGACTTGCGGTGTCCCACCCCGAGCCGGGACGTGCATGACGACAACCAGACGCCACCACACGGGCTTGGCACCGACAGCGCAGCCCACCCCGAACATTCGGATGCATCACGAGCAGAGCTTCAAAGGAGCGGTATGAGGACCAACGAACACGACATCGAACGGTTCGTGAGAGCGGCAGAACTGATTCCTCTGCTGTGCGCCGTCGCAGAGCTGACTGGAGACCGGTCCCTGATCTCCGACGACCTGCGGCCCAGCCTCGATGCGGAGATGATCGCGATCCCCGCGGCCGGCGGGCTCTCGGACGAGGCGGCTGAACGAGCCGTCCAGCGCTCTGCTCGAGCCTTGGCGCACTACTTGTCTCACGGGTCGTCGTCGAGTGGAGCGGTAGCGCCCGCCGAGATCATCGACTTCATGACAAACGGCGACAGCGGCTACGCCGACCTGATGCGGCACGAGCTCGGCCTGACTGAACCGGTCGGTTGGACCAAGCAGAACATCGACGATCGTCGTGGCTTCGTCGTCGGCATCATCGGCGCCGGACAGGCCGGTCTGGCTATGGCCCGGGAACTACGGCGACACGGCATCGACTTCGTCATGTTCGAGAAGGCCGACAAGGTCGGCGGCACCTGGCGATGGAACGCCTATCCCGGCTGTCGGCTCGACACCAGCACGCTGGCCTACAGCTACTCGTTCTTCCAGAAGGAGACGTGGCGGCACCACTTCGCGGTGCGGGAGTCACTGGAGGACTACTTCCGGGAGTTCGCCGAGCAGGAGGACCTGTTGCGGACGATCCGGTTCTGCTCCGACGTCGTGCGCGCGACGTGGGACGAGAACGGCTCGCGATGGGAGCTCTTGGTCAAAGACGGCCGAACGGGCGCTGAGTCGACGGAGCGGGTCGACGCGCTCATCAGCGCCGTAGGCTTCCTCAACCAGCCCAACGTCCCACAGTTCGCGGGCCTCGACGCCTACAGCGGCGAGACGGTGCACTCGGCCGAGTGGACTCCCGAGGTCGACCACCGTGGCAAGCGAGTGAACATCATCGGCACGGGCGCCAGCGCCTACCAGATCGCTCCGGCCATCGTCGACGAGGTCGAGTCACTCACGATCTTCCAGCGCAGCGCCCCGTGGATGCTGCCGGCACCTCTCTACCAGGCCGAGGTGGGTGCCGAGCGCCAGTGGCTCATGGAGAACATCCCCGGCTACCACCGGTGGCTGCGGCTGTGGGAGTTCTGGCACTCGACGATCGGCAAGTACGCCCTGACCCGGGCCGACCCCGAGTGGTCGTCCACCGAGTCGGTGTCCGAGCCCAACCAGCGCTTCCGTGACGCCCTGGTGGCCAATGCTCGCGCACAGTACGTCGGTCACGAGGAACTCCTCGAGTCGGTGATTCCGCGATACCCCGTTGGCGTCAAACGTATGCTGCGCGACAACGGAGCGTGGGCCCGGACCCTGCAGCAGCCTCACACGACGCTGGCGACGACCGCGATCGATCACTTCGACGCCGACGGCATCACGACGGTCGACGGTCAGCACCATCCTGCCGACCTGACGATCTTCGCCACCGGTTTCCACGCCACCAACTACCTCGGCACGATCGACGTGCGTGGTCGGGACGGCATCAGCCTGAGGGAGTTCTGGGGCGAGGAGTCACGGGCGTACCTCGGCGTGGGAGTGCCGTTCTTCCCGAACCTGTTCTGCCTCGGCGGTCCCAACACCGGCCTGGTGGCCATCGGCAGTCAGACGTTCATGGCCGAGAGTGCGATCCACTACGTCGGTGCGTGCCTCCGGCACCTACTGGAGACGAGTGCCGCCTCGATCGAGCCGACCGAGGCCGCTTACAACCGCTACGTCGAGTGGGTCGATGAGGGAAACCGTGGCATGGCATGGGCGGCGGTGGCCGAGAGGAGCTGGTACCGCAACGCCAGCGGCACCAATACCGTGGTCTGGCCCTATCCGCTGCTCACCTACTACGAGATCACCCGATCGGTAGACCTGGCCGACATGGTCGTGCGAAGCCGTGCTGGTTGCGAGGTGACGGCATGATCGAGCAGGTCGTGCAGGATCGGGCGAGGGGCGGCGCGGACGTCCCGTGGAAGGGGTATATCGCCGCCGCGCCCACGCCGTTCGACCGCGACGGCGGCGTGGACACGGCACGCCTGCGAGCGGTCCTGGCCTGGTTCCAGGACCAGGGGGCTCACGGTGTCGTGGTCAACGGAACGACCGGCGAGTGGGTGGCGCAGACGGTCGAGGAGCGGCAGACGGTGCTCGAGGTCGCCCGTGACGCCGTTGCCCCCGAAACGCCGTTGCTGGTGGGGATCGGAAGCATCCGTCCCGAAGAGAGCGTCGCGCTGGGTCAGCACGCCGCGTCGGCCGGCGTCGACGGCGCACTGCTGACCATCCCGCCGTCGCGATGGCTGCGAGATGACGAGATTTTCGCCTTCTACGCCGAGATGGCCCTGCGGATCCCCCTGCCACTCGTCGTCTACAACGTGCCGGTCGTGACCGGCTACGACATCCCGACCGCGCTGCTGGCCCGACTGCTCACGATCGACGGCATCGTCGGTGTGAAGGACAACACCCCGTCCGTCGACCGGCGGGTCGCCACGCTGCGGCAGCTGGGCGAGGATCACGCCGTCTTCTCCGACGTCCTGGAGCCATCGTCGTTCTCGGTCTTCGCCGAGGAACATCGCGGTCGGGGGCAGATCGGCAGCGGCATGCCGTTGGGGCGCCGGCTGGCCGACGCCTTCGAGCTGGTGTGGGCGGGCGACGTCGAGCGGGCACGCGTCGTCGTCGACGACCTGACGGCGTTCAAGACCGCGGTCGTCGAGGTGCTCGGCCCCCGGCAGCCGTGGCATGCCCAGAGCAAGGCGCTGATGGTCGCTGCTGGGGTTGACGCCGGCTACCCGCGCTTTCCCACGGCGTCGATCCGTGACGATGAGCCGGCCATGGCTCGTCTCGAGACCATCGTGAAGAGGTACCTGTCATGACCACATTGCACGTCCGGTATGAGTCGACCAACCCGCAGGGGTCGGTCACGGTGATCCTGGGCTCCTCGCTTGGCACGGACCGTGCCATGTGGAGCGAGCAGCTCGAGCTGTTGCCGCAGGAGTGGAACGTCGTTGCGTTCGACCTGCGGGGCCACGGCCTCTCCCCGCTGAGCCCGCAGACACCGACGATCGACGACTTCGCCGACGATGTGGTCGGTGTAGCCGATGAGATGGGCGTCGACCGCTTCGCGTTCTGCGGTCTGTCGATCGGTGGAGCGATCGGCCAGAGCCTCGCGGCGCGGCACCCCGACCGGATCAGCTCGTTGGTCCTGGCCTCGACCGGCTTGACGATCCTGAGCCGGCAGGGACTGCTCGACCGATCTGCCCGGGTGCTCGACGAGGGCACCGCCTGGGTCGCCGACGTTTCGGCGACACGGTGGTTCAGCGATCGCTTCCGGGCCGATCATCCCGAGGTCGTCAGGACGAAGATGCAGCACCTGCGCAACATGCCGGCGCGTGCGTACTCCGACGCCTGCTTGGCCCTATCTGAGTTCGACGGTCGCTCGATAGCGTCGAAGATCGTCGCGCCGACCCTTGTGGTGGCCGGTGACCAGGACCTCGCCACGCCTGTGGTCGGCAGCGTCGAGCTCGCGGACGCGATCCCTCAGGCCAAGCTGCGTACGCTGCCCGACAGCGCCCACCTCTGCAACGTCGAGCAGCCGCAGGCTTTCACCGAGCTCGTGCGCGAGCACGTCGAGGCGCACTGCTAGGAGCAACGTGACGGGCTGCCAGCTCACCTGCTCGCCTGGACGAGCGGCACGTCGAGCTGGCGCCGCGGGTCCTCGGCAGACGTCCCGGAGGTCTCGACGACCGTCGCCGGACTCGGCGCCGATGACCTCGCGTCGGGACCGCCCGAAGCGTGTCCGTTGAGGTGTGCGAGGGATCAGGAGCTGACTGCCGCACCCCGGTCGCTGTCACGCGAGGCGTCCTCGCCCGCGATGGGCCGTCGCGACCAGTAGCTCGCCAGGGTGGATCCGGACACGTTGTGCCACACCGAGAAGATCGCGGCAGGCAGTGCGGCGGCGGCCGGCGAGAAGTGGACGGTGGCGAGTGCGGCAGCGAGGCCGGAGTTCTGCATCCCCACCTCGATGCTGATGGCGCGCCGGCTCGAGATCGGCATGCCGCAGAGTCGGCCGACCGTGTATCCCAGTGCCAGGCCGGCGACGTTGTGCGGCACCACGGCGAGCACGACCAGGAGGCCGACCGAGAGCAGGGGGAGTACGTCGACGATAGGCGCGACGAGGCGGGGGAGCAGCAGCCGCAGGACAAGGCCGAGCAGCACCGGACGAGCACGATCTTCACGATCGAGACGAACAGCTCGCTCGCAGAGACGGGCAGGTCCTCCCCGATCAGGAAGAGGACGAGCACGGGGGCGGAGGCGACCGTTCGGTCTGGATCTAATCGTCGCGGTCATCGAGGTTCCTCTCCACGATGGGCGTGTCCGATTTCCTCAGCATCACAGGAGCAACCATGGGTAAGACCCTGCGACGACTTGTACCGATCGGCGCGGCGATGGTGGCGGTGAACGCCATCGTCCCGGCGGCCTTCGCGGATGAGGGAGGCAGCTCCGGGTGGGAGCAGACCTTCACACCACCGTTCCACCTCGCGGCCGGGGAGAGCTGCGCCTTCGAGCTGCAGGCAGACGTTCTGTACGACCACGAGATCACTCGGGTGGTGGAGACGTTCCCCGACGGCTCACCGCGGGTGATCGACACCCAGGGTTCGCTCGGGTTCCGCTTCACCAACGTCGACAGCGGCGAGTCGATCCGTCGCGACACCTCCGGCACGCTGCGCGCGACGATCGGCGAGGACGGCGGGATCGACTTCCGATTCCAGGGCAACGGGCTGGCGGTGATCCGGGTGCCGAACGCGCTCACCGCGCCGGGCGTCTACGTCGTCTCCGGGAACGTCGACTATCTCCGGCACGCTGACGGGCAGCGAGAGTTCGCGGAGGTCGACGGCACCCTCGAGAACGTGTGCCAGACTCTCGACTGATGATCCAGCTGCGGCTCAGCTCCGCCGTGCTCGCCCGAACACGCTTCGCGTTCTCGCCGTTGGCCGAGGCCGTGAAGAGCTTGTACGTGGTCCATTCCGGCGCCATCCATCCACTGCACCGCGGCTGGTATGACCGGGTGCGCGGCGACCTGCGGCGGGCCGACAGCGACCTGCTCCGGGGGATCGTGCCGCCGGGGGGACACGTCGCCGAGTTCCTCTTCGTCGGCGCCACCAGCACGGAGACCACCATCGAGGAGCAGCTCCAGCTGGTGGCGGGCTGGCCGCACGAGCAACTCCTGCTGGAGCTGCAGCGGGCCTGGCGCGGGGTCGGTGTCACCCCGGCCGTACGTCAGGTCCTCGAGGACCCTGACGCTCCTCAACGGGTTGCCGTGGAGCTCGAGCGTTACTGGCACCAGGTGCTCGAGCCCTACTGGCCCAGACTGCGAGGAGTCCTCGACGCCGACGTGGCCTACCGCCTGGACCGGCTGGCCCGCGGTGGCATCGCCTCGTTGCTCTCGGACCTGCACCCCTCGCTGCAGTTCACAGATCAGGCGATCCGCATCAACAGCGCCACCGACAGCGACGTCGACGGCGGAAGCCTCACCCTGGTCCCGAGCGTCTTCGTTTGGCCGCGGATGTGGGTCGAGCTCGGTCTCCTCGGTGAGCCGAGCCTGACGTACGGCGCGCGGGGCATCGGCACCTTGTGGGCGGAGCGGCCCATGCCGGTGGACCGGGAAGACGCGCTCGGCGAGCTGCTGGGCCGGAGCCGGAGCGAGATCTTGATGAGCCTGCAGGTCCCGCGCTCGACGACCGATCTGGCCCGGGAGATCGGACTCGCAGCCGCCACCGTGAGCTCCCATCTGTCCGTGCTCCGGCGTACCGGCTTGGTCACCTGCTGGCGGAGCGGCCGTCGAGTGCTCTACCAGCGCACCGCGCTCGCTTCCGTGATGGTCACCGCCGGCCAGGCCGAAGACTGGGACGAGGCACAGGGCTGAGCGCCGCCCGCTGGGGAAGATCGTCGACGCCAGATGTCAGACCACGCCGTGCTCGAACGCGAAGGCCGTGGCGGCGGTGCGGGAGCGGACGTCGAGCTTGGTGAAGATGTTGGAGAGATGACGGGCGACGGTCTTCTCGCTGAGGACCAGGTCGGCGGCGATCTGGGCGTTGCTGCGCCCGGAGGCGACCAGGCGGAGCACCTCGGCCTCCCGGGCGGTGAGGCCGGCGGGCAACGACGCCGGGGCGAGGAGGCTGTCGGCCGAATCTGCGGCGGGGCGGGCGCCGATCTGGCGGAACACCGTACGCGCCGCCTCGAGCTCGCGACGCGAGGACTCGGTGTCGCCGACCTCTGCCAGCGCGCGACCGGTCAGCAACCGCGCCTGGCTCCGCTCGTAGGTCGCCTCGGCCCGCGCCCACAGCTGCTGAGCCTTGCGCAGGTAGGGGAGGGCGCCGGCGGCGTCGCCCGCGGCCAGCTCGACCGCGCCGTGGGCGTGCGCGGCGGCGGCCTCGAGGCCAACGCAGCCGAAGTGCCCGGCCAGTCCGTCGAGCTCGGCGGCGACGTCGCGGGCGCGGTCGATCTCGCCGGCGTCGAGCAGCACCTCGACGGCGGCAGGCAGGAGCCGGCACCGCTGCACGGGACCGTCCGTCTCCGCCAGCAACCGGTCGACCGCGGCCAGCGCCGCCGCGCTCTGCCCGCGGGACAGCCACAGCAGCGCGAGTCCGGGCTGTGGGTCGAAGCCCCGGTCGGCGGAGCGCTCGTAGGCGGCATCCGCCTCGGCGAGCTCACCGCGCAGGCGGAGCACCTCACCGGCCTCGTACGCCGCCAGCCCGACCGCGTCGGGCGCGTTCACCTCCTGGTAGCGGCGGGTGGCGCGCTCGAACTCCTCCAAGGCCTGCTGCCACTCGCCGTGCAGCCGCAGCAGCTGGCCGCGGTGGACGGCGCACTGGCCGGTGAACGTCAACAGGCCGGGCTGGGCGGCGCACCAGCGTTCGAGGGCGGCCGTCCACTCCGCGACCCGGCCGAAGTCGCTGATCTCCTGGCAGCCCTCGATCGCGGTGCAGTAGACATGCCCGGCCACGACGGGGGAGGCCTCGCCCGCGAGCACCCGGACCATCGCCTCGTCGAGCCGGGCCAGGCCCTCGAGGACCCGCCCGGAGTAGATCGCCATCCGGCCCTGCGAGCAGAGTCCCAGGGCAGTGAGGTCGGGTTCTGCGAAGCGCCGGCCGCGCTCGGCCACCTCGTCGGCGCAGCTGCCCGCCGTGGCGAAGTCACCGGCGTCCAGCGCGCGGAACATCCGCAGGAAAGCCACCCAGCCGAGCTCGACGCCGTCGTCGAGGTCGGCGACCAAGCTCTCCGCCCGCGAGGTCCAGCCACGAGCGAGGGCGCTCTCCCCGTGGACGTAGGAGGTCATCGTGATCCGGAAGGCGCAACGGACCGAGCGGGTGAGGTCGGAGACCTCCTGGCTCCGGTGGAAGGCCCGGTTCAGGGCAGAGATGGTCTCGTCGTGGTGTCCGGTCAGCTCGGCCGTGACGGCGAAGTCCTCGAGCTCCTCGGCCGAGAGCGTGTCGGGGTCGGCGACCGACCAGGCGGCGTACGCAGCGCCCCAGTCACCGCGCGCGTGGGCGGACCGAGCGCTCTCCGGCTGGATGTCGGCCATGGCAGGCACCTCCACCGGAGAGCGTACTCGGATCAGGCGGTCACGGAGACCCGTGCGGCCTGCCGCATCCGGGAGGCGATCCTGTCGGCGACCAGTGCCGCGTCGCGTCCGGCACCCGCGAGCAGCATCGAGCTGAAGGCGTACTGGAAGCTCAGGCCGCAGAAGAACAGCCCGTCTGCCTCCGCCACCACACCGCGCATCTCCCGCGGCCAGCCGTCCTCGTCGAGCACCGGGAGGTGGATCCAGTCGAAGGCCTGCTTGAAGCCGGTGGCCCACACGACGTTGGCGACCTCGCGCGGGGTGCCGTCGACCACGGGCAACCCGTCGCGGACCTCCTCGATCCGCGAGGTGACCCGCTCGACGCCCCGGCCGGCGAGGTCCGAGCGCTTCACCCGCAGCATCGGCCCGCCGTGGTGCCGGATCTCGGGCATCTCCTTGCGACCGATCGGCGTACGCCGGGTGATGACGTGCCGCCACGCGAAGAGCAGGACCGGGAAGATCACGTGCATGACCGGCGAGTCCAGGCGCGGCGGGATCTCGCCGCAGTCGCGCCCGGCCAGGATCGTCGGCCGGGACTCGGCGACCTCGAAGGCGATGTCGCAGCCGGAGTGGCTGGCGCCGACGACCAGCACGGGGCCGTCGCGCAGCTGTCCGGGACGGCGGTACTCGCTGGAGTGGAGCTGCAGGATCGACGGGTCGAGCTCCGCCGAGATGGCCGGCACGTTCGGCGTACGCCCGAAGCTGCCGGTCGCGACCACGACGTTGTCGCAGGTCCAGACGCCGCGGTCGGTCGTCACCCGGAACCCGTCGCCGTCGGGCTCGAGCCCGGTGATCCGGGTCTCGAGCTGCACCGGGAGCTCGAAGGTGCGGGCGTACGTCTCGAGGTAGTCGCCGACGTCGTCCTTCCCGGGGAACGCCCATCTCTTCGCCGGGAACGCCATCCCGGGGAGGCCGTCGTACTTGGCCGGCGAGTAGAGCCGGAGCGAGTCCCACTGGCGCCGCCAGTTGTCCCCGACCCGCGCGTTGGCGTCGAGGATCACGAACGGGCGTCCCCGGCGTCGTAGGTGGTAACCGGTCGCCAGACCTGCTTGGCCGGCGCCGATGATGATCGTCTCGATGTGTGTGGTGTCCATGCTGCGACGCTAGGTCCGCACGTCACCTGGCCGCGTCGGTCGTACGGCGCATTCGGCCGGAGAGCTCAGTGGGTCGATCTACCCACGTGTGGGGCACTCCGCCGAAAACCCACGCGACGGCGATGGCGAGCGACCCCTAGGGTGAGCCGCGTGGACGAGCCTGAGAAGTCGTTGGACCAGCGTCTCCTGGAGGCGACGATCGCCTGCCGTGACACCATCTTCGCGGTCTACCGGAGCCCGGCGGAGGTCTTCGACGGGCTCGCCCAGGCGTGCCGGGAGCTGGGGATCGAGGAGTGGGACTTCTACGCCGAGCGCGGGCCGGTCGCGCGCCTGGAGGCGGAGGTCGGCGAGCTGCTCGGGAAGCCGGCGGCGTACTTCCCCTCGGGAGTGATGGCGCAGCAGGTCGCGCTGCGGATCCACGCCGATACGGCCGGCAACCGGCGGGTTGCGATGCCCGACCTCTCGCACCTGCTCGTCCACGAGGACGACGGGCCGAGGATCCTCCAGGACCTGCGGATCGAGCACCTCACCACCGGGCGCGAGACCGCGACGAAGGCGCACCTGGACGCGATCCCGGGGCCGCTGGCGGCGTGCCTGGTCGAGCTTCCGCTGCGCGACGCCGGCTGCCTGCTGCCGACCTTCGACGAGCTCGCAGAGCTGGCCGAGGGTTGCCATGAGCGTGGGATCGCGTTCCACATCGACGGCGCCCGGATCTGGGAGTCGCAGCAGTGGTTCGGGAAGCCCCTCGCCGAGATCGCGGGTCTGGCGGACACCGTCTACACCAGCTTCTACAAGGGCCTCGGCGGTCTCGCCGGCGCGGCGCTGCTGGGCGATGACGACTTCGTCGCGCAGGCGCGGCTGTGGCGGCACCGGATGGGCGGCACGCTCTACCGTTCCACCGCCGAGGCGGTCGCCGCGCTGGTCGGCCTCCGCGACCGGCTCCCGCACATCGGCGAGTGCGTGGCGTGGGGGAGGACCCTGGCGGCCGCACTCCCTGCGGAGATCACCGTCCAGCCGCCGGTGCCGCACACCAACACCTTCCTGCTGTACGCCGCGGGCGACCCGGACGAGATCAACACCCGTCTCCTCTCCGCGCTGGAGGAGCACTCGCTCGCGTTCAGCAGACCCTGGACGGCGAGCGACGAGCCGGGCCGGGTGGTGACCGAGGTGACGGTCGGGCAGGGCGCGCTCGATCTGGACCCCGACACCGTCGCCGGCCACGTCGCCGCTCTCGTGGTGTGAGACGGAGGCAGGAGACGAGCCCAAAGCGGGCACGCGAGCATGCGGCCGGTGATATTTTCGAACAACCAGCGAAGTCCTACTGAAGGGCAGTCCCGTGTCGGTTCAGTTCGAAGTGCGCATCGATGGAATGACCTGCAACCGCTGTGTCGAGACGGTGACGAGCGCTCTCGGTGACCTGGACGGTGTCCACGGCGTCGAGGTCGATCTGAACCCGGGAGCGGTCTCGAGCGCCCGCGTCACCGCAGACCAACCGCTCGAGCCGAGGGTCCTCAGATCAACCCTCGCCAAGGCCGGCTTCTCGATCGCGCGCGAACCCTGACCGGCGGCGGAGTCGTCCGTGCTCGGCTCTCGTCGGCACTTCCCGGCCCTCACCGCCGAACCTGATCTCGTCTACCTCGACGCCGCCTCCGGCACCCCGTGTCCGGAACCGGTCATCGCCCAGCTCACCGCCGAGCTGCGTGGCCCCGCCGCCAACCCCGGCCGGGGCGGACACCCGTGGGCCCGCGACGCGCTGCGCCGTGTCGAGGAGGCCCGGGCCGCGGTTGCCGCGTTCCTCGGCGCATCCTTCCCCGACGAGGTTGCCTTCACCCGTGGCGCCACCGGCGCGATGGCGTTCCTCGCCGACCGGTGGGGACCCGCCGCGCTCGCGGACGGCGGCGACATCCTCTACTGCCCCGGCGACCACCTCTCGACGGTGCGGCCCTGGCTCCGGCTCGCCGAACGGATGAGGCAGCAGGGGGTGCGGGCGGTGCCTTACCGGCGGGACCGCCTGGGACGTATCGATCCCGACGACTTCGCGCGAGCGGCGAGCACCCGCACCGCGGTCGTCGTCGCCACCGACGTCCACAACCTCCACGGCACCCGAACCGACCTCGACGCGCTGACGATCCCGCCGGCCGCCACGGTCTGCCTCGACTGCTCCCAGAGCACAGGACGGCTGCCCCTGCGGCTGGCCGAGTCGCGAGCAGAGCTCGCTGTCGTCTCCGGCCACAAGATGTTCGGGCCTCCTGGCACGGGCACCGTCTACGTACGTCGTGGTCAGCATCATCGGATCGCGGTCGACCGGGCCGCCGCACGGAGCGGTCCGGCGCGCCACGTCTCGCCCCTCACCGACGCCGCCGAGGAGGGCAGTCTCGACGGCGCGGGTGCGGTGGCGCTCGCGGGCGCCACGGCGTTCCTCGACGGCATCGGGATCGACCGCGTCGGAGGCCACCTGGCCGCCCTCGCCTCCCGGTTCGCGGACGGCGCCTCCCGGATCGGCGGGGTCACGCTCCTCGGGCCGCCGGTGGAGGCGGGCGGCCCGCACAGCGGCATCTCCGCGTTCGCCGTCGACGGCCAGGCCGGCGCCGACGTGGCCTTCGCCCTCGAACGCCGCCGTGTCTACGTACGCGCGGGTGACCACTGTCTCGACGGCCCGCGGGAGGACGCAGTCCGGGTGAGCTTCCACCTCTACAACGACGAGGACGACGTCGACCGACTCCTGCAGGGGCTCGCCGCCGCTGCCGAAAGGAACTGACACGTGGAGAACGAAGGCATCCGGTACGACCGTGCCGCCGCCGCCCGCATCCTGGCCGAGGTCGCCGGCGCCGACTTCCTGGCCGGGCCGGCCCCGGCCGTCGGTGCGGTCTCGATGGAGTACCGCCTCGAGGAGCTCCGGCCCGAACCCGGGGGCGTGCTCACGACCGGTCAGCGCCGCTACCTCGAGGCCTA
Source organism: Nocardioides sp. NPDC051685 (assembly GCF_044453405.1). NCBI lineage: Bacteria > Bacillati > Actinomycetota > Actinomycetes > Propionibacteriales > Nocardioidaceae > Nocardioides > Nocardioides sp. NPDC051685. The sequence goes on along the minus strand of NZ_JBITCR010000002.1, from coordinate 236,418 downwards.
CATGCGGCCCTGCCGGCCCGACCAGGTCGTCACCGCCACGCACCGCGTCACCTGGCGCGACTCCCGCGGGATCGCGAACAGCGGCCACATCGGGCCCGGACCGCTCGGACCTATCCTGCCGATCGCCGCCCGGGAGGCCGTGATCGCGGTCGGCGACGCGATCGCGGCCGCGGAGCCGGTCACCGCCCGCTCGGACGCACTCGGCGACGACGACCTCGACACGCTCGCCGACACCACCACCGACCAGGAGCCCGCCGAGATCTTCCGCGTCGGCGCCGAGGCCGCGGGCCGCGCGCTCGTCCAGCACGGCATGCTCGCCGGACAGGTCGGCATCGGCGACCCGGTCGAGTTCGCCGAGGCGATGCACTCCTCCGGGCTGTACGGCACGGTGGCCTCGACCTGGTTCTGGGAGCTGCAGGCGTCCAGCTACCGGCGAGGCATGATCCCCGCGAGCCTCGAAGAATCGGGCGGCCGGCTGCGCTACACCGCCGACACCGTCGCGCTGCTCGCCGAGATGAAGCGCCGCACCATCGCCGACGCCCACGAGGTCATGGACCGGGCGCGCGCGGAGGGCCTGGGCGTGCGGGCCGCCATCCAGCGCTACCACGTCGAGCTCGACCAGATCTCGCGACAGTACGCCCTGCTGCCGGTCGGGGAGCGCCCGGTCTGTCTCGGGCAGCGCGCCCATCAGGTCGACGGCGCACGGGTCCAGCCGCTCGCCGCTGTCGCGGAGGCGCTGACGGGCGCGTTCCGGTCCGCGGTCGGGTCGGTGCGGATCGCGGAGTCTCCCGCATCCTCAACGGATGCCCGGTTCGCCGCAGGGGAGCAGGAGTTCGGGGTCCCGGACATGACCTGCCGGCACTGCCGGGTGACGATCACCGCCGTCTTCGACGCCCAGGCCGCCGAGCTGATCGACGTGGACCTCGTCGGGAAGCGCGTGCGGGCGAACTTCACCGACGCCGACCAGCGCGACCGGGTCTTCGCCGACCTGCGCGACTGCGGCTACACGGTGGCCGAGGGGTGAGTCCTCGCTATCCGCTCCCGGCGGCACGGCACCCGATCGCCGACCGCTTCCTCGCCGACGGTCAGGCGATACGCGAGGCGATCGAGCGGTTCGGGTGCCCGCTCCATCTGGTCTTTCCCCAGGTCATGGCTGAGAACACGGCTGCGCTCGCGGCCGTGCTGCAGCGCCACGGGGTGCCGTACGACATCTTCTACGCGCACAAGGTGAACGCCTCGGCCGCGCTCCTCGACCAGGCATGTGGCGCGGGGCTCGGGGTGGACGTGACCTCCGCGGCCGAGCTCGACCGGGCTCTGGCCGCGGGCTTCGGGCCGGACCGGATCGAGGCCACCGGGCCGAAGTCGCCGGCCTTCATCGAGCGGATCGCCGCGCTCGGGGTCACCGCGAACGCCGACGATCTCTGGGAGCTCGACCGGCTGGCCGCCGCGGCGCCGACCGGCACCAGGGTCCCGGTCCTGCTCCGACTCTCCGGCTTCGCCTCGCCGGCGGTGCCGCCGTCCCGGTTCGGCATCGACCTCGCCGACGCCGACGCCGCTCTCGAGACCGTACGCCGCGCCCCCGGCCTCGACCTGCGCGGCGTGGCTTTCCACCTCGACACCGCCGACCCCGCCGCCCGGGTGGACGCGCTGACCGAGTCGATGGCGGTCGTGGCCGCCGCGCACCGGAAGGGTCTGCGGCCGTCGGTGGTCGACATCGGCGGCGGGTTCCGGCAGCGCTTCGTCGAGGACCCCGAGCCGTTCCAGCGGTATGCGCGGGCGCTCGCCGCCGCGGATCCGGGCGAGCTGGCGTGGCCGGGGCACGAGCTCGGACTCCGTCATTCCGGGGCGGCCGCGCACAAGTACGCCAACCACCGCCCGGCCACCGAGGTGCTCGAGCGGTTCCTGACCGCCGAGATCGAGCGGCGACCGGTCGCCGAGGTCCTGCGCGAGTGCATGCTCACGCTGTGGATCGAGCCGGGCAAGGCCCTGGTCGACCATGCCGGCCTCACCCTGGCCGAGGTGCTCTACCGCAAGCGGGCGGCCGGACGGGAGCTGGTGGTGCTCGACCTGTCCCGCAACCAGATCACCCCGGCCGACCAGGAGGTCCTGCTCGACCCTGTTCTCGTCGACGGCCGCGGCGACCCGCCGGACGAAGGGGTGTTCCTGGCCGGGCGGCTCTGCCTGGAGTCCGACCTGGTCAGCCGCCGGAAGGTGTTCCTCGACGCCGAGCCGGCCAGCGGCGACGTACTCGCGTTCGCGAACACCGCCGCCTATCAGATGGACCTGTCGGCGTCGTCCGCCGGCGGGCATCCGCCGCCGCCCAAGGTCGCGGCGGTCCTGAACGGCGACCGATTCACCTTCAGCGCCGACGTGCCCGACGACCATCAGGGGAGCTGACCATGCGTTACGACAGCGTGCTCGACATGATCGGCGACACCCCGCTGCTGCGGCTCGACCCGGCCGCGCACGGCGTCCCCGAGGCCGAGATCTTCCTGAAGCTGGAGTCGGCCAACCCGTTCGGCTCCGTCAAGGACCGGGTCGCCTGGGCGCTGCTGCGCGACCACATCGGCGAGATCGTCGAGGACGAGCAGGTCGTCCTGGAGGCCTCGAGCGGCAACACCGCGAAGGCGCTCCAGATCATCGCCTCGATGCACGGGGTCGGGTTCCGTGCCTTCACCAACCGGGTCCGGGTGCGCGAGGTCCGCGAGATGCTGTCGCTGCTGGGCGCCGACGTGACCGAGATGCCCGGCCTCTCTGAGTGCCCGGACCCGACCGCGCCCAACGACGTGTTCGGGGTGATCGGCGACCTCATGGAGCGCGAGCCCGGCCGCTATCACCACACCTCGCAATACACCAACGAGGACAACCTGCGAGCCCACTACGAGCAGACCGGCCGCGAGATCCACCGCGACGTGGGCGAGGTCGACCTGCTCGTCGGCGGGCTCGGGACCACCGGGTCGACCCGAGGGGCCGCGACGTACCTGCGCGAACGCAACCCGGCCACGGCCGTGGTCGGCGTCGTCGCCGCCGAAGGTGACTTCATCCCCGGCATCCGCTCGGCGGCGGAGATGTGGGAGGTGGGGCTCTTCGACCCCGGCTTCTACGACGCCATCGCCGCCGTCGACTCGGCCGACGCCATCACCGCGAGCCTCGAGCTCGCGCGGCGACACGGGGTGCTCGCCGGGCCGACGACGGGAGCGGCCTACGCGGCGGCACGGGAACGGCTCCTGTCCGGGCCCGGGGGACCGGTCACGGCGGTCGTCATCGCGTGCGACCGGATGGAGCCGTACCTCTCCTACTACCGCCACCGCCGTCCCGACCTGTTCGGGGCGACCCGACCCGCCTTCGCCGAGGCCGCGCCGGCGGTCGCCCCTGAGGAGATGGAGGCGTGGACCGCCGCGGGCGAGCACGTCGTCGTCGTGGACGTACGCACGGCGCTGGCGTTCCAGGCCGGCCACATCCCGGGCGCGATCAACCTCCGCGACGACCTGCTCGAGCAGGTCATGGAGGCCGGGATGCCGTTCTCCGAGGCGTCCCGGGTGGTGTTCACCTGCCCGACGGGGGACCGGTCGGCACGGTTCGCCGCCCGTGCCGCTGCCGCCGGGCGGCGGGCCTACAACCTCGAGGGCGGCGTGCTCGGCTGGCGCGACAGCGGACGGCCGCTGTCCGGCGTGTGAGGTTCCGGCCTCACGCGGGCATGAGGAGGAGCATCGTGCCCATCCCGGTGGCCATGAGCCCATGACCGAGAGCGGGCAGCCGGTGCTCGCGTACCGCTGCCGCGCGCAGCAGCCACCAGATCAAGCCGGCCGCGCACGCGGCGACGAAGAGCGAGTTGACCAGGATCGCCCAGCCCGGCGCGGCCGCAGCGGCCGCGGTCGGCGGGAGGGCTGCTACGGAACCGCTGTGGCCGGCATGCCCCGCGATGCCTGCGGTGTGGGGCCCGTCCGCATGGGCGTTCGTCATGAGCAACGGCATCGCGGCGAGCATCCAGATCATCGCCGCGTTGAGCGCGAGATGTCCGACGACGTCGGCACGCCGCGCCCGGCTGCTCGTGCGGCGCAGGGCGGGCAGCAGTGCCAGGGTCAGGATCACGAACACGGCGACCTGAGCCCATACGGCGACGTCTCGGAGGATCACCCAGATCATCAGGATCATCGTGGCGCTCATCACGGTGTGGTTGACGTGCAGGACCGTCTGCCCACCGGACCCGGGACAGACCACGAGGGTCCAGATTCCCGAGGTGCCGGTGAGCACGAAGGCCACGGTCAGCAGTAGGTCCCAAGGCGGATCGACCACCCGACCAACGTACCGTCACCCCCTGTTGTGTGGTGGCGGTTGCCGTGATCAGTGCCGCAGACCGGCAAACCAGGCCGAGGCGTCAGACAGGTCGGCCGAGTGGGCGTGTATGTGCCCACTCGACCGACCGGGGTGACGCCTCGCTCAGGCGTCGAGATCCTGGGCGACGAGCGCGGCGATCGTGTCGACCGCGGCCTGGTCGGGCCCGGTGACCTCGACCTTGTCCCCGTTGCCGGCGCCCAGGGTCATGATCAGCAGGGACGAGCCGGCGTCGACGGGCTCGCCGCCGGGGACGGCGAGGGTGATCTCGGCGCCGAGCTCCTCGACCTTCTCGGAGATGATCGCGGCGGGCCGGGCGTGCAGGCCGACGGCGGAGCCGACGGTCACGGTCTGGGTGGGCATGATGCTCCTTCGGTTGATGGGATCTGTGGGTCAGCTGGTGGCGGCGGCCGAGACCGGGGCGCGACCGACGGACTTGAGGGCGATCACGGTCGCGGCACCGACGACCACGCCGGCGGCGAGGGCGATCAAGTAGCCGAGCACGTTGGTGACGGCGAAGAGGACGAAGATGCCGCCGTGCGGTGCGCGGACGCCGACCTCGAAGAGCTCGGAGAGGCCACCGGTGACCGCGCTGCCGACCATGATGGCCGGGATCACGCGCATCGGGTCGGCGGCGGCGAACGGGATGGCGCCCTCGGTGATGAACGAGGCGCCGAGCAGCCAGCCGGCCTTGCCGTTCTCGTGCTCGGCGGTGGTGAACAGCTGAGGACGTACGACGGTGGCCAGTGCGAGCGCGATCGGCGGGACCATGCCGCTGAGCATGACCGCGGCCATGATCCGCAGCTCGGGCGCGTTCGCGGCGAGCGAGGCGGCGCCGACGCCGGTGGCGGCGAAGCTGTAGGCGACCTTGTTGAGCGGGCCGCCCATGTCGAAGGCCATCATCAGGCCGAGCACGGCGCCGAGGACGACGGCACTGCTGCCGTCGAGGGCGCCCAGGCCGTCGGTGAGCCGCTCCATCAGCCAGTTGATCGGCTTGCCGAGCACCACGATCATCACCAGGCCGGCCAGGATCGAGGTCACCAGCGGGATCACCAGCACCGGCATCAGGCCACGGGCCCAGCTCGGCACCCGCCAGCCGCTGACCCAGTGGGCGATCACGCCGGCGAGCACACCGCCCGCGATCGCGCCGAGGAACCCGGTCGCCGGCGCCGAGACGCCGTCGGCGTTGGCGACGCCGAACAGGTTGGCGGCCAGCGCACCCATGATGAAGCCGGGGGCGATGCCGGGGCGGTCGGCGATGGCGTACGCGATGTAGCCGGCCAGCGCGGGGATGAACAGCATGAACGCGGTCTTGCCGATGACGAAGAACAGCGCGCCGAGGTAGACGGCGAGGCCGCTGTCGAAGAGCGCGTGCTCGAGACCGAGAGCCTGTGCGTCGGGCAGGTTGGTGATCGTGTTGTCGACCATCACCGCGCCGTAGACGTTGGTGATGTCATAGCCGCCGAGCAGGAAGCTCAGCGCGATCAGCAGGCCGCCGGCGGCGACGAACGGGATCATGTAGGAGACCCCGGTCATCAGGATCCGGCGGGTCCGGCCGCCCCAGCTCTCCGAGGCGGTCGAGGAGGACTCGGAGGAGTCGCTCCTGCCGGACTCGACGCGCGCCGCGTTCGGGTTCTCGGCCGCGGCCAGCGCCTCGGCGATCATCGCGTCGGCGTCGTCGATCGGACGCTTGACGCTGGAGGAGATCAGCGGCTTGCCGGCGAAGCGGCTCCGGTCACGGACGCCGACGTCGACGGCGAAGATGGCCGCGTCGGCCTTTGCGATCGTCTCTGCAGGCAGTGGGGTCGCGCCGGCCGAGCCCTGGGTCTCGACCGCGATCTCCACCCCGGCCCGCGCGGCCGCGGCCTGGAGGGCCTCGGCGGCCATGTAGGTGTGGGCGATGCCGGTCGGGCAGGCGGTCACGGCGACGAGCGAGCGCTTCTGCGCGGGAGCGGACTCGGGGGCAGGCGCCGGCGTCTGGCTCTGTGCTGCCGGCGCGTCGCTGACCGCGTCGAGGATGGTCCGGGCAGCCTCCTCGGCCGACTCGGTCTCGCGCAGCTTCGCGCCGAACTCGGGTCGGGCCAGAGCGCGGGCCAGCTTGGTCAGGATGGTCAGGTGGGTGGCGTCGCCGCCCGCCGGTGCACCGATGAGGAAGGCGAGGTCGGCCGGGCCGTCCTTGGCGCCGAAGTCGACCGGCGGCGAGAGCCGGGCGAAGGCTACGACCGGCTCGTCGACCCCGGACGTACGGCAGTGCGGGATCGCCAGGCCGCCGGGCAGGCCGGTGGCCGAGACCTCCTCGCGGGCGAACGCGTCGGCGACGAGCGCGTCGAGGTCGGTGGCGCGCCCGGCGTCGGTCACCCGCTGGGCCAGCGCACGGATGACATCGTGCTTGTCAGGTCCGAGGTCGGCGTCGAGGGCGACGAGCTCGGGGGCGATGAGTGCGGACATCAGAGTCCTCCGGTGATGGGGTCGAGGTCGCGTACCTTCACGAGGTCGGCGCGAACCTGGGGTGGGGTGGGGAGGGTGGTGCCGGGGAGGCCGGCGGCTGCACTGCCGTACGCGACGGCGAGCCCGAGACGTTCAGGCGCGGAGAGTCCGCGCAGGTCGGCGAGGAGATAGCCGAACAGCGAGCTGTCGCCGGCACCGACCGTGCTGACGACGGCGGTGGGCGGCGGGGTGGCGTGCCACGTACCTTCCGCGGAGACGAGGACGGCGCCGTGTCCGCCGAGGGTCGCGAGCACGGCGGCGACGCCGCGGTCGACCAGGGTCCGGGCCGCCGCCGCGGCGGCGGCCGGGTCCTCGAGGGCGGCCGGCTCGGAGCCGGTGATGGAGGCCAGCTCCTCGGCGTTGGGCTTGAGCAGGTCGGGCGCACTGCCCGGGAGCCCGGCGGCGAGCGCCTGCAGGGGCGCCTCGCTGGTGTCGACGGCGATGCGGGTGCCGGTGGCGCGGAGCGCCGTCACGACCTCGGCGTACCAGCCGGCCGGGGCCTCGGGCGGCAGGGAGCCGGCCAGGACGACCCAGGTGGCCCGCTCGGCCTCCTGGACGAGGCGGGCTGCCAGGGCGTCGAGCAGCGCAGGGGTCGCGGTGGTGCCCGGTCCGTTGAGCTTGGTCGTCGTGCCGTCGGGCTCGGTGACGGTGGTGTTGATACGCGGCCGGCCCGCCGGTCCGACGGTGACCACGTCGAGGCCGGAGGCCCGCAGCTCGGTGACCATCGGGTCGAGGTCCGGGCAGGGCAGCACGGCGCGCGTCGGCACCCCGGCGGCGTACGCGGCCCCGGAGATGTTCACGCCCTTGCCGCCGGGCTGGGAGCTGGTCGTCGCGGCGCGCAGCACCTCGCCGCGACGCAGCGGGCTGGTGAGCATCACCGTGTGGTCGATGCTCGGGTTGGCGGTCAGGGTGAGGATCATGCGATCCGCACCTCCAGGCCGCTCTCGCGGAGCTCGTCGGCGACGTCGTCGTCGATGTCGCTGTCGGTGACGAGCACGTCGACGTTGCCCAGCGCGGCGAAGCGCAGCGTGGTCTCGACGCCGATCTTGCTGGAGTCGGTCAGGCACACGACCCGGCGGGCGGCGTTGACCAGAGCGCGTTTGGTCGCGGCCTCCTCGTGGTCGGGGGTGGAGAGGCCGTGGGCCAGGGTCAGCCCGTTGGTCGCCACGAAGCTGACGTCGACCCGCAGGCGGCTCAGCGCGTCCACGGTCTCGGCGCCGACCGCGGCCTGGGTGGCCGGACGGACGCGACCGGGCAGCAGGTGGAGCTCGATCTGGGGGCTGCCGGCCAGCATCGCCGCGACGGGGACGGCATGGGTCACCACCGTGAGCTGGTGGTCGCGGGGGAGGGCGTGGGCGAACCGGCTGGTGGTCGTCCCGGCGTCGATGGCGATGGTGCCACCGGCGGTGGGGAGGAGGTCGAGCGCGGCCTGGGCGATCCGGTCCTTCTGGGCGGTGAAGGTCTGCTCCCGCTCGCCGAGCGCGGACTCGAGCACGGCCATGGTCTCCGCCGGCACCGCGCCGCCGTGCACGCGGCGGACGAGGCCGCGTCGTTCCAACGTGGACAGGTCACGGCGCACCGTCTCGGTGGTGACCTCGAACCGCTCGGCGATGTCGGCCACGGATATCCGCCCGCGCTCGGCGACGAGACGGGCCGTCGCGATCTGCCGCTCTTCGGCGTACATCGCGGCCTCCTTCAGGATCGGTGTGGTTTCGAGTGGGTTTCGGACCTGTGAATGCCCACATGTGTTGTTTTATGCCCGAATGTGTTGACTCGTCAAGGGGTTAGGGCAGATATTTGTGGTCATGGTCACGTCTCACTCATCTGTCCTCTCCGGCACTCCGGTGGTTCCCGGGATCGTGCTGGCGCCCGTCCACGTGGTGCGCACCGAGGTCGATCCCGCCGCGCTCGAGGCCTTGGCGCGACGCGGCTTCGACCAGCCCGAGGACGCCCTCGCGGCCTACGCGGCAGCCGCCACCGCCGTCGCCGACGGCTACGCCCGCCGCGCCGCAACCGCCTCGGGAGCGGCCGCCTCTGTGCTGAGCGCGAGCGCCGGCCTGGCCCGGGACAAGGGCTTGCGGGTCGCCGTGGAGAAGCACCTGCGCTCCGGGGCGGACCTGGTCGCCGCCGTCGGCGCGGCGGTGGAGCAGTTCGCCACGCTGTTCAGCGGGATGGGCGGCCTGATGGCCGAGCGGGTCACCGACCTGCGCGACATCGAGCGCCGGGTCCTGGCCCACCTCGCCGGTGAGCCCGAGCCCGGTGTCGACGTGCCCGAGGGTTCGTGCGTGCTGGTCGCCGCCGACCTGGCACCCTCCGACACCGCCGCCCTCGACCCCGCCCGTGTGGTCGCTCTGGTCACCGAGCGGGGCGGCCCGACCAGCCACACCGCGATCATCGCCCGCCAGCTCGGCATCCCATGTCTGGTCGGCGTGGCCTCCGCGACCGCAGTCGCGGAGGGGACCCTGGTGCTCGTCGACGGCCAGGCCGGCCTCGTCGACCTGGACCCGGGCCCGGACGCCGCTGCCCGTGCCGAGGCCGACCTGGCCCGGCGCCAGGCGGTGGCCGCCTGGACCGGGCCGGGTCGCACGGCCGACGGCCATCCCGTGGCGCTCCTCGCCAACGTCGCCGACGGCTCCTCGGCGCGCGACGCTGCCGCCGGCCAGGTCGAGGGTGTCGGTCTCTTCCGCACCGAGCTCTGCTTCCTCGACCGGCGCGAGGAGCCCACCGTGGCCGAGCAGGCCGACGTCTACGCCGAGGTGCTCGCGCCCTTCGCCGGCCGCGGCCATGTCGTCGTACGCACCCTGGACGCGGGCTCCGACAAGCCGATCGCCTTCGCGACCCATGAGGGCGAGGAGAACCCGGCCCTCGGCGTACGTGGCCTGCGGCTCGCCGCGGACAACCCCGGTCTGCTGGAGCGTCAGCTCGACGCCATCGCGATCGCCGCCGAGCGCAGCGGTGCCGACACCTGGGTGATGGCGCCGATGGTCGCCACCGTCCAGGAGGCCGCCGACTTCGCCGCGCTCGTCCGCGCCCGCGGGCTCAAGCCCGGCGTCATGGTGGAGGTGCCGGCCGCGGCCTTGATGGCACACCGGATGCTGGAGGTGGTCGACTTCCTCTCCATCGGCACCAATGACCTGACCCAGTACGCCATGGCCGCCGACCGGCTGGCCACCGACCTGGCCCACCTGACCGATCCCTGGCAGTCCGCGGTGCTGCAGCTCGTCGCGATCACCGCCGAGGCGGGGCGTACGGCCGGCAAGCCCGTCGGGATCTGCGGCGAGGCGGCGGCCGACCCGCTGCTGGCGCCGGTGCTCGTGGGGCTGGGGATCACGTCGCTGTCGATGGCTCCCGCGGCAGTCGCGGCCGTCGGTGCCCGGCTCGGCTCGGTGACCGCCGGGCTGTGCGACGACGCGGCCGAGGCCGCGCTCGGTGCGCTGTCCCCCGCCCAGGGCCGCGAGGCGGTCGCGACTCTCCTGGGGTGATGCACACTGGGCCCATGGCCGCGCACTACGAGTTCGCCGAGACCTGGGAGCTACCGTTGTCGCCCGAGGACGCGCGCGACGTACTCGTCGATCTCGAGCGCTACCCGCAGTGGTGGCCGCAGGTGCGGGCGGTGGCGAAGCTCGGCGAGGACGATGCGCTGCTGGTGTGCCGCTCGGCGCTTCCCTACGACCTGGAGATCGTGCTGCACGCGGTCAGCCGCGACCTGCCGACGCTCGAGGTGGGCATCGGCGGCGACCTGGACGGCTTCGCCCGGTGGACCCTGACGCGGGCGCCGGGCGGGAGCCGGATGGTGTTCGAGCAGGAGGTCGTCGTAGACGGCCTGCTCGGCCTCGCCTCGCTCGCGCTGCGGCCGGTGCTCGCCTGGAACCACCGGCAGATGATGCTCGGCTGCCGTCAGGGGCTGGTGGCTGCTGTCGGTGCGGCCTAGAGGGCCGAGCCCTTCTGGTATTCGGCCCAGGAGAGGTTCCAGTCGCCGAAGCCGTTGTCCCACTCCATCTTCCGGTCGGTGCCGGTGGTCTCGACGACGTCGCCGATGCGGGCCAGGCCGTAGAGCCAGGCGGCGTTGTCGGTGGAGATGCCGGTGCAGCCGTGGGAGACGTTGGCGTAGCCCTGGGAGCCGGTCGACCACGGCGCGGCGTGGATGAACTCGCCGGAGTTGGTCAGGCGCATGGCGTACTGGACGTCGTCGAGGGAGTAGTAGTCGCTCGAGCCCTGGTCTGAGATGCCGATCGTCTCCGAGCGCATCTCCTTGACCCGGTGCTTCTCGGAGATGACCTTGATCCCCGAACGGGTGGTGAAGCCGGGCTTGCCGGTGGTCGCCGGGATCGTACGCAGCAGCTTGCCGTTGCTGAAGACCTTCATCTGATGGGTGCGGGCGTTGACCTTGATGACGTGCGCGTCACCGACCTTGTAGGTGGCGGTGCGGCTGTGCTGGCCGTAGACGCCCGCGCCGGCGGAGGCGCCGTTGAGGTCGAGGTCGACCTTGATGGTGGTGCCGGGCTTCCAGTAGCGCTGCGGGCGGTAGCGGGCCTCGGTGTCGGAGACCCAGTACCAGGACCCGGTCTGAGCCGGGGTGGCGGTGACGTGCATTCGCTTCTCGAACGAGGCGTGGTCCTTGACCGGGACGTCGAAGTAGACCGCGACCGGCATTCCGACGCCGACCTCGGACTTGTCGACGGGGACGATGGTGGCGAAGGTCTGCTGCGCCAGCGAGAGCGTGCGGGTGGTGAAGCTGCTCTTCACGGTGCCGGTCTCGCCGGTGGCGGTGACCGTGTAGCGCAGCGCCGGGTCGAGCAGGTGGTTGGCGGTCCACCTCTTCTTGTCCGCCGAGAGCGAGCCGGGCACGGTGCGTCCGTCGGGCTTGGCGACCTTCACGCTCGTGAACTCACCCGAGGTCGCGGTCACGGTGACCTGCTTGTCGACGGGGACGTCCGTGGCGCCGTCGGCGGGAATGATCTCAGCGGCGAGGGGCTTGGCGGACGGCGATGCACTCGCCGACTCTCCCTTCGCGGCCGATTCCGGAGACTCCGGGACCTCGGCACAGCCGGAGAGCACGATCAAGGCCACCGAGGCCACCACGAGAGTAAAAGGACGAACCCGCATGGGATAACTATGGGGTAGGCGGCAACCGAATTCTCGGCGCGTCCGCGCGTGTGACGAAGGTTGTGGTCTTGTCGGTGGTGCCACGTACGGTATCTGCCGATGAGTGACACTCGCGTCGAGGCGGCGTACGCCGGGGCTCTGGCCGCCTTCAAGAACCCGATGCTCGATCTTCTGCACGGCCGGTTCGCGCCGTTCGTGGTGGCGGTGCTCTCGGTGACGTTCACCTCCGAGCGGGCCTCGGTCCCGGTGGTGGACGCGCACGCCGAGATCGGCGACATGCTGGACCGGCTCCGGGCCACCGGCTATGCCGAGGGCGAGGGCGGTGAGGTGATGCTCCCGGTCGGCACGGCCCGCGAGCTGTGCCGCCAGTGGGTGCGTGCCGGCTGGCTGCTGCGCCAGATCGAGGGCGAGGACGAGGTCTACCGGCTCTCCGCGCACGCCGTCGGCGCCCTGGAGATCGCCGGCCGGGCGAGCGGGTCGCGGGCGCGGGTCTCCGAGTCGCGGGTCCGGACGCTGCTGGAGGCGGTCGAACGGCTCGCCCAGGACGCCGACCCCGACGTGCTGACCCGGGTCGCGCGGCTGACCGAGGAGATCGCCGAGCGCCGGGCCGAGATCGCCCGCCTGGACCGCACCGGCGTCGTCGACACCGTCGAGGACGACACGCTGCTCGAGCAGGCCGAGAACATCCTCCACCTGACCCGCGAGCTCCCGGCCGACTTCGCGCGCGTCGTCGAGTCGATCCGGGCGATGCAGCGTGACGTGGTGACCGACCTGCGCCAGGACGTACGCCCGGCCGGAGAGGTCCTGCGTGAGTATCTGCAGCGCGGCAAGGACGTGATGGCCTCCACGCCCGAGGGCAAGGCGTTCGCCGGTGCGCTGCGGATGATCGGCGACCCGCGTCGCCTCGACGACCTGGCCACCAACCTGCGTACGGTGCTGCGACACCGGTTCACGAAGGCGATGGGGCCGACCGAGCGGGCCGAGCTCGCCGCGGTCGGGCGCCGGATCGAGACCGGCGTCGCCGAGGTCCTGGCCGCCCAGCAGACCGCCTCCCACGTGATCACCACCCAGGTGCGTACGCACGACCCGGCCCGCGACCGGCAGGTCGACGACCTGCTGCGCGACGTGATGGTCGGCTTCCAGGCGTGGATGCCGTCCTCACGGCCGTCCGAGGCCGTCGAGCCGCTGCGCCGGCTGCCGCTCGCCGACCTCGTCCACCTGCGCCAGTCGGTCAGCGAGCTGCGGCCTCCCGAGCCACCGGCACCGCTCGCCGACTGGGGCGACGTGGAGAGCGCGGTCGAGGACACCAAGGCCTGGGGCGGACCCGGCTACCGGGCGATCGAGACCCATCTGACCGCCTATCTCGCCGCTCATGAGGGCGAGGGGCCGGTCGACGTGGCCGAGGTCTTCGCGGCCGCGCCGGAGGAGATCCGGCGCCCGGTCGACCTGCTCGGGCTGCTCGAGATCGCGCACCGCCGCGGGATGGCCGAGACGGGTGAGATCTCGACCATCGAGGCGGTCCGGGCGGACGGCGTACGCCGGAGGTTCGCGTTCGGTGGAGTGAGGATGACTGGTGGCAGTGGAACTGGCGATGGAACTGGCGAAGGGGCCGACGTTGACTGAGACCGAGACCGAGGCGGTCGCCTACGGGAGCGAGCCGGAGGGCTTCATCGAGCCGGTCTCGATGGAGGACGACCCGACCGAGCTCTTCGTCGGCGACCGCGGCGTCCTGGACGCCGACGTACGCCGGGTGCTGGTCCAGCTCCTGCGCCGTCGGTTCATCACCGCGGAGCGGAGCCCGCGCCAGTGGCGTACGTTGCTCGAGCACCAGGCGGTGATCGAGTCGCGGCTCCACGACCTGTTCGTCCGGCTCGTCGTCGACCACGACCGCGGGATCGCCTACAAGCGGCAGGTGCGCTCGGAGGAGTTGGACGTGCCGGTGCTCCTCAAGGACGACGCCTACTCGCGGGCCGAGACGCTCGTGCTGGTGCACCTGCGGACCGTCTTCCAGCGCGAGCGCGGTGCGGGGGAGAGCTCCGCACGCGTGGACGCCGACGAGCTGGAGCAGACCGTGCTCACCTACTTCGACGTCGCCAGCGGCGACGCCGCGGCACGCCGCGAGATCCGGCGGGCGGTCGAGCGGCTCGCCCGGGAAGGCCTGATCGAGGAGGAGTCCGAGGACCGCTACCGGATCACGCCGCTGGTCGAGATCGTGCTGAGCGTCGAGAAGCTGACCGAGCTCAAGGCGTGGCTGAAGGACCCGACGGGTACGTCCAGGGTCGAGGTCGTCGAGCACGCCGAGGACGCTGAGGACGCTGAGGACACCGAGGACACCGAGGAGACCGAGCAGTGAACATGATCGACAGTCTCTTCGGCCTCATCCCGGCCCGCTCGACCGGCCGGCAGTGGGTCGCGAGCGAGCTGCAGCTGGTCAACTGGGGCGGCTACGACGGCGCCCACCGGGTGCGCTTCTCGCCGACCGCGACCCTGCTCACCGGAGGCTCCGGGTCGGGCAAGTCGACGCTGATGGACGCCTACATCGCGCTGATCATGCCGCACACGACACCCTTCAACGGCGCCTCCAACGGCGGCGTCGTGGGCCGGCCCCGGGGCCAGGACCAGCGCAACATCCTCTCCTACGCTCGCGGCAAGATCGACGAGGCCAAGACCGCCGACGGCACCAAGATCCGGGTCCTGCGCGGCGACGGCCGGGACACCTGGTCGGCGATCGCGATGACCTGGGCGGACCAGACCGGTGCCCGCTTCACCGCGGTCCGGGCCTGGTACGTCCCCGCGTCCGCCAAGAACCTCGACGACGTGACCAAGCTCCGTGCCGTGGCCGAGGCAGGCTTCGACGTACGCGATCTGGAGCCGGTCGCCGCTCACCGGTTCACGCGCACCGCGGTCGCCGAGGTCGGGCTGACCCCGATCGACACCGACCGCGACTTCACCGCGCGGATCCACTCCGCGCTCGGGATCGGTGCCGCGGGCGACGGCGAGAAGGCCGTCAACCTGCTGGGGAGGATCCAGGCGGGCCAGCAGATCACCACGGTCGACGACCTCTACAAGAAGATGGTCCTCGAGGAGCCCGAGACCCTCGCCACCGCCGACGGCGTGGTGGCCCACTTCGACGAGCTCTCCGCGACCCGCGACCGGATGGTCACCGCACAGCAGCAGGTGCGGGCGCTGATGCCGATCCGCGAGCACCGCGCGGCGATCGAGGACGCCGCGTCCAGGCTGGAGGTCATCGACGGGATCGGTGTCTTCGGTGACGAGGCGACGCCCGCCGGGCTGTGGCGGGCGGGCAAGCGGGTCGACCTGCTCAGCGAGCTCGAGGCCGACCTCAGCTCCCGCAGGAGCGCCGCGGAGAAGGCGGTCGCCGAGAAGCAGGCGCTCATCGACGCCGCCGAGTCCGAGCGCGACGGCCTCGCGGTCACCGTCGCGGCCTCCGGCGGCCGCCGCCTCGAGGAGGCCACCCGCGAGATCAAGTCCGCCGAGAGCCGGGCCGACCAGGTACGCCGCGCCCGCGAGGCGCTCGAGGCCGAGCTCACGATCCTCAGTGCCGAGGTGACGACCCAGGCCGAGTTCGAGGCCGTCCAGGCGACCGCGCAGGAGGCGCTGGTCGACGACGACGCCCGCACCACCGCCCTCAACGTCTATGCCGCCGCGCGGTCCGCCGAGGCCGACGCGATCAAGCTGGTCGGCCGGCTCGAGGTCGAGCTCGCCGATGCCGAGAAGACGAAGAACAACATCCCGGAGCCGCTGCGCGCGGCCCGGGCCGTGCTGGCCGAGGCGGCCGGGCTGAGCCCGGCGGAGATGCCGTTCGTCGGCGAACTGGTCGAGGTACGCACCGAGCACGAGGCCTGGCGCGAGGCGTTCAACCTGGCGCTGGGCGGGTTCGCGACCACGATGCTCGTCGACGCCGCTCATGTCGGCGCCTTCCGGGCTGCGATCGACTCGATGCGGCAGCGCACGCGGATCCGCTACGAGGCCGTCCACACCGGCATGCAGGACAACACCCTCCTCGACGAGGGCACCCTTCCGGGACGCCTCGACTACCGCCGCGGCGTGTTCACCGGCTGGCTCAAGAAGCGGCTGACCGAACGACACAACTACGTCTGCGTGCAGACCCCGGCGCTGCTCGGCCAGCACCGGATGGCGCTGACCGTGACCGGCCAGGTCTCCCAGGGGATGCGCGGCGCCCACGGCGGCCACGGCGCCGGCAACGTGCTCGGCTTCACCAACACCCGTCGGGTCGCGGAGCTCACCGAGCTCCTCGCGACCGCCCGCACCGATGCGGAGAGGGCGACGGTGGCGGTCGGCGAGGCCGAGCTGGCCATCAAGCAGCTCGACCTGCGGCGTACGTCCTTCAAAGCGGTCTCCGCGCTGACCTGGGACCAGGTCGACATCGCCGGGGCCACCGCCGAGCGCGACCGGTGGGCGGCGGTGATCGAGGAGGTCACCGCCGGCAACCCGCAGATCGCCACGCTCCAGGAGCGGCTGAAGGAGGCCCGGGCCAAGGTCGACTCGCTGCGCGAGGGCATCGGTGCCGCCAAGAGCGCCTTCAAGGACCTCGACGAGCGGTGGAGCGACGTCGTCGAGCAGGTCGACCGGGCCAAGGACGCGCTGGAGGACGCGGCCGCCTCGGGCACCGAGGTCGCTCCTGCTCAGGCCGACTACCTCGAGCAGCTCTTCAAGGCGGCAGGCGGCGAGGAGGCCGGCCGCCGCGAGGACGCGCTCGCCGAGCTCGATGCGGTCTTCGCCCGCGCGGGGGAGAGCCTTGACGCCGACCGCGCCGGTGCGCAGGAGACGATCGGTGCCGCCCGCGTCCAGCTGCAGCAGACGTTCGAGGCGTTCCTGGAACGCTGGCCCAACCCGAATCTCCACACCGACCCCGACGCCTCCTACGCCGACTTCGACCGGCTTCTCGACGAGCTGCAGACCAGCGGCCTGCACGAGCTCGAGGTCGAGTGGCGCGACTCCCTGCTCAACCTGTCGGGCAACGACCTGACCAACCTGGACTCGACGCTGTCGCGGGCCGTGCGCGAGATCCGCGACCGGATCGACCCGATCAACCAGATCCTCGGCGAGCTGCCGTTCAACGACGATGCCCACCGGCTGCGGATCGACACCCAGGAGGGCCAGTCGGCCGTCCGCGGTCGCTTCCGTCGCGAGCTGCGCGCCGTGCGCGACCTCATCGAGAAGGCGACGACCAACGAGACCCGGGAGCAGGCCTACACCCGGATGTCCCGCCTCATCGACCGGATGCGCCGCACGGCTCCCGACTTCGCGGATCTGATCGACGTACGCAACCACGTCCGCGTCAGTGCCGAGAAGGTCACCGCCGACACCGGTGAGCACGTCGCCCTCTACGACCACATCGGCGAGAAGTCCGGTGGCGAGTCGCAGGAGCTGGTCGCCTTCATCGTCGGTGCCGCGCTCCGCTACCAGCTCGGCGACGCCGGTGCTGAGCGACCGCGCTACGCCCCGGTCTTCCTCGACGAGGCGCTGATCAAGGCCGACGCCCGCTTCACCGGCCGCGCCATCGGTGCCTGGCGAGGCCTCGGCTTCCAGCTCATCATCGGTGCCCCCAACGACAAGCACAGCGCCATCGAGCCGCACGTGGATGTGCAGTACACCGTGCTCAAGGACGCCGAGGGTCACTCCTTCCCGAAGCTCGAGGTCGGGCTCGAGGAGATCCCGGGCACGTGAACGCACGGTTGGTGAGCCCGGCCGAGGCGGGCGTGAAGCTCGCCGTCCAGATCGGCAGAAGGTGGGCCGATGCGGTCTGCGCGGAGGCGCAGGGAGACGGATATCCGTTCAAGATCCCGCTGCGTCCGAACGTGACCAGCGGTGCCGTCGTCGAGCGGCATCTGATGGGCGACTGGGGTGACTGGCGAGCCGCGTGGCGACATCTCGGGCTGCCGGACGAAGCCGGTTCGGGTGCTTGGGTGGCCAGTGCCGAGCTGTCGGTAGCGGGATCGGTGACGTATGCGCCGAAGTGGTTCCACGCGCCCGACCTGGATTCCGCGGCCGCAGCGCTCGGCACCATGGGCGGCGGGCCGGTCAAGGTCGACCTCGCCCGAGCCCGGGAGATCGCCCGACGTCTGCGAGCGGGCCAGGCGCTGCTGACGGCGGGTGCGCTCAAACGACTCGTCGGCTTCTCGGAGACGGACCTGGTCGCCCTCTTGCGAGTCCTCGACTTCCTCACCACCCACCCCGACGTGAGCCGCTGGAGCGCTCGTCAGCTCCCGATCCCCGGGGTGCACACCAAGTGGCTCGATTCCCACATGGCCCTGGTGCGCGGTCTGTCCGGCCGCGACCTCGATGCCGAGCTGCGCCGGCGGCCGACAGCCATCCATCTGACGTACGTCGATCCCGACTACCTGGCCGACCAGGATCGGCGTCGCCACGACGCCTGGACGGCAGGGGATGAGCATCAGCTCGCCTATCGCCCGCGAACGGTGGTGGTCGTGGAGAACCGTGACTGTCGGCTCTTCTTCCCGCCGCTGGAGGGTGCGGTCGTCGTGGAGGGCGTCGGGTTCGCGGCGGCCGCGCTGGTGGCCGAGATCCCATGGGTCCGCGACGCCGAGCGGGTCGTCTACTGGGGCGACATGGACGCGGAGGGCTACGCGATCCTCAATCGCTTTCGCGCGGCCATGCCGACCAAGGTCGACTCGATCCTCATGGACCTCGTCACCATGAGCCGATTCGCAGAGCAGGGCGTGAGCGTGGACAAGGACGGCAGGCCGCTGAAGCCGTGTCCGACCCAGTTGCCGGAGCTCGACGATGCCGAAGCCGCGGCGTACGCGACGATCGCGGCGGCCGGTGAGGCCGAGTTCCGCAGGATCGAGCAGGAGAAGCTTCCGATCGAAGAGGCGGCAGCGCTGTTGGCTTCGAGATGAGCGTCTCCGGCGCAGGACCTACGGCTGGATCGACAGGAACAGGAACGACGCCAGCAGGACCAGGTGGACGAACCCCTGGAGTGCGTAGACGCGGCCCTGGACGACGGTGAGCCCGGTGACGAAGACGGTGATCACGAGCAGCACGATCTGGGTCGGCTCGAGGCCGAGCTCGAGGGGGCCGCTGAGCCAGATCATCGCGACGGCGATGGCGGGGATGGTGAGACCGATCGAGGCCATTGCGGAGCCGTAGGCGAGGTTGAGGCTGGTCTGCACCCGGTCGCGGCCGGCGTTGCGGACGGCGGCGATGGACTCGGGAGCCAGGACGAGGAGGGCGATCACGACGCCCACGACGGCGTAGGGGAACCCGAGGCTCTTGACGGTGCTCTCGATCGTGGGGGAGAGGACCTTCGCCAGGCCGACCACCGAGATCAGCGAGACCAGGAGCAGGCCCAGGCTGAGCCCGGCCTCGCCGGCCGAGGGCGGGTCCGCGTGGCCGTCGTCGTCGAGGTCGAGCAGCCCGGTCATCCGGCCGTGCTCGTCGCTGGTGACGGGGAGGAAGAAGTCGCGGTGGCGGACTGTCTGGGTGAAGAGGAAGGCGACGTAGAGCGCCAGCGACGCGACGGCGGCGAAGGCGAGCTGCGAGGGTGAGTACTGCGGGCCCGGCGCCGATGTCGTGAACGTCGGCAGCACCAGGGTGAGGCCGGCCAGCGCGATGACCGTGGCGACCGCCGAGCCGGTGCCGGCGGCGTTGAAGCTGACCAGCCCGTGCTTGAGGGCGCCGACCATCAGCGAGAGCCCGACGATGCCGTTGAGGGTGATCATCACCGCAGCGAAGACCGTGTCGCGCGCATAGGTGCTGGTGCTGTCGCCGCCGCTGGTCATCAACATCACGATCAGGCCGACCTCGATCACGGTGACCGCGATCGCGAGGATCAGCGAGCCGAACGGCTCGCCGACCTTGTGGGCGACGACCTCGGCGTGGTGGACCGCGCTGAGCACCGCTCCGATCAGCACCGCCGCCACCACGGCGAGGATCGTCCAGTGGTCGTGGCGGATCCACGCGAACACCAGCACCACCAGGGCGAGGATCGGCACGACCACTGACCACTGCAGGCGGCCCCGGACCGCTGGTGCGCTCATGAGTCGACCTTAACGGCCGGGACTCGCGCACCCGTCGCCTGACACCGGCCGGGGCACGTGACCTTGGCCGATTTACCCAATCGGCACACGTTGTATACAACCTTGGTGAATCCTTGATGATTGCATTCAGTTCGTTGCCCGCGTTCCCCCACCCCCAGGAGCAGCCATGCCTCGGATACCTCGCCTTGCTGCGTACGCCGCCGTCTTCGCCCTCGCCCTGAGCGCGAGTGCCTGCAGCGAGGTCCAGAAGACCTCGACCCAGTCCTCCGACGAGGTCGCGGGTGATGTCGTCACCACGATCGGGATCGGCGACAAGGAGATCAAGGAGGGTGGGACGCTCACCATGGGCCTCTCCGCCGACCCGGACGCGCTCGACCCGACCACGTCGTCCTCGCTCTACACGCGCTACGTGATGGAGACCGTCTGCCAGAAGCTCTACGACATCGACGCCGACGGCGGGATCGTACCGATGCTGGCCACGGCGCTTCCCGAGCTCTCCGAGGGCGGCCTGGTCGCCACCTTCCCGGTCAAGGAAGGCGTGAAGTTCGCCGACGGGACGCCGTTCGACGCGGCAGCCGTGGTGACCACGCTGAAGCGGAACCTCACCAAGCCGGACTCCTCGCGCGCCAGCGAGCTCGGGACGCTGAGCACGGTCGAGGCGAGCGGACCGTACGAGGTGCGGCTGAGGTTCAAGGAGCCGTTCTCGCCGCTGACGGCCTCGCTGGCCGACCGCGCCGGGATGATCATGTCGCCCACCGCGCTGAAGAAGATGGGCGACAACTTCGCCGACCACCCGACCTGTGTCGGGCCGTTCAAGTTCGTCGACCGGGTGCCCGGCACCTCCATCACCGTCGAGAAGGACCCCGGCTACTACGACGCCGAGAACGTCCACCTGGACAAGATCGTCTACCGGATCATGACCGACGCCTCGATCCGCGCGGCCAACCTCAAGTCGGGTGACGTCCAGGTCGCCGACTCGCTCGCGCCGGCTGACATGGCCGACCTCCGCAAGGACAGCGAGCTGTCGATGATGCAGGTGGGCTCCTTCGGCTACCAGGGCGTCCAGATCAACATCGGCAACCAGAACGGTGTCGGCACCCCGGTCGCGCAGATCGACACCCCGATCGCGAAGAGCAAGGCGGTACGCCAGGCGTTCTCGATGGCGGTCGACCGCGAGCAGCTGGTCCAGAGCGTCTTCCACGGCTACTACGACCCGACCTGCTCGCCGATCGCGGACAGCAGCGCGTTCGCCACCGACGCCTCCCAGGCGTGCCCGGAGCACGACCCGGCAGGAGCCAAGAAGCTGCTCGAGGAGGCGGGTGTCACGACCCCTCTGAAGGTCACGATGCAGACCTCCAACACCCCGAGCAGCCTGCAGTTCGCGCAGGCCCTCCAGGCCCAGGTGAAGGCGGCCGGTTTCGACCTGCGGATCGAGCCGGTGGAGTACACCACGCTCCTGGACAACAACGACCGCGGTGCCTTCGAGGCGATGCAGCTGGGCTGGTCCGGCCGTGTCGATCCCAACGGCAACACCTTCAACTTCCTCACCACCGGCGCGGGCCAGAACACCATGGGCTACAGCAACGCCGAGGTCGACAAGCTCCTCACCGACGCCGCCTCGGAGACGGATACCGCCGAGCGCGCCGATCTCTACGGCAAGGCGATCGCCCAGGTCCACGAGGACAACCCGATCGTCTACCTCTACCGCCAGCGGAACCTGACCGGGCTGTCGAAGCAGATCGCCGGCGTCTCCGTCTTCTCCGACGGCGTCGTACGCATCAGCGGCGCCGCCTACCTGGCCGGCTGATGGGGGCCTATCTCCTCACCAGGACGTGGCACTCGCTGCTCACGATCGTGCTCTCCTCGATGGTGATCTTCGCCGGCGTACGCATGCTGCCCGGCGACCCCGCGCTGGCGATGGCAGGGGAGGAGGCGAGCCCGGAGCGGATCGCCGCGGTCCGCGCCGACCTCGGGCTCGACCAGGCGCTCTGGGTGCAGTACGCCACCTGGGTCCGGAACTACGTGCACGGCGACTTCGGGCGCTCCCTGCGCACCGGCACGCCGGTCACCGAGCTGCTCGGCAGCACGCTCCCGGTGACACTGTGGCTGGCGGCGTACGCGCTGGTCATCGCCGTCGTCGTGGGGCTTGCCCTCGGAGTCATCGCCGAGCGGCGCCGCGGCCGGTGGCCGGAGCTCCTCGCCAACGGGGTCGCGATGGTGGGGCTCTCGGTGCCGAGCTTCTGGCTCGGGCTGCTGGCGATCCTCTACCTGTCGGTGCGGCTCTCGCTCTTCCCGGCCTCCGGCTACGTGCCGATGCTCGAGAACCCGCTGGATGCGATCTACCACCTGACCCTGCCGGCGCTGATCCTCTCGCTCGCGATCGCCGCCGCGGTGATGCGGCAGACCCGGGCCTCGATGATCGAGACGATGGGATCCGACTTCGTCCGCACCGCCCGGGCCAAGGGCCTGGGCGGGCGGCGGGTGCTGCTGGCTTACGGCCTGCGCAACTCGCTCCTGGTCGTGGTCACCATCGTCGGGCTGCAGCTCGGCGGGCTCATCTCGGGGGCGGTGGTCACCGAGAGCATCTTCGGGCTGCCCGGGTTCGGCAAGCTCACCCTCAACAGCGTGTTCACCCGGGACTACCCGGTCATCGAAGCAGTCGTCGTGATCATCACCGTCGGATACGTCCTGATCAACCTGGCGGTCGACGTGCTCTACTCCGTCCTCGACCCCCGGATCCGCGTGGCAGGTGCCGCATGACGACAACCACGACCACAACGTACGCCGGGCCCAGCACCTGGTGGCGACGGATGCGGTCCAACCGGACCGCCATGGCGGGCGGCGTGATCCTCGGCATCGTCGTGCTGGCGGCCGTGCTGGCGCCGGTGCTCGCACCGTACGGCCCGACGACGACCCACTTCGACGCCCCCTTCCAGCGGCCGGGCACGATCGGGTTCGCGCTCGGCACCGACAACCTGGGCCGCGACACGCTCTCCCGGATGCTCTACGGGGCTAGGGCGTCCCTGCAGGTCGGGGTGCTGTCGGTGCTGGTGGCGACGGTCGTCGGGGTCCCGCTCGGCCTGGTCGCCGGGTCCTGGCGCTGGGCCGACGCGCTGGTGTCACGCTTCACCGACGTTGCGCTCGCGTTCCCGTTCCTGATCCTCGCCGTCGGACTCGCCGCCATCCGCGGAGCGAGCCTGTCCAACGTGGTCCTGGCGCTCGGGATCGCTCATGTGCCCCAGATGATCCGGGTCGTACGCGGCGAGGCGCTGCGACTGCGGACCACCGACTTCGTGGCGGCCGCGGTGACCATGAACGCCGGCAGCCTGCGTGTCATGGGCCGGCACATCCTGCCCAACGCCCTGTCCGCGGTCATCGTGCAGGCGACGATCATCATGCCCTCCGCGGTGCTGGGGGAGGCGGTGCTCTCCTTCCTCGGGCTGGGCATCCAGCCGCCCGAGGCGAGTCTCGGGGTGATGCTCTCCGACGCGCAGCAGTACCTGACCCAGGACGCGTGGCTCGGTGTGTTCCCAGGCGCCCTGATCGCGATCATCTGTCTCAGCTTCAACCTCTTCGGGGACGGGCTGCGCGACAGCCTCGACCCGGCCAACGACGAGAGGACGTCATGACCTACACACCTGCCCCCGAGTTCAAGACCCGGCCCGACCTGCTCGGCAGGTTCGGGATGGTCGCCTCGACCCACTGGCTGGCCAGCGGGGCCGCGCAGGCGGTGCTGGAGCGGGGCGGCAACGCCTTCGACGCTGCCGTGGCGGGCGGCTTCGTGCTGCACGTCGTCGAACCCCATCTCAACGGCCCGGGCGGTGATCTCGTCGGGATCTTCGCGACCTCCGGCGGCGAGCCGACGGTCCTGATGGGTCAGGGCCCCGCACCCGCGGGAGCCTCCGTCGAGCACATGCGCGCCGAGGGGCTCGAGCTGGTCCCCGGGGCGGGAGCGCTCGCCGCGGCCGTCCCCGGCGCGGTCGAGGCGTGGCTGATGCTGCTGCGCGACCACGGCACCTGGGAGCTCGGCGACATCCTCGCCTACGCGATCGACTACGCCCGCAACGGTCACCCGATCCTGGGCCGCGCCGTCGCCACGATCGCCACGGTGGCCGACCTCTTCCGCGACCACTGGCCCACCTCGGCCGAGCACTGGCTCGTCGACGGCGAGCTGCCGGAGCCCGACACCATGGTCCGCAACGAGACCTACGCCTCGGTGCTCGAGCGGCTCGTCGCCGCAGGCGAGGGGGCTCCGACCAGGCAGGCGCGGATCGACGCGGCCCGGGCGGCCTGGGGGAGCGGGTTCGTCGCCGAGGCGATCGAGGAGTTCGTACGCACCCCGCACCGCCACGCCTCCGGAACCGATCATTCTGGGGTGATCACGGCGGCCGACATGGCCGGGTTCTCCGCTGCGTACGAGACGCCGGTGAGCACGTCGTTCCGGGGCCACACGATCGCCAAGGCCGGGCCGTGGACGCAGGGGCCGGTCCTGCTCCAGATCCTCAACCTGCTCGACCCGCTGGACGACGCGCTGCTCGACCCGTGCAACCCCGAGGGGGCGCACACGATCCTGGAGGCGACCAAGCTGGCCTTCGCCGACCGCGACGCACACTATGGCGACGGCGCCGACGCGGAGCGGATGGAGATCCTGCTCTCCCAGGAGTACGCCGCCGCCCGCCGTGCCCTGATCGGCGACGTGGCCAGCCGGGAGGTCCGTCCCGGCCTGGACGCGAAGGAGCTCCCTCCGTTGCGGGAGACCTACGATCCTGCCGCCGCGGCGGCGGGTGTAGGTGAGCCCACCGTCTCGCCGACCGGGGACGTACGCGGCGACACCTGCCACATCGACGTCGCCGACCGGTGGGGCAACATCATCGCGGTGACCCCGTCGGGCGGTTGGCTGCAGTCCTCCCCGACGATCCCGGCTCTCGGGTTCTGCCTCGGCACCCGGCTGCAGATGACCTGGCTGGAGCCCGGTCTCCCGTCCACCCTGCAGCCCGGGCGCCGACCGCGCACGACGCTCACCCCGACGCTGGTGCTGCGCGACGGCGAGGCGGTCACTGCGGTGGGGTCTCCCGGCGGTGACCAGCAGGACCAGTGGCAGCTGCTCTACCTGCTGCGCACGATCGTGGGCGGCTACACGCCTCAGCAGGCGATCGACGCGCCCGCACTCCACTCGACCTCGTTCCCCGGGTCCTTCTGGCCGCGCACCTGGACGCCGGCGGGCGCCGTCGTGGAGGACAGGCTCGGCGAGGCGCTCATCGAGAGCCTGCGCGAGCGCGGCCATGCCGTCGAGGCGGCCGGCGACTGGTCGCTGGGCCGGCTCTCCGCGGTGACCAGGGACCCGGCGACCGGGACGCTCTCCGCCGCCGCCAACCCGAGGGGGGCGCAGGGCTATGCCGTCGGACGCTGAGATGCTGTCGGTCACCGGTCTCCGGGTCGCGTTCGGTCGCACGGAGGTGCTGCACGGTGTGGATCTGACCGTTGGTCACGGTGAGCGGGTCGCGGTCGTCGGCCAGTCGGGCTCGGGGAAGTCGACGCTGGTCGCGGCGATCCTGGGCCTGCTGCCCGGGACGGGGCATGTCACCGGCGGCTCGATCAGGCTCGGCGAGGACGAGCTGACGGGACGTACGGAGAGGGCGTGGCGGGGGCTGCGGGGCGAGCGCATCGGCCTGGTTCCGCAGGACCCGATGACCAACCTCAACCCCGCGATGAAGGTCGGTGCTCAGATCGCGGACGCGCTCGTCGCCGCGGGGCTGCGCGGCCCGGCGGTCGAGGAGCGGGTGCTCGAGCTGCTCACCGAGGCGGGGATCCCCGAGGCGGAGCGCCGGGCGGGGCAGTATCCGCACGAGTTCTCCGGGGGGATGCGTCAGCGCGTCCTGATCGCGATGGCGCTGGCCCGCGAGCCGAAGCTGCTGATCGCCGACGAGCCCACCAGTGCGCTGGACGTGACCGTGCAGCGGCGGATCCTCGACCACCTCGAGACCCTCGTCGCAGCCCATGGCACCTCTCTGCTCTTCGTCACCCATGACCTCGGGCTCGCGGCGGACCGGGCCGACCGAGTGGTCGTGATGCACGACGGCGTCATCGTCGAGACCGGGCCGGCGGCCCAGATCCTCAGGGACCCGCAGCACGACTACACCAGGCGGCTGATCGCGGCGACCCCGTCGCTGGACCGGGAGGGCGGCACGCCGTCCCTCCAGGATGGCACCGATCCGATCCTCGTGGTGGAGGACCTGGTCAAGGAGTTCAGGCTCCGCGGCCGGCGCGGCGAGACGTTCCGAGCCGTCGACCATGCCTCCTTCTCCGTCTCGCGCGGCACCACGACCGCGGTCGTGGGGGAGTCGGGATCCGGGAAGTCGACGATCGCCAAGATGGTCCTCGGCCTGGAGACACCGACCTCCGGCACCGCGCGGATCGACGGCCGCAGCATCGCCGGGGCATCGCGCGCCGAGCGGGCCGATCTGCGCCGTCGCGTGCAGCCCGTCTTCCAGGACCCCTACAGCTCCCTGGACCCCACCTACACCGTCGCCCAGCTGGTCGCCGAGCCGCTGCACATCCACCGGGTCGGCGAGCGGAAGGACCGGCAGCGCCGCGTACGCGAGCTCCTCGACCAGGTCGCGCTGCCCGAGTCCGTCGCCGGGCGACGACCCAGCGAGCTCTCCGGGGGCCAGCGGCAGCGGGTCGCGATCGCCCGGGCGCTGGCCCTCGACCCGGAGCTGGTGATCTGTGACGAGGCGGTCTCCGCGCTCGACGTGCTCGTCCAGGACCAGATCCTCACCCTGCTGGCCGACCTGCAGCGTGATCTCGGCCTCAGCTACCTGTTCATCACCCACGATCTCGCCGTCGTACGCCAGATCGCACATAGAGTCGTGGTCATG
Organism: Nocardioides sp. NPDC051685; assembly: GCF_044453405.1. Classification (NCBI taxonomy): domain Bacteria; kingdom Bacillati; phylum Actinomycetota; class Actinomycetes; order Propionibacteriales; family Nocardioidaceae; genus Nocardioides; species Nocardioides sp. NPDC051685. The sequence continues at coordinate 209,567 of NZ_JBITCR010000002.1, read as the reverse complement.
CACAAGGGCAGGATCGTCGAGCACGACACCGTGGACCAGATCTTCACCGCACCGACCTCGGCCTACACCGCCGAGCTGCTGGAAGCGATCCCCGGTGCGGCTCTCGCCGGCTGAGGGGGGTCGCCCGGCCGGTGCCCTGACCGCAGCCGTACGGCGCGACATCATCGCCGGGGAGCTGACCCCCGGGACCAGGGTGACCGAGGCGTTCCTGGCCCAGCGCTACGGCGTCAGCCGGGTGCCGGTGCGCGAGGCGCTGCGGGCATTGGAGGCGGAGGGGTTCATCGAGTCGACGCCGCACATCGGGTCGAAGGTCGGCCACGTCCCGTTCGACGAGGCCGACGACCTCTTCGCGGTGCGTGAGGCGCTCGAGATCGCGACCGCTCGCCGCGCGGCGGAACGGGCCAGAGGTCTCTTCGACGAGCCCGAGCCCAACCAGGCGTGGTTCGAGGTCCGGCGCGAGCTCGCGCAGATCCTCGACGAGGGGGACGAGTGGGTGGCCCGCGACGATCTGGAGCCCCTGGTCGCGCTCAACGACCGCTTCCACATCCTGGTCGCCGAGCTCAGCGGCAGCAGGACGCTGGCCACGTTGCTGCGTCAGCTCTCGCACAAGATCGAGTGGCTCTACGCGCTCGACACCTTCTCCCGCGGCAAGCGGCTCTGGCCCGACCACCGGCGCATCCTGGCCGCGATCGATGCCGGTGACTGCGACCGCGCCGCCGAGCTGATGGGCTGGCACGTACGTGAGTCGCGGATCGGCTATGCGTTGCGCAGCGCGCCGCCGGAGAAGGTCGAGGAGCTGAGGGCCGTCCCGCCTGTTCCGGGTGGTGGGCGTCCGCCCGCCTGAGCCGCCTAGCTCCGCTGGTCGAGCCGCCGGAGCCGCTGGGCGGAGGCGTGTCGAGACCAACACAGTCGTTTCTGGGGTTGGGGAAAGCTCGGTTTGGCGACTGTGTTTTCGGGTCGGGGTTCGCCGCCGACCCGTTCTTTGAGTGTTTCTCGATCGCGCACCGCGTCAAGGACGGGCTTCGCCCGCCGCTTCGCGGTGGCCTTCGGCCATCCTTGACCCGGCACCCGATCGAGAAAGATTTCGCCTATATCGGGACGGCGGCGAGGGTGTGGCGCAGCAGCACGTGTCTGGTTCGCGGACTGCGTAACTGTCATCTGACCAGCCTAAATAGGTCGCGCCAAGTTGTTCGAACGCATATAATAAGGCGCATGAACGAGACCATCGACCACCTCCTCGCTGGGCTGCCATCGGGCGTGTCCGAGCATGAGCTGGTCGACTGGATCGCTCGTCTCGAAGCAGTCAAGTGCACCGCCGAGGCCGTTCAGGCACAAGCGGCGGTACGTCTGGAGGAAGCCGCCCGCGTCCGGCAGACCGCCGCTGGGGTGCCTGCCCGCAAGCTCGGTGAAGGGGTGGCCTCCCAGATCGCGTTGGCGCGGCGGGTCTCCCCGGCCAAGGGCGCGAAGCTGCTCGGGTTGGCGAAGATCCTCCTCACCGAGATGCCGCACACGTTCAGGTTGATGAAGGCCGGCCTGTTTTCGCAGTGGCAGGCCACCATTCTCGCCCGGGAGACCGCCTGCCTGTCGTTGGAGGACCGCCGTGTCATCGACGACCAGCTCTGCGCCACCGGCCCCAACGGCCGGCCCGCGAAGGCGGTGACGATGGGACTGCGGCAGCTCGAGAACGCTGCCAAGAAACTCGCGATCACCCTGGATCAGGAATCCGTGGTCGCCCGTGCCGCGAATGCGGAGAAGGACCGCCGGGTCAGCCTCCGGCCGGCCCCGGACACGATGACCTGGCTCGGGGCGCTGCTCCCGGTCAAGGACGGTGTCGCCGTCTACGCGGCGCTGGACCAGGCCGCGAACGCGGCCCGTGCTGCGGGTGATGAGCGGACTCGTGGTCAGGTCATGGCCGACACCCTCGTCGACCGGGTCACCGGCCGCGAAGCGGGGGTGAAGCCGCGGATCGAGGTCAAGATCGTGATGACCGCCGACTCCCTCGCCAACACCAACGATCAGCCCGCCATGGTCGAGGGCCACGGCCCTGTTCCCGCCGCCTGGGCCCGCGAAGCGCTGGCCGACGCCGAGGTCTTCGTCCGACGTCTGTTCACCGACCCGGTTGGCCAACTGGTGGCGATGGAGTCCCGCTCCCGCAAAGCCCCCGACGGGCTGGCCGAGTTCATCGCCACCCGCGATGGCGGGATCTGCCGCACCCTCGGCTGCGATGCCCCGATCCGCAACATCGACCACATCGAACGTCACGCCGACGGCGGCGAAACCAGCGCCCAGAACCTCCAAGGCTTGTGCGAGCGGTGCAATCTAGATCGGGAGTTTAGTACCCTTGAGGTGTGAACACCGCCACCCAAGAACGACCAGTAGCCGTCCAGGCTGACATGGAATGGCTCGCCGCCCTGATGGCGACGAACCGTGACCTCATCAACACGATCACGATGACCGAGCCCACCCGGCTCGTCACCTACTCCCGCATCTCCGACACCTCCCACGCCGAGGACGGCGAAGGTGTCGGGGAGCAGCGCGACGACTCGATCCTGTACGCCGAGCGCCACTATCCCGACGCTGTCATCGTCGGCCACTACATCGACGATGACACCTCCGCCTACAAGGAAACCGTGGTCCGCGAGGACTTCGACCGGATGCTGCGAGACGCCAAAGCCGGAGCCTTCGACGGGGTCATCGTCCGCGACTCCGACCGCCTCTACCGACGGCTGGACGAACTGCCCCGGATCACCAAGCAGTTGGTCCCGTACGCCCGCGTCATCGCCCGTCACGAAGGCGAAGTGGACCTCACGACGGCGGCCGGGATCATGATGGCCCAGATCAAAGGAGCCGTCGCCGAACACTCGTCGCGTCGCCAAGCCGAACGCATCCGCGACAACGCACGCCACCGCGCGCAAGGAGGCCGCATGACCAGCAGCACCCGCCCGTTCGCCTGGGCCTGGAGGGAACCCTGTGATGCCGGGGAGGGTTGCCGTCACAAGGGCCGCCCCTGCAAGGCGTGCAAGGCCGCGAAGAGGTCCAAGGACTGCGAGCACAAGACGTGGCACGCCCCCGGGGAACTCCCGCTCATCGGGTCCCGGCAGGGCCTCGTCCCGCACCCCGTGGAGGGCCCGCTGCTGGCGAAGGCCTACGACATGGTGGCCGAGGGGGGCGAGTTGCGGACCGTCGGACGGTGGCTGGCCTCCCAGGGTGCCCGTGGTGTCGGTGGTGGCGTCTTCCGCCCCGACTCACTGCTCTACATGCTCCGGTCCCCGAGACATGCCGGGCTGGTGGCTCACGGCCGCTACACCGAGGAGGAGGCCAAGAAGGTCGGGAAGCGTCCCGGTGAGTGGCGGGTCGTGGCTGAGAGCGCCAGCGGTCACCGGATCGTGGACGTCGACCTCTGGCAACAGGTCCAGACGGTCCTGGACGCCTCGGCGAAGCGGAAGACCCCGGGCCGTCCGGCGAACAACTTCTTGACCGGGATCGCGAAGTGCGGCCGGGTCATCTGCGAGACCTGCGCGAAGGACGAGCCCGACCGCCGTCACCATGGTGGAGGTGACCCGGACTCCCAGGTGGAGGCCGAGCAGCCCCACACCTACGAGCCGATGGTGTGTGGTGCTCCGATGGTCGCCGGAACCAAGCACAACACCCGTGCCAGCGGCGAGAAGGTGAAGTCGCCGACCTACCAATGCTCCCGGTACGTCCACACCCGCAAGGGTCGTGCCGACGTCGACAACTACGTGCTCGACGCCGTGGGGGTCTACGTGATCGAGCACGCCGAGATGCTGGCCGCGAAGGCGACCGTCGGTCCTGGTGCCGCTGAGCAGTTGGCGGCCCGGGAGGTTGACCGCCTGGGAGAACAGATCAAGTCCTACCAGGGGCTCGCCACCGACTTCGACCCGGCCGACCTGGCCGCGATCCTGGCCGATCTGAGGGCCAAGCAGACCGAGGCCAAGCGCAAGGCCGTCGTCATCGCTCCGCGTCCGGCCGTGGCTGCCCTGGTGGCCTCCGGCAACGTGCCCGCCGCCTGGGATGCGCTGGTGGAGGACGAGGACCGCGACCCGGTGCGCACGGTGCTGCGGGAACTGCTGGATGAGGTGACGATCCGTCCGACGGGGAGGCGCGGCACCCCGGTCGACCAGTCGGTTGAGATCATGTGGGGGTCCTGGGTCAACGCCTCCTGACCCCGTACGACCGCACCGAGGTCGAGGCCCCGTTCACCTGCTGGTGGGCGGGGCCTCTGGTGTCCCTGGAGGTGCTCCCGGGATGGACCGAGGGTGACGCCGGAGTCCGATACCCGGTGAATTCCTGATCTGTGGACTGGTTCTCGAATTCGGTGCATAACCACCTGGACGCGGTGGATAACGCTGTGAATGTTGGCCCCGCCAAACAAGTTAATCGGTGACCATACAAGTCACCCGCGATATTGCTTGTAAACCCCATGGGTCGCCGTATTAGGTGAAGACAAATGAACTCCGCATCACCACCAAATACGTGGCGGGATGACCGGCTGGAACACCGCCAAGCATTCGACCGGTCACCCCGCTGCCAACCCTCAGGAAGGCGGTTCCATCATGGCACGACACCCAGTTGAACCGGCGTTCGGCGACCTCTCCGCCGGAGCGGTCTACCTCGGCACCAGCCGCAGAACCATCGTCCGGCTGGTCGAGAGCGGTCGCATCCCCGTCTACCGGCTCGGCCCGCGAGGCAACCGGCGCATCAAGTTCTCCGACCTGGACGACCTGCTCGTCGTGGAGGAGGCCAACGCATCATGAAGGCCACCACCGCCGCATGGCTGCGGTCCCGGCTGACTGCCCGGATCAAGCCCGGTGACGACTCCCACGAAGCCAACGCCGAGCGTGACCAGTGGTTCGCCGCTGTCGACCGGACCCTGGTCAACGCACCGCCGTTGACCGACGAGAAGGCCCAGCGCCTCGCCAACCTCCTCGGCCTGAAAGTCGGAGGTGGCGCAGATGCCGCGTGACCAGAAGCCACCCGGAGACGGCAGGAGCCGCCCTGCCCAGGCGGCCCCCGTGATCCCGTCCTCGAAGATCGACACCAGCCTAACCCGTCCACGGCCCCGGCGCATCGGCTGCGTTTGTGGCCACCAGGACGGCGAGGACTGTGTCTTCGATACCCCGGCTGTCGACCGGTACCGGGCCCGCTTGGGGCTGCCGCCCGTCGGACCCAACCCGGGAACCTGTCGGTGTCAGCGGGCCTGCTGGGTCGGCAGCCCCGAGCAGGGGAACGCTCGCTTCGTGTGCGTGTGCCGACAGGAGGCCTCGTGACGATCAATTCCACTGACACCACCGCCCCGGCCCTGGGAGCCACCCACCCGGAGGACTGGTCGACCGAGCCCAGCCCGGAGCCCGCACACCTCGCCGATGGTGGTGGTCCCGATGCAACCCATGGTTCACCGCCGGAGGAGGAGCAGCGGGAGCCCCTCCTGAAGTTCGAGGTCACCACCGCCGACAAGCTTCGCGACCTCCTCCCAGACCCGCCACCGCCACGGATCGCCGGGGTGCTCCCTGGACGTGGTGGGGCGGTCCTCATCGCCCAGGCCGGGGCCGGGAAGACCACCATGCTCGCCAACCTGGCCCGGGATCTCCTGGAGGGCACCCCGTTCCTCGGTGAGCGGCCTGTCCGACAGGTCGGCGGGCGCGTAGCGTTGCTGTCCTACGAGATGGACGCCGCCGAACTCATCGACTGGTGCGACTCGGCTGGCGTCGACCTGGCTCGGCTAGTGGTCCTCAACCTCCGCGACGTCCCCAACCCGCTGCGGGACGTGAACGAGCGCGTAGTCCTGGCCAAGGCCCTCGACCTGCTGGAGGTCGAGATCATCATGGTCGACACCTTCGCCCGGGCCTTCACCGGCGACTCCCAAGACTCGGCCTCCGACGTGACCCCCTGGTTCGCGATGCTCAACGAGTTCACCCGGTCTATGGTCGGGGCCAAGGAGTGGATCGTGGCCGCTCACGCCGGGTGGACGGACGGCCGAGGCCGGGGGTCCTCCGCACTCCACGACGCACCTGATGCCGTCCTGATCTACAAGCGGGACCGGGACACCGACACCCGCACCCTCCGGGTCGACAAATTCCGGGGCCGGGACCCGATGCCCGAGGTCACCGTGACGATGGACCCGGACACGTTGCGACTGTCGTCGGAGGCCACCACCACGAAGTCGCAGACCTACGCCGCCGGAGTGCTCGCGTACGTGACCGAACACCCGGGCTGTACCCAACGGGACGTACGCGCTGGGGTGCCAGGCAACGAGAAGTCGGTGACCGACGCCCTGAATTCACTGGTCCGCCAGGGGGTTGTCGAACGGGGCCAGGGACCCCGGAATTCATGGCTCCACACCATCTCAACCACGAGTGGTGCCACTGGTGCCGACCGGTGCCGGCACCAGTAGTGGTGAGTGGTGCCCCCTCTTTATAAGGGGCACCACTCACCACTCACCAAACACCAGACCTAGGCGGCACCAGTCGCCACCCGGAATTAAGGAGGACCGGCCGTGAGCGTCACGTTTATGAACGACCCGTATTACGACCTCGACAACGCACCAGATCACCTCCTGGTGTGCCGTCATTGCCACCAGTCCTACCGGCTCGTCGGCAAAGGGGACGGACGCCGAATCGTGCCCGCTCACCGACCGTGGTGCAGGTGGCGCCGGCCCGACCCCTCCGGCCCTCCAGCGGGCCCGGCGAGCCCCGAGCAGGCCTCCAGCGTCCCCGAGGTCCACGGGGAACCCACCAGGGGCCTCAGGGACAGCGCAGGGGGTGCAGCGTGACCAGCCGACTCGAGGTCCCGCACCGTGCCGGGTGTCAGGGGTCCTCTGGCCTCCGACGCCACGGCGACCTCCTCACCTGTCGAGGCTGCGGCATGTCCGTTCCGATCCCGACCGGCAGCCCGGAGCCAGCGGCCAGCACACCGGGGCCGCCACCAGGACCACCGGCCCCGTACGTGCTCGTCTGCATCGACTGCGACCGCTCCATGTGGACCACCAACCCCAAGCCGCGCGTCCCACTCTGCGAGCGCTGCCGACAGGCCCGAGCCAAGCGGCCCAAGCCGAGCCCGGCGTCCCCATCGGACTCCGCCGTCTGACCCTCAACGCCCATCGCCCTGGTCGACACCCAGACCGCACACCCACCAGCCCCACGACAAGGAGCACCACCATGACCAGCAGCACCAGCCCGTTCAGCGCCAACCTCAACTCCACCATCAACGTGCTGACCTCGGCCCTCCGTGACCTCGGCCACGACCTGCCCGACGACCTCACCGCCGAACTCGATGCCATCGACGCCGCCACCCAGATCCCCAACGACCTGATCCCCGACTCCGAGCAGGCCGCCCGGCGCTGGTACGACCTCCATCGCGAAGGCCAGGACCCTTCCAAGGACAAGAGCGTGGCGGCGCTCCTCAGCCGCAACCGCGACACCACCTACGGGCTGGAGATCGGGCTCAAGAAGATCAAGGAGGAGGCCAAGTACGACGCCGTCACCGACGCCGCCGACGGGATCATCGACACCCTCCGTAACGACGTCGCCGAAGCCCAAGAGGTGATCGACGAAGCGCGTCGACACATCGGGGGCGTCACCACCGAGACCCGAGTCTCCGGGCTCAGCCCAGACGGCCACCGCGAGCACGCCCGCGCCCGGGAAGCTTTCGTCCGGGCCGACCTCGCCCGGCGAGCCTGGACCGTCCTCGCCCAGCACACCAGGGCCGCCACCTGGCGTCCCGGGCACATCGAGGAACTCCTCAACGTCTGTGACCTCACCCTTGACGAACTCCACGCGCTCAACGAGACCGTCAACCTGGCCAGGACCCGAGGCGGCATCGGGCCCCGCGTCGACAGGCACGACGCCCGCACCATCGTCGCCCACGGTCACCGGCTCGCCCTCGCCACCTTCGCCGAGTACAACGAGCGCAAGGCCCGCCTCACCAAGGAGGCCGAACACCAGCGGGCCGCCGCTCAGGAGGCGTTCCGCCGTGACATCGCCTCGGGTGGCGCGATGGCCGTGCCCATCCACGGACCCGGCGGACGCTGACCCCGGGCAAACTGTCGACTTAGCCACCGGACCTGTAACCACCGTCGGGGCAACCGGCTCCCTGGTGAGACCACGTCACCCCGGAGGGACCCGGACGGCGACGATCAGGACCAGCCGGACACGGTGAGGGGGTAGGGGGAGGACCCCCACCCCCACCTCCGGCAGCCACCCCTTGGCATAGGGCTAATACCCCCCTGCTGGGGAACCCCCATCTTGGAGAACTCAGCCCATGCCCCGTCCGAACCCAGAACGAGACGCCCAAGCCCTCCGGCTCCACCTGGCCGGGGCCTCCTACGCCGACATCGCCAAGGCCATGGGATGGGCCCACAAGCCAGCCGCCTTCAAAGCCGTGCGGCGAGCCCTGGCCAGTGCCCGGACCACCGTGGACCTGCGGGAAGCCGCCGACACCGAACTGCTGCGACTGGACGCCATGCTGACCGGGCTTTGGCCCAAAGCTCGTCGCGGTGAGCCGGAGGCCGTGGACCGGGTGCTGAGGATCAGTCGACGCCAGGGGGAACTGCGGGACCTGCTGGACCAGGAACCCCCGCCACCCCCGGACCGGGAGACGGGGCTGTCTGAGTTCGAGCGCCGGATGCGGGAGCGGGAACACCGCCGTCACCAGTGACACGCGCGGGTGGCACCACCCGCGCGTAGACCGACCTCCGCGACCAGCATCATCAGGTTGGTCACGACCATCACGACGGCCGGGTCTACCCAACCCCCGACGTCGCCAACTAGCGGGTGATCCGGCCCCGCGTCTTGGCTGCTGGCGTCGCCTTGACTGCGCCTGCGCGTGACGCATTCTCGTGCTTGGAAAGACGCCGGGAAACACCCGGTGACCTGCCCAAAGGAGAGAAAGACCATGACCGAGAACACCACCACCGCCACCGTCACCCGTGAAGCCCTCAAGAACGGCAAGTTCCGGTTCCGGGTCAACGGCGAGGTCACCCTCAAGGCCAGCGTCCGGGGGTACGACTGGGCCAGCCTCTACAAGGACACCGACGGCAAGGTCCACGCCTGGTTCCACGCTCGCCAGGACCTGGCCATGAAGGGGAACGCCGACGCCAACAAGGTCCCCGGCCTGACCCAGTTAGGGATCGCCGAGATCACCGAGTACGTCCCCGCCGAGACCACGAAGGCCGCCAAGAAGGAGACCGCCGTGACCAAGACCGACGCCAAGCCGGAGACCAAGAAGACCCCCGCGAAGCGGGTCGAGTACACCCCGCAGGGCCGGATCAACGCGAAGAAGGAGTACACCGTCCAGGAGGCCGCCGACCTGATGGGCATGTCGGCCAACGCGATGAACCACTGGTTCCGCCGGGACTACTTCCCCACGGAGTGGATCACCCGCGACGGGTCGGCTCGGAAGGTCCGCGTGGTCAAGGGTGCCGACCTGTCCACCTACGTCAAGACCCGTGCCGCCGAGGTCAAGGCCAAGGCGACGACCAAGGCCTGAGACCTGCACGAACAACGACCCGGGACCCCAGGAGGGGGACCGGGTCGTTTGCCGTTCCCGCTGGCTACCTGCGCGGACGGCTGCACGGCCGTGGGGATCGTGATGGAGGTCGTGGACCTGTCAGGGCTGCCAGGACCGCAGATCGGCTATGCGTGTGAAGACCGATCCAGCCCCCTACGCCGACTCCGGCTCCAGGTCGTCCGGGGCCGACGTCGACCGGTTCAAGGCTGCCGCCACCAGGGCTCGACGCTCGTCGCTGGGCAGTTTCAAGCATGGTGGGTGGGAGCCGATTCCACCCCACCGCAGGTGGCACGTCGTGCAGACCTCTGCGTCATCCATCCCTGGCCCTCGAATCCCGTCGCGTCGTTGGATCGCCCCACTGCCACGGCGTACGTCGGAGACCACGGCCCTTTGTGGTTCCAACCCCCTGGCAGCGGGGCGTATCTCAACCCTGATCGGTGCGACCAGTGGGCGTAGGTGGGCGCAAACCACCACGTCAGGTGGGGGTGATCTCCCCACCTGACGTGGTGGTGGGCCATCACCTCCGACCCCTATCCTGGGATTGGTCCCACTCTCGTGCCTAAGGCCAGGCCCATGCCGACTTCACCGAACCCCGACGTACTTGCCGCCCGCGCCATCGGCGAGCGCATCCAGAACATCCGCACCCGCACCGGCCGTACCCGAGCCGTCATCGCCGGTCTCGTCGGCCGGTCCGAAGACTGGCTGCGCGACGTCGAGAAAGGTCGCCTCCAACACCCGCCGGGACTGGAGATGTTGCTCAAGATCGGCCAGGCCCTCGGCGTACGCGACCTGACCGAGATCACCGGGGAACACCAGTTGCTGGTCGGCATCAGTCGCCGAGCCGGACACCCCGTCGTCCCCGCCATCCGGGAGGCCATTGAAGGCGTCGACCTCCAGCCCCTCCCGACGCCGGTCGACACCACCGAGTTGGCCGCCCGGGTCGAACGGGCCTGGAGGCTGTGGCACACCTCCACCACCCCACGTGCAGACGCCGGGGCGATGCTCCCCGAACTGATCCGTGACGGCCGTCGTGCCCTGCGGACCCTGGAAGGACAGGAGCGCCGGGACGCTGCCGCCGCACTGTCCGGTGCCTACGCCCTGTCCGAGCAGGTCCTGGCCTGGGTCGCCGACGCCCCACTGCTGTGGCTCGCCGCTGACCGGTGCATGGCCGCTGCCGAGATCGCCGACGACCCGGTGACCCTAGCCTCGGCCTCCTGGGTGATCGGGAACGTGTGGCGCTCCACGGGTCGTGAGGACGACGCCTACCGGCTCGCCACCGACGCTGTGGCCCTGCTGGAGCCCCACCTGGACGACAACGAGGACGCCCAAGCCATGTGGGGTGCCTGCCAGTTGCACGGCGCGATCACAGCCGCCCGGATCGGTCGGGAGGGTGACGCACTGCGTGGGATCGACCAGGCCATGACCATGGCGCGCGCGTTACCCGCCGGGTCGGCTCACCCCTGGACCCTGTTCGGCGTGGCCAACACCGACATCAGTGCCGTGTCCGTCCAGGTGGACCTCCGCAAGTCCGGCGGCGCATTGGACGTCGCGAGCGCGGTGGACCCCGACGCGGTCCCCTCGGTGGACCGACGGGCCAGGCTGTGGCTGGAACTGTCCCGGGCCTACGCCCAGCAGCAGGACTGGCTCGGCAGCCTCGGGGCGCTACGCACCGGCACCGGCATCAGCGAGGAGTCGATGCGGTCCCACCCGCTGGCGCGGTCCCTGGCCTCCGAGTTGGTCACGCATGGCGGTCGCCTCAACGAACGAGAGTCCCGGGCGCTGGCCACCCGGCTTGGGGTCACTGCCTAGTTCCCGCCCCATCGCCACGGAATCTCGACCATCATGGCGAGTTGTGGACACAGCATGGATCAGCGCGGGCAGCGGTCTCCTCGGCGCTCTCATCGGCGCAGGGACCGCCCTGGCCGCCAAGTTCGTCGATACGCGTCACGAGCGCGCGATGGAGAGTCGCCGCCAGGTGGAAGACGTCCTCATGAAGTTCTGGGAGGCCATCGACCGTGGATGGCGTACCCACGAGGCGTCGGAGTACACGATCGGGGAGATGCAGATCGAGCAGGAGGCAGGGAACTCGATCGAGGACCTCGAGGCCCGACGCCGCAGCCAGTTGAGGGAGGTGGCCGAGGCTGGTCGGGAGGCTCGGTTCCTAGCGGCGCGCATGAGGTTTCTCGGGTGGCCTATCGCCGACACGGCCGATGCGCTCCGAACCGCCACGGGCTGGGTGGATCTCGACAGCGCAGAGTGCATTCGGAAACGAGAGGCAGCCCTGGCCAAGTTCCAGGCGGAGGCGACGGAGGCTATCGGGAAGGCGGATCGTCGTGGCTGGCCGCGGGGTACCAAATCCCCCAACTTGTAATCAGGCCAAAGAGGCCATCGGGTGGCAGGCCAGACCCGGACCCGACGGCAGCATCACCACCATCACACCCACCGGGCACACCTACACCAGCCCGCCACCCGACACCTGGGCACAAGACCCACCAGACGAGTCAGCAGCGATGCACTCGGCCATGCCTCAAGCCATGTCTCAAGCCATGTCTCCAGGCGAGATCCGGCTGCGCAACCTGCTCCTCGAGCACCACGACGCGGCCTGACGCCCCCGGCTCGAGGAACGTTCTTCGGATCGGTGCTTGACCTTGACGCTACGTCAGGCCTGCACGCTTCTTCCACGGCCCCAAACCGAGGACCAGACAACAGGCACCGAAACGAAGGAGCACCACCATGTCCACCATCCTCACCCGCCTCATCGGCGACAAGAAGGACTGGAAGCGCACGGAAGCCCGCGCCGCCGAACTCCCCGCCGACTACCGCACCGTCTACGGCGAGATGAAGAACTATCTGTGGCGCTTCACCACCGGCGACGGCATGGACATCGTCGAGATCCTGCGCGACATTCTGGATCTCTTCGAGACCGAGGCTGCCGCCGGGCGCAGCGTCCTCGAGGTCACCGGACCCGACCTGGCCGCGTTCTGCGACGCCCGGCTGCCCGAGCAGCACGACGCCTACCGCGCCAAGCTGCGGGCCAACCTCAACCAGGTCGCCCAGAGGCTGGCATGAGGTGGCGGGAAAACGTAAGAGCCCCGCTGGCGTCTCGGGTCACCAGCGGGGCAAGAACAATGTTGCCGCATCACCTAAGGGGTTGTCACCCCCTTTCGGCAAAATCTGCAGAATTTTGCATTGCAAGATCCTGGTGGGCCCGAAACGGCTGCAGGCGGCACCCGTCAGATGACCGTCCCGACGTCGTTGGCGACGATGTTGTCCATCGCGCGCTCGGCGACGGCGGCGATGGTCATCGACGGGTTGCAGGCGCCGGTCGTCCCCGGGATGAGCGCGCCGTCGAGGACGTAGAGGCCGTCCTGGCCCTGCACCCGGCCTTCGAGGTCGCACACGGTGCCCATGTTGGCGCCGCCGAGCGGGTGCCAGGTGCTGTTGACGATGGTGTTGGTGTCGATCAGGGCGCCGATCCCGCCGCTGATCCGGGAGACCCGCTCGTTGATCACGCGATAGCTGGCCGAGTCGCCGCCGAAGGGGAAGCGCAGGCTCACCGAGTCGGTCAGCGAGCTGTAGCGGAAGCTGCCACGGTCCGCGCTGACCCCGAAGCCGACCAGCATCGTGGCGCCCAGGTCGAGGCCGAGGGGGAGAGGCGGCAGCGATGCCTGGATGACGGTGTTGGCCGTGGCCGGGTCGGCCCACTCCTGGCTCTGGTAGACGACGGGCCCACCCTGCGTACCGGTGAGGTCCTCGTCGAAGGGGCGCCACATGTAGATCCGGTCGCCGTTGGTGCCCCAACCCTGGCCGAGCTGCTCGGGAAGGTCCGGGATGGTGCCCGTCGCGGCGGCACGGACCAGCAGCTTGCTGGTGTTGAGCGAGCCGGCCGCCATCACCAGCGCACGGGTGGTCAGGATCTTCTGCTCGACCACGTCGCCGACGTCGTTCGTGCGGTCGACGTGCACCTCCCAGCGGCCGTCGGCGGCCCGGGCGACCGACGTCACGTTGTGACGGGTGGCGACGTGCACCAGGCCGGTGGCCTCGGCCTGCTTGATGTAGGTGACGTCGACGGAGTGCTTGCCGCCGTTGTTGACGCCGAGCGCGCAGTCGCCGTTGGTGTAGGACGGCGCCATCTCGCCGCGCAGCTCCGCGAGCGCGTAGGACCAGTCGATCGGCATCGGGATCTTCCGCAGGTCGTAGCCAGCAGCGCGTACGCGTTCGCCGAACGTACGCGAGACCCGGTAGTTGTCCGAGGCGATCAGCTCGTCGGGTGCGGTCGCGGCGCCCAGCATCCTGGCGACACGCGGGTAGTGGACCCGGTCCATCAGGTCGTAGTCGAGCTCGTTCGGGAACCAGGTGTTGAAGACCTCGGCGGAGGGCTGCAGCGTCATGCCCTGGTAGACCAGCGAGCCGCCGCCGACCCCGGCCGCGCACATGGCGAGCATGTTCTGACCGAGGACGGGCTCGAGCAGACCGACGTACGGACCGAAGTCCAGGGGAGTGCCGAGCAGGTTCTGCAGCGGCTTGACGGCCTCGGGCGTGGTGGTGTGGAACAGCACCCGCTTGTCGAGCGAACGGATCGTCGGAAAGGTCTGCGCGTCCGGGCCCGTCGGCCAGCGGCGGCCGCGCTCGAGCACGGTGACGGGTACGCCGGCCTCGGCCAGCCGCAGCGCGGCCACCCCGCCGCCGAACCCGGACCCGATGACGACCGCCCGGTGCTCTTCCCGCACCAGGGAGACCCGGCGGGGAGAGGTGGCTGTGGCAGGGCCGGCGAGCAGCCCGGTCGCGGCAGCGCCGGCAGCGCCGGCAGCACCGGCCAGAAACGTACGTCGTGAGGCTGAGGACATGGTCAAGGGGACTCCCTCGGCTCGTGAATCGTCGGCTACTGCCGCGTAAGAGTTGACGAACGGGCGAGGTGTGTCAAGGTTCACAGCCGCGTTCTGGACAACTGTGTCCGGAACGCGACACGTCCCCGAGCCCGCCGCGCAGCAACGCAGGTGGCGTAACCGCAGCCATGTAGGCTGACCGCACTTCCAACAGCTAAGGACGATCTGAACCCCGATGGACGGACCGCAACCCGGCCAATATCCATGCTCGCTGTCCGATCCGAGGCCGTGCCGATCGAGGTCGGCGTGATGACCGAGATCCTGTTCATCTTCCTGGCACTGCTGCTGGTCGCCGCCTGTGGAGTGTTCGTGGCGGCCGAGTTCTCCCTGGTCACGGTCGACCACGCCCAGGTGGAGATGGCCGCCGAGCAGGGCGACAAGGGCGCCCAGGGCGTGCTGCGCGCCATGAAGGAGCTCTCCAGCAACCTCTCCGGCGCGCAGGTGGGCATCACCGTCACCAACCTCGGCATCGGCTGGATGTCCGAGCCGGCGATCGCCGAGCTGATCGACGCGCCGCTGCTCGCCACCGGGCTGCCCGAGGGTGCGGTGGCGGCGATCGCGGTCGCGATCGCGCTGATCCTCTCCACGATCGTGACCATGCTCTTCGGTGAGCTCGTCCCCAAGAACCTCGCACTTGCCCTGCCCCTGGAGACCGCACGCGTCACGCAGGCCCCGATGCGGGCCTTCACCCGGCTCATGCGCGGCCCGATCAAGGTGCTCAACGGCACCGCCAACGCGATCGTGCGCCGCCTGGGCATGGAGCCCCAGGAGGAGCTGCGCTCGGCGCGCAGCTCGGCCGAGCTCTCCTCGCTGATCCAGCGCAGCGCCCACGAGGGCACCCTCGACGCCGACACCGCCGAGCTGATGGAGCGCTCGGTCGAGTTCGGCACCCGCACCGCGGGGGAGATCATGACCCCGCGCGTACGTGTCCACAGCCTCGACCACAACGACCGCGCCGAGGCGCTGATCGAGCTCACCCGGCGTACGGGCAACTCCCGCTTCCCGGTGCTCGACGACAACGAGGCCGTGGTCGGCACCGTGCACGTCAAGGCCGCCGTGGCGCTGCCGGTGCACGAGCGGCCCACGGCGAAGGTCAAGCACCTGATGGTGCCGCCGGTGGTCGTGCCCGACTCGCTGCGCCTGGACCCGCTGATGGCACTGCTGCGCGCCGAGGGGTTCCAGCTGGCCGTGGTGCTCGACGAGTACGGCGACCAGGCCGGCATCGTCACCCTCGAGGACGTCATCGAGGAGATCGTCGGCGATATCGCAGACGAGCACGACCCGCTCAGCGCCCGGGCCCGGCTGCGCCGCGACGGCGGCTGGTCCCTGTCGGGGCTGCTGCGCCCCGACGAGGTCGAGGACATCACCGGTGTCGCGCTGCCCGAGGGGGAGGACTACGACACCGTCGCCGGTCTGATGCTGAGCCTGCTGGGCCGCATCCCGGAGCCGGGCGCGAGCGCGGAGCTGACCGTGCCCGGCAACCCGCCGCCCGACTCCGACGACGACGACGTCTACGCGAGATACGTGAAGCTGACCGTGGAGATCATGGACGGGCGCCGGATCGACCGGATCTCGATGCAGGTGATCGGCTGATGTCGACCACGATGGGACTCCTGCTCGGCCTGGTGCTGCTGCTCGCCAACGCCTTCTTCGTGGGTTCGGAGTTCGCCCTGGTCTCGGCCCGGCGCAGCCAGATCGAGCCCGCCGCCCAGGCCGGCTCGCAGATGGCCAGGATCACGCTGCGGGCGATGGAGAACATCAGCCTGATGATGGCCGGCGCCCAGCTGGGCATCACCGTCTGCTCGGTGCTGCTGCTGGCGATCACCGAGCCGGCGCTCGCCCACCTGCTCGAGCCCGGCTTCGACCTGATCGGTCTCCCCGAAGGGTTCCACCACCCGGTCGCGTTCGTGATCGCGATGCTCGTCGTCACCTATCTGCACGTCGTGGTCGGCGAGATGGTGCCGAAGAACATCGCGCTGGCCGGACCCGACAAGGCGGCCCTGGTCCTCGGCCCGGCCATCTACGCGATCGTCTACGTGCTGCGCCCGATCATCGTCGGCTTCAACTACGTCGCCAACGTCTGCGTCCGGGCGCTCGGCATCGAGCCCAAGGACGAGGTGAGCTCCGCCTTCACCCGCGCCGAGGTGGCCGCGATGGTCGAGGAGTCCCGCGGCGAAGGGCTCCTGGAGGAGGACGAGTACGGCCGCCTGGCCGGCGCGCTCGGCTTCACCGAGAAGACGGTCGCCAAGGTCACCATCCCGATCGCCGACTGGACGATCGTGCCGCGCGGCGCCTCGGGCGCCGACATCGAGGCGGTGTGCGCCACGACCGGCTACAGCCGGTTCCCGGTCGCCGACGACGGCGGCGATCTGGTCGGCTACCTGCACATCAAGGACGTGCTCGAGCCCGATGACGTACGCCGCCGGCAGCCGGTCCAGAACAAGTGGATCCGGCCCTTCGCGACGGTCACCCCCGACGACGCGCTCCACGAGACGCTGGAGACCCTCCAGCGCCGCGGCGCCCACCTGGCACGCGTCGTCCGCGAGGACGGCAGCACCATCGGGCTGGCCACGCTGGAGGACGTCATCGAGGAGCTGGTCGGCGAGATCCGCGACGCCGCCCATGCCGATGACTCGACGACTACCGAGTAACCACTAGGGTTTGTCCGTGCCGCGTCTGGTGACAGAGGAGAGCCCGCAGATGCCCAACCGTCGATCCGGTGATCCCCGCCTGCAACATGGCCGGGGCTCGCGGCAGCGACCGCAGGGCTCGGCCGACCGCAACCAGCCCGCGCTCGGCAAGCTGCTCAGCATCCTGCGGCTCGTCTACGCGCCGGTGATGCTGTGGGCGGTGGTGATCGCCAAGGACGACACCATCGCGCTGGCCGCGTTCGGTCTCGCGGTGGTCACCGACCTGCTCGACAGCTGGCTGAACCGCAAGCAGCTCGGCCGCCGCCGTTCGGGCGAGGTGCTCGACGTGGCGGCCAACACCGTCTTCGTCCTGGCCGGAACGTTCGCGCTCTGGCAGATCGACGTGGTTCCGTGGCCGATCGCGCTGCTGGTGCCGCTGCGGCTCGCGGGTCTGCTGGCGATGATCCCGGCGCTGCGCAGCCGTGGGGTGCGTACGCTGCCGGTCCATCTGCTCGGCAAGGTCGGCGCCTTCTTCATGCTGGCCTTCTTCCCGCTGCTCTATCTCAGCCATGACATCCCCGAGACCCTCGACCTCGGCCTGGAGCCGAGCCTCCCGATCCAGCTGGCGCAGGCGTTCGGCTGGGCGTTCGCGCTGTGGGGGATCCTGCTGCTGTGGTGGAGCCTGGTGCTCTACGCCCAGGAGGTGCGTCGTCTGATGGCCACCACGCCGCCGTTGGAGAAGGGCGGGGCCACCCGTGCCTGACCAGATCCCCGGCTCCGAGGACCTTCGCGCCTACGTCACCAAGCCACTGCTCGACCGCATCACCGACCAGGCGATCGACTCCGACTACAAGGCCGCCGCCGCGCGGCGGGAGCCCTCGGAGGAGGACTCGACACGACGGCGCCGGCCGGGACTGCGGGCGATGGTGATCGTGGGCCTCTTCGCACTGCTCGCCACGACGGCCGCGGTGCAGACCTCTCGCACCGAGGACATCCGCCAGACCAGCAGACAGGTCCTGGTCGACCGCATCGAGCAGCGCCAGGCTCGGATCGCCGACCTGCACCGCCAGATCTCCTCGCTCCGGGAGGACAACCAGCGGAGCGAGGCGTCGCTGAACTCCCTCGGCCTGCGGGCCAAGTCGGCGTCCTCGACCGCTGTCTCGACCGCGGAGGAGACCGGGTTCGCACCGGTGACCGGCTCGGGGATCCGGATCACGATCGACAACGCCGCCGACGGCAACGAGGGCGGCACGGTCCGCGACTACGATCTCGCCGTGATCGTCAACGGGCTGTGGGAGGCGGGCGCCACCGCGGTGTCCGTCGACGGCCAGCGGGTCACCCCGCGCAGCGGCGTGATCACCTCCGGCGCCACGCTCCGGATGAACGACGTCTCGCTCTCGCCGCCCTATGAGGTCTCGGCCATCGGCGACACGCGTACGCTGGCCGCACGCTTCGCCGAGACGGTCTCCGGTGCGATGATCCGCACCACGACGCAGGACTACGGAATGCCCTTCGAGATCGAGAACATCGACCGGCTCACCCTTCCCGCGGCGCCACCTGATCTGCTGGAGTTGACCCAGCTCGGGACCGAGTCCGACGACAAGGACTCCGAGGGCACCAAGGGCTCTGCGAGGCCTACTGACAACACCGACGAAGACAAGCAAGAGAGCAGCGAAGGGGACCGCGAAGAATGATCGCCGTCATCGGCCTAGTGATCGGCATCGTGCTGGGACTGTTCTTCCAGCCTGACGTACCCGTCGGGTTGGCGCCTTACCTGCCGATCGCCGTCGTCGCCGCGCTGGACGCCGTCTTCGGCGCGCTGCGCGCGTTCATGGACGGCATCTTCGACGACAAGGTCTTCGTCGTCTCGTTCATCAGCAACGTCGTCATCGCCGCCGGCATCGTCTACCTCGGTGACCGCCTCGGCGTCGGCGGCCAGCTGTCCACGGGCGTCATCGTCGTCCTCGGCATCCGCATCTTCACCAACGTCGCAGCCATCCGGAGGCACATCTTCCATGCCTGACCGGAAGAGGAGGCCACCGGTGAAGCGCACCGCGGCCAAGCGGACCCCGGCCAAGAAGGCACCGGCTACGAAGCCCGCCGAGCCCGTGGAGGAGGCGGTGACCGAGCCGACCGAGACCGTGGCCGACGACGGCGACACCCCGGAAGCTGAGGACGAAGGTACTCAGGCCGCCGAGCAGGCTTCGACCGGTGAGTCTGCCGAGGTGGCCGAGGCTGCCGAGTTGTCGGGCACGGACGAGGCTGATGAGGCGACGTCTGATGAGGCTGAGGAGCCTGTGGACGACGCGGCCGGGTCCGAGGAGACGCCCGAGGAGCCGGACGACGCCGAGGAGGCGGAGGACGGGCCTGTCGAGTCGACCGACGAACTGGCTGACGTCGAGGATGCCGATCCGGGCGAGGAACCCGCCGACGGTCCGGAGTCCGATGCTGACGCGCCGGCTGAGGTTGCTGAGGTGGCTGAGGCGGAGGAGCCCGCGGCCGACGAGGTCGACGCGATCGAGGAGGCCGGGGAGTCAGACGAACCTGCCGAGTCAGACGAGCCCGCTGAGAGCGACAAGCCCGTTGCGGCCGAAGAGGGCTCTGAGACCGACGAGGTCGCCGAGGCCGAGGAGGAGCCGGCGCCGCTGGTGGGCAGGGCACGGCTCTTCGACGCGCTCACCCACTTCCGGCGCGGCCAGGCGGCCGTGGCGGTCCTGCTCTGCGTACTCGGCTATGCGGCCGTGGTGCAGGTCCAGACGAACACCGAGGACTCGACGTACGCCGGTCTGCGTGAGCAGGAGCTGATCGACATCCTCTCCGGCCTGGCCGGTACGACGCAGAAGGCCCAGGAGCAGATCGAGGAGCTCGAGGACACCCGCGACGAGCTCGAGGACCAGACCCTCCAGCAGCAGACCGCGCTGCAGCGCGCCGAGGAGCAGGTCGACACGCTCCGGGTGATCGCCGGGACCGTGCCGGTCAGCGGGCCGGGGGTCACGATCGAGATCGACCCCGGCCCCGACCCGCTGCGGCTGACCGCTCTGCTCGACCTGATCGAGGAGCTGCGCACCAGCGGCGCCGAGGCGATGGAGATCGAGGGCGCCGACGGGGAGGCCGTACGCCTGGTCGCGTCGTCCTCGATCGAGGTCAGCCAGCCCGCTCCCGGACTCAACGTCGCCGGCGAGCTGATCAGTCCGCCCTACCGTCTCAAGGTGATCGGGCCGCCCGACACGCTGGCCGGTGCGATCGACTTCTACCAGGGGCCGCAGGACCAGCTCGAGCAGCAGGGCGCGGAGGTCAAGGTGGAGTCGGAGGAGAAGATCGACATCGAGTCGATCCACACCGTGTCCCGCTGAACCTTTCGTCGGTGGGTCGCAGTAGGGTTTCGTCAACAGGTTCGCGGGACGATCTTTCGCGGCCAGACCAGTACGCCTGATGAGGAGATGCCCGTGTACCCCGAGGACCTGAAGTACACCAGCGAGCACGAGTGGCTGCGCAACCCTGGCGAGACCGAGGGCTCCGTACGGATCGGGATCACCAACTACGCCCAGGACGCCCTCGGCGACATCGTCTACGTCTCGATGCCGGCGGTCGGTGACACGATCAAGGCGGGGGAGAGCTGCGGCGAGCTCGAGTCGACCAAGTCGGTCAGCGACATCTACGCGCCGATCTCCGGCGAGGTCGTGGCGGTCAACGGCTCGCTCGACGCCACGCCCGAGCTGGTCAACGACGACCCCTACGGCGGCGGGTGGCTCTTCGAGGTCACCCCGGCCGATCCCGCCGAGCTGGAGAGCCTCCTCGACGCCGCGGCGTACGAGGCATCACTCGACGCCTAAGAAATGGGCGCAGCCCGACCGAACACCTGGGCCGACCTGATAGGTTTCGAATACCATCCCTCAACGTTGACTTGAGGGTGTGTGCCGGCCCTCGATGAACCTGGAGCTACAAAATGTCCGTGTGCCCCGCTTGCGGCAGCCAGAACCCCGACGAAGCGCGGTTCTGCTCGCAGTGTGGCGTAAGCCTGACCGGGACCGACCAGACCTCGACGATTCAGCTCGGGGCTGACGCCGACACCTCCGACCGGGTGCTCAGCCCGATCGAGGCGGCCACCGTCGAGGCCCTGCCACGAGGCAACGGCATGCTCGTCGTGCAGCGTGGTCCCGGAGCCGGAAGCCGCTTCCTCCTCGACCAGGACACCGTGGTCGCGGGTCGTCACCCGGACAGCGACATCTTCCTCGATGACGTCACCGTCTCGCGTCGCCACGCGGAGTTCGCGCGCACCGGCGACACCTTCGAGGTCTCCGACGTCGGCAGCCTCAACGGCACCTACGTCAACCGCGACCGCATCGAGAAGGTCGTCCTCAAGGACGGCGACGAGGTCCAGGTCGGGAAGTTCCGGCTCGTCTTCTACGCCGGGCACGAAGGGGCGTAGCCGATGGCCGCCGCCGCGATGCCTGACCCTCAACGGCCGGCTAGCGACTCGGGGGAGCGGCTCAACATCGGGCAGGTCCTGGACCAGTTGCGTCCTGACTTTCCCGCGGTCACCATCCCGAAGATCCGGTTTCTCGAGGACAAGGGACTGATCAAGCCGGAGCGTACGCCCGCGGGCTACCGCAAGTTCTCCCGCCGCGACGTGGAGCGGTTGCGCTACATCCTGCGGATGCAGCGTGACCACTACCTGCCGCTGAAGGTCATCGGTGAGCATCTCGACGCGATCGACCGCGGCCTCGAGCCGCCGGCGATCGAGCCGACCGTGCCCACCGTCCCGACGGTCGCTCTGACGCCCGACGGCGCGCCGGGAGCGGAGTCGTTCCGGCGTACGGACCACATGCGGATCTCGCGACGCGAGCTGCTGAAGATCGCCGAGGTCGACGACGCGCTGCTGACCGAGCTGGAGAAGATGGCGCTGGTGGTGCCGCTGCGCAGCGGTCACTACGACACCGACGCCCTCGCGATCGCGCGCACGGCCAAGGAGCTTGCCGAGTTCGGCATCGAGCCCCGTCACCTGCGCGGCATGAAGGCCGCAGCCGACCGCGAGGTCGGTCTGATCGAGCAGATCGTGGCGCCGCTGCGGCGCCCGGGTAATGCCGGAGCGCAGGGCCGGGCCGAGGAGATCGGCAGCGAGATCGCGTCTCTGGCGGTCCGTCTGCACGCCACATTGGTGAAGTCCGGGCTGCGCGCCCGCTGACCGGGCTGCTGTCGTGCCCCGGAGACGGGTAGGGTGGATGACATGCGCGAGGTCGATGTGCTCGGAGTCCGAGTGGAGATGCCCTCCAACCAGCCGATCGTGCTGTTGCGCGAGGTGGCGGGTGAGCGATACCTGCCCATCTGGATCGGTGCGGTGGAGGCGACCGCGATCGCCTTCGCCCAGCAGGGTGTGGTGCCGCCGAGGCCGTTGACCCACGACCTGCTCAAGGACGTGGTGGAGGCGACCGGCAACGAGCTCACCGAGGTGCAGATCACCTCGGTGACCGACCGCGTCTTCTACGCCAACCTGGTCTTCGCCTCGGGCGTCGAGGTGAGCGCACGGCCCTCGGACTCGATCGCGCTGGCGCTGCGTACGGGGACCAAGATCGTGGTCGCCGACGAGGTCCTCGACGAGGCGGGGCTCGCCGTCCCGGCCGAGCAGGAGGACGAGATCGAGAAGTTCCGCGAGTTCCTCGACGAGATCACGCCCGAGGACTTCGAGTCCCACTAGGCACGTTCACTCGCTGAGTGCGAGCATCGCCTTCTCGTCGACCGTGTCGGCTTCGGCCTGGTAGACGACCATGCGCTGACCGCCGGTGCGGGCGAGCTGCATGACCTCGTAGGTGAGCGTCATCCGGCCCACTCGCGGATGCTCGAACGTCTTGGTGCCGCCGCTGCGCTCGCACACGTCATAGAGCTCCCAGATCTCGGCGAACTCCGGCGACTTGAGCAGCAGCTCGCCGACCAGCGCGGCCAGACGGGGTGAGTCGACGTCGGTGCCGCCGACGGCGCGCAGGTTGGCCACCGAGCTGGCCACCGTCTCGCGCCACGGGTCGAGCAGATGTCGCCCGACCGGGTCGAGGAAGAGGTAGCGGGTCAGGTTCCGGTGCTCGCCGGGCCCGTCCCACAGGCCGGGGTAGAGCCGCCGTCCGGGCCGGTTGGTCGCGAGGATGTCGTTGTGCCGGCTGACCACGAAGGCGGGCAGCGGCCGCAGGGTCTCGAGCATGACGAGCACCGAGGGACGTACGGTCATGTCGGTCGTCGCCCGCGGCTCGCTGAAGCGTCCGGAGGCGACCTCGGCGAGCTCGTGCAGGCGCTGGTGGGCGTCGCCGGTGAGGCGCAGCGTACGGGCCAGGGAGTCCAGGACCGCCGTGGACGGGTTGGTCTCGCGGCCGCGCTCCAGCCGGGTGTAGTAGTCGACCGACACGCCCGCGAGGGCAGCCAGCTCCTCACGCCGGAGCCCCGGGGTACGCCGCACTCCCGTGCCTGCGGGCAGACCTGCCTCTTCGGGGGTCACCCGTGCGCGGCGGGCCCGCAGGTAGCGCCCGAGCTCAGTCGCAGCCATCTCGCTCATCCCCACCAGTGTGCCGTACGTCGCCGCGATGTGAGGGGCCGTGTCATACCCACCCCTGGCGGCACCTCGGCATCGCGCGGTCTGCCTCATCGCGCGACGCGCGGCCAGACTCTTCGGCAGGACGATCCTGAGGAGGAACCCGATGACCGTACTTGCCGACGAGACGTCGACACGACACCTGGCTGCGCTGCCGGCGGGGAGCGTTCGAGCGCTGCTGGCCGCGTTGCTGGGCTTCACCGTGATCACCGTCGACGTCTCCGCGGTGAACATCGCCCTGCCCTATCTGCACCGGGATCTCGGCGGAGGGATGGCCGGCCTGCAATGGGTGGTGGACGCGTACACGTTGATGTTCGCGGCGCTGATGCTCTCCGCGGGCGCGGTGACCGACCGCATCGGTCCGGTGCGCGCCTACGGGCTGGGTGTCGTGCTGTTCACCGCTGCGTCGCTGGCGTGCGCGGCGGCCCCGGTGATGCCGGTGCTCATCGCGGCGCGGGTGTTCCAGGGTGCCGCCGCGGCGCTGGTGATGCCGGCCTCGCTCGCCCTGGTCCGGGCGGCCTACGACGACGCCCGGGCCCGCGCGCAGGCCATCGCGGTGTGGACGATCGGGGGATCGGCGGCGATGGCGCTGGGGCCGGTGGCCGGTGGCCTGCTGAGCGAGTACGCCGGCTGGCGCTGGGTCTTCCTGGTCAACGTGCCGATCGGGATCCTGATCGTGGCCCTGCTCGCCGGCCTGCGGATCGGGCAGCTGCGCCACCGCGCACCGCTCGACCTCCCCGGCCAGGCGCTCGCCGTGGTCGCGCTGTCCACGTTGACGTACGCCGTCATCGAGGCCGGTCACACCGGCTGGCACACGGGCGCCCTGCTCGCAGCGGCGGCATCGGCTGCGGCAGCCGTCGCCTTCGTCGTGGTCGAGCGCCGCTCCGCGGCGCCGGTGCTGCCGCTCGGCCTGCTGGCCCGCGGCAGGGTGGCGGTCGCCCTGGTCTCCGGGTTCGGCATCAACTTCGGGTTCTACGGCGGCATCTTCCTGCTCGGCCTCTACTACCAGCAGGTGCGGGGCTGGACCGGTGCGGAGGCCGGGTTGATGTTCGTCATCCCGGCGGCCCTCACCACCTGCGCCAACATCGTGGCACCGCGGCTGGCGCATGTCGTCGGCCGGCGTCCGCTCATCGTCGGGGGCCAACTGATCCTGGGGGTGGCGATGCTCGTGCTGCTCCCGCTCGCGACGACCACTCCGGTCTGGCTGGTCCTCGTCCTCCTGGTCCCGTTCGCGACCGGCGGAGCCCTGGCGATCACCCTCGTCACCGCTGACCTGATCGACGCCGTCGAGCCCGCCCGGGTGGGTGTCGCCACCGGTGCGCTCAGCACCTTTCGGCAGACGGGTGGCGCGATCGCGGTCGCCGTGTTCGGGGGTCTCGGTGCCGGCGCGACCGGCATCCTCACCCTGCCCGGGATGCGGGTCTGCCTCCTCGTCGGTGCCGTCGTGCTGCTGCTGACGGCGCTGGTCGCCACCGGCGGGGCGCGCAAAGCCTCAGCCTCTGCTTGAGGGTTAGGCCCAGCGACACGCCGGAGGGGGTTCTTTGACCAGGGACCTTGCGGCGCTTACCTTGTAGTTGTCTCTGTTGTAACTCCAACGATGTGGTCCCCCCGCCGCAGCCGTTCATTCCCCGAGTGGAGTTACGCTCAACGGAGTAGACGATGGAGGACATCGTGTTCGACCACGAGCAGAAGCCCGGCCACGGCGCCGACGACGCGCAACGCGCGGCGGAGCAGGCTGACGAGCAGGGCCTTCTCTTCACCGACGATGTCTCGCCACTGCCGAGCGACACCGGCTACCGCGGTCCGACGGCCTGCAACGCGGCCGGGATCAGCTACCGCCAGCTCGACTACTGGGCGCGCACCGGCCTTGTCGAGCCGAGCGTGCGCGGCGCCACCGGCTCCGGCACCCAGCGGCTCTACTCCTTCCGCGACATCCTGATCCTCAAGGTGATCAAGCGACTCCTGGACGCCGGTATCTCGCTCCAGCAGATTCGTGCCGCCGTGCAGCACCTGCGTGAGCGGGGCACCGACGACCTGACCCGCGTCACCCTGATGAGCGACGGCGCCTCGGTCTACGAGTGCACCAGCAACGACGAGGTCATCGACCTGCTCCAGGGTGGGCAGGGCGTCTTCGGCATCGCCATCGGCGGCGTCTGGCGCGAGATCGAGGGGACCCTCTCCGAGCTGCCCAGCGAGCGTACGGCCGACGACGGCGACCAGGTCGCGTCGGCCGCCGACGAGCTGGCCGCCCGCCGCGCCGCCCGCAACGCCGGGTGACGTAGGACTCAGTCGACACAGGGCCTCGTGGTCCCGCAGAGGCGGGACCACGAGGCCCTGTCGTTTATGCTGGTGGTGCTGACCATCCCGCACGGGAGAGCCCCACTCGTTGGGGCGCCGAAGGGGCAATTCCTCCCCGGAAACTCTCAGGCACCCACGACTGTGCGGACCAGGCAACTCTGAAGCTGCACAGGTGCGGTGACAGAGGGGGAGGGCTTACGAGTTGTCTTAGATGCCCTCAGGAGCCACTGTGTCCGACACGCCCACCCTGTCCGAGCTCGATGCCGCCTCCCCGTTCGTGGAGCGCCACGTCGGGCTCTCGGCCGCCGACGAGGCGAGCATGCTCTCGCGGCTCGGGTACGACTCGGTAGCAGCGATGATGGACGCCGCCGTCCCGGCGGGGATCCGCTCGGTGGAGTCCCTCGACCTGCCGGCCGCGCTGACCGAGGCGCAGGTCGCGTCGCTGGCGCGCGAGATCGCCGCGTCCAACAAGCCCGGTGAGGCGATGATCGGGCTCGGCTACCACGCCACGATCACGCCGCCGGTGATCCGTCGCAACGTGCTCGAGGACCCGAGCTGGTACACCGCCTACACGCCCTACCAGCCCGAGATCTCCCAGGGTCGCCTCGAGGCGCTGATCAACTTCCAGACGATGGTCGGTGACCTGACCGGCCTGCCGGTGGCCAACTCGTCCCTCCTGGACGAGGGCACCGCGGCCGCCGAGGCGCTGGCTCTCGTGCACCGGGCCAACCGGAAGGGATCCGGCCCGTTCGTGATCGACGCCGACGCGCTGCCGCAGTCGATCGAGGTCGTCAAGGTGCGCGCCGAGGCGATGGGCCTCGAGGTCGTCGTCGCCGACCTCTCCCAGGGGCTGCCCGAGGGCGATGTGATCGGCGTGCTGGTGCAGTACCCCGGCGCCTCCGGGCGTGTGCCGGACCTGAAGCCGATCATCGACACCGCCCACGAGCGTGGTGCGCTGGCCGTCGTCGCCGCCGACCTGCTCGCGCTGACCGTCCTGGAGTCGCCCGGCGCCCTCGGCGCCGACGTCGTCGTCGGCTCGACCCAGCGCTTCGGCATCCCGCTCTTCTACGGCGGCCCGCACGCCGGCTACATGGCCGTCCACGAGGGGATCGAGCGTCACCTGCCCGGTCGCCTGGTCGGCGTCTCCGTCGATGCCGAGGGGCGGCCTGCGTACCGGCTCGCGCTGCAGACCCGTGAGCAGCACATCCGTCGCGAGAAGGCGACCTCCAACATCTGCACCGCGCAGGTGCTGCTCGCCGTCGGCGCTTCGATGTACGCCGTCTACCACGGCCCCGCCGGGCTGAAGACGATCGCGACCCGCACCCACCGCTACGCCGCCGTGCTGGCCGCCGCGCTCCGGTCGGCCGGGCTGCCGCTGGTCTCGGAGACGTTCTTCGACACGCTGGGCGTCACCGTGCCCGGGCGGGCGGCCGATGTGGTCACCGCGGCGCGTCGCTTCGGCGTGCATCTGCGTCTCGTGGACGCAGATACGGTCGGCATCTCGACCTCGGAGGCAACCACCCGTTCGACCCTGTCGGCCGTGCTCAACGCGTTCGGCGTCTCGGGCGTGGACCTGGAGGAGATCGACCGCACCACGGCGAGCGCGCTGCCCGAGGGTCTGCAGCGTACGACCGACTACCTCACCCACGAGGTCTTCAACGCGCACCACAGCGAGACCCAGATGCTGCGCTACCTGCACAAGCTCTCCGCGCGCGACTACGCGCTCGACAAGGGCATGATCCCGCTCGGCTCGTGCACCATGAAGCTGAACGCGACCACCGAGATGGAGCCGATCTCGCTGCCCGGCTTCGCCGACCTGCACCCGTTCGTGCCCGCCGAGGACGCCGCCGGATACGCGCGTCTCGTCGGGGAGCTGGAGGGGTGGCTGGCCGAGGTCACCGGCTACGACGAGGTCTCGATCCAGCCGAACGCCGGCTCGCAGGGCGAGTTCGCCGGCCTGATGGCGATCCGTGGCTACCTCGAGGCGCAGGGCGAGGGTCACCGCGACATCTGCCTGATGCCGTCCTCGGCCCACGGCACCAACGCCGCCTCGGCAGCGATGGCGGGCATGAAGGTCCAGGTCGTGAAGTCGACCGAGGACGGCACCGTCGACCTGGACGACCTGCGCGCGAAGCTGGCCGACCACGGCGAGAAGGTGGCGGCGATCATGGTCACCTACCCCTCGACCCACGGGGTCTACGAGGAGGGCATCACCGAGGTCTGCTCCCTGGTCCACGAGGCCGGCGGTCAGGTCTACATCGACGGCGCCAACTTCAACGCGCTCCTGGGCTACGCCAAGCCCGGCGAGTTCGGTGGCGACGTCTCCCACCTCAACCTGCACAAGACCTTCTGCATCCCGCACGGCGGTGGTGGCCCGGGGGTCGGCCCGGTGGCGGTCCGCTCCCACCTGGCGCCCTACCTGCCGTCGCACTCGTTGCACCCGGACGCCTCCAAGCGCTCGGGCATCGGCGCGATCTCGGCGGCGCCGTACGGCTCGGCGGGCATCCTGCCGATCTCGTGGGCCTACATCCGGCTGATGGGCGCCGAGGGTCTGACCCGTGCCACCGCGGCCGCCGTGCTGTCGGCCAACTACGTCGCCGCCCGCCTCAACGAACACTTCCCGGTGCTCTACCGCGGCGAGACCGGCCTGGTCGCGCACGAGTGCATCCTCGACCTGCGGCCGATGACCAAGGAGACGGGTGTCACTGTCGACGACGTCGCCAAGCGGCTCATCGACTACGGCTTCCACGCCCCGACGATGTCCTTCCCGGTCGCCGGCACGCTCATGGTCGAGCCCACCGAGTCCGAGGACCTCGCCGAGCTGGACCGGTTCATCGACGCGATGATCGCGATCAAGGGCGAGGTGGACCGGGTGGCCTCGGGCGAGTGGACCGCGGAGACCTCCGTCCTGCGCGGCGCTCCGCACACCTCCCGTGCCCTCGTCGGGGAGTGGGACCGCCCCTACTCCCGCGAGGAGGCCGTCTTCCCCCGCGGCATCGACCCCGACAAGTACTGGCCTCCCGTCGCCCGCATCGACAACACCTACGGCGACCGCAACCTGGTCTGCTCCTGCCCGCCGGTCGAGTCGTTCGCCGAGTAACCGCCGAGGCGTCACGTACGTCGGCCGAGCCGTCACCCAAGTGAGGACTCGGCCGACCGGAGTGACGGCTCGGCAGGTTCAGCTGAGGGTCATGATGGGCTCGCCGTTGGCGTTGAGCCCGGTGCCGTGGGTGCAGGTGCCGGACCTCGGCGCGCCGCCGTTGTAGGCCTGGCGCAGGCAGTTACGCAGGGCCAGCTGGCCCCAGTAGTTGGGGTGCAGGCTCTCCTGGATGTAGTAGTTGCCGCTCGCGGTGGAGACGGTGCGGATCTGGTTGGCCCACTCGGTCTTGTCGACCGCACCGGAGACCTGCCAGCTCGAGAGCTGGTGAGACGAGGCACGGGAAACCTCCGGGTGGTCTGGGACGGCTTCCGCGGTGCGGAGCCGCCTCAGGCTAGTGACGTACGTCACTCCGGGGGAATGGATGGGAGGTAACAGCTCTCGACCGCCGGGCAAATTTTCGCCTGCGGAGAACGAGCACGAGCTGTCTCTCCTGCGGCATCGGCACGACGTGAGGTCAGGCTGTGATCAGCTCCGGTGGGACCGGAAGTCCCATGAGACGGAGCAGGTTCGCGACCTTGGCGTCGAGTTGTGCTCCGACTTCGGCGATTCGGGGATCGCCGAAGCTGGCGAACTTGTTCGAGGGCTGGTCGATGCTGATCTGTACGCCTCCAGCGGCGGTCTCGTAGATCGCGGTGCGCAGCGGGGCGTACAGCATGATGCCGGGGTCGTGGCGGAACATGGTCTCCGCGATGACGTTGTTCCCCATCAGGTAGGTGACGGCGCGGAGTTGGTGTCCTGACAGCCGCATCACCGGCGACGTGTCCAGGGTCCAGAAGATGGCGAACGAATGGGGTGTGCGGTCGGCGGTGTAGGCATGCAGTGCCTCGAGGTCACCTGTCTTGACCACCTCGACGAGTTCGACGAAATCGATGGCGGGTACCAGTGATTCGTAGCGTTGACGGACGTTGTCGAAGGTGTCATCGGCGTCGATGACAAGCCGGTTGACGAGGTGAGGGATAACTTGAGTCATGGTTCGTCCTCATTTCTCCGCGTGTTGGCGGAAGGGTGATTGCTTGGGTCAGGCGGCGTCGAGCAGGATCCGCGCCACGTCGTCGGGGCGCTCCAGTGCGGAGAAGTGGCCGGTGCGGGGCAGGGTGATGCGGTGGACGTCGGCCAGCGCGTCGGCCACGCGGTCTCGCTCGGCAGGCCGGGACCAGTCGTTTTCGCTGTAGACGAGCGTGACAGGAGCCGACACCTGCGGGTAACGCTCCCTGGACCGGTCGAATCCCTTGAGACTGCGGTAGGTCCCTCGAGCCACCTTGTCGTAGCCCTGCCTGCGGCCGCTTCTGATCAGGTCTGCGACGAAGTCCTCGGGCAGCTTGCTCTTGTCGACGTAACCACCCTGCAGGATGGTCCGCAGGACGGGCAGTGGCTCGACGGGGGCGAAGAGCGGACCCAGCACCGGCATCCGCACGGCGGTCATGATGAACCGGGCGATCCAGTTTCCCCGCTCGGCGCCCTGGGGGTAGTCGTAGCTGTTGAACGCAACGATCCGGCTGACCCGGTCCTTCAGGTCGACCGATGCCGACAGGGACAGGGCGCCGCCGAGTGATTCCCCGGACAGGGTGACGTCGTGAAGGTCCAGTCCGCGGACGAAGTCGACGACCGCGGCCCGCAGCTGCGGCTCCTCGTATCGTGCGCCTGGCACGATGTCGGACCATCCCATCCCGGGCAGATCCAGCGCGTAGACCGTGTAGTGGTCCCACAACTGCGGAATCACCCGCTGGAAGTAGTCCAGCTGGCCGCGCACGGTGTGCAGCAGCACAAGGGCGGGGCCGGTACCCACGGTGTAGTAGCGCAACCGCGAGCCATCGGACCGAGTGAAGAACCGCACCTCACCGCGGCCTTCGCTCCAAGTGCTCGTGTACGTCGTGTCGGGGAGTTCGTTCATGATCTTCTCTTTCCTGGGAGTTGCAGATTATTGAACTAGAGGTCAAAAATTCGGGCGCAAGAGACTGCCGCGAAGTGTGCTGCGTCAGATGGCCGCGAGAGCCGTGTCGATGACTCGATACAGCGACTGCCGGTCGAATGTCTTGGCCATGACACGCAGTCCGGCGAGGGTGGCGTAGAGGGACAGCGCCTGCGCCCTGGCGTCGATACCCCGGTCGATGTCACCGTCCAGTTGCCCCTGCTGGATGCGGGCGACGAACAGCTCGATGATGCCCTCCGCGACGCCGCGTGCCGCGCGGGTGGCTTCCGGGTCGCGTCCACGGAGCTCCCCGACCGTGTTCTGGGCCAGGCATCCGCGCTTGACTGGCCCGTCCAGGTCTGCGTCCACGAGCATCGTGAGGTAGGCGCGGATGCGCTCCCTGGTGGCGCCTGGCATCGAGAGGAACTCCTTGGTCCGCTCGATCTGCATCTGGTGGTAGAGGTCCAGAGCCTTGCCGAACAGCTCACGCTTGGATCCGAAGGAGTGGTACAGGCTGCCCTTGGCCACCCCGGTCACCTCTGCGAGCTCGGCAGGGGAGGTGTCGGCGTAGCCCTTGGTCCAGAACGTCTCCATCGCCTGCGCGATGACTGCGTCCGGTTCGAAGTTCTTCGGCCTTCCCATGCTTCTAATGTAGCGAGTATTAGACCTCAAGGTCAAATACTCGCCCTGCGAACGGCTCCGAAGGTCCGCGGGGTCGCTTGCGCCGGTCGGGATCAGGTGGTCTGGAGCTCGAGGACCGAGCCTTCGCGACGCTTGACGACGGCCAGCTGGGTGGGGATGCGCTCGCGCATCTCGGTGACGTGGCTGACCACGCCGATGATGCGGCCGCCCTCGCGGAGGGTGTCGAGGACGTCGAGGACGTCGTCGAGAGTGTCGGCATCCAGGGAGCCGAAGCCCTCGTCGACGAAGAGGGTGTCGAGCATCTGGCCGCCGGCCTCGTTCATGATCACGTCGGCCAGACCCAGCGCCAGGGCGAGGGAGACCACGAAGGTCTCGCCACCGGAGAGCGTGGCGGGGTCGCGCGACTCGCCGGACCAGTCGTCACGGACCATCAGCGCGAGGCCGCCGCGGCGGTCGCCGGCGCCCTTGGCCGCAGAGTGCTCCAGGGCGTAGCGCTGGTCGCTCATCTTCGCCAGCCGCTCGTTGGCGGCCGCGACGACCTGGGTGAGCCGGTAGGCGACGACGTAGGCCGACAGGCTCATCTGGAGCTGGTTGTCGCTGCTCTTGCCCTCGGCGAACGAGGCGATCCGGGCGGCGATCTCGAGGTCGTCGCGTACGGGTGCCCAGGTCGAGAGCGCCCGGTTCAGGTCGCGCTGGAGGGAGTCGAGGCGGGCGGCTCGGGTGGCGGCGGTGTCGGCCGCGGAACGGGCCGCGTCGGCGGCGTCGGCGGCCGTGCGGTGGGCGATGGTGAGCGCCGGCAGGTCGGGCTCGTCGGTGGCCAGGATCTCGGCAGCCCCGGGGGAGTCGAGGGTCGCTCGGGCGGCCGCCAGGCTGTCGGCGTACGTCTTGATCTGGCTGTTCAGCGCGGCGACCCGTTCCGGCGGCAGCGCGGCGGCGAGGGCGCTCTGCGGAGTGTCGAAGCCGGCCCTGACCGCGGTGGCGGAGAGGGTGTTCTCAGCCCCGGCGAGCGCCTCGGCTGCGCGCGCGGCCGCCTCGAGGCGCTCGAAGGCGGTGGAGGCCGCTCGGTGATCACGGTCGAGCGCGGTGAGGAGGGCGTCGAGATCGGGGTGGTCGCCCCGGACGTCGCGCAGCTGCTCCTCGAGCCGCTCGCGTTCGCCGGTGAGATGACGCAGCGTGGTCTCGAGCTCGGCGGCGCGGGTCTCGAGCTCGGCACGGAGCGTCGCCGAGCGGGCCTTCGCCTCCTCGGCGGCGGTGAGCTGGGCGCGCAGGCTCGGCTCGCGCGCGGCGGCACGCTCCAGGCCGGCCAGGCGCTCGGCCAGTGACGCTGCCGGCTCGTCGGTCTCGCCGGCGGCCTCCTGGGCGAGCTGGAGCCGGGTGGTGAGGTCGCGCACGTGCTGGTCGCGGGCGTGCTCCTCGGCGCTGGCGTTGTCATAGGTCGCCTGCGCCGCCTTCTCGGCGGCCGCGTCGGGGGCACCGTCGGCGGGGGAGGCCTTGTGGGGATGCTCGTGGGATCCGCACACCGGGCAGTCCGCGCCGACCGCGAGCGCACCGGCGAGCTCGGCGGCGATGCCGTCCAGCCGGGCCTGGCGTACGTCGAGATAGCGGGTGCGCGCCTCCATGGCGGCCGTCCTGGCCGACTCGTGCCTGGCTCGGGCATCGGCGAGATCGCGGGTGAGCCGGCCGACCTCGGTGAGTGCCGCCACCTGAGCGCGCAGCAGCGGGATCGCCTCGGCGGCCTCGGTGGCCGCGGCCAGCTCCGCGGTGAGCGCCTCGGTCTGCTGGGGCAGCTCCTCGGCGAGCCGTGCCTGCTCGCGCATCTGGGTGAGCACGCGGTCCCGCTGCACCCCCGTGGTCGCGAGCTCGCGGCCGACCTCGCTGAGGCGGCGCTGGACCGGCACGAGGGCACGGGCGTGGGTGAGCCGTGCCGAGACCTGGTCGACCGCTGCCTTGGCATCGCTCAGGGTCAGGTCGCTCGGGGCGAGCGCTGCCGCCTTCGAATGCTCGCGCCGAGCCTGGTCGGCGAGCTCGCTGACCCCGGCCACGGCTTCGGCCCGCTGGGCGGCCTCCACGCGGCGTACCCGCTCCTCCTGCTCCTCGGCCGCGGCGACGAGGCGGCTCTCGGCGGCGGCAGCGGCGCGGAGGCCGCGCTGCTTCTCGGCCATCGCGCGGGCGGCGTCGAGGGCGGCGAGGGTCTCCGACTCGGCGGCCAGGGCCTCCATCGCGGCGCCGGAGGTGACGGCCTGCGACTCGGTGGCCTCCTCGGCCAGAGTGTGGGCCCAGGTGGCGATCGCGCCGTCACCGGCGGGGAGGCCGAGGTCGTGGACGTCCCAGTCCTCCGGGAGCGTGACCGCGGCGGTCTCGCTGATCCGGCTGACCACCTCGGCGACGCCGGCGTTGAGCTCCTCGGAGCGGCGCCTGAGCTCGACGCGGCGCTCCCGCAGCCAGCGCTCGACATCGGCGAAGCGCTCGGTGCGGAAGAGTCGTTCGAGAAGTCGCTTGCGTTCCTCGGCGCTGGAGCGCAGGAAGGCTTGGAAGCGGCCCTGGGGGAGCATCGCGACCTGCACGAACTGGGTCAGCGTCATCCCGAGGAGGTCCGAGACCAGGTGGCCGGCCTCGTCGAGGCGGGTGGTGAGGGTGCGCCACTCCTCGCCGACCTGCTCCATGAGCACGACGGAGGCCTGCTGGGTCGTGGTGCCGGCGCCACGCCGCTTGGGCCGCTCCCACGACGGCGAGCGGGTGATCCGGAAGCGTCGCTGGGCGAGCGTCGCCTCCAGGACGACGCGGGTGGCGACCTCGGCCGGGGCCTGGTCGCTGCGCAGCCGCTTGGCGACCGAACGGTCGCCGGGGACGTCGCCGTAGAGCGCGAAGCAGACCGCGTCCAGGACGCTCGTCTTGCCGGCGCCGGTGGCACCGGAGAGCAGGAAGAGCCCGGCCTCGGAGAGCTGGTCGAAGTCGACCTCCACCGTGCCCGTGAACGGGCCGAACGCGGTCACCTCCAGATGGTGGAGGCGCATCAGAAGAGCACCTCGAGCCACTCCTCTTCCTCGGCCCCGCCGGCGGCGGAGTCGAGGGAGTCGACCTCGGGGTCCTCGCAGCAGGCGTCCACGGCGGTCTGCAGCAGGGCCAGCTCGGCCTTGGCCGCCGGTTCGCCGCGCAGCTCGGCCACGAACTCGGTGACCAGGTCGATGTCGCGTCGCGGCCGGGCCGGGTCGGGCTGCGAGAGCGCACCCAGGACCGGCGCGGTCGACTCGAAACCCAGCACGAGGGTGTGCGGGAACCGCCTCCGCAGCCGTTCCATGGCCTGCGCCGGGCGGATCCGGTCGGTCAGGGTGATCTGCAGCCACGACTGCTCCTGGACCTCGTGGCGGGGGTCGCTCAGCAGCTCCTCGAGCGTGCCTCGCAGCCTGGCCAGCTTGCGCGGGACCGGCGCCTCCACGAACTCGCTGGCGACGAAACCGGACTCGTCGAGATCGATGAGCCAGGACCCCTTGAGGTGGGTGGCCTCGGAGAAGGAGTAGGCCAGCGGTGAGCCGCTGTAGCGCACCGTGTCCGTGATCGTGTGGCGGCCGTGGAGGTGGCCGAGGGCGGCGTAGGAGATGTCCTCGAAGAGGCTGGCGGGCACCATCGAGACGCCGCCGACGGAGATGTCGCGCTCGGAGTCGGAGGGTTCCGCCCCGGTGACGAAGGCATGGGCCATCACCACGCTTCGGCCACCGCGCCCGTCGAGATCGGCACGGACCCGTCGCATCGCCTCGCCCAGCGCCGCCTGGTGGGAGCGCGACTCCAGCCCCCACGACGCCCTGGCGGCGTCGGGATCGAGGTAGGGGAGACCGTAGAAGGCCACCTCGCCGTGCTCGTCGGGGAGCATCACTGGGCGGCCGACCCCGGCCAGGTCGGTGCGGATGAAGATGCCGGCGGCGTCGATCAGCTCGGAGCCGAAGCCGAGTCGCTGGGCCGAGTCGTGGTTGCCGCTGGTGATGACGACCTTGGCCCGCGAGGCGGCCAGGCGGGCGAGCGCCTCCGAGGCCAGCCGCACGGCGTCGACCTGCGGAAGTGCACGGTCGTACACATCACCCGAGACGCACACCACGTCGACCTCTCCCTGCTCCACCACGGAGAGGAGATGGTCGACGTACGCCGCCTGGTGCCCGAGCATGCCCTCCCGGTGGAAGGACCGGCCTAGGTGCCAGTCGGAGGTGTGCAGGATCCGCATGAAACGAAAACTATCGGTGAGCACGGACACTCGTGTCGCCGACTCACCGCCGACGCCTCGGCTACGCGGGATAGGTCACCTTCACCGCCAGCTGCCGCTGCAGGTTGTCGGCCGCGTCAGAGACCCGCCGGCGTACGCCCGGGTCCAGATCCAGCTCGATGACGGCCCGCGCGGCAGCGAGGGTCTGCTCGGTCACCGACCGGCTCGGGAAGAACGCCTCGGCGGCCTCGGCCAGGCTCCAGCCCGAGCGCTTCTCCGCGGTGGCGGGAAGCTCGGCGAAGTAGCGCTCGACGTAGCCCTCGGTGAGCTCGGCCGGACCGGTCCAGAACGCCCGCCCGGCAGCCAGGATGTCGTAGTTGGGCAGGTCGGTCTCGCCGGTGAACACCGACCAGCCGTACGCCTTCGCCTCCGCGTCGGGAATGCTGACCAGCGCGCCGTTGAGGTGGATGCGGGCATCGTTGGCGGGTTCGGCGTCGTAAGCGGCCTGCAGCTCCTCGCGGGACGCGAAGCCGTTCTCGGCGAGCTTGGCGAGGATGCGCCAGCGCAGGTCGAGGTCGGTCTCGATGCCGACCGGGGGAGCGGCCAGCCACCCCCGCAGCAGCGACTCGGAGGTCGCCGAGCGGATCGCCGTGCGGTAGGCCGAGAGCTGCAGCTCCGAGCCGGGGGCGACCTCGTCGAGCTTGCGAAGAGCCGCCTCGTGCAGCCGCTCGCGAGCCCCGGCGGGTGCCAGCGGCACCACGGACCCGAAGAGCCACGGCATCGTGCGGCGAGGGGTGTCCTCGATGTCCTCGATCGGCAGCGACGCCTCGGCGATGTCGATGACGTCGGCCGGGTCGACCGCGGCGTTGAACCAGGCGCTGCGCAGGTTGTTCCACACCCCCGCGCGCAGGCCGCCGTCGGTGACCTCCGGAAGCGCTGCCTTGAGCGCCTGGACCGTCTCCCAGTCGGGGATCGCGGCGGCCCAGGTGTCGTCGTAGGGGTCGAGCACGACCGCGTTGGCGGCGACCTGGAGCGGCGTCTGGTCACCGCTCACCGTGATCTCCTCAGTGGTCCACTGCGTGCCGTTGAGGATCGCCGCGCGGAAGGTGTGGGAGCGGTCGGCGGGGTGCAACGACGGCGCGGTGCGGTTGACGACCATCTTCGCCGGGTCCCACGAGAGAGTGTCGGGTCCGGCGGTGAGCAGCCACTGGGAGGTGAAGGTGTCGAGGTCGAACTCGACCCCCGCGGCAGCCGCCGCGGAAGCCCAGGACGCGAACAGGTCGTGCATCGTCGCGTTGCCGAACCGGTGCCGGGTGAAGTGGTCGATCGCGCCCGCGAAGAAGACCTCGTCGCCCAGGGAGGCGGCCAGCTGGCGCAGGATCGCCGAGCCCTTGGAGTAGGAGATCCCGTCGAAGTTCTGCAGTGCCGAGACCGCGTCCTCGGCGCCGTTGCCGGCGACCGAGTGGGTCGAGCCGCGCTGGTCGGCGGTCAGCCCCCACTGGCGGCGGGCGTAGGACATGTCGGCCCAGGCGTCGTCGTACTCGGTGACCTCGGCGGTCACCCGGTTGCCCATGTATTCGGCGAACGACTCGTTGAGCCACAGGTCGTCCCACCACTGGGGCGTGACCAGGTCGCCGAACCACTGGTGGGCCATCTCGTGGGCGACGGTGGTGGCGCGCTGGATCCGCATGCCGCGGGTCACCCGCGAGGTGAAGACGAGCGGGTCGCGGAAGGTCACGCAGCCCGGGTTCTCCATCGCGCCCGCGTTGAACTCCGGCACGAACGCCTGGTGGTAGTTGCCGAACGGGTAGCGGATGCCGAAGAGCCGGTGGAACTCGTCGAAGCACTGCTTGGTGATCGTGAAGAGCTCCTCGGCGTCCTTGTCGAGGTCGGCGGCGATGCTCTGCCGCGAGCTCAGCGAGAGCGGGATGCCGTCGTGCTCGTCATGGATCATGTGCCACGGGCCGGCGACGAGCGTGACGAAGTACGTCGACAGCGGCTGACTCCGCTCGAGCTCCCACTCGCCGGGAGAGGTCTGGGTGCCCGGCGCGTTGCCGATCACCGTCCAGTCGTGCGGCGCGGTGACGTGGAAGGTGTAGGGCGCCTTCAGGTCCGGCTGGTCGAAGCAGGCGAAGATCGTCGGGGCGGCATCCATGAAGCACATCCCGTAGACGTAGGCCTTCCCGTCGGCCGGGTCGACGCTGCGGTGCAGCCCCTCGCCGTCGTTGCGGAACGGCATGGTCGCCTCGACGACGAGCTCGTTGGCGCCTTCCGCCGTGGTGATCGGGAGGCGTCCTTTGGCGAGCGTCGCGGGGTCGACGGGGCTGCCATTGAGGCTGATCCGTGCCACCGAGACCGGCTTCAGGTCGACGAACGTCGGCCCGCCCTTCGAGGTGAACCGGATCGTCGTCACCGAGTGGAAGGTCTCCTCGCTGGAGGCCAGGTCGAGACGTACGTGGTAGTCCTCGATCTTCAGCAGTCCGGCACGGGCGATTGCCTCGTCACGGCGTAGGGGCAGGCTCTGGGTGGTCACGTCGCACAGGCTAACGGTCGGGTGGCACTCTTACCCCATGACTTCTGATGCGGCAGACCAGCGCTCGGTATCTCTGGAGAAGATCGGCGAGCACCGCTTCCGGGCCACCAACGTACGCGGCGGCACCGTGGTGATGGGCCACGGCGACGACCCCGACTTCAGCCCGGTCGAGCTGCTCCTCGCCGCCCTGGCGGGCTGCAGTGCCCTGGACGTCGACTTCATCACCGGCAAGCGCTCGCCGATGGAGACCTTCGAGGCCCTCGCCGCGGCTACCAAGATCCGTGACGAGCAGGGCAACCGACTCGTCGACATCTCGGTAACCTTCGACATCAGCTTCCCCGAGGGCGAGGCCGGCGACGCTGCCCGCAAGGTCCTCCCGGACGCGATCAAGAAGTCCGAGACCCGGCTGTGCACCGTCGGCCGTACCGTCGCCGTCGGCACCCCTGTCGCCTACGGCGAGGGTGCCCTGTCCTGACCGACCGCCCTCAGGGGAGCAGGAGGGCGGAGTCGCCGAACTCGTGCCACAGATAGCCCTCGGCGACCGCGGCGTCGTAGGCCTGCTGGGTGAGCTCGGGACCGGCGACCGCCTCGACGAGCAGCAGGTGGCTGGCCTGC
The DNA here is from genome assembly GCF_044453405.1 of Nocardioides sp. NPDC051685. NCBI lineage: Bacteria > Bacillati > Actinomycetota > Actinomycetes > Propionibacteriales > Nocardioidaceae > Nocardioides > Nocardioides sp. NPDC051685. Next base: position 170,603 of record NZ_JBITCR010000002.1, on the reverse strand, counting down.
GGGTCGTGCCAGCCGGTGATGAGCCCGTTGACGACGTACGGCGGGTTGGCGGGCGTGATGACCCGGTCGGTCCATCCGCTCGCCGCCCGGACCGCACCGGTCGCCGGGACGACCGCCGACTCGAGAGCCCGGGTGACGGTGGTACCGGCCGCGACGACGCGGCCACCGGCGTACCTGGTCTGCTCCACCAGCCGGGCCGTGGTCGCGGAGACCTCGAACCACTCCGCGCCGGGAGCCTCGCCGGCCTCCTGTGAGGAGACGCCGGTGTGCAGGGTGACCGGGGCGATCTGGATGCCGCGCGTCACCAGCTCGGTGACCAGCGGATGGGTGAACGGCCGCGCCGCCGACGGCATCTCTGCACTCCCAGGGCGGTGCCCGAAGACCGTCTGGTAGGCGTCGAGCGGGTAGCGCCGGTCGAGATAGCCGTACGCGATCGGGCGGCCGGACCGCGCGAGCTCGGCGGCCACGTCGCCGGTGACCTCGGCGCGCCAGAGCCGGTTGCCTGCTCCGGTGGGGGAAGACGGGCGGCCGTCGGGATAGGGCTGGCGCAGGGTGACCCGCAGGCCGGCGGTCACCACCACATCACCTTCGGCCGCGTCGAGCACGGACCGCGAGGCGTCCGGCGCGGAGCGGATCTCCACGGCCCAGCCCGTGTCGAGCCGCTGGGCGAGGTGGAGCACCACCCGGCCACGCCCGATCAGGTCCGCGTCGAGCTGGCGCGCCTCGGTCACCGAGTCGTTGACCACGACCAGGTCGCCGGGGGAGAGGTGGTCGGCAAGGTTGCGGAACCTCGCATGTCGTACGCCGCCAGGGGTCGCCACGAGGAGGCGCACACCGTCACGCTCGAGGCCGCGCCACTCCGCGGGCGCGGGGGCGGTGGTCTCCTCGGGGAAGGGAAACGTGGTGGTCGGTCGTTCGGCGAGCATCGTCATCGGGTCGCTCCCACGGGTGCGAGATCGGCGGCGCGGTAGCGCCCTGAGGGCTCGTCGCAGGAGAGCAGCGCGAGCAGGTGCGGAACGACCGATTCCGGGAGCGGGCGGTCGGAGATGTCCTCGCCGGGGAAGGCGGCCTGGTGCATCGCGGTGCGCATGTCGCCCGGGTCGACGGCATACGCGCGGATGCCGTTCTCCGCACCGAGGGTCAGGATCAGATGGTCGAGGGCGGCCTTGCTCGCTGCGTACGTCCCCCAGGTCGGGTAGTGCTCGACGGCCGCGTCGCTGGAGATGCCGACAAGGGTGCCGCGCGAGGCGATCAGGTAGGGGAGGAGCCGCTGGGTGAGTGCGAGCGGGGCGAGCAGGTTAGTCTCGAGCACCTGGGAGAAGAGGCTCTCGGTGACCTCGACCAGCGGAAGCATCGGGCCGAGCTCGCTGGCGTTGTGCACGAGCAGGTCCAGTCGGCCGTGCCGCGCGACGGCGGCTGCGATCGCGTCCTGATGATCCCGGTCGCGTACGTCGCCCGCCAGGCTCGTCACTCGCGAGCTGTCCGGCAGGGCGGCGTGGAGGCGGTCGGCGTCGCGGGCGTCGGTGACGACGTGCCATCCCGCTTCGAGGAGCACCGTGGCGAGGGCGAGTCCCAGCCCCGCGGAGCCGCCGGTGACGACGGCTACTTCGTTGTGTGATCTGGTCATGCTGGCTAGCATTCAACCTAAAGTGAACTTGAGATCAAGGGCCGTGACAGAAAAGAGTGAGATGAACACCCACGACCTGCTCACGATGGGCGAGGTGACCCGCCGCAGCGGCTATGCGGCCTCCGCGGTGCGCTACTACGAGAGCCAGGGACTGATCCAGGCCGCGCGATCCGCCGGGGGACAACGTACGTTCGAGCGCAGCGTCCTGCGTCGCCTCGCCTTCATCCGAGCCGCGGCCAACGTCGGGCTGTCGCTCGACGAGATCAAGGCCGAGCTCGACTGCCTGCCGGGGGACCGGACGCCCACCAAGGCCGACTGGGCGCGGATGTCGAAGCACTGGCGACGCCGCCTCGAGGAGCAGATCAACGCCCTCGAGCGGCTGCGCGACAACCTCGACTCCTGCATCGGCTGCGGCTGCCTCTCGCTCCAGCGCTGCCGCATCTCCAACCCCAACGACGCCGCGGGCGCCGAGAGCTCCGGTGCTGTCTATCTCCCCAAGGTCCTGCGCCGCGACCCACCCCGCCGCCGCGTCTGATCCTGCCGAGGCGTCACCCCCGTCGGCCGAGGCGTCACGTACGTGCCAACTCGGCCGACCTAGGTGACGCCTCGGCGGGGTTTTTCAGCCGACGGTGATCGTCTTGAAGTCGACCGGAGTCTTCGGGGCGCCGGTGCCGTCGGGACCGGGCTCACCCACGCCTGCCTCGCCGACCTTCTGGAGGGTCTTGATGGCGGCGTCGTCGAGGGTGCCGAAGACGGTGTAGGCGGGCGGGAGCTGGGTGTCGCCGAAGACCATGAAGAACTGGCTGCCGCCGGAGTTCGGCTGACCGGTGTTGGCCATGGCGAGCGTGCCGGCGGGGAAGGTGTCGCTGTCCTTGAACTCGTCGGGGATGGTGTAGCCCGGGCCGCCGGTGCCCTGACCGGTCGGGTCGCCGCACTGCAGCAGCTCGAAGCCGGGGTTGGCGCCGAGGCGGTGGCAGCTGGTGCCGTCGTAGTAGTCCTGCGAGGCCAGCGAGAGGAACGAGTTGACCGTGCAGGGCGCCTTGTCGGCGTCGAGGCTGATCGCGAGCGGGCCGGCGGAGGTGTTGATGGTGGCGGCGACCTTGCCGGTGTACTGCGCGGTCTTCTCCGGCTGGTCCACCTCCTTCGAGGCGCCCATCGGATCCTCGACGTAGTCGCAGTCCGTCGAGCCGGGCTTCACGATCGACTTCCAGTCGCTGGACTCGCTCGACTTCGGGCCCTTGCTCTCCGCGGCGGGGTCGGAAGCGGACCCGGCGTCGTCGGAACCACAGGCGGAGAGCGTCAGGAGCAGGGCAGCGGCGGCTACGGCCGGGAGCGCACGAGAAGGCATGCCCAGATGCTAGGGGAGCAGCCCGAATGATCCCTCGACGGACCCCGCATGGCGATGCCGCCAGCATCTCCTGCCAGCGTTGGGGTCGCGCACTATCGCACACCTTGGTTGCCGGCCGCGATACTGCACCAGCCTCACCGCACCCCAGAAAGCCGCGACGGGGGAGCGCTCGGTTAACCTCCAGCCGTGCCACTGCTCTCCCTGCGCTTCGAGCTCGACGACCTGACCCGGCCCGAGGTGGTCCGGATCCTCGAGGAGCACCTCGAGGACATGTACGCCGTGACCCCGGCCGAGTCGGTGCACGCGCTCGACCTCGCCGCGCTGAAGGTGCCCGAGATCGCGTTCTGGTCGGCCTGGGAGGGCACCGAGCTCGTCGGCTGCGGTGCGCTGAAGTCGCTCGGCGAGGGCGACTACGAGCTCAAGTCGATGCGCACCACGGCCGCCGCCCGTGGCCGTGGCGTCGCGACCGCGGTGCTCCGCCATCTCATCGAGCAGGCCAGGTCACAGGGCGGTCGCCGGGTGCTCCTGGAGACCGGCACCGAGGCCTTCTACGAGCCCGCCCGTCGCCTCTACGCGGGCAACGGCTTCACCGAGCGCCCGCCGTTCGGCAGCTACCTGCTCGACCCCAACTCGGTCTTCTTCGAGCTCTCGCTGTAGTCGTCGACCGAGGGCGTTCCCCGCCGGAAGAGCAGGTCGTCGAGGGCGAGCTTGGTGCGGCGTACGAGGATCAGGTAGACGGCGATCGCCAGCCAGCCGAGATCGCGGAAGGTGTCGGCGAGATAGGCGGGATCGGCCGAGGCACCGCCACCACCGAAGCAGCCGCAGTCGATGTTGAGCCCGCGCGCCCAGGCCGAGGTGATCCCGATGAGGAACGAGCACAGGCCGAGCGCCGTCGCCAACGCCGCGGTCCGGGTGAACAGCCCGAGGATCAGCAGCACGCCGAGCACGATCTCGGTGACCGGCATCGCGATGGCGTACGCCGGGGCCAGCTGCCATGGCAGCAGCTGGTAGCCGCGCACCGCCTGCTCGGTGATCGCCGGCTCGGGCAGCTTGGCGAGCCCGGCGGCGAGGAACACGAAGCCGAGGTAGAGGCGGCCGGCGAGACCGATCCAGCCCATCAGGTCGGCGCGGGTCCTCATGAGAGCACCACCCAGGACGTGCGGAGCACGCCGAAGACGACGAGCGCCGCCACGACCGCATAGCCGGCCCACAGCACCGGCGCCGGGGAGACCTCGTCCCGGATCTCGCGCCGCACGAACCACACCCCGAGCGCCAGCACGGCCACGGAGACCGCGACCAGCCCGACGACGTACCACACCTCGTTCACCTCGCCAGAGTGCCACAGCCGAGGCCCGCAACCATCGCCCGGACGCCCGCCCTCAGCGCATCTTCAGGCTTGCGGGCAGACTTCTCAGACTTCCCGGCTCACAGGTCGGTGAAGTCGGCGTAGAGACAGGCGTGGTCGGAGGCCGCGTGCTGCTCCGCGGTCAGCGTCGGGAACAGGTCCCACGGGTCCTTGGTGCGCGGACCGTGCCACACGCCCTTGCGGAAGACTCCGCCCCCGGTCTGCTTCGCGCGCAGGGCGGGGGAGAGGAGCAGGTAGTCGATCTTCTCGTCCTCGTTGCCGGAACCGTACGTTCCGCGGCGGTGGTTCCAGTCCCAGTGCTCGTGCTCGCTGGCATCGACGAGCCCGGAGACCGACAGCAGCGGCGCGAGCGCCTCGCTGGACGGCGAGTCGTTGAGGTCGCCGGCCACGCAGACGTGCTCGAAGCCCTCCTCGAGCAGCCCCTGGTAGATGTCCGCGACCCGCTTCGCCTGCCGGGTGCGCCGCTTGGCCCCCTGGGGGTCGCCCTTCTCCGAGTAGCCCTTGGACTTGAAGTGGTTGGCGAGCACCACGATCCGCGCACCGCTGGGCGCCTCGAGGTGATACTCGCAGCAGTCGCGGGAGAAGATCACGCCCTCCTCGTCGCGGTCGAAGATGTGGGTGCGGATCTGCACCAGGCGATAGCCGTCACCGACCATCACCCCGACGTCGATGCCGCGCTCGTCGTTGCCCTCCACGACCATCACCTGCTCGTACGCCTCGGCACCGACCTCCGGCAGCAGGGTCTGGGAGAACATGTGCAGCCCCGGCCGGTCGTCGGCCTCGACGACCACCGCGACCTCGGCCCGCAGCTCGGCGAAGACGCGTGCGGTGTTCTCCGTGGCGACCTCATCGACGGCGACGGTCTTGAGCTCGACGAACCCGACCCAGTCGTTGCGCCCCTGGGCGACCAGCTGTACGTCGCCCGACCGTGGCCGCTTCAGGAGCGCGCCGCGCAGCTTCCGCAGCCGCGCGAACTCGCCCTCGTCGCTCCTCAGCAGCCCGAGCTTCGCGAGGTTGTCCAGGATCTCCTGCTCGTGACCCTGATAGCTGGGCTCGGCGAGAAGGGTGGAGACGCGGGAGTGGGCGGTCAGGACCGCCCGCCGCGTCTTGGCGTCGGCCGCGTCGGCGTCCATCGCCTTCGGCCTGGCGAAGAGGTTCTCGACGTTGAACGATGCGAGCCGCATCTTCCAAGGTTAGGCCACTCGACCCGTCACCGGGTCGCGATCGGTGAGGCAGTAGATCTGCCCGTACGGCGCACGCATCACCGTCCACCACTCGAAGACGCCGACCGTCTCGGCGCCGAGCGCCTCGTGACGGCAGGTCTCCGAGGCACGGTGGGCGACGGCGACGTCCGGGTGCGCCCGGACGTCGCCGTCCTCGTCCTCGAGCCGTTGCAGCAGGATCCGGAGCCCGCCGTGAGCGTCGGGGTCGGCGAGGCGTACGAACTCGGGGGACTTGGTCTGCTCGGGAACGCGCCCGGTGATCTCGGCCCAGAAGGCGACCTCCTGGTCCCAACGGGAGCGGGGGATGTCGATGCAGACCTGGTCGAGAACCCGTTCGGGCTCCGCGCGCGCGGAGCGGGGACGTGACTCCTCACCGAGCGTGTGGCAGAAGAGCATGCCGCCGGGGGAGCGCATCACCGGCACCTCGTCGTACGTCCATGCCGGACTCGCTCCGTGCGACACCGACCGCTCGACGGCGGCGGCACGATCGGCGGCATCGAGATCGACATGGACCCGCGGCTCGGCGTCGTCGACAGCCTGCATCTTCAGCCAGGCGTCGCCCGTCTGCGGCACCAGGGTGAGGAACTGGCCGCGCTCGCCCCTCGGCGACGAGAGCGCCCATCCGGTCGCCGCCGACCAGAATCCGACCGCCTCCTCCCAGCGTTCCCGCGGGACGTCGAGGAAGAGATGGAACCAGTCAGGTACGCCGGCGGTACTCATGCCCGCGACCCTACGCGTGCGGCGAGGCGGATGGGCCGAAAAACGACGTACGCCGGGGCGCACCGCGACTGCGGCACACCCCGGCGTAGCGCGGGATCATCCCTGCTGAGAGATCCCGAACTGTACGTTGCCGGAGGCATCCATCCCGGCGTCGAGGACCTTGTCGTCGAGCTCGGCGGCAGCGCCCTGGTCGAGGAAGACCCGTGCGCCCTCCTGCTCGATGACCTGGTCCTCCGCCTCGGCGGCGGGAACCAGCGCGGCGCTCAATGCACCGTCCGGTTCTGCGTTGGAGGCGAGCCGGAGGCCGGCGCCCTGGGACTGCTCGGAGATCGAGCGGACGATCGTGGTGGCGTTCTCGGTCAGCTGAAGCATGTCGAGATCTTCCATGGTTGGGTACGGAGTACCCGCTCCACCATTCCTCACCGCACGGCCTCGTTCAAGCCCGCCGCTCCGGCATCAGGCGTCCCAGCCCTCCGGACGGAGCAGCGACTTCACGTCCATGGCGACCGTATTGCCATCGGCCAAAGGTCCCTCGCGCGGCGACTTTTGGGTAGGTCAATTGCCGCGGCGCGGGCCTAGAATGATCGCGAGGACAGTAGTTCTTCCTTTGGCATTGGGCTGAGGAGGTGAATTCAAATGTCGTCTGAACACATGTCCATTCAGGAACATCCCGACATCGCCGCACTCCGAGACCGGTTCGATCTGACCGGCTCCTCCGCCACCGCTCAGGTGGTCGACGGTGTCACGTTGATGGCCGGTCTCTACCTGGCCATATCGCCCTGGGTCGTGGGCTTCAACACCACGGCATCATCCCTGATGGTCAGCAACCTGATCATCGGTCTCGCGGTCTCTCTGCTGGCGCTCGGCTTCGCGTCGGCCTTCGGCCGCACACACGGTCTGGCATGGACCGTCCCGCTCATGGGGGCATGGGCAATCGTCTCGCTGTGGCTCATGAACGGCGTGGACACCACTGGAGGGATGATCGCTTCCAACGTCATCGTTGGAGCAGTCATCGCGCTGTGCGGACTCGGTTCGTCCGGGCTCGGCACGCTGTTCAATCCGCGTAGGTAGCGCCCGCGGAACCACCATCGACCGGCCGAGCGAGGAGCTCGGCCGGCCTTCCGTCGGGGCGGATCAGCCCAGGTCCGCGCCGTAGACCTTCGTGACCGCGATGGTGATGAGCACCCGTCGGTCCGCGACCATGACCTCGCGATACTCGTTCCAGTCGGGGTGCTCGCCCGCGCCACGCCGGTAGTAGTCCACCAGAGCGTCGACCTCGGGGGAGTCGGGAGAGGCACCGGGACCGGTGAGCGTGACCGTGCCCTCGGCCGTCGCCCAGGAGCGCCCTGCGGGGCCATCGACCTCGATCGCCGCCCGCGGGTCCCGGCGGAGGTTCTTGGTCTTCGCCAGACCCTCGCGGGTGGAGATCAGGATCTCGCTGCGTTCGCGGTCGTAGAACTGCCACACGGGCGAGAGCTGCGGCAGCCCGTTGGCCTTGATCGTGGCCAGGATCCCGTGACGCGTGGTGGCGAGCAGCTCGTGCGGGTCGAACGTCATGTTCTCCCGAACGCATCGCGCTGCGACTTGCTTCCCTGAGGAGGCATCCGGAATTCGGAGGTGCCCGGCGCGGGGACCGGCTAGGTTGCCGGGGACCCGCACCGAAGGAGACCCCACATGCGTGCATTCATCGGCAGGATCCTGGTGGCGATGGGGCTGGTATCCCTGCTCCTCGCCACACCCGCCAACCCCGCGACCGCGGCCGAGGACGACATCCTCGACCGCCTGCTGGCCATCGACGGCGTCAGCCTGATCCAGGAGAAGCCGGTCGCCGGCTACCGCTACTTCGTCCTGAGCTTCACCCAGCCGGTCGACCACCGGCATCCCGATGGCGACACCTTCCAGCAGCGCTTCACCGTGCTCCACAAGGACACCGCCCGCCCGACCGTGTTCCACACCAGCGGCTACAACGTCTCGACCAACCCGGGCCGCAGCGAGCCAACCCGGATCGTGGACGGCAACCAGGTCTCGATGGAATACCGCTTCTTCACCCCGTCGCGCCCCGACCCGGCCGACTGGGACGACCTCGACATCTGGCAGGCGGCCAGCGACCAGCACGCCATCTACACGGCGCTGAAGTCGATCTACTCCGCCAACTGGCTCGCCACCGGCGGCTCCAAGGGCGGCATGACGGCGACCTACTTCGAGCGCTTCTACCCCCGCGACATGGACGGCGTCGTGGCCTACGTGGCGCCGAACGACGTGGTCAACCGCGAGGACTCCGCCTACGACGACTTCTTCGCCACGGTCGGCACCGACGACTGCCGCGACCGCCTCAACGGCGTCCAGCGCGAGGCGCTCGTCCGCCGCGAGCCGCTGAAGGCGAAGTACGCCGACCTGGCGGCGGCCGAGGACTACACCTTCGACACCGTGGGCAGCCTGGACGCGGCGTACGAGATGGTCGTGCTCGACTACGTCTGGGCCTTCTGGCAGTACGCCGGCACCTCCCAGTGCGCGAACATCCCCGCCGACGCGGCGACCGCCACCGACCAGGCGATCTGGGACTCGATCGACTACTACTCCGGCTTCAGCTTCTACACTGACCAGGGCCTGAGCCCCTACACGCCGTACTACTACCAGGCCGGCACCGAGCTCGGTGCGCCGACGATCGGCTTCCCGCACATCGAGGACGAGCTGATCCACTACGGCTACCAGCCGCCGCGCAGCTTCGTCCCGCGCGACATCGACATGCGGTTCGACCCCTCGGCGATGCGTGACGTCGACTCCTGGGTGCGCAAGCACGCTCACCAGATGCTCTTCGTCTACGGCGAGGCCGACCCGTGGGGTGCCGAGCGCTTCCGCCCGGGTGTGCTCGCCACCGACTCCTACGTCTTCACCGCGCCGGGGATGAACCACGGCGCCAACGTCGCGGGTCTGGTCGCCGACGAGCGTGAGCTCGCCACCGCCCGGATCCTGGAGTGGGCCGGCGTCGCGAGCGCCGCCGTCGAGGCCGACGCGACGAAGGCGAAGCCGTTGGCTGCGTACGACGCCAAGCTCGACAAGCGTGACCTGCGTCAGGAGCGGAGCATGCGCCCGTAGATGAACAATGGGGTCCGAACGGATTGGCCCTTGTCTTCGAGCGCACTCGAAGCCCTAGCGTCTGAGGTATGGATCTTGGACTCCACTACTTCACGTTCACCCATCCCGAGTGGGAGACCACGCTCGCCGACAAGCTGACCGAGACGGCCCGGATCGCAGACGAGGGTGGCGTCGACCTGTTCACCGTCATGGACCACTGGTTCCAGATGGAGCAGGCCGGCGGCCCCTTCGAGCCGATGCTCGAGGGCTACACGACCTTGGGCTACCTGGCCGGGATCACCGACAACGTACGTCTCAGCCTGCTCGTCACCGGGGTGACCTACCGTCACCCCGGGCTGCTCGCCAAGACCGTCACCACCCTCGACCGGCTCTCCGGCGGCCGCGCGCTCCTGGGCATCGGCGCGGCGTGGTACGAGCGTGAGCACCAGGGCCTCGGCGTGCCCTACCCGCCGACCGCCGAGCGGTTCGAGCGCCTGGAGGAGACCCTGGAGATCTGCCGCCAGATGTGGTCGGACAACGACGGCGCCTACGAGGGCAAGCACTACCAGCTCGCCGAGACGATCTCGCTCCCGCAGCCCGTCAACGGCACGGTCCCGGTGCTGATCGGCGGGGGAGGCGAGAAGAAGACCCTCCGCCTGGTCGCCAAGTACGGCCAGGGCACCAACCTCTTCGGTGCCCCCGGCCCGGAGGCGCTCGCGACGGTCAAGCACAAGCTCGAGGTGCTGCGCGGGCACTGCGACGACCTCGGCACCGACTACGACGCGATCGAGAAGACGATCCTCTTCCAGGGCCCCTCGGTCGAGGACCCGGACGGGTTCCTGAAGTCCATGGAGGAGTACGCCGCCCTCGGCATCACCCTGGTCGGGCTCATGCCCACGCCGTACGTCGACCCGGTGCCGTGGACCACGTCGATGGTCGACCTCGTACCCCGGTTGCGGGAGATCTAGACGGTTGGGTCCGACTCGGCAGAGAGGTAGACTTATGTTAACCAGGCTGCCGGTCGGACTCGCCGAGTCCGCAGGGCAGCACGAAGGGTGGGCGTCATGATGACGTCACCGATTCAAGAGCATCAGACCACCGTTCGCGCTGAGCTTCGGATCCGACTCGACAACAGTTTCACGTCGGGGCCGCTCGACGGCGCTTGGTGGCCTCAGTCGCGCGACCTTCAGATCGAGGCCGCCGACCTCATCGACAACTTTCCCCACCGTGTCGGCCGGATCTCTCGACTGTTGTTCTCCAGGCCCGACTGGGACACGGCGTCGGGCGAGCCGAGCGTCCGCAAGATCCGTGCCGCGCGTGGGATCGTCAAGGTCGGCTCGTTCCCGTCCGACGACACCCACATCATGATCCTGGCGATGGCGACCGGGGAGCGGCTCCGACTGCTGGTGGTGCCCCACGACACCCCGCCCGAGCTCGCCGAGAGGATCATGGAGCAGGCCGCAGACGACCGGAACACCCTCAGTCCGGCCCAGCTGCTGGGACTCTCCGGTCCCGACCAGAGCCACATCGGTGAGCAGATCTGGGACGACGACGGCGGGGCCTCCTAGGCGCGGCGTAGCGTCGCAGCCACGACCGCACGGGTCTCGGCGGGATCGATGACGTCGTCGATCTCGAACATACGTGCGGCGTTGAGCGCGCTCGCCTGCTTGCGGTACTCGTCGGTGAGCGCGGCGACCCGCCCTTCTCGCTCGTCCTCGGGCATCGCGGCGAGCTCGGCGGCCATCGAGAGGCGTACGGCGCCCTCCAGGCCCATCGGGCCGAGGTGGGCGTCGGGCCAGGCGACGGTGAGCAGCGGGCGGTGGGTGCTGCCGCCGAGCATCGCCTGCGCGCCGAGCCCGTAGCCGCGACGGAGGACGATCCCGACCAGCGGAGTGGACAGCTGGGCACCGGCGACGACCATCCGGGAGGCGTGCCGGACCAGGCCGCCGCGTTCTGCCTCGGGACCGACCATGAAGCCCGGGGTGTCGACCAGCGAGACGACCGGGAGGGCCCAGCGGCCGCAGAGCGCGAGGAAGTCGGCGGCCTTGACCGACGCGTCGCTGGTGAGTGCCCCGGCCAGGTGCGTCGACTGGTTGGCGATCACACCGACCGGAATCCCGTCGATCCGGGCCAGCGCGGTGACCAGCTCGGGTGCGTACGCCTCGCGGAGCCAGGTGACCGAGTCGATGTCGGCGAGCGTCTCGACGACAGGGCGTACGTCGAAGGCCTCCCGGTCATTGTGGGGGAGGAACGTCCGCAGCTCGGCCTGGTCGACGGCCTCGCCGCCATCGGCGGTCGGCTCGAGACAGGAGAGGACCCTGCGTACGGCCTCGACGGCTGCGGCCTCGTCCTCGACGATCAGGTCGATGACACCGTTCGCGGTCTGGTCCTTCATCGGGCCGATCTCCTCGGGGGCGAAGCTGCCGAGCCCACCACCGGCGATCATGGCCGGGCCGGCCATACCGAGGTTGGCGTCGGGTGTGGCGATGCGGAGGTCGGCGCAGCCGGCCAGGACCGCGTTGCCGGCGAAGCAGCGCCCGGAGACGACGGCGATCCGCGGCACGAGGCCCTCGAGCTCGCCCCAGAGTGCGAACGAGCCGACGTCGAGCGCCGAGACCAGCGGGATGTCGGTGTCGCCGGGACGACCGCCGCCGCCCTCGGTGAAGAAGACGGTCGGCAGCCGCATCCGCCCGATGATCTCGATCAGCCGGTCCGACTTACGATGCCCGCGCATGCCCTGGGTACCGGCCATCACCAGGTAGTCGTAGGACAGCACCGCGCACGGCTTCCCGCCGACGGTCGCGGAGCCGCCGATGATCCCGTCGCCGGGCGTCTCGACGACGAGCTCGGCCAGGTCACGACGCTGCTCCTGGGCGGCGGTGATGAACCTCCCGTACTCGACGAACGAGCCCGGATCGACCAGGTCGGCGATGTTCTCCCGAGCCGTACGCCGCCCCTTGGCGTGCCACCGGGCCACCTTGTCGGCTCGCGCCGCGTCCGTGGTCAGGAAACGGCGCGCGTGCAGCTCGGTCAGCCCGGTCACGGGTGTGTCGTCGGTCACCCCGACACGATAGGGAACGTCGGCTGCGTGCCTGCTCCTGGGGCGGCGCCCTTGATTTCGTCGTGCTAGCGAGTAAGCATGATTACATGCTTACAAACGAGTTGCGCGGGTGGTTCAGCGGACGGCTGCCCGATGGTGTGTACGACGAGATCGTCGATGTCGTGGTCGACCGCGAGGAGATCACGGTCGTCGGGCGGATCAAGGAGCCGAAGACCGCCGAAGGCGCTTCGGACGAAGAGCGAGCAGCGGCCAACGAGGGGCGGGCGAGCGAGTTCCGCGAGCGCACCCGCGAGGACCGGATGGCTGTCGCGCGGCAGGCGGAGCGACGCTTCGACCGGAAGGTGTCCTGGGGTGTGGAGGTCGGGGGAGAGCGCCACATGTTCACCACCGTCTCCGCACCGGTGATGACCCGGCTGCGCCAGCCCGAGCGTGCGGTCCTGGACCTGCTGGTCTCCGGCGGTGTCGCCCGGAGCCGGAGCGACGCGCTCGGCTGGTGCGTCAAGCTCGTCCAGCAGCACTCGAGCGAGTGGCTCGACGAGCTCCAGCAGTCGCTGGTCAACGTCGAGCGGGTACGTGCCAACGGTCCTGACAAGAGCTGAGACCTCCATCGGGGCCGGCCCGATGGAGGTCTCAGAGGTGTCGCGAACGGGGCGTCAGTCGACCGGCTTGCCGAAGGAGTACGTGCCTGCGACGGCGACCGTCGCCGAGGTGTCCTCGTCGGTGACCGAGATGTTCGACCACGTCGACACCGTGTGCACCGACGTCTGCCCGCTCGGGCAGTCGAGAACACTGCGTGGCGCGGGTGCGGTCACCGTCAAGGAGCCGGTGACGTTGCCGTTCCTGGCGGCCGTGAACTCGCCGGACTTCGAGTAGTCGCCGCTGATCACGGTCTTCTTCGGGTCATCCGGGTTGTGGCCACCGCGGTTGACGCACTGATAGGTCGCCTCGAGGTGAGCGGTCACGGTGATCGTCTCGACCGAACCGCTCTCGAGGCCGGCCTCCTTGAACGCGACGGTGATCGAGGACAGATCGGCGTCGGTGACCTTGGTCAGGTTCGTGATGAAGTGCGGGCTGCCGCTTGCGAAGGCCGGGGCGGCTGCCAAGACCGTCGCGCCGGCGGTGGCCGCGATCGCGGCGATGATGCTCTGGATGCGCATGCTCATGTTCCCCCGTAGATGAAATGTGCTGGGCGCAGTTGCCCGGACGCGGGCAGTCTGGCAGGTCGATTCGAGAGGAGACCATAGTCCGTTCAGCCTATTTGGGCGATAACGGAATCAAGAGCAGGCCAATGACTCCGTACACATGCTCCAGCAGTGATTCAACTGATTCTCGATGGGACTACCGGCACGATGTGCCGTCGGACCGCGGACCTTCGTCCTTGCGGCCGTCGACACGGCGGGGCGACGATCGGATCGGAGTCATCGATGTGCGCAGGAGAGGGGGCGTGATGTCCGGACCTGCGGGCCCGCCTGCCGAAGCGAGTGGATCGGCTCGCCGAGTCCTGCGTACGGGCTGGGTCGTGTTCGCCCTTCTCCCGGTCGCGTTCGTCGGGGCTGCGATCCTGGGGGACTGGCTGCTCTCACTTCAGGGCTACTCGAGCGGAGACGAGGGTCTGCCGACCGCGGTCGTCCTCAGGGCCGGACTTCCTGCGCTCCTGGTGCTGCTCGTGCCCTCGATCGCCGGTGCATGGTGTGGCCGCAGGGCCGAGCGTCTCGGCCATCCGGGAGGTCGCGCGTTGTTCATCGTCGGAGCTGTCGTCGCGGCAGCGTCGGTCTTCCTCAACCTCGTCCAGGTGCTCACTTCATGGGTTCTCGGGCTCTGACCCGTCATGGCCACTCGTCTCAGCTGACGGTGACGCCCGTCAGCGCCCAGCCGATCATCGCGAAGACCCCGCCGAAGAGGGTGAAGGGGATCGCCATCGCGACCAGGCATCCGATCGGCGCGCCTTCGGATGCGACCATCGAGCGACTCGGGTTCAGCGGGTCGACGACGATGGCCAGGGGGAGTGCCGAACCGTCGACCGCGAACCGCTGGTTGTCCAGGGCGCCCTCGCCGGCGTACTCCTCCCCGTTGGGGCCGCGATACTCGTAGTGCGCGATCAGCTTGGTCCGTGAGCCGTGCTGTCCGCTGCTCACCCTGCGGGTCTCGAACTCGCGGATCGTCGCCGTCGTCGGCGTCCAGCTCCGGAGTCGCTGCCGCTGGATCACGCCCCAGACGACGAACCAGATCCCGAACGCGGCAAAGACCAGCCCGAAGAGGAAGAACGCCCACCCGATCACCATGTGCGACATGGAATCACGAGTCGCGGTCCAGCAAAGGGCGACGCACCTACGCTCGGCTGCGGATCACCAGCCGTCGGGACAGGATCGTTCCATGGACATCGAGAGTGCGCGGCGCGCGGGACGAGAGTCCTCCCTAGGGTGTGATGTTCTGGTTGTGGCTGAACAGGTTCCCCGGGTCGTAGGTCTGCTTGACCTTCCTGAGTCGCGCGTAGTTGCTGCCGTAGGTGTCGGTGACGCGGCCCTGGTCGTCCTCGGACATGAAGTTCACGTAGCCGCCGGGCTCGGAGTGCGGCGTGAGGGCGGCGGCGTAGTCGCGCACCCAGGCGATGTTGGCGGCGTCGTCCGAGGCGTCCGGCCATGCCGAGACGATGACCGTCGAGAACGTCGCGTGGCGGTAGGAGAATGCGGTGTCCGTCGCGCCGACGCGGGAAGCGGCACCGTTGATCGGGTACAGGTGCATCGTCGAGCTCGCGTTCGGTGCCTTCGGGCCGTGGGCCAGGTGCACCTCGATCGCCTCGTCGGTCAGCTCGGTGACGTAGTTGCCCTTCCAGTAGCTGCGTACGCCACGGGGGAACAGCTCGTCGAACGCGCTGTTGAGCCACGGATAGGGCATGGGCCCGACCATCTCGCCGACGCGCGGCGCGAGGTCGCGGAACGGCTGCATCACCGCCTCGCCCTCCTCGAGCGGCCCGCTCCAGTGGACGACCGCGACGCAGAACGTGTCGCCGTGGCGCTCCTCCGGGAGGAAGGGCAGGGGAGGGGCGACCTGGAATGCCGGGAAGCCGCCGAAGCGCTCGTCGGCGTCGGCGATCCAGGTGCGGAAGAAGCGCAGCAGGTCCCCGGCGTGCTCGAGCTCGTAGAAGAAGAGCCCGACGACCACCTGGTCCACGGGGTGCAGGTCGAACTCGAAGGTCGTGACGACCCCGAAGTTCCCGCTGCCTCCACGCAGCGCCCAGAACAGGTCGGGGTTCTCGGACTCGCTGGCGCGACGGAGCTGGCCGTCCGCGGTGACGACGTCGGCCGAACGGAGGTTGTCGATCGAGAGCCCGAAACCCCGGGTAAGGTAGCCGATGCCGCCGCCGAGCGTCAGGCCGCCGACGCCGGTCGTCGACACGATCCCGCCCGGCGTGGCGAGGCCGTGCGCGTGGGTGGCGTCATTGAGGTCCGCCAGGGTCGCGCCGCCACCGACACGAGCAGTTCGAGCGGCGGCGTCGACGTCGACGGAACGCATGGGGGACAGGTCGATGACCAGGCCGTCGTCGATCGTTCCGAAACCTGGTGCGCTGTGTCCGCCTCCGCGCACGGCCAGCGGCAGACCGGCATCGCGGGCGAAGTTCACCGCGGCGATGACGTCGTCTGCGTTCTCGGCCGGCACGACAGCGGCCGGCCGACGGTCGATCATGCCGTTCCAGACAGCCCGAGCGTCGTCGTAGTCGGAGTCGTCGGGCGTGATGACCCGGGTGACGTGTTTGCGAAGTTCGTCGATGGATGTCATGACGCCAGCGTCATCCGCCGCCGTCACGACGCTCTGTCCCGAGGCGCCACGTCATCGAGTTCCGGTACGCGGCTCCGAAACCCCGGGGGACCAGTCGGAGGTCCTTTCCCCGCGTCAGTTGACATAATGTGCATTATCGGCGCTATAGACATGACGGGCTAGAGCGCCCCGGGGGCCGTTAAAGTGCACTGCTGTGACAGAGGACTTCGACCCGGTTGCCCACAACCGCGTCGCCTGGGACGGGCTGGTCGACAGCGACAACGAATGGTCCCGGCCGGTTGGCCCAGAGGCGATCGCACGAGCGCGTGACGGTGACTGGCCCGTGGTGCTCATCGGCCACGAGCCGACGCCACGCGATTGGCTGCCTGCCGACCTGGCCGGCGTACGTGTGCTGTGCCTGGCGTCCGGCGGTGGCCAGCAGGGACCGATTCTCGCCGCGGCAGGCGCCGAGGTGACCGTCTTCGACAACTCGCCCAAGCAGCTGGCTCGCGACGACGAGGTGGCCGTTCGCGAGGGCCTGGAGCTGCGCACCGTGCTCGGCGACATGCGCGACCTCGGTGTCTTCGACGACGGCAGCTTCGACGTCATCGTCAATCCTGTCTCGAACGTGTTCAGTCCTGAGCTGAAGCCGGTGTGGAACGAGGCGTTCCGCGTGCTGCGCTCCGGCGGGACGCTCCTGACGGGGTTCATGAACCCGGACGTCTACATCTTCGACGAGGTGGCGCTCGACCGGCGGGAGCTGGTGGTGCGTCATCGGCTTCCGTTCAGCTCCCTCGACCTCTCCGAGGCCGATCGGATGCGCGCCTACGGCGACGGCCCGATCGAATACAGCCACTCGCTGACCGAGCAGATCGGCGGGCAGCTGGCCGCAGGATTCGTCCTGACGCACCTGAGCGAAGCGCCCCATCATGCGGACGTCACGGCAGAGCACTTCCCTGCCTACATCGCGACCCGGGCGCTCAGGCCCTAGTCACTCGGGACGCTCGAACGGCTCCGCCGTCTCGCGCAGCACCTCACGTGCGGGAGAGAGCAGGACGGCGTCGCGGGTGTCGGAGGCGGTCGCCTTGACGTAGATCCCGGTGGTCTTGAGGTCTTCGTGACCGAGCAGTCCCTGGACGGCAGGCACCGGTACGCCGGAACGGATCAGCCCCTTGGCGGCGCTGTGCCGAAAGGCATGCGCGGCTTCGCCAGGCTGCTTCGGGACGCCGGCGAGGCGGATCCAGGTCTCGACCAGATGGTTGAGCGCGCCCGGACGCAGCTGCTTGCCCGAGGTCAGCACGAACAGGCTGTCTGCGGCGTCGCGAGCGCCGAAACGGGCTTCCAGCTCGGCCAGGTAGGCATCGACCGCATCCACGGCCTCGGGTGGCAGCGGCAGGTTGCGCTGCTTGTCGCCCTTCCCGATGACCCGCACCAGCGTCTCGCCGTCGGGCTCGCGCCGGAGGGAGCCGACGGTGAGCCCGCACAGCTCCGCGGCACGTACGCCGGTGGTGACCAGCACCGCGAAGATCGCCCGGTCGCGGGCCGGCCAGCGGCGCCGGTCGGTGCCTTCGCGTGGTGTCGAGGCAACCCGCGCCAGACGACGCAGCTCGTCGACGCTCCAGCCTGCCGGCAGCCGGCTGGGCCGCTCGGGCGCCTCGATACGCAGCGTCGGGTCGACCAGCAGGTGCCCCTCGAGCTGCAGCCAGTGCGTGAAGAGCCGCAGCGTGCCGACCCGGCGCTGACAGGTCGCCGCGGCCGAGCCCTCCCGCAGCGACCTGTAGGCGATGCGTACGTTCTGGTCGGTCAGCGCGGAGATCGGGACCAGCGCCAGCACATCGCTGTCAGGATCGCCGCCGGCGTCGGCGTGCAGCTGCCGGGCCCAGGCGGCGATGTCCTGCCGGTAGGCGTTGCGGGACTTGTCGTTGAGGCCGCGGCGCGTGAGCGTGGCCCGGTCGGTCAGGAAGTCCTCGACGACGTCGCCGAACATCACACCATCGTCAGGTACGCTCACATCCCCCGATATTACAGTCTTTTCGAACATTTCTGCGATAGGGGGTACTATCGCGGAAATCGACGCTGAACTCAGCCGAGCGAGCCGACGAGGAGCGCGACCACGGCGAGCAGCGGGACGAGTCCCTGCTTGAGCGCGGCGCCCCGCTTGCCGGGCGAGGAGACGAACAGCACCGTCGCGGCGGCTGCCATCGATCCGGCGCCCGCGAAGACCAGCGCGGCACCCGCGGCCTCCGAGTCCACGGCGATCAGGACGATGCCGACCGCTGTGACGATCGCCAGGAACAGGTTGTAGAAGCCCTGGTTGAAGGCGAGCTCCTTGGTCGCCTCGGCCTCCTCGGCGCTCGTCCCGAAAACGGCGCGCGTCTTCGCGCTCGTCCAGGTCACCGACTCCATCACGAAGATGTAGACGTGCACCAACGCAGCCAGACCGGCGAGCACCAACGCCACAACGACCATCATGGGCTGAGCGTAACCGGCTCAGCAGCGCTTGACGCGCGCCCTCCCCGAGACGGCTCCGCGGCGGTCCTGGTGCTCGCGGTCGTGGCGGCGGCAACCGGTGTCTCTCTGGGCTGGTCGCTGCTGATCGTGGCCGCGGCGCCGTACGTGACGGTCGTCGTCTACGAGAGCTGGGGCTATCAGCACGTGGCGGCGGACGTCGAGGCCATCTGAGCGGACCTCAGAAGCGCACCGGGAACAGCTCCGTCCGGGCGACGGCCGCGTCCCGCTCGGCAGCCAGCGACGTACGCCGCTCGTCGTTCAGATACGCGTCGAGTGCAGTCTGGCCCGTGAACCGGAAGAGCTGGACCTCGTCTGGCTGGCCGGGGGTGTCGGCGAGGGCACGCTGGACCACCTCTCCCCCGTGCTCCTGGATCAGCTCGAGGACACGGTCCTCATAGGCATGCAGGGCTTCGGCCTTTCCCTCGTGCGCCCACAGCAGGCAGCACAGCAGGATCGGATCTTCGGATGAACGTGCCGTCATCGTTGTCCGGCTCTCCCCTCGGTCGAAGAACGGGCATGGCCAGTTTGCGTCAGTCGGTTCAGCACCGCCCGCAGAGGCGGCCATCGCTCGCGCCCGCGGCGGGTCATGGCGAAGGCGCGCAGGCGCACCGTGGGATCGGTCAACGGCCGCACCGCCACGCCACGCCGGGAGGTGCGTCCGCGCGGCAACAACGCGAGCCCGTGGCCGGCGAGAATGAGGTCGTCCACGAGCTCGAGCGCATCGACCCGGTGGACGACACGAGGGGTGAATCCCGCCATCGACGCGAGGGTGCGGAGCACCTCCTCGTCGGCTGTGTGGCGCGAGTTCACGATCCAGTCCCGGTCGGCGAAGGTCGCGAGCGGGGCGCGTGGCTCCTGGGACCGCATGCCGAGGCCCCAGGTGACCTCCCACAGCGGGTGGGTGTCGAAATCGCTGCTCCAGGCGGCGGGAGCGACGTTGTAGTCGTAGACGAGCGCCAGGTCGACGTCGTCACGTGCGAGCAGTCCCAGTGCCTCGGGTGGCTCGTGTTCGCGCAACCGCACCTCGATGCCGGGGTGGTCGTGCCGGAGGTCGTCGATAGCGGGCATGAGAGATCGTCGGATCGCGGTGGCGAAGCCGGCCACCCGAAGCACGCCCGCCGGCTCGGCGTCCGGGTCGAGGTCGAGGCGAGCGGCCTCGACCGCCGCGAGGATGGCCGCGGCGTGCTCAGCGAGCCGGTGGCCCGCAGGAGTGAGGCGTACGCGCCGGCCGTCGGGTTCGACGAGGGCCGTTCCGACCTCTCGCGCGAGGGCTGCGACGGCTTGCGAGACGCTGGACGTGCTCGTGCCGATCTCGGCGGCGACCTCGTGCATCGAACCGAGGCGCGAGAGCTCGAGCAGCATCTGGAGCCTGCGTACGTCCACAGCCCTCATTGTTTCGATATCGCGAACGTATTGTCCAGCAATGTCACGTGGACGCGAACGGATTTCATGGGTTCACTGGAACGCATGACCACCTCACACCCCGCCCGCAACGGTGCCTCCATGGCGATGGCCGCCATGCTCTGCGTACAGCTGGGCCTTGCGGCGTCGGTGGGTCTCATCGACCAGCTCGGCCCGGCGGGAGTGGCCTGGTTGCGTCTGTCCTGGGCCGGCATTCTTCTGCTGGTCCTCGTCCGGCCGCGCCCTTCGGCATTCAGCCGGGAGACGCTGCTGTGCGGCGTCGCGCTGGGTGTGGTCACTTCCGGCCTGACGCTGCTGTTCATGGCTGCACTGGCCCGGCTCCCGCTCGGTACCGCCGCTGCGCTGGAGTTCCTCGGGCCGTTGGGGGTGGCCGTCGTCCGCAGCCGCGGCACGGCACGTGCATGGGCGCTCGTGGCCGCCGGAGGTGTGCTGTGCCTGACCCAGCCGTGGAACGGCGCGGCGGACGCGCTCGGTGTCGCGTTCGCTCTGAGCGCGGCCGCCTGCTGGGCGTCCTACATCCTGTTGACGCAGCGGGTCGGCGATGCGGTCAGCGGCATCGGTGGACTCGCGATCTCCATGCCGGTCGCGGCCGTGGTCGCCACTGTCGTCGTCGGACCCGGCATCGTGGAGCGACTCACGCCCGAGCTCCTGCTCGCCGGCCTTGGCCTGGCCCTCCTGGTGCCGGTGGTGCCCTTCGCCCTGGAGATGATGGCGCTACGTCGCCTCACCGCCGGTGCCTTCGGGACGCTCATGGCGCTCGAGCCGGCGTTGGCGCTGGTGATCGGGTTCGTCGCTCTCCACCAGGTGCCGAACCTCATCGCCGTGCTCGGGATCGGGCTCGTGGTCGCGGCTGGGGTGGGGGCCGAACGTGCCGGCGGGCGCACGCCGGCCGTCGAAGGGGGCACTCCCCCGGCTCAGCGCCCCCTGGATGCGCACGTAATGCAGGTGCGCGCGTCCGAGCGCTCCCTTTCCAGCCGTTAGCGATCTCGGTCGCTCATTCGAAGACCCCCCAGCAGATGTCGTTGCGGATCCGCTGGTCGTCGAGGACGAGCTCGCGGACGGGGTCCGGGAGCTGCTCCCGCTGCCAGCGGCACTCCTGGCGCCCGGCCGGGAGGCGCGGCGTCGCGTACGGCCTTGATGGCGTACGCAGCCGCCCCCAGGTCGTGGGCGGCGACATGGGCGACCACGCCCGCCTGACCGGCGGCATAGGCGGCGTTGCGGGCGGCCCCGCGCAACGGCCGGGCCGCACCCATCGCGTGGCCGCCGAGAGTGCGGGCCTCCATCATCTTCAGTTCACCGCGCGTCCAGGCGCGGGCCGCCTCGATGGCCTCGCGCGGACGTGGGTCGTCGGGGCACTCGGACTCGAAGAGATGGAGGACGTGCTCGGCGCAGGTGGCCGCCCACAGCGCGAGCAGATGGTGGTCGGCATCGGTGAGCGTCCCGCCACGACGGAGCGTGATCAGGCGCGGGTCGCGCTCCTTGGCCAGGATCATCGCTCGCCTCGGTTCATCGGGTGGTCCGGTCCGGGGCCGCCGGGGTGGGCGAGGTCGTAGGCGGCGGAGACCTTCTTCGGTACGCAGAGCCGCCAGGCGTCCACGACGAACTCGCACGCCTCGATCGGGTCGAGCTCACCCAGGGACGACTCGACCCAGTTGAACCGCATCTCCGACTCGCGGGGCATGTGGAACTTCTCGGGTGTGCCGGCGACCAGCGCGGCCCGCTCCTCCTTCGGGAAGCCGAAACCCATCTCGGTCTCGTCCAGGGAGAAGGCGACGTAGACGATCGAGCCGACCCGGAACTTCAGCCGGCCGCGTACGAAAACCTCGTAGGACCTCTCGAGGCTGGAGCCGAGCCACCGGACATCTTCCACGGTTGCCATGGTCCGGAGCGTACCCATGTCTCCATGGCGGCGGCGGCCGTTACGGATCAGTTAAATCCCTCCGGCCATGGACAAATCTGCGGCCGTTACATTCCCGTGCAATGAAATTTGGTGTTGAGTCAGCGTTCGAAATCCGGGCCCCAGACCCCGTGGGCCCGGACTGAGTGAGAGGACCCTCATCACATGACGTTGAACCGTTCAGCTCGCATCGCAGCCACGGCACTCAGCCTGGCCCTCGGCGCCGCCTCGGTGGCCATGACCGCCGTCCCGGCAGCGGCGTGGGCACCGGAATCGAAGGCCGCCTGCCTCGAGCCCACCGGCCATGACGAGGCCGACGCCGCCCGAGGTGGCTCCGGCGGAGACCACCGCGACATCTCCGCGGCGGAGCAGCAGCGGATCGAGGCCCGCACGGCGGCGATCCTCGCCAAGAAGGGCAGCAACGCGCGCACCGCGGCCACCGTTCCCGTCTACATCCACAAGATGCTCGGCACCGACGGATCCGGCGACGTGACCCAGGCGCAGATCGACGCGCAGATCGCCGAGCTCAACCAGGACTTCGCTGGTCAGGAGCTGGCCGGCACGGCGGCAGACACCGGTTTCACCTTCACGCTCGCCGGCGTCGACACCTACTACAACAACCAGTGGCACAAGGACCGCCAGTCGACGACCTACCGCACCCAGACCCGCCTGGGCGGCAAGAACGCGCTCAACATCTGGCTCGTCGACTTCGGTTACCTCGGCATCGCGACGTTCCCGTGGGACTACTCGCGCAACCCGGGCATCGACGGCATCCGCGTGCAGTACAGCTCGCTCCCCGGCGGCTCGGCCACCAACTACAACGACGGCAAGACCGCGACCCACGAGGCCGGCCACTGGTTCGGGCTGTACCACACCTTCCAGGGTGGCTGCACCACGACCAACGACGAGGTCGCGGACACCCCGGCCCAGGCCAGCTCGACCTCGGGCTGCCCCGCCGGCCGTGACTCCTGCGACCTGCCCGGCCTCGACCCGATCCACAACTACATGGACTACAGCTACGACAGCTGCTACAACCAGTTCACCCTGGGTCAGAGCACCCGGATGGACCAGATGTGGGCGGCGTACCGAGCCTGATCACGGGGCCTGATCACGGGGCCTGATCATCGGGCCTGATCATCGGGCCTGATCATCGGGCCTGATCATCACCGCTGCTCGTCTGGCGTGTCCCTCGTGACTCGCCAGGCGAGCAGCAGCCCTGTCCGGGGCGGCATCATGTCCCTATGGTGGCGAAGACGGATCTGAAGAAGACGCTCGACGGCTATCGGGCGCGGCGGGGCGAGTTCCGGGTGCTCGAGGTGCCGCCACTCCCCTACCTGATGGTCGACGGGCACGGCGATCCCAACACTGCCCAGGAGTACGCGGACGCGCTCGCGGCGCTCTACCCGGTGGCGTACAAGCTGAAGTTCGCCAGCAAGAAGGACGGCCGCGACTATGTGGTGCCACCGCTGGAGGCGCTGTGGTGGGCCGAAGACATGGAAGCGTTCACCCGGGCGCGCGACAAGTCGCAGTGGGACTGGACGGCGATGATCCTGACGCCGGACTGGATCACCGGGTCGATGGTCGAGGCGGCGATCGAGAACGTCGCCGCCAAGGACCGGCCGGCGAGCCTGGACAAGGTCCGCTGGGAGACGCTGAGCGAAGGCACCTGCGTGCAGACCCTGCACCTCGGGCCGTACGACGAGGAGGGCCCGGTCCTCGCGGAGATGCACGAGCGGTTCATCCCCGAGCACGGGCTGCGGATGACCGGCAAGCATCACGAGATCTATCTCGGTGATCCGCGGAGGGTCGAGCCGGCGAAGCTGCGGACGATCCTGCGCCAGCCGGTTTCGGTGAACGAATGTTGACTCAAACCCTTGTCGACGTGAGCGTGCTCACATTACTCTTCAGTAACTCGGGACGGAGTGGTCCCGCTCACGTGAGGAGAGTCCCCCATGTCTCAGCACGCACCACGATTGCTCGTCGCCACCGCACTGGCCGTCGCCGCGATCACACCGGCCGCCCTCGCCGCCCCCGCCGTAGCCGCTGACAGCGGCACCACCGTCGTCTCCCGCGGTGTCGAGATCCCGGAGTTCTACAACCCGCCGGCGACGCTTCCGTCGGCCGACGGCGAGCTCGTACGCACCGAGCCCCTCCCCCTCGGTGCCGGACTCTCGATCCCCGGCATCGGCTCGCTGCCGGGCACCGCGACCCGGGTCATGTACAAGACGACCGACAACAACGGTGCTCCCGCAGCTGTGACCGGCGCCTACATCGAGCCGTTCGCCGCCTGGAGCGGCGCGGGCGACCGGCCGCTCGTGGTCGTCGCGCCCGGCACCATGGGACAGGGCGACCAGTGCTCCGCCTCGCTCGGGCTGGAGCGACCGATCTTCTTCAACGGCAGGACCGTCTCGGTGGGCTACGAGGACATCGGGATCTATCGCCTCCTGGCGCGCGGTGTGGCCGTGATGGTGACCGACTACGTCGGCCTGGGCGCCACCGACCGGCTCCACACCTATGTCGACCGGGTCGACGGCGGCCACGCCGTCCTCGACGCGGCGCGCGCGGCCCGCGGCGTTCCGGACGCATCGGTGACCAGCGGGTCACGCGTGGCGCTCTACGGCTACAGCCAGGGCGGCGGTGCGACCGGATCGGCCGCCGAGCTCGCCGCGACGTATGCACCGGACGTCAACCTCGTCGGTGCCTATGTCGGGGCGCCGCCCGCCGATCTGCGGGCGACCGCGCTGGGCATCGACGGCTCCGCGCTCGTGGCGGCGCTCGGCTGGACCATCAACGGTCTGGCGCAGTCGAACCCGGAGCTGCAGCCGATCCTGGACGAGAACCTGAACGACAAGGGGCAGGCGGCGCTCGAGGACCTCTCGACGGCCTGCGTCGGGGACGGCATCGTCAGCTACCCGTTCCAGCGGAGCAGCAGCTGGACCACGACCGGCGAGAGCCTCGACGCCATCATCGAGCGCGAGCCCACGGTGCGGGCGATCATGGCCGAGCAGAAGCTCGGCAACCTGGCTCCGCGGATCCCGGTCCGTCTCGCCACCGGCACCCAGGACGACATCGTCCCGCACCGGCAGGCCCGTCAGCTCGCCGTCGACTGGTGTGGTCAGGGCGCCAAGGTGACCTACCAGGCGGTCGTGCTGCCCAACCTCGGCGACGGTCTGATCACCAACCACATCACGCCGCTCCTGGTCGACCAGACCGCCGCGATCAACTGGATCACCGATCGGGTCGGTGGTGTCGCGGCTGGGTCGAACTGCTCGACGCTGCCGGTTCAGCCCTGAGCTGCGCGTAGCCGGACGGACAGGCACGTGACGCATCCTTCGAGCTTCTCGAACTCGGAGATGTCGACCGCCACGACGGTGTAGCCACGCTCTTCGAAGATCGCCCTGCTCAGCGGAGCCGAGGCGGCCATCAGCAGGGTGCGGTCGTCGAGAACGACCACGTGGGAGCCCGATTCCTCCGGGACCGGCAGGAACCGGGCTCCCCACACGTTCGGGTCGTCGACGAGCGGTTCGTGGCCGATGACGGTGCCGTCGGGCAGCGCGGTGACGGCCGACTTGAGGTGGAGCACCTTGGCGACCGGGACGGCGACGACCTCGGCACCCAGGGGCGCCAGCAGCGCCCGGAGCTGGGCGATCCCCTCGGCGTTCGTACGCCCGCCCTCCCCCACCCACACGGTGTCGCCGTGCTTGAGCACGTCCCCGCCGTCGAGCGTGCCGGGCGCCTCGATGTGGGCGATCCGGTATCCCCGCGCCCGGACGGCGTCCTCGGCCGCGGCGGTCTCCGGACGCCGCTCCAAGGCGCCCGGGCGGCTGATCACGGCAAGGTCCCCGAACACCACCATCGTGTCCTCGACGAAGACCGAGTCCGGGCAGTCGTCGGCGGGGTCGACCTCGTGCGTCGTCCAGCCGGCGGCTTGCATCGCGGAGACGTACGCCTCCCACTGGGAGCCGGCGAGGTCGAGGTCGATCGGGCTCCGCTCGATGTGGGTGACCAGCCCGTCGGCGAGTCGGGGCGAGGGGCGGCGTACGAGAGCGTGCATGGGTGAAGTATCCCTATCCGATCCAGAATTCGCCGGTCAGGCAACCACATGGCGTGCTTCGAACGCACCAGGCTTTGGCCGGGGCGAGGACTAGATTGAGCGTCATGAGCGAGGACGAGGGACGCGAGATGTTCGAGCCGGAGTCGTGGGAGGAGCGCTACGCCGGTGAGCAGAAGGTCTGGAGCGGCAACCCGAACCCTCAGCTCGTCGCCGAGGTCTCCGCGCTGACGCCGGGCACGGCGCTCGATGTCGGCTGTGGCGAGGGTGGCGACGTCATCTGGCTCGCCCAGCAGGGCTGGACCGTGACCGGGGCCGACTTCTCGGCCAACGGGCTCGCCCGGGCGCGTTGGCATGCCGAGGAGGCCGGGGTGGCGGAGCGTACGTCCTGGTGGCAGGTCGATGCCCGCACGTTCGACGCCGAGGGCCGGGAGTTCGACCTGGTCACGTGCCACTTCCTGCACACGCCCGACGGGAGCATGGTCGACGTCGCCGGCCGGCTGGCCACCGCGGTCGCGCCCGGTGGTCACCTGCTCGTGGTCGGTCACGCGCCCTCCGAGGTGTTCGCGCGCCACGCTCGCCACAACGCGATGTTCCTCGCCTCGGACCTGCTCCCCGGGCTGCCGAACGGGTTCGAGCCGGTCGTCGTCGAGCAGCGCCCCCGCCTGACGATTCGCGACGGCGTCCCGGTCGAGATCGACGACTCGACCCTGCTCGCCCGCCGACCGCTGGGCGCTTAGGCCCTGACCATGCGGCGCTCGACGCCGACCGGTTCGGTCTTGGTCATGCCGTCGAACCGGAAGCCCTGACGCTCGTAGAACGCCGTGGCGCGCCGGTTGCCGTCGAGAACCCAGAGGTACGCCGCCGAGGACCCGATCACCTTCTCGAGCAGCCGGTGGCCGAGGCCGGTGCCGTACCTCTCCGCGCGGACATAGAGGGCGGAGAGCTCCAGCGGCGGCAGCCCGGGATCGGCGTCACGAGCCGGCCCGGCGCTCGCGAAGCCGAGCAGCCGTCCCGGCTCGTCGTCCTCGGCGACCAGGGTCGAGATCGGCCCGGTCCCGATGTTCGTGCGCCACCGGTCGATCCGCTCCAACCGCTGGGAGCGGCGCTCGATGAAGATCGAGTCCGGCATCAGGCCGGCGTACGCCTCCTCCCACACGTCGAGGTGGAGGTCGGTCAACGCCTCGGCGTCGTTGACGACGGCTGGCCTCATCAACATGGCGCGAGGATAGGGGGAAGATCAGGTGGCCCGCTATTCGGCCCACGCTGCGATCCGTTCCGCGATCGCTTCGGGGGCCTCGATGTGCGGGAAGTGACCGATGTCGGGGACGACCTCGAGTGTGTGCGGGCCGGTGAACCGATGCCGGTCGTCGACCGTCGGGGGGAGGATGCAGCGGTCGTCGGCGCCGTGCAGTTGCAGCAGGGGCATCGTGATCGGCCGACTCATGCTGCGCGACGCCCTGATGATGCCGGGTCGAAGAAAGCCGCGGTAGTACTCGAGGGGCGCGGGCATGCTCTCCCGCAGGCACACGTGTAGCTCCTCCCGGCGACCTGGATCGAGCGTGAGGCCTGGCGACCACTGACGCCAGAGGCGGTCGATGAAGGCGAGATCGCGGGCTTTGACCACCAAGCCGCTTCCTGGGAGCTGAAAAAAGGCCATGTACCAGCTCAGGCGTAGCTGAGCGGGGCGCGGCCGGCCCAGGAACGTGAGCGGATGAGGGAATGCGAGCGTGACCGCGCGCTCTATCCGCTCCGGCGCGGTGACGCAGGCAGAGTAGGTGAGCACAGCTCCCCAGTCGTGGCCAACCAGCTCCACGGGCCGCTCGGGAGACCAGCGGTCGATCAGCGCGATCACGTCGCTGGTGAGGGAACCGATGTCGAACGGACCCGCCGTCGGGGATGGCGCATAGCCGCGAAGCCACGGTGCAGCGACGTGACGTCCCCGCCTGCCGAGCTCGACAAGGAAAGGCGTCGCCGTCGGCGGATGGTCCGGGAAGCCGTGCAAGACCAGGGTGGGCCGACCCTCTGGATCACCACCCTGTAGCGCGTGGAAGGTGCCGTGCGGCAGGTCGAATGTGGCGTGTTGAAACTCCACATAAACCAGACTATTCCAATTGTCAAGCCCGGGATTTTGTGGAGGCTAATTTGGAGCGGGATTCAGTCCAGGCACCACTCGTTTCCCTCGGGGTCCTGCATCACGATGAAGCCGAGGCTCATCGGCGGGTCTGGATCGAATCGGCGGACCCGGGTTGCTCCGAGGGCGACGACGCGCTCGCACTCCGCCTCCAGCGCGGCCATCCGCTCCTCGCCCTGCAGCCCGGGTGCGGCTCGGACGTCGAGGTGGACCCGGTTCTTGGCTGTCTTCGACTCCGGAACGCGCTGGAAGAAGACGCGCGGGCCGGCACCGGTCGGGTCCTCGATCGCGGAGGCGTTGTTGCGCTGGTCGGACGGCACTCCGACCTGCTCGAGGAAGGCGTCCCAGGCGTCCAGTGGGTCGCTGCCCTCGGGGACGGCGACCCCTGGAGGCCCCGGGTGTACGTAGCCGAGCACGTCACGCCAGAACGTGGAGAGCGCGCGTGGGTCGTGTGCGTCGAAGGTGACCTGGAAGGTTCGAGCCGCGGGTGCCATGGCCCCACCATGGCACCTAAACAGGACGGTCGGCGTCCGCTATCGTCATGCGCCCACGTACGCCGCCAGGTGCTCGCCGGTGAGCGTCGACCTCTTCGCGACGAGCTCGGCGGGCGTACCTTCGAAGACGACCAGGCCGCCGTCGTGACCGGCGCCCGGGCCGAGGTCGATGATCCAGTCGGCGTGCGCCATCACGGCCTGGTGATGCTCGATCACGATGACCGACTTGCCGGCGTCGACCAGCTTGTCGAGCAGCGCGAGCAGGTTGTCGACGTCGGCGAGATGGAGGCCGGTGGTCGGCTCGTCCAGAACGTACGTCCCGCCCTTCTCCCCCAGGTGCATGGCCAGCTTGATCCGCTGGCGTTCGCCGCCGGAGAGAGTGTTGAGGGGCTGGCCGAGCTTGAGGTAGCCGAGGCCGACGTCGGTCATCCGCTCGAGGATCTTGGCGGCCGGGGGCACCTTCGACTCGCCCGCGGAGAAGAACTCGTGCGCCTTGGCGACCGACAGGTCGAGCACCTCGGCGATGTTGAGCCCCCCGAGACGGTATTCGAGCACCAGCGCCTGGAACCGCTTGCCGCCGCAGTCCTCACAGGGCGAGGCGACGGTCTCCATGAACCCGAGCTCGGTGTAGATCATCCCGTTGCCCTTGCAGGTCGGGCAGGCACCCTCGGAGTTCGCCGAGAAGAGCGCCGGCTTGACCCCGTTGGCCTTCGCGAACGCCTTGCGGATCGGCTCGAGGAGACCGGTGTAGGTCGCCGGGTTGCTGCGTCGCGACCCCTTGATCGCGCTCTGGTCGACGAACTCGACGTCCTCGGTCGCCGGGATGGATCCGTGGATCAGCGACGACTTCCCGGAACCGGCCACACCGGTGACGACCGTCAGCACACCGAGCGGCACATCGACGTCGACGTTGCGCAGGTTGTGGGAGGTCGCCCCGCGGATCTCCAGCTGCCCCTTCGGGGTGCGGACCGTCTCCTTCAGCGACGCGCGGTGACCGAGGTGGCGCCCGGTGAGCGTGTCGGCGGCCGCGAGCCCTGCGTAGGTGCCCTCGAAGCAGATCGTGCCGCCGTCGCTGCCGGCGCCGGG
Organism: Nocardioides sp. NPDC051685; assembly: GCF_044453405.1. Classification (NCBI taxonomy): domain Bacteria; kingdom Bacillati; phylum Actinomycetota; class Actinomycetes; order Propionibacteriales; family Nocardioidaceae; genus Nocardioides; species Nocardioides sp. NPDC051685. The sequence goes on along the minus strand of NZ_JBITCR010000002.1, from coordinate 140,832 downwards.
GCCGAGGTCGACGACGTGGTCGGCGATCGCGATCGTCTCAGGCTTGTGCTCGACCACCAGGACGGTGTTGCCCTTGTCGCGCAGGTCGAGGAGCAGCTTGTTCATCCGCTGGATGTCGTGCGGGTGCAGCCCGACGGTCGGCTCGTCGAAGACATAGGTCACGTCGGTCAGCGCGGAGCCGAGGTGACGGACCATCTTCGTACGCTGCGCCTCACCGCCGCTCAGGGTCCCCGAGGGCCGGTCGAGGGAGAGATAGCCCAGACCGATCTCGACGAACGAGTCGAACAGGTGCAGCAGCCCGGCGACCAGCGGCGCCACGCCCGGGTCGTCGATGCTCCGCAGCCAATCCGCGGCGTCGGTGACCTGCATCGCGCACACGTCCGCGATCGACTTGCCGCGGATCTTCGAGGAGAGAGCGGACTCGTTGAGCCGGGTCCCGCCACAGGCCGGGCACGGCTTGAAGACGGCCGCCGCCTCCACGAACTTCTTGATGTGGGGCTGCAGCGCCTCGACGTCCTTGCTGAACATCGACTTGCGGATCTTCGGGATCAGGCCCTCATAGGTCGCGTTGATGCCCTCGAGCTTGATCTTGCGCGGCTCGGCGTAGAGCAGGTCGTGGCGCTGCTCCTCGGTGAGGTCCTTGATGGGTACGTCCGCGGGCACGACCACCTTGAACGCGGCCACCATCCACCCGTCGGCGGTGTAGCCCGGCACCAGGATCGCCCCGTCGACCAGCGACTTCGACTCGTCGATGATCACCGCGAGGTCGAGGTCGGAGATCGTCCCGCGGCCCTCGCACTCGGCACACATGCCGCCGAGGTAGACCGCGTCCTTGACGATCCTCTTCTCCCCCTTCGGTCCCGTCATCACGCCCGACGCCCGGGTGGTGGGGATGTTGAAGGAGAACGCCGTCGGCCCACCGATGAACGGATCCCCCAGCCGGCTGAACAGCGAGCGCAGCATCGCATGGGCGTCGGTGACCGTGCCCAGCGTCGAGCGCGGGTTGGCGCCGAGCCGCTCCTGGTCGACCAGGATGGCGGTGGTCAGCCCCTCCATCGCGTCGACCTCGGGCCGCGGCAGGCTCGGCATGAACCCCTGGATGAAGGTCGAGTAGGTCTCGTCGATCAGCCGCCGCGACTCGGCCGCGATCGTCCCGAAGACCAGCGAGGACTTGCCGGATCCCGACACGCCGGTGAACACCGAGAGCCGGCGTTTGGGGATCTCGACCGAGATGTCCTTGAGGTTGTTCTGCCGGGCCCCCTGGACTCGGATCAGGTCGTGCGTGTCTGCGCTGTGCTCGCTGCTGTGCTCGTTCGAGCCCGGGTCCGTCATGGCGATCAGGCTAGTCGGCGGCGTGAATCCAGGCCTGCACATTTGTGCCTCACTTGACCTGCTGGAGGCGGATCGTGTTGCCGGCCGGGTCGCGGAATGAGCAGTCCCGCATGCCCCAGTCCTGGTCGGTCGGCTCCGACATGATCTCGCCACCGGCGGCATCGATGCCCGCCTGGATCTTCTCGAAGGCCGCGTCGACGTCCGGCGAGGAGAGCATGAGGCTGGCGAAGGTGCCCTTGGCCATCATCTCCTGGATGGTCCGGCCCTCGTCCTCGCTGATGTTCGGGTCGGCGAGCGGCGGGTAGAGCACGACGCTCACACCGGGCTGGGAGGGCGGTCCGACGGTGAGCCAGCGCATCGCCTCGTACCCGACGTCCTTCCGCACCTCGAATCCCAGCAGGTCGCGGTAGAACTTCAGCGAGGCCTCGGGGTCGGTGTGCGGAAGGTAGCTGTGGCAGATGTTGATGTCCATGGACCTCAACCTATGTAGGGGTCCGGCACCTTCGCTTCTCCATTCCTGATCGAACTCCGCCTGACCGGTCTGGTGACCTGTTTGGAGACGCACGGCGGGATCCCGCCGCCACCAGAGGTGGCCTTGTCGCGGTAGACGCTCGGCGACATCCCGACGAGCTCGCTGAACCGCGTGGAGAACGTGCCCAGCGAACCGAAGCCGACGGCGAAGCAGATGTCGGTGACGCTGAGATCACCACGCCGCAGCAGGGTCATGGCCCGCTCCACCCGGCGGGTCATCAGGTAGGAGTAGGGCGGCTCGCCATAGGCCTTGCGGAACTCCCGGCTCAGGTGACCGGCAGACATGTGTACGCCACTGGCCAGCGCCTCCACGTCCAGCGGCTGTGCGTACTCCCGGTCGATGCGGTCCTTGACCTTCCGCAGCAGCTTCAGGTCACGCAACCGCTGCTCCTGGCCCTGCCCACCGCCGGGCCCATCACCGGGTTTGGTCGTCACCCTGTCATCCTCCCATTTGATGAATCTTCCGCGTGTCGAAGTAAAGATGTCGAAATCGGACGCGCACACTCGTGGAGTAGGTGAAGGCACACAACGCGGATAGGAGAAAGTCATGTGGGACACAGCTCAGAGCACCGAGAACGTACACAGCTTCCCGATGTCGCACTTCCTGCCGTGCCCGCGCTGCGGACACGAGGTGCACACCTACCTGGCCTGCAGCGACACCTGCTCCTGCGCCCCAGTGGTGATGCCGGGCAGCGTCCGGCTCGCAGCCTAGATCTTCAGGCCCGACTCGATCGCGAAGACCACGAGCTGGGCGCGGTCACGGGCATGCAGCTTCACCATCGCGCGCGAGACGTGGGTGCGGACCGTGTCGGGACTGACCACGAGCTCGGCGGCGATCTCGGCGTTGGAGCGGCCGGTGGCCACCCAGGCGACCATCTCCCGCTCACGCTCGGTCAGGTCACCAAGACGCGGATGCGGGTTGGCAGCCCGGCGTGAGGAGCCGAACTCCTCGATCACCCGCCGGGTCACCGTCGGCGCGAGCAGCGAGCCACCCTCGGCCACGACCCGGATGGCATCCAGCAACGCGACCGGCTCGGCGTCCTTGAGCAGGAACCCGCTCGCACCCAGGCGCAGCGCCTCGAAGACGTACTCGTCGAGCTCGAAGGTCGTCAGCATCACCACCCGTACGTCCTTCAGGGAAGCGTCGCGAGTCACCTGCTCCAGCATCCCGAGCCCGTCGAGGACCGGCATCCGGATGTCGCAGAGCACGACGTCGGGGTGGGTGCGGCGCAGCATCGGCAGCGCCGCGCTGCCGTCGGAGGCCTCGCCGACGACCTCGAGATCGGGCTCGGCGCCGATCATCGTCGCCAGGCCCATGCGAACGAGGGGCTGGTCATCGACCAGAGCAACCGTGATCAGCGTGTGATCCGTGCTGCTCATGCCAGCCCCTCCGCGCCACCCGCCGAGGACCCAGAAAGCGGGATGGAAGCCCGCAGCCGGAAGCCCCGTACCTCCGGCCCCGCCTCTAGGGTGCCCCCCAGCGCCTCCACGCGCGACCGCATTCCCACAATTCCCATCCCAGGGCGCCTTTCTTTGCCTGACATGTCCGATCCCCGCCCGTCGTCGCGCACCGTCACGACCATCTCGGCCGCCGAGGCGGCGCCTGTGCGGACCACCGAGACCTCGGCATGGGTGGCCCCCGCGTGCCGCAGCACGTTGGTGAGCCCCTCCTGGACCACGGCGTACGCAGCCCGCTCCGCCTCCGGGGGAACCCGCTCCGCATCGAGTCGGAGCGAGATCTCGAGCCCACCGGTGCGGACCCGCTCGACCAGAGCGGGGATGTCCGCGAGCCCATGCTCCGGGGCCCGTGGCGCCGACCCGCCCTCGACCTCCGTCTCGGTCAGCCGGGCCAGCTGCCGGCGCAGCAGGTCGAGGGAGTCCTTGCTCTCGGCCCGGATCGCCTCCAGGTTGCGGCGGGCGGCCTCCGGGTCGCGATCGAGCACGTGCAGGGCGGCACCGGCCTGCATCGCGATCACCGCCAGTCCGTGGCCAACGCCGTCGTGCAGGTCGGTGGCCATCCGGACCCGCTCGTCGCTGACCGCGCGGCGCTGGCGCTGGGCGCGGGCCTCGTTGCGGGAGCGCAGCGCGCTGGCCACCGCGCCGCACGCCGCGATGAGCGCCACCTGACCGAAGGCCTGCCACAGCGACAGATCACCCTCGGGGCCACGGCCGTCGGCCCACGGCCCGCGTCCGGGACCGCCCTCGAACCGGGCACCTTCCGGGTTCAGGATCATCCCGGCCGCCACCAACGCGGCCCCGACCACCGCCCACCCGACCCAGCGGCGCGTGGGCAGCGACAGCGCCAGCGCGAAGGTGACCACCGGGAGCGCCATGAAGATCGGTCCTGCGGCGTATCCCGCGGCGAAGTAGCCGCCGGCGCAGGCTCCGCTGGTCGCGATCATCCAGCCACGCGGCTGGGCCAGTACCACCGGCAGGACCGCGACCAGGGCGAGCAGCACACCCACCAGGACCGGCCCGCGGGGATCGCTCTGGGCGTTGCTGCCCAGCGAGCCGACCAGCACCACCACGACGACCAGCCACGGCAGCCAGTGGCGACGGATCCGGGACATGGACACACCGTAGTTCGCGCGGGCGCCCGAGGCGTACGACAGACATGGCCGGTCACGTACGCAGATCTGCGTAACCCGGAGCCTCTACGGCGCCGACGCCGACCAGGGGTCCCCCGGGAGAGCGTAGGAGACATGAACGAACTCGTGGTTGAGACCGACGGGCTGACCAAGCGGTACGGCGACAGGCTCGCCGTCGACCGGGTCAGCATGACCGTCATGCGCGGCGAGGTGTACGGCTTCCTCGGCCCCAACGGGGCCGGCAAGACCACCACCTTGCGGATGATGCTCGGCCTGATCCGGCCCACGGCCGGTTCGGCGCGCATCCTGGGGCTGCCCGCCGGGCGCCCCGACGTCACCGCACGCATCGGGGCCCTGGTCGAGGGTCCCGGCTTCTACCCCTACCTCAGCGGCCGCGACAACCTGCGGACGCTCGCCCGCTACCGTCGCCTGCCCAACACCGAGGTCGACCGGGTGCTGGAGCTGGTCGACCTCGCCGACCGCGCGAAGGACGCCTTCAAGAGCTACTCGCTCGGCATGAAGCAGCGCCTCGGCGTCGCCGCCGCGATGCTCGGCTCCCCCGACCTGCTCGTGCTCGACGAGCCCACCAACGGGCTCGACCCGGCCGGCATGGCCGACATGCGCGCCCTGGTCGTCTCGCTCGCCGAGGCCGGCCAGACGGTGATCCTGTCGAGCCACATCCTGGCCGAGGTGCAGGAGATCTGCGACCGCGTCGGCGTCATCAACAACGGCGAGCTCCTGCGGGAGTCCACCGTCGCCGACCTGCGCGGCGGAGCGACGCTTCGCCTCCGGGCCACCCCCGAGGACGCCGCCCTGGCGGCCGTCATGCGGGTGGCCGGCGAGGACGGCGTACGCCGCCTCGGCAACGGCACGCTCGAGATCGATCTGCCCGCCACCGCCGCTCCCCGGCTCGTCAAGGACCTGGTCGGAGCCGGGGTCGACGTCCACGAGGTCACCGCCGCGGAGCGGTCCCTCGAGGACGTGTTCTTCGAGATGACCAGCACGAAGGAGCTCGTGTCATGAATGCACTGATCAACAGCACCAGCGCAGAGCTGCTGCGCCTGCGCAAGTGGTCGGCGACCTGGGTCGTCGTGGGCGCGTGGATGGCGCTGGCCCTCGCTTTCGGCTACGTCTTCAACTACGTGGCGTACGTCTCGGGCGAGGAGAACTTCACCAGCGACGGTGGCACCCGCGCGGGTCTGCTCGCCCAGATGCTCCCGCCGGCCCTGCCGGACATCCTGGTCCAGGGGCTGCCGATGTTCGGGGGTGCGCTCGCCATGGTGATCGGCGCCCTGGCCGCCGGCAACGGCTTCGGCTGGGGCACCTGGAAGACGGTCTTCACCCAGGGTCCGTCGCGGCTGGCGACCGTCGGCGGCTCGCTGCTCGCGGTAACCCTCATCGTCGTGGCGATGATCACCGCGACACTCGCGCTCTACCTCGGCGTCTCGTCCCTGATCGCCGTCACCGAGGGTCAGGAGATCGTGATGCCGTCGCTGGAGGCGGTCCTCGAGGCGTACGGCACCGGGTTCCTGGTCCTGGAGATGTGGGCGGTGCTGGGGTTCCTGGTCGGCGTGCTCGCCAAGGGGCCGTCCATCGCGGTCGGCCTGGGGCTGGTCTGGGCGCTGGTCGTCGAGAACCTGCTGCGCGGTGTCGGCGGGCTGATCTCCGCGGTCGAGACCTTCACCCACGTGCTCCCGGGCACCGCCGGTGGATCGCTGGTCGGCGCGCTAGTCGGCGAGCGGTCCGGGACTCCGGGTGTCGTCACCACGATCGGCGGCGAGCAGGCGCTGATCACCGTCGCCGCGTACGTCCTGGTCGCCGGCGTTGCCGCTGTGGTGTTGATGAGGCGCCGCGACCTGGCGTGAACGGCACCTAACACACCCCGAGGCATGTCGTTGACATGATCTCGGGGTGTGGCCGCGTACGCGGGTGTGATCTTCGTTAAGTCTACTGTGTTTGTGGACAACAACCGCGTTGTCCAGCATTCTCGACATTCAGAAGAGGTTCCCACCCGTGTCCTCCAGCACGCCCGAGCCCACCCCGCTCATCGAGGCTCCCAAGTCCAAGCTCCCGCTCATCGTCGGGATCGTCATCGCCGCCGCGATCGTGATCGGGGGCCTCGCCTTCTTCCTCACCCGCGACGAAGACTCCGGCACCGACCTGACCAAGGTCACCATCGGCGTCGTCGGTGCCGACGACCCCTACTGGAAGACCTTCCAGGACGCCGCTCGCGAGGAGGGCATCGATCTCGAGGTCAAGAACTTCGGTGACTACAACCAGCCCAACCCGGCGCTGTCGGAGGGCGAGCTGGACCTCAACCAGTTCCAGCACATCATCTTCCTGGCCGACTACAACGTCCAGAACGACGACGACCTCGTCGCCCTCGGCTCGACCGCGACCTATCCCCTGGGTCTCTACTCCTCCAAGTACGAGAGCCTCGACGACATCAAGGCCGGCGAGACCGTGATCGTCCCTGACGACGAGACCAACCAGGCCCGCGGCCTGGTCCTCCTCCAGTCGAAGGGCCTGATCGAGCTCACCGACGGCGGCACGCCGTTCAGCACCATCAAGGAGGTCGACACGGCCGCCTCCAAGGTGAAGGTCAAGGCGGTCCAGGCCTCGATCACCGCTTCCTCGCTCCCCGACGTCGCCGCGGCGATCATCAACAACGACTTCGTCGAGGACGCCGGCCTGAAGTTCGAGGACGCGCTCGCGACCGACGACCCGTCCGACCCGAAGGCGCTGCCCTACGTCAACATCTTCGCCGTACGCGCCGAGGACAAGGACAACCCGACCTACCAGAAGCTCGTCAAGATCTTCCAGACGAACGAGGACGTGCAGGAGGGGGTCTACGAGACCTCCGGCAACACCGCCGAGCTCGTCAAGATCCCGGTCGAGGACCTGCAGAAGTCGCTCGACGACACCGAGAAGCAGGTTGAGGAGCGTCAGTGACGCACGCCGCCGCTGCCGCGGAGCCGCTGGTGCGGCTCCGCGGCGTCACCAAGACCTACCCGGCGGCCCGGGGTCGCAACGAGGTCCGCGCGGTCGACGACGTCGACCTGGACATCGCCGCCGGTGACATCCAGGCGATCGTCGGCTACTCGGGCGCCGGCAAGTCCACCCTCGTACGCCTCCTCAACGGCCTCGAACCAGCCACCTCCGGCTCCATCCAGGTCGGCGGCACCGAGCTGGTCGGCCTGCACGAGCGGCAGCTGCGGCCGATCCGACTGGGGATCGGGATGATCTTCCAGCAGTTCAACCTCTTCGAGTCGCGTACGGTCTGGGGCAACCTCGCCTATCCGCTGCAGATCGCCGGTGTCGCCAAGGCCGAGCAGCAGCGCCGGATCTCGGAGCTGCTGCACTTCGTCGGCCTCCCCGACAAGGCCCACACCTACCCTCGCAACCTCTCGGGCGGGCAGAAGCAGCGCGTCGGCATCGCCCGCGCGCTGACCACCAACCCCTCCCTCCTGCTCGCCGACGAGGCCACCAGCGCGCTCGACCCGGAGACCACCCACGAGGTGCTGCGGCTGCTGAAGCGGGTCAACGAGGAGTTCGGCACCACCATCGTGGCGATCACCCACGAGATGGAGGTCGTCCGCGAGCTCGCCGACCACGTCGCGGTCATGGAGAACGGTCGCGTGGTCGAGTCCGGAGCCGTCTACGACGTCTTCTCCGCACCCAGGGAGCCGGTGACGCGGCGCTTCGTCGGCACCGTCGTCGACGACGAGCCTGCCCCCGACGCGCTGGCCGCCCTTCGGTCCCGCCACGCCGGCCGGTTCGTGAAGGTCGAGCTGCGTGAGGGCGGCCCCCGCCAGACCGACATCTTCGCGGTCCTGCTCGAGCGCGGGATCGCGTTCGAGCTCGTCTTCGGCGGCATCGAGGAGATCCAGGGAGCCACCTTCGGCAACCTGACGCTCGCCCTCGACGGTCCCGCGGCCTCGGTCGACGAGGCCGTACGCGAGCTGGCCGCCCTCGTCCCCGCCAAGGAGCTGTGATGCTTCTCCCCACCGATACCCGCCTCGGCGAGCTGTGGCCCGACATCTGGCAGGCCACCGGCGAGACGCTGCTGATGGTGGCGCTGACCATGCTGATCGGCGGCGCGCTCGGCCTGCTGCTCGCGCTCGGGCTCTACCTGACCCGCAAGGGCGGGCTCTACGAGAACGCCGTCGTCTCGGTCGTCCTCAACGTGCTGGTCAACTTCTTCCGGCCGATCCCGTTCATCATCTTCATCGCCGCCGTCCAGCCGGCCGCGCGGCTGATCGTCGGCACCGGGATCGGGATGCCGGCGGTGATCTTCTCGCTGATCCTCGCCGCGATGTTCGGCATCGCCCGGATCATCGAGCAGAACCTGGTGACCGTCCCACCGGGAGTCATCGAGGCGGCCCGTGCGATGGGCGCAAGCCGTGCCCGGATCGCCGCGACCGTCGTACTCCCCGAGGCGCTGGCGCCGATCATCCTCGGCTACACCTTCGCCTTCGTCGCGGTCGTCGACATGTCCGCGGTCGCCGGCCTGATCGCCGGTGGCGGTCTGGGCAGCTTCGCCCAGACCTTCGGCTACCGGCAGTACGACCCGACCGTCACCTGGGTCTGTGTGCTCATCCTGGTCGCGCTGGTGCAGGTCATCCAGCTGCTCGGCAACACGCTCTCCTCGCGGATCATGCATCGCTGAGCCTGGAACCTCAAGCGCGAGCCAGGATCTCGCCGTGGAGGACGGAGAACCAACCGTCCTCCGCCTCGGCCCACGACCGCCACCCGTCCGCGACCCGGGCGAGGTCGGCGGTCGTGGCGTCTCCGGAGTCGACGAGCTGGCGGGCGACCGCGGAGTCGGTGAACCGGTCGGCCCACATCCCGCCCCACCACGCCCGATCCTCGGGGTCGGCGAAGCTCCAGGTGCTCGAGGTGGCCGCGATGTCGGCGAAGCCTGCCGCGCGCGCCCAGGAGACCAGGCGCCGGCCCGCGTCGGGCTCACCGCCGTTGGCCCGCGCGGCGAGCTGGTAGAGCCGCAGCCACTCGGTCAGCTCGGCCGACTCCGGCCACCAGACGAAGCCCGCGTAGTCGCTGTCACGCACGGCCACGACGCCCCCGGGCTTCGTCACCCGCCGCAGCTCCCGCAGCGCCTGCACCGGGTCCGCCACGTGCTGCAGCACCTGATGCGCATGAACGACGTCGTACGCAGCGTCCTCGATGCTCAACGCGTGCACGTCCTCGACCCGGAAGTCGATGTTCGTGACTCCCCCGTTCTCGGCCGCACGCCGGGAGAGCTCGAGCTCGGTCTCGCCGATCTCGGTCGCGGTCACCTGAGCGACCCTGCCGGCGAGGTCGAGCGTGATCGTCCCCGGCCCGGCACCCACGTCGAGCAGTCGCTGCTCGGGGCTCAGCTGCGGCAGCAGGTAGGCCGAGGAGTTCTCTGCCGTGCGCCACCTGTGCGAGCGCAGCACCGACTCGTGATGGCCATGGGTGTAGGTCGACATGGATCGACCTTAGGCGGGGAATCCCGAGAAATGAGACGCAATTCTCGCTATACGGACATTCGAGGCAGTGCGGTGTCGGTGCAGCCGAGCCGCCGTCGACCCCAGAGGATCCCGCCCAGGAGCACGCCGAGGAGCAGCGTGTTGAGCCCGATCACCACGGCCGTCTCGAACGGCGCTGCACCGCCACCGGGCCGCGCGTCCTCCGGCGCCACCTCGTGGCGCTCGAACACAGCCTGGCCCTGGTCGGAATCGCGCGGCACGTCGGCCATCGCCCACGAGCTGAGCGCTGCTGAGGCGAAGACGGCGGCGACCATCCCGGCGAGCAGGATCGGCAAGGTGCGACTCATCATGCTCACGAGCGTGAGTGCCGGTTCCGTCAGGAACCCGACGCACACCGTCCCTACCGGCAACAACCCGGTGAACAATCAGAACGGGTCTTCCGCGCGCCTTCGCGGTCAGGTCCTGGCGAAGTCGTTGCTCGTGTCGAAGAACCAGACCGTCGAGTCGGTGCACACGATCCGGTCGAGCTTGCCGACCGCGACCTGTGACCGAGGCGTCTTGCCCGAGGCCAGGACCACGTCGTACGCATCGCTGGTGCGCAGCACCGTCCACGGCTCGGACTCGGTGCCCTCGCCCGTGCTGATGATGCTGTCGAGAGCGGCCTGGGCCAGGATCGACTCACGCTGGGCCTGCTCGGGGTTGCCGAGGCCGCGCTGGGCGTCGGCGAGCGCGGCGTGGGCGGACGGGCTGAAGATCGCGCCCGGCATCAGGGCGTGGACAGCTGCAACGGCGCCGGCGTAGTCGCCGGCCGACATCATCGGGGCGATCATCTCGGTGATCTCGAGATCGGGCCGGAAGTTGGGAGCCTCGAGGATCGCCTCGCGTAGGGCTCTCAGTGACTCCGGGCCAGGATCGCGAAGGTAGCCGTCCAGCAGCTCAGCGTACGTAGCCAACAGGGTCCCCCTTGAATAACGGTCGCCGTGCACGGTAGCCAATGGCGCGGCCACGTGGGGCGGATGACAACGATTATGCGCCCTTTTGTGACCCGGAAGTTGCGCGACCCGGAGGTTTCTAGCGCCAGCCGAGACCGGGTGCGACATGGGTCAGGATGCTCCCCAGGGCATGCGTGTTGTAGTCGACGCCGAGCTGGTTGGGGACGGTGAGCAGCAGCGTGTCCGCGGCCTGGATCGCCTCGTCTCCGGCCAGCTCCTCGATCAGGACATCGGGCTCGGCGGCGTAGGAGCGCCCGAAGATGGCGCGGGTCTGGTCGTCGATGTTGCCGATCTGGTCCTTCGTCTGCCGATCGAGGCCGAAGTAGCGCCGGTCCTCGTCGTTGACGAGGGCGAAGATGGAGCGCGAGACCGAGACGCGCGGCTCCCGCTCGTGACCGGCCTCCTTCCAGGCTTCGCGGTAGGCCTCGATCTGCTCGCGCTGCTGAACGTGGAACGGCTTGCCGTTCTCGTCGTTCTTCAGCGTCGAGCTCTGCAGGTTCATACCGAGCCCGGCGGCCCAGCGTGCGGTCGCCAGCGAGCTCGAGCCCCACCAGATGCGGTCGCGCAGGGTCTCGGAGTAGGGCTCGACCCGGAGCTTCCCGGGCGGGTTCGGGAACATCGGGCGCGGGTTCGGCTCGGCGAACTTCGCCCCCTCGATGATCTTGAGGTAGGTCTCGGTGTGGGCGCGGGCCATGTCGGCCTCGGTGGCGTTCTCGCCGGGGTCGTAGCCGAAGTAGCGCCAGCCCTCGATGACCTGCTCGGGTGAGCCGCGGCTGATCCCGAGCTGCAGACGCTCGCCGGAGATCAGGTCGGCGGCCGCCGAGTCCTCGGCCATGTAGAGCGGGTTCTCGTAGCGCATGTCGATGACGCCGGTGCCGATCTCGATCGTCGAGGTGCGGGCGCCGATCGCGGAGAGCAGCGGGAAGGGCGAGGCGTACTGGCGGGCGAAGTGATGGACCCGGAAGTACGCGCCGTCGATGCCGAGCTCCTCGGCGGCGACCGCGAGCTCGATCCCCTGGATCAGTGCATCCCGTGCCGACCGTGTCTGGGAGTAGGGCGACGGTGTCCAGTGACCGAACGACAAGAATCCGATGTTCTTCACGGTAGTAGAACTCTCAACGGCCCTGCAGGATTCCCGCGATCGGCGCCTGTGCTCGACCGTGCCATCCCGGCCAGGGCGGCCAGGACCTTCGCCTCTGGCGGTTCTGCAGACCGGAACCGCCTCTACCGCGTCACCACCTTGTCGGTGGTGGCGCGGCGTTCCGCGTTCTGCTTTCAATCGATCCACAGCCGAGAACGCTCTCGTGCACGCAGTAAAGCGGACGTCTACACGGCATCAACAGGAGTCCCTTATGAGTTTATCTATCGGTCGACCGAATACGCATATCGGTCGACTGACCAGGGAAAACATTGTCTCGGCGTGTTGTCCGAGCCCTTCCAAAGTCGCGGATTATCGTGTTACATATCAGCCAGCTTCACCGATAAACACCGATCACCATTCTCTGGGGGATGAATAGAAATGTGGGACACCGTTGAGGTGCAAAGCTTCACGCTTTCTCACGACATGCCGTGCCGCGACTGCGGCCACGCACGTCATCGCTTCTTGCCGTGTGACGCCGATTGCGACTGCCGCGCCCACGAGGTTGCGGAGCTACTGGAGGGCGCCGGCGCTCGCTGAACCACCTGGCGTCAGCTGTCTCGGGCGGCCAGAGAACGGTGATCACTGCATCTGCGGTGGTCACCGTTCTTCTGTTTGAAAAGATTTCTGGGTGGCGGAAGCGGATCGTCCGCAACCGGGCAGAGGATCGTGTCATGGACATCGTTCTCGTACCCGGCCTCTGGCTGGACGCAACCTCCTGGGACCTCGTCGTCCCTCATCTGACCGACGCCGGCCACACCGTGCGGCCGCTCACCCTGCCGGGCCTCGAGTCGGCCGAGACCGACCGGTCCGACGTGCACGTCGCCGACCAAGTCGCCGCTGTCGTGGCCGCCATCGACGAGTCGGACGGCCAGGTGATCCTCGTCGGTCACTCGATGGGCTGCGCGGTGGCCGGCGCGGCCCTCGATGCTCGCGTCGACAAGGTGGCGACCGTGGTCTACGTCGGCGGCTGGCCGGCGGAGCCGGGCATGATCCCGGCCAAGAACTTCCCCACCGACGGCGCCGACCTGCCGCCGGTGCCCTGGGAGGAGTTCGACGAGTCCGACGTGCGCGACCTCGACCGCGCCGCCTTCGAGGCGCTGCTGCGGCCCTCCCCTGCCAGCCTCACCTCCGAGCCGTTCGAGCTCGGCGACGAGCGCCGTTACTCGGTCCCGGCGGTCTTCGTCTGCCCCGAATACACCGCCGCCAACCTGAAGGAGTGGATCGCCGACGGCACCGAGTCGGTCGCCGCCATCCCCAAGCACAAGGACGTCACCTACGTCGACCTGCCCACCGGCCACTGGCCGCAGCTGAGCAAGCCGGCCGAGCTCGCGGCCATCATCGGGGACGCCGCCGTCCGGTAGCGTCGGGTGCGTGCGCACCCGGCTCGCTGCCCTGACCGCCATCACGGCCCTGTCGGCGCTCGTCGCCGGCTGTGGCGGTGAGTCCTCCGCGGAACCGTCCCGCAGCCCGTCGGCGTCGTCGTCGGCCCCGCCCCCGACGACGCCGACGACGCCGACGCTCGACGACGCCTCGGTGCCGCTGGCCGAGCGCCTCACCCGGGCGATGGCGACGGTCGCTTCGGGGGAATCGGGGGCCGAGGACGTACGGGAGGCCGCGCTGTTCGAGCAGACGACCGCCCGCCACCTCGCCCGCGGGTCGAAGGCGGAGACCGACGACGTGCTGGGCGCGCTCGGCCGTGCCGACCGCGCCCAGCTCGCTGCGGACATCGCCGCGGCGCGCGAGCTCCTGGCGATGACCGACCCTCAGCCGAAGCTGCCGGAGTGGAGGATCCTGACGCCACCGGCGCCCGAGGAGCTGAGACCGCTCTATCGCGAGGCACAACAGGAGACCGGGACGCCGTGGCAGTACCTTGCCGCCGTCCATCTGGTCGAGACCCGCATGGGGCGCATCCGCGGCACGAGCACCGCGGGCGCCCAGGGCCCGATGCAGTTCCTGCCCTCGACCTTCGCGCAGTACGGCGCCGGCGGCGACATCAACGACCCGGGCGACGCGATCATGGCCGCCGGCCGCATGCTCGCCTCCAACGGCGCTCCCCGCGACATGGCCGGTGCCCTGTGGGCCTACAACCATTCCGGCCGCTACGTGGCGGCCGTCAGCGCCTATGCCGAGCAGATGAAGCGGTCTCCCGCTGCGTACGACCTGTACTGGCACTGGCAGGTCCTCTACCGCCACCGGGACGGCACGATGCTGCTCCCCGAGGGCTACCCGGACCAGAAGCCCGTACGCATCGCCGACTAGTAGGGGCGCTCGACGGCGTACTGGACGAGGCTGACGTCCTCGCCGCGGTAGGTGTCGGTGCCGTGACGGCCGGTCTCGATGAAACCCGTCGCGTCGAAGAGCTTCTGGGCGCGGGTGTTGGTCTCGTGCGTCTCGGCCCAGATCCGGGTCAGGTCGAGGACGGAGAAGCCGTAGGTGAGCGCGGTCTTGATGGCCCGCTGGCCGAGGCCCTGGCCCCATCGCGAGCTCGGGCCGATGGCGATGCCGAGCTCGCGGGTGTCGGGCGCCAGGCCGTGGAGATCGGCGTAGCCGACGACATCCTCGTCGACCTCCACCGCGAGCCGGATCAGCTCGGGCGGCGGAGCCTCGATCAGCCGGCGCCAGTGGCGGAGGTGACCGTCGCGTTCGCGCTCCGGCCAGCCGTTGGCCACCCGGAACTCCTCATCGCGTGCCCAGTCGGCGTAGACGTGTTCGTCGCCCGGTGACAGCGGGCGCAGGCGCATGGTGTCGGTACGGGGCATCGACCGAGTCTGTCAGACGTACGGCCCGGCCGATCCCCCGCCCGGGATGACGACCGGTCAGTAGGTGAGCTGGACCTTGGTCGCGAGCCGCTCGTCCATGAGGCGGTATCCCTCGGCGGCCCCGGTGAACGGCAGCGCCTTGTCGAAGACCAGGCCGGGGTTGATGGTGCCATCCAGGGTGAGGCGGAGGAGGTCGGGGAGGTAGCGGCGTACGGGCGCCATCCCGCCCTTGAGGCCGACGTTGGTGCGGAAGAGCGCGTTGACCGGGAGGTTGACGTCGTGCGGCACCCCGACGAACCCGACCGTCGCGCCCGGGCGGGCGACCTTGGAGGCGGTCTTGAAGGACTGGTCGGTGCCGACGCACTCCAGGACGTAGTCGGCCCCGATGCCGCCGGTGAGCTCGCGGACGGCCGCCTCGCCCTCCTTGCCGCGGGCGGCGATGATGTCGGTGGCGCCGAACTTCTTGGCGATCTCCTGGCGGGCCTCGTGGCGCGACATCGCCACGACCCGTTCGGCGCCGAGCTGGGCAGCAGCCAGCACGCCGCACAGGCCGACCGCGCCGTCACCGACCACGACCGCGGTGCCGCCCTTGGCACCGGACCCGAGGCCGGACATCACCGCGGCGTGCCAGCCGGTGGCCATCACGTCGGTGAGCGCGAGCAGGTCGGGGTACATCGCCGCGTCGGGCGTCTCGTCGAGCTTGACCAGCGAGCCGTCGGCCTGGTTGACCAGGGCGTACTCGCTCTGTCCGCTGACCGTGAAGCCGAGGTTCTCGCAGACCGACTGGACTCCCGCGAGGCAGTGCGGGCAGGTGTTGTCGCAGTGGTCGAAGGGGACGATGACGAAGTCGCCGGCCTTGAAGTCGCGTACGTCGGCGCCGACCTCCTCGATGATGCCGATGCACTCGTGACCGATGGTGCGTGGCTCCTCGATCTCGCCGTTGGACCCGCGGTAGTTCCACAGATCGGAGCCGCAGATGCAGGAGCCCACGACCTTGACGATGGCGTCGGTGGGCTGTGTCAGAGCAGGATCGGGTACCTGGGTGGAGCGGATGTCGCCCACACCATGGATCGTCGTCGCGCGCATGGTGGCATCCTGTCACCCGGCGTAAAGAGATGTTGCACACGGTGGCCGTTCCACGAGCCAGGCAACAGCCCTGAAACGAAACGCCGACACTTCGCGGGGAATCCAGGCTTATCTCATATATGAGTTACGGTGGTGCACCATGACCGACGGATACAAAGGTCGTATCGGGAACTTGATTCGCGATGCGCGCAAGCACAAGGGTTTGACCCAGGCACAGCTCGCTGACCTTCTCAACACCAGCCAGAGTGCGATCAACCGCATCGAGCAGGGACAACAGAACCTGTCCCTGGAGATGATCGCCCGGGTCGGTGCCGCTCTCGACTCCTCCCTGGTCGACATCGGGGCGGGGCCGACGCACCTGCGCGTCACCGGTCCGACCACGCTGTCGGGTGAGATCACGGTCAAGACCTCGAAGAACGCCGGGGTCGCCCTTCTGGTCGGCTCGCTCCTCAACCGGGGCCGTACGACGCTGCGCAAGGTCGCGCGCATCGAAGAGGTGAACCGCATCATCGAGGTGCTCAACTCGATCGGTGTGCAGACCCGCTGGCTCAACGACGACAACGACCTCGAGATCGTGCCGCCGAAGGAGCTGCGCCTGGACGCCGTGGACGAGGCCGCCGCGCGCCGTACGCGCTCGGTGATCATGTTCCTCGGTCCGCTGCTGCACCGCCTGGACACCTTCGAGCTGCCCTACGCCGGCGGCTGCAACCTCGGCACCCGGACCGTCGAGCCGCACATGTCGGCCCTGCGCCCCTTCGGCCTCGAGGTCAAGGCGACCGACGGCGCCTACCACGCGAGCGTCAACCGGGAGATCCAGCCGGGCCGCCCGATCGTCCTGACCGAGCGTGGCGACACCGTCACCGAGAACGCTCTGATGGCCGCTGCGCTGCACCCGGGCACCACGGTGATCCGCAACGCGTCCTCCAACTACATGGTCCAGGACCTCTGCTTCTACCTGCAGAAGCTGGGCGTCGAGGTCGAGGGCATCGGCACCACGACGCTGCGCGTCACCGGCCGCGAGGTCATCGACGTCGACGTCGACTACGCGCCGAGCGAGGACCCGATCGAGGCGATGTCGCTGCTGACCGCCGCGATCGTGACCGACTCCGAGATCACCATCAAGCGGGTCCCGATCGAGTTCATGGAGATCGAGCTGGCGACGCTCGAGGAGATGGGCTTCAACTACACCCTCACCGAGGAATACCTCGCCCTCAACGGCAAGACCCGCCTGGTCGACATCAACACCAAGCACTCGGTCCTGCACGCGCCGCTGGACAAGATCCACCCGCTCCCCTTCCCCGGCCTCAACATCGACAACCTGCCGTTCTTCGCCGCGATCGCCGCGGTGGCGCAGGGTCAGACGCTGCTGCACGACTGGGTCTACGAGAACCGTGCGATCTACCTGACCGAGCTCAACAAGCTCGGCGGCAACGTCACGCTGATGGACCCGCACCGGGTGATGATCGAGGGCCCGACGCACTTCTCCGGGACCGAGATCGTCTGCCCGCCGGCGCTGCGTCCCGCCGTCGTCGTCCTGCTCGCGATGCTCGCCTCGAAGGGCACCTCGGTGCTCCGCTCGACCTACGTCATCGCCCGCGGCTACGAGGACCTCGCCGAGCGGCTCAACCAGCTCGGCGCGAACATCACTGCCTTCCGCGACATCTGAGGCTCTGAGCGAGCGCAAGCGAGCGAACATCGGGCAGAACATGCCGGCGACTGCGTATTCTCGATTCTCTACGCAGTTGCCGGCATGAGTCTCCGGGCTCATGTGAAGCAGACCTCACGGGTGGTTAGATGCTCCCCGTGAGGGAGCAGCAACGACGCGTACGCGCCTATGCGCACCGTGGTGGAGCGCTCCATCCCGACCTGGTCGGGATGGAGAACACCATGGAGGCGTTCCGACATGCGGTGGCGCTCGGCTACACGCATCTCGAGACCGATGTGCACGCCACCCGGGACGGGGTCCTGCTCGCCTTCCACGACGCGGCGCTCGACCGGGTGACCGACGTCAGCGGGCTGATCGCGGAGATGACGTACGCCGAGGTGCGGGCGGCCCGCATCGGCGGCCAGCACGGGGTGCCGACCCTGGCGGAGCTCTTCGCGGCGTTCCCCGAGGTCACCTTCAACATCGACCTCAAGTCCGACGGTGCCGTGGGTGCGCTCGCCGAGCTCCTCGCGGCGACCCGCCACGAGGACAAGGTCATCGTCGGCTCGTTCTCGGGCCGCCGGATCAAGCAGTTCCGGCGTCTGACCGAGGGGCGGGTGCGGACCTCGGCGAACCCTCGGGAGGTGCTGGCCTATGTGCTGTCCCCCACCTCAGGCATCGCCAGGCGGCTCGCAGGCGGAGAGTTCGACGCCCTCCAGATCCCCCACCACCAGCACCTTCTCGGCCCGCTGTCCATCCGGGTGGCGTCACGTGGCCTCGTCCGACGAGCCCACCGAGCCGGCAAGGAGGTCCACGTCTGGACCGTCGACGACCCGGCCGAGATGAAGCGGCTGATCGAGCGTGACGTCGACGGCCTGATGACGGACCGCACCGACGTACTCAAAGCGTTCCTGGAGGAGCGCGGTCTGTGGGAGGCTCAGCCATCTCGGGCTGAGCCCACCGAAGCGAACAACGAGGAGTCCGAGAAGTGACCGCATCAGCCGGGATCGGCGACTTCAGGCCCGTCGAGCGGGCGCGGGAGCAGAAGGGCTGGTTCTTCGTCGACTGGGCTGTGTCGGCCTTCCAGACGACAGTTGCCGGGGTTCTCTTCGCGCCCTACCTGATCGAGATCGCGAAGCAGGCGGCAGACGATCGAAACCGAATCTATTTGCTTGGGCTGCCGATCGACCCAGGCTCGCTCCCGTCGTACGTCATCACCTTCTCGACGATTCTCTCAGCACTGACCTATCCCCTGATCGGCGCGATCGCCGACCGTACGGCGCGCAAGAAGGACCTGATGGCGGCGTTCGCCTGGGCAGGTGCACTCGCCGCAGGCCTGTTGTTCTTCATGACCGGCGACAACTGGTTGTTCGGTTCGGTCATGTTCATCATCGCGAACTTGTGCGCTGGTTGCTCGGTCGTTGTCAGTGACTCGATTCTTCCGCTGATCTCGACCGAGAACGAACGAGATCGGACATCGTCGATCGGCTGGGCCTACGGCTACGCCGGTGGGGCCATCCTGCTTGCACTCAACTTCCTACTGATGAAGTTCGGTGGCTCGATCGGCATCGATACCGGCATGGCCGTACGCCTGAACCTGCTCTCGGCGGCCGTGTGGTGGGCGGTCTTCATCATCATCCCGTGGCGACGGATCAGGAATCGTGAACCGCGCGACGTCGAGGACGTTCAGGGCGGCTTGCTCGGGCGCTCGTTCGGTCAATTGTGGATCACCCTCAAGGAACTTCGCCGATACCCAGTTGCGATGACGTTCCTGATCGCCTACCTGTTCTTCAACGACGGCATCCAGACCGTGATCGGTTCGGCCGCGCAGTACGGCACCGAGGAGCTGGGGTTTGTCCTGGACACCATGCTGCTCGTCTATCTCTTGGTGCAGTTCGTGGCCGTTGGTGGGGCCGTGGTGTTCTCCCGGGCTGCGGCGCGCTTCGGCGCGAAGCACGTGATCCTCGCCGGCCTCGGCACCTGGATCTTGGTTGTCATCGGTGCGTTCCTGCTGCCCGAGAAGCAGTTGCCACTGCTGCTTGTCGTCGGCGTTGGTATCGGCCTGGTTCTCGGCGGCACCCAAGCCTTGGCACGCTCATACTTCTCACTCCTCATCCCCGCCGGCAAGGAGGCCGAGTTCTTCAGCCTGTATCACGCGATGGACCGGGGTACGTCGTGGATGGGGACGCTCGTCTTCGGGCTGGTCCACCAGTTCACCGGATCGTTCCGTCCGTCGATTCTTGCGCTGATCGCATTCTTCGTCATCGGTGGTGTGCTACTCGCCCGCGTTGACACAGCGAAGGGCATCGAGCAGGCGGGCAACCGCGCGCCCGAACGGATCTGAGAGCGCGCTCAGCAGCTGGCGGTTTCGAGACATCGACCACTCAGGACTCCCTCAGGGAGATCCGCAGGTCAGGTGGGTTCTGTGTCGAACAACACGGCGACTATCTCGACAATTCACGGAATCATCACCTCCTCTGTACCGTTGATGGTGTGAAGAGGTCTGACCGGCCTGCGTCATGAGTCCGCAGGCCGTCTCGCTCTTCAGCTCATCCAACGGGGGACGATCGACTCAGGAGGTGCTTCATGGCCGAGCGCACGTTGCGCGGCGCCCGACTGGGCGGACAAAGTTTTGAGGACGAACGCGGCATCGAGTTCGCGGGCCGTCAGCAGGTGGCCTACCGCTGCCCGCAGGGCCACGACTTCGAGATCACGATGTCGGACGAGGCCGAGGTTCCGGCGATCTGGGAGTGCCCGCGTTGCGGGATGGAGGCTCTCAACCTCTCCGGTGCCAAGCCGGAGGAGAAGGCCGAGAAGCCGGCGCGTACGCACTGGGACATGCTCCTGGAGCGGCGCTCGGAGAAGGAGCTCGAGGACATCCTCAAGGAGCGCCTCGACCTGCTTCGCGGTGGCGAGATCGGCCCGGCTCACCTGCACCGCAAGGGACCGGGCAAGAAGAAGGCCAACGCCTGATCTCACGCCGAGACGTCACGTACGCGAATCGAGTGGTCACTTCGGTGACCACTCGATTCGCATTTGTGACGCCTCGGCCGACGCGGGCGACGCCTGGGCTAGGAGGCGTCCTTGTCGATGACCTCGCCGGTGACGATGTCGTCGTTGCGGGGCCGGGCGCCGGGACCGAAGGTGGACGGCATCGCGGCGGTGACCAGGCGCTTCTGCACGAGCGTGGCCAGCATGCGGCGGAAGACGGGCCGGGTGAACGGCAGGATCAGCACGATGCCGAAGATGTCGGTCACGAAGCCGGGGCTGAGCATCAGCGCGCCACCGAGCAGGATCAGCGCGCCGTCGGCGCTCTCGTTGGACGGGAGCTTCCCGGAGGAGAGTGCCGTCGTCAGCGCGGTCCAGGCTCGCGACCCCTCGCGGCGCATCAGCCAGGCACCGAAGATCGAGTCGGCGACCAGCAGCAGGATCGTCCACCACACGCCGATCACCTGACCGACCTGGATGAGCACGAACAGCTCGGCCAGCGGCATCACCAGGAACAGGAGCACCAGCACCCAGGAGAACCGGCGGCGACGCGTCGTCATCGACGGCCTCCCACGAAACGGTCCAGCCCGAATCGGCGCAGCAGCCGGAGCAGCTGGTCGCGGCGCTCGGCCAGCCCCCAGCGGGTCACCCGGCGCATCGACTCGGCGGCGACCGCGGGGCTCATCTTCGACTCGCCCCGGACCCGCTCGATGAACTGGATCGGGACCTCCTTGACGGTGAGGCCGGCCCGCAGCGTACGCGTGACCATCTCGGTCTGAAAGACATAGCCGGTCGACTCGACGCTGCTCAGCTGCAGCTTCTCCAGCGTCGTACGCCGGAAGAGGCGGTAGCCCGCAGTGGCGTCGTGGACGCCGATCCCGAGCAGGAGCCGGACGTAGAAGTTGCCGCCCACCGACAGCAGCCGTCGCGACAGCGGCCAGTTGACCACCGAGCCGCCGCGGATCCAGCGGGCGCCGATCACCAGGTCGGCGGAAGTGAGCGCCTCCAGGAGGAGGTGGAGCTCCTCGGGCTGGTGGGAGCCGTCGGCGTCCATCTCCCCCACGATGTCGTAGCCCTGCTCCATGGCCCAGCCGAACCCGTGCAGGTACGCAGCCCCCAGCCCGGCCTTCTCGGTGCGGTGCAGCACGTGGATCTGGTCGTCGTTGTCGGCCAGCTCGTTGGCGATCGTGCCGGTGCCGTCGGGTGAACCGTCATCGACGATCAGCACGTCGACGCGCGGCTGTGCCTTGCGCAGCCGCCCGACGATCCAGGCGAGGTTGTCCGCCTCGTTGTAGGTCGGGATGACCATCACCGCCCGGCCGATCTCGGTCCAGGGTGGAAGCTGCTCGTTCGTCACGTACGCCGGCCTTGTCAAGAAAAGAGGGTGGAGATCACAGGATATCCGGCCGTTGGTCGCCGATCGAATGCCAGCCAGCAGAGGCACGGGAGGATCAAGACGTTCTTCGGGCCGTTCCGATCCCTGCTGGAGACAGGGGGACGATCGTTGTCTAAGGACGCCTCGGCCCTCCCGCGTTGCCCTCGCGGTCGTTGACCGCGTTCGCGAAAACGCGTCGAAGGCATGCCTGGCTCGACACCCCCGACCCGATTCGTCGAGCGCCGGTCCGCCAACCGCGACTCTGCATGAGCGAACGTTGCCACCATCACCCGCTGGCTCCGCGTAAGTCAACAAGCCGCTGACCTGCGGAAACAGATGTTTCCGCAGGTCAGCCATAGCCTTCCGGGCGCAAAAAAGTGAAGAATTCTCGAGGAACTTCGGCGTGTCGCCTACGCGTACTCGTTACGCCGCTCAGGGAACGACGACGGTCCCTCGCGCGGATGTCGCGAGGACCGGCTCGTCCAGTATCTCAGCAGCTCCTGGACGAGCCTCGGTTGCGGCTCCCCGGGCCACGACGTACACGGCGAACTCCATCACCCGGGACCGGGTTCCGGCCTTGACCAGCTCGCAGGTGATCTCCAGGACGTCGCCGGCGCGGACCGGTGCCTTGAACTGCACGTCGTCGTAGGAGGCGAAGAGGCCCTCGTCGCCGTCGGTGAGGATGCACATCTCGGTCGCGACGTCGCCGAAGAGACCCAGGCTGTAGGCCCCGTCGACCAGGTTCCCGGCGTAGTGGGCGTGCGAGTAGGGCACGTAGCGGCGGTGGACCACCTTGGTCCCGATCGCGGGCCCGGTCTCGGGTGACGTCATGCGGCAGGCTCCTTCATGGTGGTGCGGTGGACGAGGTAGGAGGCGACCTCGGCAGGGGTGGTGCCGCGGCCGAAGATGCGGTCGACGCCGAGCTCGGCGGTCATGGACTCGTCGAAACGCGGCCCGCCGGCGACCAGGAGCGGCCGCTCCCCCGCCGGGTAGGCCTCCCGGAACGCTGCCGACATCTCCCGGGTGTTGAGCAGATGGGCATCACGCTGGGTGACGACCTGGGAGACGAGCACGGCGTCGGCACGACGGGTGACGGCTGCCTCGACCAGGGACGGCACCGAGACCTGGGCGCCGAGGTTCACGACCTCGATCTCCTTGTAGTACTCCAGGCCCTTCTCGCCGGCGAACCCCTTGATGTTGAGGATCGCGTCGATGCCGACGGTGTGGGCGTCGGTGCCGATGCAGGCGCCGACGACGACCATCGGTCGCCGCAGCGTCTCCTTGATCACCGCGTTGGCCTCCTTGGGCGTCAGCAGCGGGAAGTCGCGTTCGACGACCTGCACCTTGTCGGTGTCGACGAGATGGTTGACCTGGCCGTAGACGACGAAGAAGGTGAAGTCGTCGCCCATCGGCTTGGAGTGGACGACCATCGCCGGCTCCATGCCCATCTTGTTGGCCAGCTGCAGCGCGGCGCCGTCGGCGACCTTGCTGTGCTTGATCGGCAGCGTGAAGGAGACCTGCACCATGCCGTCGCCGGTGGTGTCGCCGTACGGCCTGATGATGCTCATTCCTCACCCTCCAAGATGGTGCTAGCGGGGTTGTAGTAGGCCTCGGACTTCTCGGCCACGCCCTCGAGTCCCTTGCCGGCGTTCGCGGGGCGCTTCATCAGGCCGAAGGTGCCGTCCGCGATCGCGTCCAGGAGCCCGTTGGGCTCGGCGATGATCTTCCCGAGCAGGTCGATCGACTCCCCCAGCACCTCGCGGGCCCGGTTGGCGATGAACCCGTCAGGAGCCGGGTGGAAGTCCTCGCCGAGGCGTCCGGCCGCGTCCATGACGTACCTGACGTTCTGCAGGGCCAGGTCGCGGTCCGAGAGCCAGGGCGTCACCACCGCTTCGGTCATCATCCCGACCAGCAGGATGCCCTGGTCGGTCATCGCGCCGGCGAGGTTGAAGAACCCGTCGAGCAGGTAGCCCTTGAAGATGTCGCCGGTCATGTGCCGGGTCGGCGGCATCCACTTCAGCGGGGCGTCGGGGAAGATCGTCTTCGCCAGCAGCGCGTGGGCGAGCTCGAGCCGGAACGAGTCGGGCACGTCAGGGTTGATCTCGAAGGCGTGACCGAGGCCGAGCTGCCAGTCCTCGAGTCCGGCCTCCTTGGCGAAGTACTCGTTGAGCAGCTGGCTCGTGGTCACGGTGTGGGCCGCCTCGACCGCGTCGGCGGTGGTGAGGTAGTTGTCCTCGCCCGTGTTGATGATGATCCCCGCCCGAGCGTGGATCTGACGCGAGAGCCGCTGGTCGACGAACGTACGCACCGGGTTGATGTCGCGGAACAGGATCCCGTACATCGAGTCGTTGAGCATCATGTCGAGACGCTCCATGCCGGCCAACGCGGCGATCTCGGGCATGCACAGCCCGCTCGCGTAGTTGGTGAGCCGTACGTAGCGGCCCAGCTCGCGGCTCGTCTCGTCGAGGGCCGCGCGCATGAGCCGGAAGTTCTCCTGCGTCGCGTACGTCCCGGCGAACCCTTCCCGGGTGGCGCCCTCGGGCACGTAGTCGAGGAGCGACTGGCCGGTCGAGCGGATCACCGCGATGATGTCGGCGCCCTCGCGTGCGGCCGCCTGCGCCTGCGGGATGTCCTCGTAGATGTCGCCGGTCGCGACGATCAGGTAGATCCACGGCTTGCGGGGCGCGTCGCCGATCTCGGTGATCATCCGCTCACGGGCCATCCGGCTGGCGTCGAGCCGGGCGATGCCGGCCCCGACCGCCTCGCGGGCGTGCTTCGCGGCCAGCTCGGCCTCGGCACCTTCGGGCAGGCGGAAGGTCACCTGGCCCGCGGCTGCCTCCTCGGCCAGACGGGACAGGTCGTTGCCGTGGGCGGCCAGGGCCTGCCAGACCGGCAGCGCGACGCCGTGCTCCAGACCGATGTCGGCGCGTACCGCGTCGACCAGGTGGTTCACCCACGGGGTGCCGTCCGGATCGGCGCCGGCGAGCCCGGCCAGTCGCAGCGTGGCTCGCTCGACGGCGACGGTCGTGTGCTTCTTGGCCATCTCGACGATCGGGTCGCCGACCTTCGCGGCCAGCGCGCGTGCCTGGGCGATCGTGCGTGGGTCCAGATCGAGTCTCACTGGGCCAGTCTCCCCTCGAAGAGTGCCCGGACGCCTCGGTTCGCGCGGAGAAGATCCAGCGCATAGGCGGCGTGCCCGGGGACGTAGCCGTTGCCGACGAGCATCGTGACGTCGGCGGCGAGGCCTTCGGCACCGAGCGCGGCGGCGGAGAAGGAGGTCGCCATCGAGAAGAAGACGACCGTGCCCTGGTCGGCGGTCGCCAGGATGGCTCCGCCCTCGCAGCCGGGCACGTCGACACAGACGACAGTGACATCGGCCGGGCCACCGGCCTTCGCGACCGCGTCGCGCAGCGCGACCGGGTTGCGCGCGTCGGCGACCACGACCTCGTCGGCCAGGTCGGCCTCGCGAAGCCGGGACGCCTCGGCCTCGGTCGGGACGATGCCGATCAGGTGGCCGGCGCCAGCGTCACGAGCAGCGGCGAGCGAGAGCGATCCGGACTTGCCGCCGCCACCGATCACGGCGACGACGCCACCCGCGTAGCGCTCGGAGACGACCCGCCGGGTCAGCGCCGGGGCGCCGCACACGTCCATCACCGACAGCGCGAGCTCGGGGGCGAGATCGTCGGGAAGAACGGCGGCGATCGAGCGGCCGAAGAGGATGGCATAGCCGTCGCACGGCACCTGCTCCGAGTCGCCGGCCCAACCCTTGAGCCCGTCCTCGATCACCAACGGTGTCAGGGTCAGCGACACCAGCGTCGCGACCCGGTCGCCGGCCTTCAGGCCCAGGGGCGACTCGGGCCCGACCTCCTCGACGACGCCGACGAGCATGCCGCCCGACCCGGTCACCGGGTTCTGCATCTTGCCGCGCTCGGCGACGATGTCGAGCACCTCGCGGCGTGCGGCATCTCCGTCGCCGTCGTGTGCGGACTCGAGCTGCCGGAACGAGGCGGCGTCCAGGTTCAGTCGCTCCACCCGGATCCGCACCTCGTCGGGCCACAAGGTCCTTCGGGTGTCGAGTCTTCGGGCCGCCTGGGGCAGGGGCAACGAGCCGCCCACCGGCTCGTCGAGCACCCGGTGCAGGCCTGTCGGGTCAGAAGTGGTCATCGGTCGTACGCCTCCTTGCGTGCATCTCACGCCGGACCCTACCAGCGGTTGATGGAAGAATTGCGGCCTAGGCTTGCAAACACCGGACGATCTCCCGCTATGGTGGGGAACATGACCGCAACCATCGAGCCCACGACCCGAGACGGACAGCCCTACGCCTACCAGCGCGTTGAGCTGGCCGAGCCCGACTGGACCCGGTTCCCGGGGTGGGCCGACGTGACCGAGGAGCAGTGGCGCGACGTGCAGTGGCAGCGTGTCAACTGCATCAAGAACGTCCGCCAGCTGCGCGCCCTGATGGGCGATCTTCTCGACGAGCGGTTCTATGCCGACCTCGAGCGCGACATGGCCGAGCGGGCCACCATGTCGATGCTGGTGCCGCCGCAGATGATGAACACCATGGTGCCCACGGGTGCTTCGGCCGGCGAGGAGTTCACCGCCGCCTTCTACGCAGACCCGATTCGCCACTACATGATCCCGGTCTTCTCCGACCGTCGCACCGACTGGCCGTCCCACCCGCAGGCGAGCCGCGACTCGCTGCACGAGCACGACATGTGGGTCGCCGAGGGACTGACGCACCGCTACCCGACCAAGGTGCTCGCCGAACTGCTCTCCACCTGCCCGCAGTACTGCGGCCACTGCACCCGGATGGACCTGGTCGGCAACTCGACCCCGGTCATCGACAAGCTCAAGCTCACCGGCAAGCCGGTCGACCGCCACGAGGCGATGCTCGACTACCTGCGCAACACCCCGCAGGTGCGCGACGTGGTCGTCTCCGGCGGTGACGTCGCCAACCTGCCCTGGCCGCGGCTGGAGGACTTCCTCACCAAGCTGATGGCGATCGACAACATCCGCGACATCCGGCTGGCCACCAAGGGCCTGATCGGTCTCCCCCAGCACTGGCTCCAGGAGCCGCTCCTGGAGGGGATGAACCGGGTGACCACCATCGCCCGCGAGCGGGGCGTCTCACTGGCGGTCCACACCCACGCCAACCACGCCAACTCGGTCACCCCGCTGGTCGCCGAGGCGACTCGGGCGCTGCTGGACGCCGGCGTCCGCGACGTACGCAACCAGGGAGTGCTGCTCGCCGGCGTGAACGCCGACACCCACAGCCTGCTCGACCTCTGCTTCCGCCTCCTCGACGGCGCGCAGATCATGCCCTACTACTTCTACATGTGCGACATGATCCCGTTCAGCGAGCACTGGCGGGTCTCGGTCGCCGACGCGCAGCGGATGCAGCACGACCTGATGGGCTACCTGCCCGGGTTCGCCACCCCGCGCATCGTGTGCGACGTACCTTTCGTCGGCAAGCGGTGGGTCCACCAGCTCGCCGACTACGACACCGAGCGTGGCATCTCCTACTGGACCAAGAACTACCGCACCTCGATCGAGGCCTCCGACCCCGAGGCGCTGACCAGGACCTACGAGTACTACGACCCGATCCACACCCTGCCCGAGTCGGGCCAGGAGTGGTGGCGCACTCACGCGGAGTGAACCGGGCCCGCCCGGCCCGGACAGACTCAGTGCGTCAGGGTCGGGCGGTTCTCGTAGTAGGTGTACATCGCGATCGTGGTCCGGGTGGACACGTTGGCGACCGAGCGGATCCGGCCGAGCAGCTCTTCGAGCGCCTCAGGGGTGGCGACCCGCACCTTGAGCATGTAGGACTCGACGCCCGCGATCGACCAGCAGGCCTCGACCTCGGTGAGGTCGGCGACGCGCTCAGGGGTGTCGTCGGGCTGAGACGGGTCGATGGGCTGCACCGCGACGAACGCGGTCAGCGGCACACCGATCGCGGCGTAGTTCACGGTAGCGCCGTAGCCGGTGATGAGGCCACGCTGCTCGAGCCGCTTGACGCGCTGATGCACAGCCGAGGTCGACAGGCCGGTCGCCTTGCCCAGGTCGGTGTAGGACATCCGACCGTCCTCCGCGAGAAGCTGGAGGATTTTACGGTCGGTGGCCTCGATCTCAGGTGCAGTCACGGCGATAGCCTACCCACAACAGCAATATCTCCGCCTTTACGTCCCAACAACTGGTTGATGTCGAAAGATTTCCGGTTGTCCACCGGCGGGGTGGAGCGCTTCAGGAGTGGCCACGACGGCCATTCACCAGGCTCGCCCTCCGCGTCAGCGGATAATGTGCACAGCGTGGCTGAACCTCGAATGCTCCTGCTGGACACCGCGTCGCTCTACTTCCGGGCCTACTTCGGTGTGCCCGACATCAAGGCCGAGGACGGCACCCCGGTCAACGCCGTCCGCGGCCTGCTGGAGTTCATCTCCCGGCTGGTCAACGACTACTCCCCCACAGACCTGGTGTGCTGCTGGGACAACGACTGGCGGCCGCAGTGGCGAGTCGACCTGATCCCGTCCTACAAGGCCCACCGGGTGGTCGAGGAGCTCGAGACCGTGCCCGACGTAGAGGAGGTGCCCGACCCGCTGCAGGTGCAGGTGCCGATCATCCGTGAGGTGCTCGCCGCAGCCGGCATCTGTGTGATCGGCGCCGACGGCTACGAGGCCGACGACGTGATCGGCACCCTCGCCACCGGCGCCGGGATGCCGGTCGACGTCGTCACCGGCGACCGGGACCTCTTCCAGCTCGTCGACGACGCCGCCGGCGTACGCATCCTCTACCCGACGCGGGGTGTGGGCGACCCGGATCTGGTGGACGAGAAGTGGGTGCTCGCCAAGTACGGCATCAGCGCCGCGCAGTACGCCGACTTCGCCACCATGCGCGGGGACACCTCCGACGGGCTGCCGGGCGTGAAGGGCGTGGGCGAGAAGACCGCGGCCAAGCTGCTCGAGCAGTACGGAGACCTCGACGGGATCGTCGCCGCCGTCGCCGACCCGACCACCTCGCTCACGAAGGCGCAGCGGCAGAAGTTCATCGACGCGGTCCCGTATCTGGCCGTGGCGCCGAAGGTCGTGGCGGTGGCGCGCGACCTGGACTTGGACCGAAGCCGGACCGCGCTGCCGAGCGCTCCTGCCGACCCGGAGCGCCTGCGCGAGCTGGCCGCGACGTACAACCTGAGCTCCCCCGTCGCCCGCCTGGAAGCCGCCCTCGCCCGGGTGTGACCGGAGTCTCCCCCAATCGGTTCAGAAAGTTCGTAGAAACGGCATCATCACCTGCGTACGGCTCCGTCTCCTTGGCAAGACCACCAAGAAGGAGCGGACGAATGAGCGACATCAAGCACCCGGCAGTGCAGCAGGACATCAAGATCTCGTGCCTCGACCCGTGGGGCCGCACGGTCGACGTGCCGACCACCCTCGGCTACCGCGAGAACGACCCGTACGCAGTGAGCCTGACCTTCCACTCGGGCGGCGGTGACGTCGAGTGGGTCGTCTCCCGCACCCTGATGCTGCAGGGCCTCTCCGCCCCGGCCGGCGAGGGTGACGTGAAGATCTACCCGAGCATCGACGAGGACGCCAAGGCGGTGGCCGTCTTCGACTTCAGCTCCCCCGACGGCCGCCTGATCGCGACCGCCGACTCCAGCGAGGTGCAGACGTTCCTCGGCAAGTCCTTCGCCGCCGTCCCGGTCGGCTCCGAGGGCCAGCACATGGATCTCGACGGTCTGATCGCGGATCTGCTGGGCAGCTCCTTCGACGCTGAGTAGGCACTCCGCCCGCCTGCTCATTCGTTCACGAACCCTTCCTTCCCGAACGCCCGGAAAGGAAGGGTTCGTGCTTTCCTGGCCGTTGCCACGTCAACTGTGGTAGTGATGTGCGTCACCCGTACCATCTCGGAGGTCACAGTGCTGCCAGCTTTCCTTTCTCGCGAGCGGACGGTGGCCGGTCCCGGCTTCAGCCGTTGGCTCATCCCGCCCGCCGCCCTCGCCGTCCATCTCTGCATCGGCCAGGTGTACGCCACCAGCGTCTACAAGACCGCTCTGGTCGAGCACTTCGACTCGAGCCAGACCGCGATCGGCGTGATCTTCTCGATCGCGATCGTGATGCTCGGCCTCTCCGCCGCGGTCATGGGGACCTGGGTCGACCGCAACGGACCGCGTGCGGCGATGACCGCGGCCGCGGTCTTCTGGGCGTCCGGCTTCTTCATCGGTGCCGTCGGCATCGGCACCGGTCAGCTGTGGCTGGTCTACCTCGGCTACGGCTTCATCGGCGGCATCGGACTCGGGATCGGCTACATCTCCCCCGTCTCCACGCTGATCAAGTGGTTCCCGGACCGGCCGGGCCTGGCCACCGGCATGGCGATCATGGGCTTCGGCGGTGGCGCGATGATCGCCAGCCCGCTGAGTGGTCGCCTCCTGGCGCTCTACGACCCGTCCTACACCGGCGACGCCACCACCGTGCCCGACGGCCACGCGGTGATGATGCTCTTCCTCACCCTCGGCGTGGTCTACCTCGTCTTCATGTCCTTCGGCGCCGCCACCGTCCGGGTCCCCGCGGACGGCTGGACACCCGCCGGCTGGGATCCGGCGAGCGTCAAGGAGAAGAAGCTCGTCACCACAGCGAGCGTCTCGGCCCGCAACGCGGTCCGGACACGCTCGTTCTGGCTGGTGTGGATCGTGCTCTTCTGCAACGTCACCGCAGGCATCGGCATCCTCGAGCAGGCCGCGCCGATGATCCAGGACTTCTTCCGCTCCGACGGGGTCTCCTCGGTGAGCGCCGTCGCGGCCGGCGGCTTCGTCGGGCTGCTCTCGATCGCCAACATGGGCGGCCGGTTCGTCTGGTCCTCGACCTCCGACATCATCGGCCGCAGGCCGATCTACATGATGTATCTCGGGGTCGGCCTGGTCCTCTATCTCCTGCTGGCGACCGTCGGGCACGCCTCGATGGCGCTGTTCGTGCTGCTCGCCGTGGTGATCCTCTCCTTCTACGGCGGCGGCTTCGCGACCGTCCCCGCCTACCTGCGTGACCTCTTCGGCACCTTCCAGGTCGGCGCCATCCACGGCCGCCTGCTGACCGCCTGGTCGGCCGCCGGGATCGCCGGACCGCTCATCATCAACGCCTTCCTCGACGCGCAGGGCGAGCCCGGCACCCTCACCGCGGCGGCCTACCGGCCGGCGCTGCTGACCATGGTCGGTCTCCTGGCGGTCGGCTTCATCGCCAACCTCCTCGTCCACCAGGTGCCGGACAGGTTCCACGAGCCGAAGTCCACCGATCCGTCCGCGACCGAGAGGAGCGCAGCATGAACCCCAAGATCGCAGTCGCCTGGGCCCTGGTCGGGATTCCCCTGGGCTACGGGATCATCGAGACGCTGCGCCGTGCGGCGCAGCTCTTCACCGGCTGAGCTCCTCCTTTCAGCTCAGGGCTGAGAGACCGAGAAGGCTCCGCTCGTTCGTACGCCACGCCTCCTGTGCCGCCCGGGTCACCGGGCCGTGCGGGAGGGTGCGCGTGCCCCACGCCGTCACCGCCTGCACGTCGCGCAGGCTGGAGGTGAGGAAGACCTCCGTGGCGTACTCCTCGACCTCGGCCAGCGGCTCGTCGGTCTCCTCGGCACCGAACCACTCCAGCACCAGGGCTCGGGTGATCCCGGCCAGCGGGCCGCTGGAGAGCGTCGGGGTCTTCAGCGCCCCGTCGAGCACGTAGAAGACGTTGCTCCCGGTGCCCTCGCACAGGTCGCCCACGGTGTTGGCGAAGATCGCCTCGGTGGCCCCGTGCTCGCGGGCCTCGGCGAGGGCGATGACGTTCTCGGCGTACGACGTCGTCTTGAGGCCCGTCGTGGCGCCGTGCTCGTTGCGGCGCCACCGCACGCTGACGACCTTGGTCGTGTCCGGGTTCGGGGTGGCGTCCTCGAGGCCGATGATGACCGTCGGCGCGACCTCCACACGGCCGGAGCCGAACGGAGCCGGCCCACCCGTGACGGTGATCCTCAGTCGTCCGTACGTCGTCGGGGCTGCCTCGAGCACGGCCTCGACACCCTTGGTGATCAGACCGCGGTCGAGGGCGGGCAGTCCGAGGCCGGCCGCCGATCGCTCCAGGCGGTCGAGGTGGAGGGCGAGCGCGAACGGCTGGTCCTCGATCACCTTGAGCGTCTCGAAGACGCCGTCGCCGACCACCAGACCATGGTCACGGATGGAGACCGCCGGAGCGGCCGGGTTGTCGAGAAGCTGACCATCGATCCACGCGCGCATGCGGCAACTCTAAGACGTCCCTGGTCAGCGCCCGGAATACGCGCCGATGGGACTCCTGGGGCTGCTGGTGAATGACACGAAGGTGACCCCCGATTTGTCCCCCGGGTGCGGCTCCGTTAATGTTCTTCTCGTCGCCAAGGGCACGGGAAACCGGGCCGGAAGCACAAGCGGACGTAGCTCAGTTGGTAGAGCGCAACCTTGCCAAGGTTGAGGTCGCGAGTTCGAGCCTCGTCGTCCGCTCGGAGTAGGTCTCCACCGGAGGCAATGCCTCCAGCGGTGGGTTGGCCGAGAGGCGAGGCAACGGACTGCAAATCCGTGTACACGGGTTCAAATCCCGTACCCACCTCGAAGCACCACCCTGATATAAACTGAATAACCACGGACGATTGGCGCAGCGGTAGCGCGCTTCCTTGACACGGAAGAGGTCACTGGTTCAAACCCAGTATCGTCCACCACAGAAACCGGCCCCTGAACTGCGGAAACGCAGACAGGGGCTGGAGTCTTTCCCAGGCACGGGGCACGCCGAGGGCACGATGATTCCTTAAGACAGAATTATTGATTCCTGGGCCACTGGAGCCAGCAGGCTGTACCCATGACCGCCCCGTCCACATCCGCCACGTCACCCTCTCCGGTGAGGCTGAAAGCCGTCGAGGCCGACAACCAGCCCACCGTCACCCCCGAGCTTGAGGCCCTCTACCGCGGCTTCGAGAACGAGCTACTGGTCCCGTTGTGGACCGAGATCGGTGACTTGATGCCGGCCCACCCACGATCCCGGGCGGTGCCCCACCTGTGGAGATGGGACAGTCTGGTCGAGCTGGCTGACCGGGCCGGCCACCTCGTCCCCGTCGGCCGCGGCGGCGAACGCCGCGCGATCGCGCTGGCCAACCCCTCCCTCGGCGGTCGGCCGTTCGCAACGCCGACGCTGTGGGCGGCGATCCAGTACCTCATGCCCGGCGAGGACGCTCCCGAGCACCGCCACACCCAGCACGCGTTCCGCTTCGTCGTCGAGGGCTCAGGGGTGTGGACGGTCGTCGGTGGAGATCCGGTGCCCATGAACCGCGGCGACTTCCTCCCCCAGGCCGGGTGGAACATGCACGCTCACCACAACGCGTCCGCCGAGCCGATGGCCTGGATCGATGGGCTCGACATCCCGTTCCAGTACACCAGCGAGTCGCAGTTCTTCGAGTTCGGCCGTGACGAGATCTCCGAGGCGGAGCGGACGACACCCGATCTCTCGCGCTCCGAGCGGCTGTGGGGCCACCCGGGTCTCACCCCCGTGGCGGTCACGCACACCGCGCCCGGATCCCCGTTGCTCTCCTATAAGTGGGAGTTCACCGACCGGGCGCTCGCCGACCAGCTCGCGCTCGAGAACGAGGGTTTCGGCGGCACTGTCGAGCCCGGCCACGCAGCGGTCCGATTCACCAACCCGGCCACCGGCGGGGATGTACTGCCGACGATGCGCGCCGAGTTCCACCGAATCGCCAACGGCGCCGAGACCGCGCCGCTGCGCGAGACCGGCTCGAGCGTCTACCAGGTCTTCGACGGTTCCGGCGTCGTCACCGTGGGGACGAAGTCCTGGACCGTCTCCCGCGGCGACCTCTTCGTGGTTCCCTCCTGGGAGCCGTTCTCGGCCAGGTCCGAGGCGGGCACGACAGACTCGGACTCCGGCGCACTCGACCTCTTCCGCTTCTCCGACGCCCCCGTCTTCGAGGCGCTCCGGCTCAACCGCACCCAGATCGACAAGTGAGGAACACCAGACGATGAAGCTCGCCACCATCCGTACGGCCGAGGGCACCCGCGCGGTCAGGCTCGACGGGGACCAGCACGTGGACCTGGGCTACGCCTCCGTGGGCGACCTTCTCGCCGAGGAGGCCTGGGCCTCGCAGGCAGCCGCGACAGGCTCGACCACCTACCCGGCCGAGACAGCCGACTTCGCGCCGGTCGTGCCGCAGCCCAGCAAGGTCGTCTGCGTCGGGCTCAACTACCGCAGCCACATCGAGGAGATGGGCCGCGACCTGCCCGAATACCCGGTCCTGTTCGCCAAGTTCGCCGACACCCTGACCGGCCCGAACGACGCGGTGACCAAGCCCGCCGAGACCGTGCAGCTCGACTGGGAGTGCGAGCTGACCATCGTGATCGGCTCGACCGTACGCCACGCCGACGAGGAGCAGGCCGCGGCTGCGATCGCGGGCTTCACCGCCGCCAACGACTACTCGGTCCGCGACTGGCAGTTCCGCACCCGCGAGTGGCTGCAGGGCAAGATCTGGGAGGCCACCACACCGGTCGGCCCCTACGTCGTGACCCCTGACGAGCTGCCCGGCGGCGTACGTCCGGAGCTGGCCACGCGGCTGACCGTCGACGGCGTCGAGAAGCAGAGCGCGAACACCTCCGACCTGCTCTTCGACCCGGTCGACCTGGTGCGCTACATCTCCACGATCACCACGCTGCGCCCCGGCGACCTGATCCTCACCGGCACCAACGGCGGGGTCGGGCACGCCCGGGCGCCGCAGGAGTTCCTGTGGGGCGGCGAGTCCGTCGAGATCACCGTCGAGGGGATCGGCACCCTCACCAACACGATCGTGAAGGGCTGAACGCGATGAGCCTCCTGATCGGCACCACCCCGACGCGTACGTTCGACGACGCCCGCCGCTGGGTCACCGAGGGCACGGCCCTGCTGACCGGCGCCATCGAGGGTCTCGACGTGGCGGCCTTCGACGACGACTCCCAGCTGCCGGGCTGGACCCGCAAGCACCTGCTCGGCCACGTCGCCGCCAACGCCGACGCCCTCGGCAACCTGATCTCCTGGGCCGAGACCGGCGTGGAGAAGCGGATGTACGCCTCCACCGAGCAGCGCAACGCCGACATCGAGGCAGCCGCGACACGGCCGGCCGACGAGCTCCGCGCGTGGTATCACCGCAGCGCCGGCGAGCTCGAGGCGGCCATGGGCCGGCTGAGCGCCGAGCAGTGGGAGCACGAGATCATCACCGCCCAGCTCGTCACCCGCAAGGCCTCCGACGTCCCCTGGATGCGCGCCCGCGAGCTCTTCGTCCACGCCGTCGACCTCGGCGTCGGGATCACCTTCGCCGACCTCCCCGACGACTTCCTGCTCGCCCTCGCCGACGAGATCCGTACGAAGCGGGGGCTCTCCGACGACGACCTGCGCTGCGTCGAAGGCTCGCTGCCCGACGTCGCCGCCTGGCTCGCCGGACGGCCGCACGGCCTCGTCGCCGCGCCGGAGCTCGGACCATGGCTGTAACGCGCTCAGGGCCGACGTGATCTGGTTACCACCGCCGAGGTCGTCGGCTACAGGCGGGCCTCTCCCGATCGCTGCTGACGGTCTACGTTCCTTCCCCTGGCAAGCTCTCGGTCGAGGTCGGCAGAAGCAAGCACGGGATGCCGCCGGCGCGGTCATGGACCGCTGAATGCGTGAACGTCACCTCCTGAAGACGTCTGCGTCGGTGCGGTAGACAGCCACGCCGCCGTCGATGACGAGGACAGAGCCGACGATGTGTCGAGCCGCCGGCGATGCAAGGAGCAGGGCCAGACCTTCGAGTTCCGCGGGATCCGCCAGGTGGTCGGTCGCCGTTGCAGCCGTGAGCGCGGACAGCATGTGCTCGTTGTCAGGATTCCTCGCCCCGATCGCGGTCCGGAACGAACCCGGCGCAAGCACATTGACGTTGATGCCGCGCGGCGCGAGCTCGGCCGCTGCGT
Source organism: Nocardioides sp. NPDC051685 (assembly GCF_044453405.1). Lineage (NCBI taxonomy): Bacteria > Bacillati > Actinomycetota > Actinomycetes > Propionibacteriales > Nocardioidaceae > Nocardioides > Nocardioides sp. NPDC051685. Next base: position 104,967 of record NZ_JBITCR010000002.1, on the reverse strand, counting down.
TCTGGGCAAACAAGGTCACTGCGGCCTTGGAACTGGAATAGGCATACCCGACGAGGGGATCCGGTGCCAGCCCCGCCACAGAAGAGACCACGATGATCCGTCCGCGGCCCTCGTTCATATGAGCCGCTGCTGCGCGCACCGTGTTCTTCGTGCCCGCAAGGTTGACCGCCACGACGTCGTCCCAGCGTTGATCCGAGATCTCGCTCAGAACACCGCTACCGAATGCCCGGCCCAACCCGGAGGAGATCCCTGCGTTGGCGAACACGACGTCCAAGCCACTATCCCAGCTGGCGGCGGCGCTCATGAGCGCGTCCATGGCTTCGGTGTCCCTGATGTCTGTGACGACGGATCGAACCGACAGCCCCTCGTTCGCCAACGACTCGGTCGCGGACTCCACAGCGTCGGATTGGGTATCAACGAGGACCACGCGTGCCCCGTTTCGGGCGAGGACGCGGGCGATCGCGAAGCCCAATCCACTGGCAGCCCCTGTGACGACTGCCCCTAGACCAGCGACCGAGAACAGGTTCTCAGCATGTGATTCGCTGCTGCTCACTGCCCCACCTCAAGCAGACTCAGACCGTTAGACATGGTCGTAGATCGGCGATCGCACCTCGCGCGAAACATGGCAGTCGAGAAAGAGGGGCCCTCGCTGCGGGTCCCAAGCTCGAATGGCAGGTTCCAGCTCCGACACCTCGTCGATGCGCGACGCGGTCGCACCCATACCGGCCGCGGCCGCAGCGACATCTGCATAGCCGAACAGTGCCTGCTCGGGCGGTACGCCCCAATCCTTCATATGCGCCAGCTCCGAGCCGGCTGCCCCGTCGTTCATGCACACGACGACGAGAGGTATGCGTTCTCGAACCACCGTCTCCAGGTCGCCCATCGTCATGTAGAAGCCGCAGTCCCCGATGAACAGGACAGACTGCAGATCGGGGTCCGAGACAGCGCTTGCGGCTGCGGCGGCCAGTGCGCTTCCGACAGCACCGAAATCGGGCATCCACACGACCGAGCCCGCCTGGGCATGTGTCATATAGAGCACCGGGAAAGCGCCGAAGTGGCCGTTGTCCAAGAGGATCCGTCGTGGGGCGGGCAGCGCTCGGTCAAGCTCAGCTGACAGCGTGCGTGGGTCGATCTCTCCTGGCACAGAAATGTCATCGAACGCTGCGAGGGATGGCGCTACCACGCGCGGGCGGGGCGGGATCGTCTCCAACATCCGATTCAGGCGAGCTACGGCGTCCCGCGCATCACCGAGCACCCGCAGATCCGGTTCACTCCATCGCCCGAACGAGGCGGCGTCTCGATCGATCTGAATGACCGTTCGACCCTCGATGAACGAGTTCTTTCTCGTCTGGAAGAGATTCAGACCAGCGCCGATGGCCAAGATACAGTCTGACGCTTCGATGATCTCGGCCGCCTCCGGAGGAGAGAATCCCCCGAAGATCCCGAGGTCGGCGGAGTTGCCGTGGAAGATGCCCACCGACTTTGCTGTGGTCGCGAGATGCGCACCCAATCGTTCCGCGAGCTCCGCGACCTCGCCTGCGGCGCCGGCGAGGTGCACTCCGTATCCCGCGACGATGAGCGGGCGCTGTGCCGCGCGAAGAAGGCGCTCAGCCTGTGTCAGTGCTTCCTCGTCCAAGTTCGATCCTGAGACGCCCCTCCCCGCGAACGGTGAGGCGGGTGCAGGTGCGGTTGGATCGAGATCCATCCCTGTCGGGATCACGAACACGACCGTGCACCGTTCTTCCGTCGCGCGTTGATAGGCCTCGATGAGATCTGCAGCGCACCGATCCCGCGTCGCGCGCACCACGGGGATTCCGAGCGGCGCAAGGATCACCTCCGGATCGAGCCCCTGCACTCCCCCGGCGAACGGGAACCGCAACGGGTCCATGCTCGATGAGTCGGAGGTGATCATGACAACGGGAGACCGGCCCTTGTGAGCGGTCAGGAGAGCCGTGATCGTGTTGGTGAAGCCAGGGCCCTGCGTGACGGTGCACCAGCCCACCTCGCCTGTTACCCGGGCATACCCGTCCGCAGCTCCGACTGCTCCGTTCTCGTGACGGAAGTGGTGGACGGTGACGTCGTGGTCCTCCGCCAGGTGGTGAATGAGTCGGAGGTTTCCGGCTCCCATGAGCGTGAACAGGTGGCGCATTCCAAGGTCCGCCATAGTCCTCGCGAGTGCACCGACGACGGTGGTCGGCGTTGACGTCATGACGTTCATACGGCCGGCATGACAAGGTTGAGAAGGTGACCGCGCAGCTGCAAGAACTCTGCTGAGGCGCGCGTCGCGACCTGCGAGCGACCGCTGCCGAGTCCGACCGTCACGCACTCGCGCACACGGCTCGGCGACCCGGTCAACGCCACGACCCGGTCTCCAAGGTAGATCGCCTCGTCGATGTCATGCGTGACCAGGACGACAGTGATCCCGAACTCGTCGCGAACCCTCAAGATGAGGTCCTCGAGGTCGAACCGCGTCTGCGCGTCGACGGAGGCGAACGGCTCGTCCATCAGCAGGAGATCAGGCTTATAGGAGAGAGCCCGTGCAATCGCCACGCGCTGCTGCATGCCGCCGGACAGCTGCCACGGGTAGTGCTTGCCAGAAGCGGCGAGACCGACCGAAGCCAACACTTCCTCTGCACGCGCGACCCGAGCCGCCTTACTGACTCCCCGCGCAGCCAGCGGGAGCGCCACGTTCTGCAGGTTCGTGAACCATGGGTAGAGCGATCGAGCGTAGTCCTGGAACACGACGCCGAGCTGGTCGGGGACCGAAGTCAGCTTCGCACCCTCGAACTCCACCTCGCCCTGGCTCGGACGAGCCAGTCCAGACAGGCACCGCAGGAGGGTCGTCTTCCCCGCCCCGCTGGGCCCGACGATGCATACGAACTCGCCACGCTCGACGTGGAAGGTGATGTCGTCGATGGCCATACGTTCGGACGGCTTGCCCTCGTTGTAGATCTTGCGCAGGCCGCCGACCTTCAGTACTGGCTCGAGTTCGGCGCGGTCGGTCTCCGTGGCGTCACTTGTCGTAGCCATGGCAGCTTCCCCAATCTTTCTAGCTTTGCGTGTCCCTAGCATCGTCATCGCGCTGATCCTCCTATTGCCGTGTAACCGATATGCCATCTGAGCAATCTGCGCTCGATGAGCACGAATATGAGGTTCAGAATCGTTCCGACTAGAGCGAGAACAAGGATTCCGGTCCACATCAGGGTGATCGAGAAGACAGTCTGGGCCTGCAGGATGAAATAGCCGATCCCCGACTGCGCTGCAATCAGTTCGCTCACCACCATCAGGATGATCGATACTTGCAGGCTCGCTCGGAGCCCTGCCACGATCTGCGGAGAAGCGGCGGGGATTACCAGCTCGAAGAGCGTGCGCCACGGGCCCAGCCGCATCGCCCGCGCGCTGTCAAACTTGACCTGATCGATGCCGCGCATCCCGTCCAAAGTGTTGAGCAGGGTCGGCCAGATGGCCCCGAATGCGATGAGGGCCACCTGCCTGGTTTCGCCGATACCGAAGATCGCGATCAGAGCGGGAAGCAGAGCCGGGGCGGGCAGGGCGTAGAGGAAGTAGACGAAAGGCGACGCGGCCCGCCGGGCCGAAGAGAACTTCCAGAGCACCGTCCCGGATATGAGCCCGAGTCCTCCGCCCAGTGCAAAGCCGTAGACGAGGTGGCTCAGGCTCGGAACCAGCTCCAGTTTGGCGTCGCCAAGGACCCAGTTGTCCCACAGTTGTGTCAGGATCGTGCTGAGCGGTGGAAAGAAGGGCGAGGTACTGTTCGCCGAGAGAACCCACCAGATGGCGAGCAGCGCGACAGGGAGCCAGACGAGGACCGCCATATTGCGGACGGTGCCGCCAGCGTCAGCGGCGATCCGGGTGCGAGATGTTCCGACGAATGTCATTGCGAAGACCTCTCATTCAGGGCGAGGTTGCGCTGACTCTCGTGCCAATGCAGCGCCTTCTTCTCAATAAGGAAGAACGCCCCTGTCAGCAGAAGTCCGAGCAACCCGGAGATCAGCACGTACGCGTACATGCGCGGGTACGCGCTCGCGCCGGCACTCTGCGACTGCAGGATGATGCGGCCGATTCCTTCGGCGCCGCCGACGAGTTCGGACACCACCGCGAGGATGAGAGCGTTGGCGGAGGCAATACGCAAGCCGGTCGCGATGTAGGGGGCCGCGCTGGGCACCGTCACCACCAAGAACTTCCGCACGCCGCGTACGCGCGAGACCTTCGCCGTGTCGAGGACGGTCGGATCGACGGAGCGCATGCCGTAGATCACCTGGATGAGCAGGGGCCAGAACACGCCGAACGCGACGAGGAAGACCTTCATCGGCGGCGTCGACCCAAGGACCAGGATCACCAGCGGGAGGATTGCGATGGCGGGGATGGCCTTGAAGATCTCGATCACCGGCGATGCGCTCCGAAAGGCGAAGTCGTTCGATGCGAGCAGCGCGCCGACGACGAGGGCGAGGGCGGTGGCGATGAACAGGCCGACGGACCAGGTCTGGAGCGTGGCGCTCACGGCTGACCACATCGTCGAGGTGGTCAGCGCGTCGGCGAACGCCTGGAAGGTGGCGAAGGGGGTCGGGAACTGATCCGGTCGAAAGAGTCCGTTCGACGTGACCACCTGCGCCAGGAGCACGGCGGCTAGCACGGTCACCCAGGGCAGGAGCCACCACGACATGGTCCGCGGCGACCGGGCGGTGGCCGGCTGCACCTTCACCTCACGTGTCGCCGATGTCATTGCTGCGGCTCCAGGGCCCCCGGCCAGATCAGCTCGTCTGCCGGGAAGGTCTTCTTCAGGCCCGCGTACTTGGTCATGAGCTCCTGCACGACGTCCATCCCCTCGGTGTTGAGGGTCGGCTCGCACGTCGTGCACCAGGTCGCCTTGGCGGCCGCCTCCGCGGAGAGGCCGAGCTGCTTTGCCACCACAGCTCGCGCCTCGTCGGTGTTCTCAGCCGCATACTGCTGCGATTCGATGATGGCGTCGCTGAACTTCTGGACGGTCTCGGGCGAGGAGTCGATGGTGTTCTGGCTGGTGGTGTAGAGCGAGACCGCCATATTCGGGAAGAGCTCGTTGTTGGGCTTGGCCACGACGGTCGCCCCGCTCGCGACGCTGTCTGCGATGAACGGACTCTGTACCACAGCGGCGTCGGCGTCGCCGCCGGCCAGAGCCGCGGGCATCTGCCCGAACGGCAGCTGCACGAGCTTGATCGACTTGGGGTCCACGCCCGCCTCGGCGGCCAGCTCCCAGGCGGCCATCGTGTTCAGCGACGACAGCCCGACCACCGCGAGGGTCTTCCCCTCGAGATCGGCTGGCGACTCGATCCCCGACCCGGGTGCCGCGAGCATCGCGTTGCCGTCGTTGTCCGCTTCGTTCGGGGACTGCAAACCATCGACGGTGGAGATGGCGCGGATGGGGATGTCGTTGACGTTGGCGTTCACGATGTGCACCGAGGTCGCGAAGCCGAAGTCGTACTGACCGCTGGCGACACCGGAGATGATCGCTGCCACATCGGTCTGAGGCACGACCTCGACCTGGAGGCCGTGCTTGGTGAAGATGCCGGATTCGATGCCCACGAGCAGCGGAGCGTTGAAGGATCCGGGGATGATGCCAATGGAAACCTTCTCCGTGGATCCCCCGGCCGCGTCCTCCGACGGTGAGCCATTGGAGCCGGCACAACCGGCGAGGAGCATGAGGGCCGCTGCGGCTGCCACGGCGCTGATGGTTCGACTTCGGGCGGTAAACATCGTTGTTCTCCTTGATTCTGCGGGATTCGGACTGTCAGGTCGTGCGGGAGAGGAACTCCAGAAGGACCGGGACGAGGATGTCGGGGCGATCGATGTTGGGCTCGTGCCTGGCGTCGAGCGTTGCGACGCTCAGGCGATCGCCCAGCAGGGCGAAATGATCGGTCCACCCCGGTTCGAGGAGGGTGTCGCGGGTGCCGGCGATGAGGAGCACCGGGGTGTCCGTGTCGCGGAGTTGTTGGGGCCACGGATCGGTTGGTCGTTCCTCTTTCAACCCATCGGGGACAGGAACTCCCACCGAGGCGACGGAACGGTAGTGCCCCGGCGCCGCTGCCCACCGCATCCGCTCACGGATCTGGTCGTCCCAGCCGTCGAACGGTTCGATGAGCTGCGCGACGATGCGATCTAGGTCGCTCTCGGAGCCGTCCCATCGGCTCAGATCCTCCAGGGCAGTCGGCGTCCGCCAGGGGCCTCCGGTCCCGTTGATGCTGGTGACCGAGCGCAGCGCTGGCCGTCCGGGATGCGCGAGCATCCGCAGAGCCAACGATCCCCCGAACGAGTTCCCGACAACATGTACCGGACGGTCCACACCCACCGAGGCCAGGAAGCGCGTGACGTGGTCGATACGGGGTTCGTACGTCGACCGGTCGAAGTACACGACTTTGTCCGTTCCACCAAAGCCCAGCAGGTCCGGCGCCAGGACGTGGAAGTGCTGCGCCAGGGCGCCGATGCTGTTGCCCCACGTGACCGAGCTGGAACCGCCCCACGCTCCGTCGTGGAGCAGCAGCACCGTCTCGTTCGCGCGGTCGCCCGCCTCGAGGTACCTCGTCGCGTGCCCTCCCACACGCACCATCGACTCGATCATCGCCGCGTCCCGCCCACGTCGACCGTCGCCCGCGCGTCGAGGAAGTCATAGTCGTCGGCCCGGACGGCGCGCGTCAGGTTCCAGTAGTCCAGCAAGGGAAGCGGCCAGTTCTGCGACACCCGGCCGCGACTGTTCTTGTACCAGCTGCTCACGGCCGATGCCCCCCACGCCATTCCGGAGTTGGCGCGGTCGATGCGCTGGTTGTATGCGATGAAGGGTTCCTCCCGCACGCGCATGGCATCATGTCCCTCGCTCAGGAGGTGGCGCAGGCTGTCGAGGATGTAGTCGACACCGAGCTCTGATAGGAGCACGATGCTGCCGTTGACGACGACGTTGGTGTTCGGTCCGTATAGACAGAAGAGGTTGGGGAACTTCGGCACCGTGATGCCCAGGTACGCGCGGGCATCGCCCGCCCAGTACTCGGCCAGCGTCAGGTCGTCCTCCCCCGTGACGACGACAGACTCCAGGAACTCGGATGCGCGGAAGCCGGTTCCGTAGACAATCACATCGACATCCACGTGGGTGCCGTCCTCGGTGCGGATTCCCGTCTCCGTGAACTCGGTGATCTGGTCGCTCACCAGATGGACGTCCGGCCGCTTGAGGGTGGACGCCCACGCCCCGTCGTCCCGGAGCAGGCGCTTCGCACCCGGTGGGTAGTGCGGGATGACGTGCTCGAGCAGGTCTGGTCGGTCACCGAACTGTTCGGCTAGGTAGTCGGTGAGGGCTACCCGCATCGACTCGTTCGCCGCCGACACCGAGCCCGGCCGGTCCCACTCGGGATCGACGGTGACGAAGCGTCGGCGTCCCTCGACCGAGGTCCAGAACTGGAAGAAGCGGAACCAGCGGTGATACAGCGGCAGGACGTCGAAGAGCCACTGACAAGCCTCGGGGATGGCGTCGTGATAGTTGGGGGTCGGATACATCCAGGGCGCGTTGCGCTGGAAGACGAAGAGCTCCTCGACCGAGTCGGCGATCGCCGGGATGAGCTGGAAGGCGCTGGCGCCCGTGCCGATGACCGCCACGCGTTTGCCGGCGAGATCCAGATCATCGTCCCATCGGGCGGTGTGGACGGTCGTCCCTCGGAAGCGCTCGGCGTGGGGGAACTCCGGAACGAGCGGCGTGTTGAGCTGACCCACCGCGCTGATCACGGCGTTGAAGGTCTTCACGCGACGGGTGCCGTCGACGGACCGCGTCCGGACCTCCCAGTCGTGCGTGCCGCTGCGGTAGCGCGCCGCCTCGACGGCGGTGTCGAAGGTGATCAGCGGGCGCAGGCCGAGCTGTTCGGAGGCGTCGCGGAAGTAGGCGAAGATGGCGTCCCGACGCGAGTACTGGTGGGTCCACCGCCCCGTCTGCAGGAACGAGAAGCTGTAGGCGAAGTTGCTGGTGTCGAGCTGACAACCGGGATAGCGGTTCTCGTACCATGTGCCGCCGACCTCGGGGTTCTTCTCGAAGACCTCGCATTCCACCCCTGCTTCCTGCAGACGATAGGCGGCCGCCAAGCCGGACATTCCAGCCCCGATAATGGCGACTCTGAACGGGCGTCCTTCGTCCATCGAGGTCTTGCTCCATGACGGGGAACCCACCCCGGCGGGGATATCGATCTCGTGCTTGAGAAGCGGCAGGTACGCCTCCGCAGCATCGCCGGCGATGAACGTCATCAAGTCGCGAAGTCGATTCTCGGAGAGCTCGGGGACCTCGATCGAGCCGGTGTCCCTGAGGCTGCGAAGCGCATTGAAGCTGGACCGGCGGGCCGCGGCTTGCTGTTCATCAGTCATGCCGCCCTGGGGTGGAATCGCGCCCGGTGACGGGACAAGAGGCGGTCGCAGCGCCTCATCGAGCAAGGATGTGTCGCCGGTGAGGTGGCTCAGGGTGACCAGCAGTGCTGGAAGCTCGGCTTGATCGACAGCCGATTCGAGCTCGGTGTCGGACGCTTGCAAGAGGGAAAGCGCGCGCATGCTAGTGGGTCTCCTTCGACACTGCAGCAGAACCCGATCCGGGCTCGCTTGTGACTTGTGACACTAGGCGCGAAGGACCATTAGTTCAAACGATTGTTAGACATGGCTAGCATTCATCTCATGAATATTTAGATTCAACGGGTCGAGCGAGTTTCGACGGCGATCTCCGAGAGCAACTGACGGAGCCACACGCTCCCCGGATCGTGCTGGCTACGGGGATGCCAGTAGGCGTTGATCATCAAAGGTGGCAACTCGACGGGCGGTTCCACCCGGCGAAGTCTCATTGTTCCTGACAGGCGATCGGCTAGCGCATCCTGCACCAGTGCAACGTATGGCGTGCCTTCCAATAAATAGGGAATGGTGACGAAGTCGTTCGCCACAACTCGCGGCGTGACGTTTATACCGTTGCGCGCGAGCATCTCCAACGCGACTGTCGTGACACCGGCCTGTTCGTACACGACATGTCCGAACGTCAGGAACTCCTCGAGTGAGAACTTCGAATCTCGGAAGGGGTGGTCGTTATCGACGAGACATGTCCAATTCATCGTGAGCAATCGCTCTCCGGGGAAACCTACGTCGAAGTAGTCGGGTAGAAGGAGAATGTCGACGCCGGGATCGAGCAGAATGGAGTCCAGAGGCTCGGTGACTTGCACAATCTTGATCGTCACCTGCGGCGCAGAATGTGCGATTCGGGCGATCGCCGGCGCCAGCACTATGACAGCAGACGAACTGTTCGTCGCGACAGTGAACAGGCGCTTATCCGATCGCGGGTCGAACGGAGCCGGGACCAGAATGTCATCTCGAACAATCTGCAACGCCCGCTCGAGCGGCGCTCGCAGCGACTCGGCGCGGGAGGTGAGATGCCACTCCCTACCCACGCGAATGAGGACTTCGTCACCGAGCAGTCTTCGCAGCCGCCCCAGCGTGTTGCTCATCGCCCCCTGGCTGATGCCCACACGCGCGGCCGCACGCGTGACGTTCTTCTCCAACAACAGAGCTTCGAACGCCACGAGCAGGTTGAGATCCACGCCACTCAGATTGGTCATGATGTCACGCTAGTGCCGTCGTCGCCGTTTAGATAGGCAGATGGGAAAGGCACGAGACCCCGGGAGACGCCGATTCAAGGGCCATTCCATACCGAGGCTCGCGACCATTCACTGGGTGAATCACAGACATGGCTTGGACGGCGTTGCCTGCCCGTATGTCACGCACCTAGTATGGCGTCCGAAACGACCAGATTGTCGGCACGCCACACCAGCACGGCAACGCGCTCGTGTTCTATATCCGAGGCGCTGTCCCCGTTCCATTCGGGAGAACCCTTCGTTTCCGGGACGCCGGGCCCCACAGTTTCGCGCCTATGGCTCGCTCCGCCCGGAAATTATCTGAGGATGATCCTATGAAAGCAGCTCGCTTGCACGAGCCCGGCGCAGACTTCGTCCTGGAGGACCTCCCGATCCCGGAGCCTGGACCGGGCCAGGTCCGCATCAAGGTGGGCGGAGCGGGTGCTTGTCACTCCGACCTCCACGTCAGAGCCGGGGAACTGAACGGCGTCATGCTCCCGCATACGCTCGGCCACGAGAACGCCGGATGGATCGATGCTTTCGGCGTAGGTGCCGAAGACCGCGGTCTGGTGATCGACGATGCTGTCGTCGTCTTCGGAGGCTGGGGCTGCGGACACTGCAGGGTTTGCCTCGGAGGTCAGGAGCAGTTGTGCAATTCGCTCCTGTGGGGCGGCATGGGGCCGGAGGGCGGATACGCCGAGTACCTGATCGTCCCGTCTACTCGCCACCTGATCCCGGCAGGCAATCTGGAACCCGCCGACGCAGCCCCCTTGGCGGATGCCGCGCTGACGCCGTACTCCGCAGTGAAGAAAGCCCTACCGCGGCTTGTACCCGGGACGCGAGCGGTGGTGATCGGAGCCGGTGGACTTGGGCAGTACGGCATCCAATTCCTGAGACTGCTCACGGCCGCGACGATCATCGTCGTCGACACCGACGGACGCAAGCGTGATCTGGCGCTGCAGCTGGGTGCGCATGTGGTGATCGACCCGAATGTTGCGGGCGCCGAGGGGGTCGTCAGGGAAGCGGCTGGCCCAGACGGCGCGGCCGCGGTCTTCGACTTCGTCGGCCTCGACGCGACCATGGCGCTGGGGATTGAGGCTCTCGGACCAGAGGGCATCTTCGTCCTCGTTGGCCTCGCCGGCGGCAGCGTGCCGTTCTCCTTCTTCAGTGTTGCCCAGGGTGCGGCGCTGACCATAAGCAACTGGGGATCGCGCAACGAGCTGGACGAGGTGCTCTCCTTGGCGCAGCAGGGGCGCCTGGTTTCCCACGTGGAGAGATTCCCCCTTGCGTCCATCAACGAGGTCTTCGATCGACTCGGGCGCGGCGAGATCATCGGCCGAGCTGTGCTCATCCCCTGAGCCTGACCGTCCCGGTGCACCCACGTCGCCGGGGACGACTCGACCAAGCGTCGCTCGGTTGGATCAGAAGAGCCCACGCGCGCGGTGCTCGGCGCCCTTGATGGCACCCAGGATGAAGCCGTAACCCTGCGCGTACGCCTGCCGGCCGTCTTCGTCGTCGGGGTGGTCAGGGACGTGGTCGGGGTCGATCGCGTCGGCGTAGCCTTCCTCCGCGAGGATGTTGATGATCCGTGCGTGATCGACGACCCCCTCGTCGGGCCACACCTCGATGAAGTCGTCGCGGCGACCGATGATGTTGCGCAGGTGGATGTTGAAGATGCGGCTGGTGCGCGCCAGCCGGCGCACGATGTCGTAGATCTCCCCCTCGGGGTTCCACAGCATCTCGGCCAGAGTGCCGCAGCACAGGTTCAGCCCGTGGTACGGGCTGGCGTGCATGTCGAGGAAGGTGAACAGACCCTTGCCGCCTTCCTGACTGAGGACGTTCTCCTCGACTCCTCGATATCCACCGGGCGGCGTGCCCGGGTCCTGGGGATGGCAGGCGATCCGCACCTTGTACTCCTCGGCGACGGGCACGACGCGTTCCAGGAAGTAGTCGATGCGCTCCCAGTAGTCATCAGCGCTGACCTTGCCCGCGATGGTGTCCGGAAGTGAGTAGTCGAGATCAGCCGCCCGGAATCGCCGCGTGGTCGATCCGCCGCGAAGCTCTTCGTCTCCGGTGCTCAGCACACCGAGGAGACTCAAGTTGTACTTGATCGTCGACACCCCGGCCTCCGCGCACGCCTGGATGCTCCGGTGGATGTCCTCGATGTCGCGATCTCGCTCCGGGCTCTTCGCCAGCATGATGGCGGGGCGAGCCTCACGGTCGATCAACGTGGAACCCAGGAACGACAACGCCACCATGTCCATCTCGAGGCCGTCTTGGCTCTCGATGAACTCCTTGGTCTGAGCGACCTCCGCGGTCGTCCAGTAGCCGCGGCCCGAGTCCACGGGCGGCGCCGGCGGGTAGCCGCACACCCTCTGGACCCCGTGACGCCGGAACTCCTGCAACGTGGCCATGTCATTGGCCCTCCGCTGCGTACCGAGCACCATCTTTGGCCGCCGGTTCGGGCGTGGCCGGTGAACAGAGGTCGCACCGTCGCTGGCCGCGAGTGCGGGGCTGCCGGCGCTCGTTCCCAGAGTGACCGCTCCGGCCGCGGCAGCGCCCGCACGCAGCAACGATCGTCGTCCAAGTTCTCCGCTCATCTGCACGCACTCCCATGGCTCGAACGCAGCCTCGGCCGCGGTTCGGCATCCCCGTTGAACGCCTCAGTCCTGGAACCTAGTGAGTCTTCGATGACCTGGTCCAAGCCCGATCTGGCATGGCGCGATGCGCCACGCGTATGACGCACGTCACAACAGCGATCGGGTGCCAAACGCCGACTCTAGGCCCCTGGCGCTCCGCGAGCCGCCGCTCGCTGGGCGGCGTCGATGATCGCTCCCCAGGGGAGTGCTTGATCCTGTGGCATCTGGCGTGGCGGGTGGAGGGGCCAGACGTCGGGGCCCTCGATCAGGTCGACGCCAGCCCCGCGGAGAGCTGCGAGGTGGGACGCCCACGCGGGGTGCTCGGCGTGGGCGGCGTTGATGAGTGGGAAGAGCACGACGGGAACGCTGGTGAGGCTCTCGGTGACGACCGTGAGGGCCTGGTTGTCGGCGAGGCCGAGGGCGATCTTCGCGGTGCTGTTGAAGGTCGCGGGGGCCACGACGATGGCGTCGAGCTGGGCAGGGTGGGTGCGTGGCTCCCACGGGAGGCGGCTCGCCCCGCGTACGGGGTAGCCGGTGGCGGCCTCGATCCGTTCGGCTTCCCCGTTCGCGGTGAGCCAGGTGAACGCCGTCGGCGTCAGGGTCACCGGCACCTGGTGGCCGGCGACCCGCAACGGGGTGACCAGCTCGTCGCAGAGTTGCTCCACACCACCTGCGGCGCAGGCGATGACTCCGACGGTGGCCACCCCGCGAGCGTACGTGACGGGGACCTCGGGCGAGGGATCAGCCCATCTTGCCGGCGCCGGCCTTGATCGCCTCGCGGATCCGGAAGTACGTGCCGCAGCGGCAGATGTTGCGGATCTGGTCGATGTCGGCGTCGGTGACCGAGCGACCCTCGGCGTGAGCCTTGTTGACGGTGGCGACCGCGGCCATGATCTGGCCGGGCTGGCAGTAGCCGCACTGGGCCACGTCGGCGTCGAGCCACGCCTCCTGCATCGGGTGCAGGCCGTCACCCGGAGCCGTGTCGGCGAGGCCCTCGATGGTGGTGATCTCGTCGTCCTCGTCGAGGGCGCTGATCGGGGTGGCGCACGGGTTGAAGGCCTTGCCGTTGATGTGGGAGGTGCAGGCCTTGCAGACGTTGATGCCGCAGCCGTACTTGGGGCCGCGCACCCCGAGCACGTCGCGCAGCACCCACAGCAGGCGCTCGCTGTCCTCGACGTCGACCGTGACCTTCTCCCCGTTGAGCTTGAAGGTGTAGTTGGGCATGTTCTTCCTCTACTCAGTAGGTGTGGCCGAGGCCGTCGGTCGGCGACGCGGGCACGGGCGGGACGAAGGACTTCACCTCGAAGCCGATCGGGTCGTGGTGGTTGATCGGGAACGAGGTGGGCGTCGTGCCCGTCGCCCGGGCATAGGCGCAGGCCACCGCGGCGAACGACGCCGCGACACCCGCCTCGCCTGCGCCGCCGGGGATGTCGGTGACCGGGTCCATCACGAAGACGCGTACGTCGGGCGGGGTGTTCCACTGACGGGTGTAGAAGTAGTTGTCCCAGCTGGCCTCGAGGTAGTGGCCGTCCTCGAGGTGGGTGCTGGCGGTGAGCGCGAGCGCGATGCCGTCCATGATCCCGCCCTGCATCTGCGCCTCGACGCCCTTGGGGTTGATCACCTCGCCGCAGTCGATGGCGAAGGTCACCTTGGTGACCCGGGGACCGGTGACGCCGTGGTAGACCTTCCGGTCGACGGTCTCCGGGCGGCAGTCGATCTCGACCAGACAGGCGGAGTAGCCCTTGTACTCCTGGTGGATCGCGATGCCCTGGGCCGTGCCGGCCGGCATCGACCTGCCCCAGTTGCCGGCGGCCGCCACCTGCTTGATGACGCGCCGCAGGCGGTCCTCCTTGGCGTACTTCAGGCGGAACTCGACGGGGTTCAGCCGCATCTTCTTGGCGACCTGGTCGACCGTCAGCTCGAGCGCCGTGCGTACGTCGGGCGAATAGACGTTGCGGACGGCGCCGGAGTTGATCGCCCGACTGGTCGTCTCCATGAGTCCCTGGGTGGTGACGCCGAAGTCGTACGGCACCTGCTGGGAGGTCACGAAGATGGTCTCCGACACGCCCAGGTTGCTCACCCCGGCCGGGAGCGAGATGGCGGACGAGGTCAGGATCTCGCCGAAGCCGTGGCGGTAGTCGGTGGCGGTGCAGGTGTGCTGCTGCTCGACGGAGAGGATGTTGTCGCCTGCCCAGACCGTACGCACCCGGGACGTCGCCATCGGGTGGTTGCGGCCCTGACGGGGCTCGTCGGCGCGGTGCCACATCAGCCGGACCGGCGCCTGGCAGTTCTGCGAGATCAGGGCAGCCTCCAGGGCAGCGTCCCAGAAGAGCTTGCGGCCGAAGGAGCCACCGGACTCCATCACGTTGAACGTCACCGCCGTCGGCGCGAGACCGAGCTCGAGCGCGATGCTCTCGGCGGCCACGATCGGGGTCTTCGAGCCGGCCCAGATCGTCGCCCTGTCGGCGCGGACGTCGGCGACGGCACAGTTGGTCTCCAGGGGCGAGCCGCTGCGGGTGTAGAAGACGTAGTCGGTGTCGAGAGTCTTCACGTCGGCCGCGGTGAGGCCGCCGGTCAGGCCACCCACGGCGTCGGTCACCGTGCCGAGCAGCTCCTCCACGTTCGGCACCGCCATCGGACGCTGGATACCGCGGAGCTCCTCGAGCACGTCCGTGTCCGAGCGACCGCTCACGGTGCCGGGGTTCCACTCGACGTCGAGGGCACGGATGGCGTTGATGCACTGTCCGAACGTCTTGGCACGTACGGCCACACCGGTCGGGATGGTGACGACATGCGTCACGCCCGGCATCGCCTCGACGTCCTTCTGGTTGCGGACGGACTTCACCGTGCCGTTGTGCTCGGGGGCGCGGCAGACCATCGCGGGCAGCGCGTCCGGGACGTCGATGTCCATCGTGAACTGCTTCTTGCCGGTCACCGCGTCCAGAGCGTCCTTGCGGCGGCGCGGGGTGCCGATGACCGCGAAGTCCGACTTCGGCTTGAGGTCGACGTCGACGACCTTCGTGACCAGGGCCGCGGCGGAGGTGGCGAGCTCGCCGTAGGAGATGGAGGCGCCGCCCGGGGCGCTGATCACGCCCTCGTGGACCGAGAGGGTGTCGTGGGGCTGGGCGAGCGCGATCGCCGCGGCCTCGAGCAGCGCGCCACGGGCGATGGCGGCGGCCACACGCACGGGCGTGTACATCGCGTGGATGGTGTTGGAGCCGCCGGTCATCTGGTTCCAGATCAGCTCCGGGCGCGCCTTCGACAAGGTGACGTCCACCTTGCCGAGCGGCAGGTCGAGCTCCTCGGCGATCAGCATCGCGATCGAGGTGGTGATGCCCTGGCCGACCTCGGCGCGCGGCAGCTCGAACGATGCGGTGCCGTCCTTGTTGACGACGACCTGGATCAGGTTCGCGGTGGGACGGGCAGCATCGGTCAGCAGGTCGTTGAGGTCGTAGAGATCGGCCGGCTGCGGCACCCCCGGGACGACGGCCGCGGCCGGTGTGCCGAGGCCGATCCCGATCTGGGCCGCCCCGGTGACGGTCGCTGCCGCCAAGAGGTAGCCGACGAAGCGGCGGCGGCCGAGCTCGTGCTCGGCGAGGCCCGATACGGACAGGCCCGATGGCGTCTCGGGATGTGTTGACAAGGCGGTTACCTCCGTGGGTCCGGTCAAGGTCCTCGTCACGTTATGTGCGACGCGTCACACCTGTGTCGCCATGGAACGCCAACTTCGTTGACTTTCCGCGCCAGCTCGACAGCTCGGCTCACACCGAGGTCAGGACCCCTTTTCGGAGCGCGCCCGGAGTGATCCCGAAGCGCGATCTGAAGCTGCGGGCGAAGTGGGACGGGTCCGGATATCCCCAGCGCCCGGCGATCGACGCGGTCGAGTGCGCGGTATGTGCCGGGTCGAGCAGCGCGTCCCGGATCCTCATCAGCCGGAACTCCCGCAGGTGGGCCATCGCCGAGTGCGGCTGGCTCTCGAAGAGCCGGTGCAGGCTGCGGGGCGAGAGCCCGTGCGCGGCCGCCACCGCGTCGTGGCCGAGGCCCGGGTCGGTGGCGTGGGCCTCGACGTAGGCGATGATCCGGGCCCGGAGCGCCTCGCCGGGGTCGACCAGGTCGTCACCGCCGACCAGGCTCGAGAGCACCTGGATGGCGGCCTCGCCCAGATGTGTCGCTCCCCCGGCGTGCGGGGTCTGACGGACCGCGCTGCCCAGCAGATGCCCGAGTACGCCGGTCCTGCCGTCGAACGCGGTCCAGGCGTGCGACATCGACCGCTCGATCACGGCGTCCGAGGCCGCCAGCGCACGACGCGGAAGCGTCATCGCGAGACACTCCCAGGTCTCCTCGAAGCGCAGCTCGTAGGGGCGGCCGGTGTCGTAGATCGCGATGTCCCCCGGCCTCAGGACGAGCTCGGTGCCGCCCTGCCGGACGACGGAGCGGCCATGTCGCTGGACACACACCTTGAACGGCTCGTCGGGTACGTCGGCGAGGGAACGGCGGGTGCGGCGTACGACCTGCGGGGTGCCGCCGACCCGGAAGGCGTCGACCCGTCCCAGGTCGGCGTGCTCGATCGCTCCGGCCAACGGGCCGGGCGCCAGGTGCTGGCCCGGTGGCAGCCGCTCCGCCTTCAGTCCCGCGAAGGCGTCCGCCAATGCGGTCCGCCATCTCTCCGACACGCCGCCCGAGTCCCCATGCGTCATGCCGTGATCCTGCGCACGCGGCCGCCCGGACGGTACCCCCGTACGAGGGGCCTTGCACCATCGACCCGGCGGCGTCAGTTGATCAGTCCGGCCTCGCGCGCCATCCGGACCGCGTGGACGCGGTTGTTGGCGTTGAGCTTGCGGGTGGCGCTCTTGAGGTAGGACTTCACCGTGCTCTCCACGATCCCGAGCGCCTCGGCGGCCTCGCGGTTGCTGCTCCCGAGCGCCACCTGGCGGAGCACGTCGATCTCGCGCGCGGCCAGGCGTACGGCAGGGGCGAGCGGAGCCGGCCGCTTCTCCCCCGGCTCCGCGGTGAGCCGCAGCACCATGGCCTCGAGCCGCCTGCGCACCTCGGGGTCGATCACCTGGCCGGCCAGGTCGGTGAGCTCGGCGGCCATCTCGCGGCGCTCGGCGAGATCGCGCTTCGCCGAGCTCTCGGCCGGGCGCGGGGCCGGGGTGGGAGCGAGCCGGGAGAGCCGGTTGCGGACCTCGTCATCGATCAGGATCTCCCGCTCGAGGGTGCGGATCAGCGGCCGCAGCGCGTCGAACCAGACGCCGCCGAGACCGAGCCGCGAGCGGGAGGCGAGGTAGATGAGCATCCGCGGGGCCCGGTCGACCAGGATCGGCAGGGCGGCGACGGTCTGGATCTCCTCCTGGGCCACGGCGGTGTCGTAGAGGTGGGTGATCCCGCGAGCGGTGTAGTAGTGATCGACGGAGCCGGGCTGACGGGTCTGCAGGGTCTTCCCGCCCAGGCCCTCCCCGTTGACGACGCGCAGACCTCGCAGCGACACGCCCTTCGCGCCACACGTGGCGGTGATGTCGATGGCCTTGCCGTCGCCGCGGACAGGACCACCGAAGGCGAGATCCAGCCCGGACGCCGTCCGGAAGGAGGCCAGCGTCTGGGCGATCCGGGTCCCGTCGTAGGGCGCCTCAGGGGCGATCGCGCTCGTGCTCATGACCTTGAGGGTAAGTGACGATCATCACAAGCAACAAGAGGCACACCCCCTCTTTCGAGGGCACTCGTCCGGGGGTATCGGACAGGTGGTAACGGTCCCACACTCGGTTCACCAATCCGAGTAGGAGGCACGATCATGGCCCAAATCGCGGCTAACCGAGCCGAGGTCGACGGGCGCACCATGCGCCGCGTCGCGACGGCGTCACTGACCGGCACGACCATCGAGTTCTACGACTTCCTCATCTACGGCCTCGCAGCGGCCCTGGTGTTCAACGCGATCTTCTTCCCGTCGATGGGCGGTCCCGAGGGCACCCTGGCCTCGATCGCGACCTTCGGCGTCGCGTTCGTCTTCCGGCCGCTCGGCGCGATCCTCTTCGGCCACTACGGCGACCGGATCGGCCGCAAGGCCACCCTGATCACGACCCTGCTGATCATGGGCACCTCGACGTTCGCGATCGGCCTCATCCCGAGCGTGGAGTCGATCGGCAAGGGCGCCGTGGTGATCCTGGTGCTCCTGCGCGCGCTCCAGGGAATCGCCCTCGGCGGTGAATGGGCCGGCGCCGCCCTCCTCACCACGGAGTACGCCGCCCACGGCCAGCGCGGCCGCTACAGCATGTTCCCGCAGCTCGGTCCCAGCCTCGGCCTGATCATCGCTGCCGGCGCCATGCTGACCACCTTCCGGCTGATGGATCCTGACGCGTTCGCTGCCTGGGGCTGGCGGATCCCGTTCCTGGCCAGCGCCGTGCTGGTCGGCGTCGGTCTGTGGGTGCGACTGAACATCGCCGAGACCCCGTCGTTCAAGAAGATCCAGTCGGCGGGCTCGCGCAGCGCGCTGCCGATCCTCGGCTGCCTGCGGGATCAGTGGCGACAGGTGCTGCTCGGCGGCGGCATCATGGCGATCGTCTTCGGCGCCTTCTACACCGGCGCGAGCTTCATGGTCGCCCACGCGGTCGGCACCCTCGGCCTCAGCCTGACCCAGGCACTGCTCGGGGTCATCGTCGCCGCGGTCGCGATGAGCGTGACGGTCATCCTCTCCGCCTGGCTCTCCGACGTCCTCGGCCGCCGAGCGGTCCTGCTCCTGGGTGCCGGCTTCGGCATCGTGGCCGGTCCGCTGGCCTTCGGTGTCATGGAGCCGGGCAGCTTCGCGAGCTTCGCGCTCGGCAACAGCCTGCTCCTGTGCGTGCTCGGTCTCAACTACGGCCCGATCGCGGCGTTCCTGCCCGAGACCTTCCAGGCGAAGTACCGCTACACGGGCGCCGGGCTCGGCTACAACATCGCGGGCATCCTCGGCGGCGCCGTCCCGCTCGTCATCGCCGAGGAGCTGCTGGCCCGGTGGGGCACCGACGGGATCGCGTACTTCCTCACCGCGCTGGCCCTGCTGAGCGTCGTCTGCCTGCTGGTCGCCAAGGAGACCAGCCGCGTCGAGCTCGACGCGGAGCCGGCACCGGCCTGATCCACCCTCCTTCGGGGGTGTGGCTGTGGCCATGGTCTCGGTCATGCTCGCGGCATGACCGAGACCTCATCCATCACCGCATCGTCGGCTCGTGGCGACATCGACGTTCCGCTGCTCGAGGAGACGATCGGAGCCAACTTCGAACGCACCGTCGCCCGCCACGCAGACCGTGAGGCCCTCGTCGAGATCGCCACCGGACGGCGCTGGACCTACGCCGAGCTCGACGCCGACGTGAACGCCCTCGCGATCGGCCTCCGCAAGGCGAGGATCGGCAAGGGTGACCGGGTCGGCATCTGGGCTCCCAACTGCGCCGAGTGGACGATGGTCCAGTTCGCCACCGCGAAGATCGGCGCGATCCTGGTCAACATCAACCCGGCCTACCGGACCCACGAGCTCGCCTACGCGCTCAACCAGTCCGGGGTCCGGCTGCTGATCAGCGCGACCGCCTTCAAGACCAGCGACTACGTCTCCCTCGTCCGCGAGGTCGAAGGCGACTGCGGCGCCCTGGAGCAGACGATCTTCCTCGGTACGCCGCAGTGGGATGCCCTCCTGGCCGCGGGCCGTGGGGAGCGGCTGGCCGACCACGTCGACTACCCGCTCGCCCCGGACGACGCGATCAACATCCAGTACACCTCCGGGACCACCGGCTTCCCGAAGGGCGCGACGCTGTCGCACCGCAACATCCTCAACAACGGCTTCTTCGTCACCGAGACGATCCACTTCACCGAGCAGGACCGGCTCTGTATCCCGGTGCCCTTCTACCACTGCTTCGGCATGGTGATGGCCAACCTCGGCTGCACCACCCATGGCGCGACCATGGTCATCCCGGGCCCCGGTTTCGACCCGGCCACGACGCTGCAGACGGTCCAGGACGAGAGGTGCACCGCGTTGTACGGTGTGCCGACGATGTTCATCGCGATGCAGGACGACCCGGGGTTCGCCTCCTACGACCTCTCCACGCTGCGTACGGGGATCATGGCCGGCGCGCTGTGCCCGATCGAGGTCATGAAGCGCTGCGTCAGCGAGATGCACATGAGCGAGGTCGCGATCGCGTACGGGATGACCGAGACGTCGCCGGTCTCCTGCCAGACCCGCACCGACGACGACCTCGAGCGGCGCACCGAGACGATCGGGCGCGCCGCGCCGCACGTCGAGATCAAGATCGTCGACCCGGCCACCGGCGAGGTGGTCCCCCGCGGCACCGCCGGCGAGTTCTGCACCCGCGGCTACTCGGTGATGCTCGGCTACTGGGACGATGAGACCAAGACGGCCGAGGCGATCGACACGGATGGCTGGATGCACACCGGCGACCTGGCCGTCATGCGCGAGGACGGCTACTGCGTGGTCGTCGGCCGGATCAAGGACATGGTCATCCGCGGCGGGGAGAACATCTACCCGCGTGAGATCGAGGAGTTCCTCTTCACCCATCCCGACATCGCCGAGGCCCAGGTCGTGGGCGTGCCGGACGAGAGGTACGGCGAGGAGCTCTGCGCCTGGATCCGGATGCGACCCGGGGCCGAGCCGCTCGACGCCGACGCCGTCCGCGCCTTCGCCAGCGGCAAGCTCGCGCACTACAAGGTCCCTCGGTACGTCCTGCTCGTCGACGAGTTCCCGATGACCGTGACCGGCAAGGTCCGCAAGATCGACATGCGCGAGCAGAGCGTCGCTCTGCTCGGCCTGTGAGCCGCCGATGAGTTATTGGCACCGCACTGGGCCACGCACGTTCACCCCGACCGAGCACGTCGGTGGCGCCTGGGACCTGGAGACCCAGCACATCGCCACCCTGCTCGGCGTGCTCGCGCACGAGGTCGAGCGGGACCGCGCCGCCCGCCGCGACGACGGGCTCCAGGTCATCCGGATGAGCTACGACATCCTCGGCACGATCCCGCTCGAGCCGGTCGATGTGGAGGTCACCGTGCTCCGGTCCGGGCGCACGATCGAGCTCGTCGAGGCCCGGGCGAGCCACGGCGGCCGGCCCGTGGTGCTGCTCCGTGCCTGGCTCACCGCCGGCTACCCGACCGGTGACCTCGCCGGCACCCACCATCGGCCGATGCCCACGCCGGAGGAGGTACCCGCCTGGGACATGACCAGGCTGTGGCCAGGGGGCTTCATCGCCTCGGTCCAGGTGCGGCGTTGCGAACTCGGCCCCGGGCGGGCCCAGACCTGGGTGCGTACGCCGCACCCGATCGTGGCCGACGAGAAGGTGAGCCGGTTGGCGCAGGTCGCCGGTCTGCTGGACATCACCAACGGCGTCGCCGTCCGGGCCGACCCGAAGGACGTCAGCTTCCCCAACCTCGACCTGACCGCACACCTGTTCCGCGCTCCGGGCGATGGCTGGCTGGGGCTCGACACGACGGTCTCGTTCGGCCCGGCGGGGGCTGGCGTGACGACCAGCGTGCTGCACGACGAGCAGGGCGCCTTCGGCATCAGTACGCAGTGCCTGACCGTCCGCCCGTGAGGCAGCTCAACCCGCGGCGGCGGCCATCGTGACCGACGTCGACCGGCTCGCACGCCGTTCGGCTACGAGGATCACCACCGCGACGACGACGGCCAAGGCGTAGAAACCGGTCGCGACGTCGAAGACGGTCGAGTAGCCGTGGGCCTGGGTGAGGGCGCCCGGGGCGGGGTCGTGGTGCACGGCGGTTCCGTAGACCACGGTGAGGAGGGCGAGCCCGATCGAGCCACCGATCTGATGGGCGGTGTTGACGAGGCCGGAGGCCGCACCGGCGGCGCCCGGATCGACCTCGGCCATCCCGAAGTCGGTGAGGAGGATGATCGCGATGCCCTGGCCGATGCCCAGCACGAGGAGCGGCGGCAGGATCCAGGCCACGGTGGTCGTGCTGTCGATACGGCTGAGCCAGGCCATGCCGATCGCTGCGGTGACCAGGGAGGCCAGCAGGAGCGCCGGCTTGCTGACCCTCGGGGCGGCCCAGCGCACGACGTACACCATGGCGAAGAACATGCCGGTCATCGGGATGTAGACGAACCCGGTGGCGAGCGGACTGAGACCGAGGACGTTCTGGAGATACTGCGAGAGGAAGTAGAACGTCGAGAACATCGCGCCGACGATCAGGATCCGGCCGACGTAGGCCCCCGAGCGCTGCACGCTGAGGAAGAGCCGGAGCGGCACGATCGGTTGGGACGCCCGCAGCTCGACGAGCACGAACGCGACGAGCAGCACGACCGACGCGGCCAGGGGAAGCACGGTGCGGGTGTTGGTCCAGCCGATCTCGGCGGCCTCGACCAGTCCGTAGACCAGTGCCGACATCCCGACGGTGACGCTCAGCGCTCCGAGAACGTCGACACGGCCGGGCTGACGCTCGGTCTCGGGCAGGAAGCGCGGTGAGAGCGCGAGGATCAGCATCCCGATCGGGACGTTGACCAGGAGGCCCCAGCGCCAGGAGAGGTACTCGGTGAAGACGCCGCCGACGATGATCCCGACACTCGCTCCGGCACCGATGACCGCGCTGTAGATCGCGATCGCCCGGGTGCGCTCCCCCGGCTCGGGGAAGGTCGTGATCAAGAGAGCCAGCGTCGACGGGATCGCCAGGGCCGACGCCACCCCCTGCAACGTGCGCGCCGCGACGAGAAGCTCGGCCGACGGCGCCACCCCGGCAAGAAGCGAGGCCGCGGTGAACAGCGCCGCGCCGGTGATGAACACGCGCCGCCGACCCAGGAGGTCACCGGCCCGTGCGCCGAGCAGCAGGAGGCCTCCGAAGGCGAGCACGTAGGCGTTCTGGATCCACGACAACGAGGAGTCGGTGAAACCGAGCTCGGCCTTGATGTGGGTGAGTGCCGTGGTCACGATCGAGGCGTCGAGGGTCATCATCAGCTGGCAGCCGAGGATGACCATGAGCACGACCGCCCGGCGGCGGGCGCCGGAGGTCGGGAGTGTCGGAGACATGAGTGCCCCATTCCTAAGTAACTAACGAGTTGGTTGCTTCAAGTGAAACGCCGAGCCCGAGAAGACGAAACTAACTAGTTACTTGCCTTACGATGGGCGCATGGCCAGAGACTCCGAGGCGACCCGTGCCCGCATCCTCGACGCCGCCGAGGCCGAGTTCGCGGCGTACGGCATCGCCGGCTCGCGCGTCGACCGGATCGCGGACGCGGCGCACGCGAACAAGGCGCTGATCTACAAGTACTTCGGCACCAAGGACGAGCTCTTCGACGCCGTGTTCGCCCACCGGGTCCTCGCGTTCGTCGACGAGGTCGAGTTCGACGCGACCGACCTGCCCGGCTACGCCGGGCGGTCCTTCGACCTCTACGAGCGCTTCCCCACGACCCTTCGGCTGACGACCTGGTATCAGCTCGAGCGGCCCGACGGGAAGCTCCCCGCGATCGTCACCTCCAACGACGCGAAGCTCGCCAAGATCGAGGAGGCGCAACGCGCCGGGAAGCTGACGACGGCCTACTCACCGCTCGAGCTGCTCACCGAGGTTCGCGCGCTCGCGATGAGCTGGCACCTCCACACCCCCGAGCTGGCCCTCGTGCGCCGGCCTGGTCGTGCCCGGTGCCGGGAGGTCGTCGTCGAGAGCGTCCGGCGCCTCGTCGAGCACGACTAGGCCTCACCCCTAGCTGCGGGGGAAGAAGTCCTCGTAGCGGTGCTCGCCCGGCGGCCGCTGGTCGACCACATCCTGCTCGCGCACGCGGAGCTCGACGCGCCGGATCTTCCCCGAGATCGTCTTCGGCAGGTCGAAGAACTCCAGGCGCCGCACGCGCAGGTAGGGCGGCAGGTGGTCGCGGGCGAACTCGAGGATGGCCTTGGCGGTGTCGGCGGTCGGCTCGTGGCCCGAGGTGAGGGAGACGTACGCCTTGGGGACGGCCAGCCGCACCGGGTCCGGGGCGGGGACGACGGCCGCCTCGGCCACCGCGGGGTGCTCGATCAGGACCGACTCCAGCTCGAAGGGCGAGACCTTGTAGTCGGAGGCCTTGAAGACGTCGTCGGTGCGCCCGACGTAGGTGATGTAGCCGTCCTCGTCGCGGCTGGCGACGTCGCCGGTGTGGAAGAAGCCGCCGCGCATCGCGTCGGCGGTGCGCTTCTCGTCGTCGCGGTAGCCGGTCATCAGCGTCGCGGGCCGTTGGCCGAGGTCGAGGCAGAGCTCACCCTCGCCAGGGCCGTCGACGACCGTGCCCTCCACCGGGTCGACGAGGACGACCGGGACTCCGGGCAGCGCCCGGCCCATCGACCCCGGACGTACCGGCTGTCCGGGGCTGTTGGCGACGGTCGCGGTCATCTCGGTCTGACCGAAACCGTCGCGGATCGTCAGGCCCCAGGCCCGGTGGACCTGGCTGATCACCTCGGGGTTGAGCGGCTCACCCGCGCTGATCGCCTCACGCAGCGAGCCGCAGCCGCCGCTGAGGTCGGCCTGGATGAGCATCCGCCACACGGTCGGCGGGGCGCACATGCTGGTGACGTGCTCCTCGCGGATCCGCTGCAGCAGGGTGGCCGCCTCGAAGCGCGCGTAGTTGAGGACGAAGACGGTGGCACCGGCCAGCCAGGGTGCGAAGAAGTTCGACCAGGCGTGCTTGGCCCAGCCGGGGCTGGAGATGTTCATGTGCACGTCGCCGGGGCGCAGGCCCAGCCAGTACATCGTCGACAGGTGCCCGACCGGGTAGGTGTAGTGGGTGTGCTCGACCAGCTTCGGCCGGCTCGTGGTGCCGCTGGTGAAGTAGAGCAGCAGCGCGTCGGTGGTGGCGTTGCCCGGGTGCTCCAGCGGCTCCTGGCTCTCCTCCGCGGCCGCGGCGTAGCCGTGCCAACCCTCCCGCTCCCCCACACTGATCCGCACGTAGTCACCGGGGACGCCGTCGAACTTGCCCGTGTCGTCGGCGTTGCAGACCACGGCCTTCGCCCGGCCCCGGGCGAGCCGGTCCACCAGCTCGGCGGTGCCCACCGCGGTCGTGGTCGGCATCAGGACCGCCCCGACCTTCATCGCCGCGAGCATCGTCTCCCACAGCTCGACCTGGTTGCCGAGCATGACGACCACGCTGTCGCCTCGCCCGATCCCGAGCCTCCGCAGGTAGCGGGCCACGGCGTCCGAGCGACGCGCCAGCTCGTCGAAGGAGTACGCCGCCCGCGACCCGTCCGCCTCCGCGATGATCAGCCCCGGAGCGTCGTTGCCCCGAGCCATCGGGTCGAACCAGTCATGGGCGAAGTTGAAGGTCGCCCCGACGTCGGGCCAGCGGAAGGTGTTCAGCGCATCGGCGTAGTCCAGGCGCTGGGCGATCAGCGCGTCCCGGGCGGCGAGCAGGGCGTCGGTCGAGGTCGAACGAGTCATGGCGGTCATCATCGTCGCGACGCCGACCCCCGCCATACCCCCGGAAGAGGGGCTAACGCGCCAGCCCACCGACGATCACGGTCGGCTCGACGTCGACCGGGAAGTTCACGCTGCTCGCGATGAAGCAGTCCAGGTGGGCCTGATGGTGGGCGGTGGTCGCGGCCTCGATCATGGACGCTTCGGCGACGGTGACGACCGGGTGCAGCACCGCCCGGGTGAACCGGCCACCGGTCCCCTGCGTCTCCATGGTCGCGGTCGCGGCGTCGTGGTAGTCGAGGACGACCACACCCACCTTCACCGCCTGGTGCAGGTAGGAGAGCATGTGGCACTGCGCCAGCGAGATCAGCAGGAGCTGCTCGGGGTTGTGCCGGCTCGCGTCGCCACGGAAGGTCGGGTCGGCCGAGCCGAGGATGTCGGGCAGCCCCTCGATGCGTACGACGTGGTCTCGGGAGTAGTCGCGGTAGCCGCTGGTCCCGGTGCCACGGTTGCCCGTCCACTCCACCGAGACCGTGTAGTCGTGGGTCAGTGCCATGTCCACACGCTAGCGGCCGCCTGAGCGCGGCGGGTATGTGCGGCGCGTATGCCCGGCGCCCGACGCGGTTACCGCTCGCGGGGACCGCCGTCCGCTCAGCAGGAGGAAACCAGGATGCCTTCGAACCTCACCGAACCCGCTGGCCGCATCGGGCCGGGATGGTGGCGTTCCGCCGTCGTCTACCAGGTCTACCCGCGCAGCTTCGCCGACGGGAACGGTGACGGTGTCGGCGACCTGCGCGGGATCAGGGAGCGCCTCGACCACCTCGAATGGCTCGGGGTCGACGTCCTGTGGATCTCCCCCGTCTACCCCTCGCCGATGGCCGACAACGGTTACGACGTCAGCGACTATCACGACGTCGACCCGACGTACGGCACGCTCGCAGAGCTCGACGCGCTGATCGACGAGCTCCACCAGCGGGGGATGAAGCTGGTGATGGATCTCGTCGCCAACCACACCTCGGACGAGCATCCCTGGTTCGTGGAGTCGAGCTCGAGCCCCGAGAGCCCCAAGCGCGACTGGTACTGGTGGCGCGACGAGCCCAACAACTGGGGCTCGTTCTTCTCCGGACCGGCCTGGACCTACAGCGAGGGCAGGGCCGCCTACTACCTGCACCTGTTCACCAAGAAGCAGCCGGACCTCAACTGGGAGAACCCCGAGGTGAGGCAGGCGGTGTACGAAGTGATGCGCTGGTGGCTGGACCGTGGCGTCGACGGCTTCCGCATGGACGTGGTGAACCTGATCTCCAAGGACCCGGAGCTGCCGGAGGCACCGGTCCTGCCCGGACAGCGCTACGGCAACATGCGCCGGTCGGTGATCGACGGGCCGCGCGTGCACGAGTATCTCGCCGAGATGCACCGGGAGGTCTTCGACCGCTACGACCGCGACCTGCTGCTCGTCGGGGAGACCGGCGAGACGACGGTCGAGGAAGGCCGGAAGTACACCGATCCGGCCCGCCGCGAGCTCGACATGGTCCTGCACTACGAGCACGTCGAGATCGACCACGACACCTTCAAGTGGGACGTACGCCCCTTCGACCTGGGTCGGCTGCGCGACCGGCTCGCGGCCTGGCAGACAGGTCTGGCCGACGTCGGCTGGAACAGCCTCTACTGGGACAACCACGACCAGCCGAGGATCGTGTCGCGCTACGGCGACGACGGCCGTTGGCGGGCCGAGTCGGCCAAGCTGCTCGCGACTGTCCTGCATCTGCAGCGGGGCACCCCGTTCGTCTACCAGGGTGACGAGATCGGGATGACGAACTTCCCGTTCGCGTCCATCGACGAGGTCGACGACGTGGAGGCGGTGAACTACTACCACGAAGCGGTCGCCGCGGGCCTGGAGCCCGAGGACGTGCTGCGCTCACTGCGGGCGATGTGCCGCGACAACGGGCGTACGCCGATGCAGTGGGACGCCTCCCCCGGTGCCGGGTTCACCAACGGGAAGCCCTGGCTCGCCGTGAACCCGAACCACACGGAGATCAACGTCGCCGCACAGCTCGACGACCCGGACTCCGTGCTCTCGCACTATCGTCGGCTGATCCGGCTGCGCCATGAGGACCCTGCGGTGGTCGACGGCGACTTCAGCCTGCTCGCCGAGAGCCACCCGCAGCTCTTCGCCTTCCGCCGACGCCACGAGAGCGGACAGCTGACCGTGCTCGCGAACTTCAGCGGCACCGAGGCCGACCTCAGCGACCTCGTCGAGGAGTGCCGGGGCGAGCTCGTGATCGGGTCCGGCCGCGGTCCGGTGATGGCACCGTGGGAGTCGCGGGTCTACCGCCGCTGAGGTCTCTGCGTCAGTCGGTGAGCATCCAGACCGCGTCGTCCGGCGGAAGGTCGGAGACCGGCTGGTCGCCGCTGCAGATCACGACGTCGCCATCCGGCAGCGGCGTGGGCACCGTGCCGCAGTTGAGGAAGACGCTCAGCCGGCCGCGGCGGAAGGCGATGACGCCGTCCGGCGCGTCGAGGAACTTCACTTTCTCGCCGACGCCACGGGCGTAGCGGCGGCGCGCGGCCAGGGCCGCCCGGTAGAACTCCAGGGTCGAGCCCGGCCGACCGCTCTGCGCGGCCACGGTCAAGTCAGCCCACTGGACCGGCTGCGGCAGCCACGGCTGCCCGTCGCCGGGGCTGAAGCCGAAGGGCGGGGCGTCACCGCTCCAGGGAAACGGCACCCGGCAGCCGTCCCGGCCGTTGCCGCCCTGCGCCCACGGGTCCTGCTGATGCTCCGGGGGCAGCTCCACGTGCGGTAGCCCGAGCTCCTCGCCCTGGTAGAGGTACGCCGACCCGGGTAGTGCCAGCATCGTCAGCGTCGCCGCGCGAGCGCGGGCGAGCGCCTGCTCGCCGTCGCCGTAACGGGTCCGATGACGGACCGCATCATGGTTGGAGAGCACCCATGTGGGCCAAGCGCTGGAGGGCTCCAGCGCCTGCAGAGTGGACATGATCGCCTCGGTGAACTGCACCGCCGACCACCTCGACTGCAGCCACAGGAAGTTGAACGCCTGGTCGAACTCGTCCGTACGCAGGTAGTCGCGCAGATCGGCCGGCCAGTGGGTCCACGCCTCGGCGAGCAGCATCCGCTCACCGGGGTAGGAGGCGACGATCTTGTGCCAGTCGCGGTAGACGTCGTGCACCTCGGGGCGGTCCCACATCGGGTCGTCCTCGACACCGGCGTCGTACATCACCGCGGGGTCGGAGTTCGGTGAGCATCCCTCCGGGACCTTCTGGTCGCGCAGGTCCTTCATCAGGCCGTGGGCGACGTCGACGCGGAACCCGTCGACGCCCCGGTCCAGCCAGAACCTGAGGACGGAACGGAACTCCTCGGCCACCTCGGGATTGCGCCAGTTGA
This sequence comes from Nocardioides sp. NPDC051685, assembly GCF_044453405.1. Taxonomy (NCBI): domain Bacteria; kingdom Bacillati; phylum Actinomycetota; class Actinomycetes; order Propionibacteriales; family Nocardioidaceae; genus Nocardioides; species Nocardioides sp. NPDC051685. The sequence continues at coordinate 75,946 of NZ_JBITCR010000002.1, read as the reverse complement.
GGTCGGGTTCCTCCTCGTCGAACATGTGGAGATACCACTGTCCGTCCTCGACCCGCGTCCAGGCCACGCTGCCGAAGACGGAGCGCCAGTTGGTCGGCGGCTCGTCGCCGTCCGGACCTCGGCCGTCGCGGAAGATGTAACGATCCCGCTCCGCCGAGCCGGGTCCGGCCGCGAGCGCCTCGCCGAACCACGGGTGGTCCGAGGAGGTGTGGTTGGGGATCAGGTCGATGATCACTTTCAGGCCCACCTCGTGCGCCTTGGTGAGCAGGTCCTCGGCGTCGGCGAGCGTGCCGAAGAGCGGGTCCACGCCGCGGGCGTCGACGACGTCGTAGCCATAGTCGCTCTGCGGCGAGGGATAGAACGGCGAGAGCCAGATCGCATCCACACCGAGGTCGGCCAGATGGTCCAGCCGCGCGGTGATACCTGCGAGATCCCCGGTGCCGTCCCCGTCCGCATCGGCGAACGAACGCGGGTAGATCTGGTACGTCACGGCCTCACGCCACCACGGAGAATCCACGCGAGCCCGGTAACCGGATGCCCTCGAGATCATGCAATGGCGGCCGCCGGTTCGGGTCGGCGAGGACTTACCCAACATCAGGCATGGCGCTCACCCGGGGCGAGGCGTTGTGTTGGAGGTGACCAGGTCCCTGCCGTGCGGCAGCGGACTCGGGGCCGCACGCTGCACGACATGCGGACGCACCTCACCAACCATGGAGGGAACCATGCGGATCCTATTCCGCGTACTCGCAGCACTCGTCGTCGTGACCTTCGCGACGATCGGGGCACCAGCGATGGCCGGCAGCGCGCACTTCGTCGGCGACGCCACCATCACCCGGGTCGGAGACACGCTCCAGGTCTCCGGAAAGGTGGCCGGCCTCGGCAACGAGGCGCAGATCCACGTCACCGTCACGGCCGTGGCCCAGTGCATCAACCCCGGCAGCAACCATCCCAAGGCTGCCAACAAGGAGTCGGTCTCGGCAGAGGGCGACTTCCCGGTACAGAACGGCAAGGCCAACTACTCGTTGACGCTCGTCGCGACGACCATCTCGCCGAACTGCACCCCACCGATGACTATCCGGTGGAGTGACGTTTCCATCTCCGTCCTGGACCAGGGCATCTCGCAGTTCTACCCCGGCCCGTTCTGATCCCCCGCAACCCACGTGACGGCGCTCGGCTGGACCCTCAGCCACGCGCCGTCTTCGGCGGTCTGCCCCTCTGCGTCCAGGAGCGCGTGCTCGGCTCAGTGGTCGTGGTCAGCAGGGTGCAGCTGCGTCCCGGTCACACCGCAGTGCGCACAGGTCTCGATGTGCACGCGGTACTCGTCGGGCTGGGCCTCGACCGCCAGCGGGCGGCGTACGAACCCGACCGCGATCACCGCGCCGAGGACCAGCAGGCCGGCGTTGAGGACCATGGCCATGCCGAAACCGGCGTCGAAGGCCTGCGGGTCGGTGTAGTCGTCGCCGGCGATCCCGACAGCCGCCGGCACGACGGCCACCGCCAGCAGCCCGGCGGTCCGGGCCACGGCGTTGTTGACGCCCGAGGCGATGCCGGCATGCCGGTCGTCAGCGGCGTCGAGCACGGTGGCGGTCAGCGGCGCGACCAGCAAGGTGAGCCCGGCGGCGAAGAGCAGGACGGGCGCGAGCACGTCGAGGACGTACGACGCCTGGGGCCCGATCCGCCCCATCCAGAGGACGCCGGCGGCCGCGAGCAGAGGCCCGAGGGTCATCGGAAGACGCGGACCGATGCGCTGCGCGAGCGCGCCCGCACGGGACGAGAAGAGCAGCATCACCACGGTCACCGGGAGCAGGCCCGATCCCGCGGCGAGGGGCGACCAGCCGCTGACGACCTGGAGCTGCAGGACGAGCAGCACGAAGATCACGCCGAGCGCCGCGTACACGAGCAGGGTGACGGCGTTGGCCGCGCTGAACTGCGGGTTGCGGAAGAGCTCGAGCGGCACCAGCGGGTGGGTCGAGCGGGCCTCGACGACCACGAAGGCGACCAGACAGGCGACTCCGGCCGCGGCGGTCGCCGCCACGGAACCGGCGAAGCCCGCATCGCCCGCCCGGGTCAGTCCGAAGGTGAGCGCGCCCAGCCCGGCCGCAGCCAGGACCGTGCCGGTCAGGTCGAGCCGGCCGCTGGCGTCCGGGTCTCGGCTCTCCGGGACGTGGCGCGTGGCGACGATGACGATGAGCACCGCGACGGGGACGTTGATGAGGAAGACCAGCCGCCAGTCGATCTCGACCAGCCAGCCGCCGACGAGCGGTCCGATCGCGGCTGCGATGCCGCCGAGACCCGACCAGGCGCCCACGGCCGCGGACCGGTCCTCGGCATGGAACGACGCGGCGATGATCGCCAGGCTGCCCGGTGTCAGCAGGGCGCCGCCGACCCCCTGCAGCCCCCGCGCCGCGATCAGCAGATGGATGTCGGGTGCCAGCCCGCACAGCAGCGACGCGACGGCGAACCACACCACGCCGACCAGGAACACCCGGCGCCGCCCGAAGCGGTCGCCGAGGGAACCGCCGAGGAGGATCAGCGCCGCGAGGCTCAGCGTGTAGGCGTTCACCGTCCACTGCAGGCCGGAGAAGCCGGCGTCGAGATCCTCCCCGATCCGGCCGAGGGCGACGTTGACGACGGTGGAGTCGAGCAGCGCCAGGCCCGAACCCAGCACCGTGGTCAGCAGCACCCAGCGGCCGCGGGCGGAGCCCAATCGGAGGGCGGCGCTGTCGGTCTCTGTCACCCGCTCAGTCTAGTGACGCTCCGATCTCCGACCGGTTGCCGTGCCCGCAGGTCAGCCCTGAGGTCGGTAGCGGTAGCCGACACCACGCACAGCCGCTATCGGCGAGGCGTCGCCGGACCAGCCGAGCTTGCGACGCAGCCGGAGGACCACGAACTTCACCCGCTCGGGGGCGATCCCGGTGGGGTCGTTCCACACCTGGTCCAGCAGCTGGTTCGGTGAGAGTACGGCGCCGGCGTGCTGGACCAGCACGCTGAGCAGTCGGAACTCGGTGCGGGTGAGGTCGACCGGTCGTCCGTCGACCTCGACCTGCCGCTGCCGGAGGTCGACGCGGACGACACCGTCGTCATACACCCCGGCCTCGGTCCGGTCCGCTCGCTCGGTCGACCGCACGCGACGCAGCAGCGCTTCGACCCGCGCCAGCAGCTCGTTGTTGTTGAACGGCTTGGCGAGGTAGTCGTCGGCGCCGCCGCGGAGGCCGCGTACCTTCTCCGACTCCTCGCTGTGGGCGCTCAGCATCAGGATGGGTACGTCGGCGAAGTCGCGCACCCGCTCGAGCACGGTCCAGCCGTCCATCTCGGGCAGGCCCACGTCCAGGACCACCAGATCCGGTCGCACGTCGTGCACCTTGCGGAGCCCGACGCGGCCGTTGGTCGCCAGGTCGAAGCCGTAGCCACTGCGCTCGAACAGCACCCGCAGGACGAGCGCGACGTCCGGCTCGTCCTCGATGGCTAGGATCCTGGTCATCGCGTCTCCCTATCCAGCGGCACCGCGACTCGCACCGTCGTGCCGCGGTCCTCGGTGCTCTCGACCACGATCGAGCCGTGGTGCAGCTCGACGATCGTCTTGCAGATCGCCAGGCCGAGCCCGCTGCCCGACAACCGCCTCCGGACGGCGTTCGAGCCGCGGATGAAGGTGTCGGTGACGGCTGGCAGCTCGTTGTGAGGGATGCCGATGCCGGTGTCGGCCACCTCGATCAGCCACCGAGACCCGGCACATTCGGCCCGGACCGCCACCGAGCCCTGGGGCATCGTGAACTTCACGGCGTTGCTCAACAGGTTGTCGAGCACCTGGCGCAGGCGGGTCGGGTCGCCGACGAGCGGCGGTCCGTCGGCGATGTCGGCGGTCAGTGTCAGCTGCCTGCTGTCTGCGGCGGGCCGGTGGTCGGCGACCGCGAGGTGCACGAGCTCCGACATGTCGACGGCTGACTCGTGGATCGGGAGGGTGTGTCGCTCGAGCTGGGTGATGAGCTGCAGGTCGTCGACGAGCCTCGTCAGCCGCTCCGCGTTGCGTGCGACCGCGTCGACGGCCGTCCGTTGTCGGTCGGTGAGTGAACCCGAGGCCGGGTCACCCAGCATCTCGGTGAAGCTGGCCACCGCGGTCAGCGGCGTACGGAGCTCGTGGGAGACGGCGGCCACGAAGTGGTTCCTCAGCTCCGCCGCCTCGGTCAGCACCCGGTTGCGCTCCCGGAGCTCGTGCTGGGTCGTGGCGATCTCGGTGACGTCCCGGAAGTACCACAGCGCGCCCAGATCGGTCTCGCCGTCACGGATCGGCACGAAGTCCAGGCTGAGGCTGCGGCCGTTCACGAGCTCGAGGCCATAGCCCAGGCACATCTTGCGGAGGGTCGCGATGTCATCGAGCTGGGCACGCACGGTGGCCCGCTCGCGGCAGCGCCGGGCCACGGCACCGAGGACCTCCGAGCGCTCGACGTCTCCCCACGCCTCGGCGCTCGCACGCCCGAAGACACGCGCGAAGGTGTCGTTGGCCAGCACCGTCCGGCCGCCCTCGTCCTCCACCAGTACGGCGGCATCGAGCTGCCGCACGAGTGCCCGAAGCCGCTTCCCTTCGGTCCTGGACCGGCGCTCGGCGGCCCGTTGATCGGTCACGTCGAGCGCGTACGCGATCACGGCGCGCACTCCTGAGACGTCGGTCATGTCGTAGAAGACGGTGTCCATCTCCCGCCAGCGGCCGTCGGCGGCGAGCACCCGGATGTCGGTCCGGGCCGCCGGCAGCTCGCCGGCGCGCACCGCCCGCAGTGCGGCGGCGGCGGTGTCGATGTCGTCAGGATGGACCGCGTCCCGCAGACCGGAGGGCAGCTCCATGTCGGGCGGATAGCCGAGCGCCTCGACGATCGCGTCGGAGAGCACCGACCAGGTCCCGTCGAGACCGATCCGCACCACGATCGACCGCGAGTGCTTCACCAGGGACGAGTACGCCTCCAGACCGGGTTCCCGGCGTACGGCATCCGGGTCGAGACGCGCGACATCCTCGACGAACTCCGCAACGTCGTCCGAGTCCGCCGCAGCATCGTGGAGCAGGGCCGTGGCGCGATCGATGAGGTCGGAAAGGGCATCCGCGTTCGCGCTGGTGTCCGCGTGCTCAGCTGATGGTTCCGTCGTGGGACCCCCTTCGCCTGCTCCTCCCCACAACTAAGGTGCCACAAACAACGGGAAAGCGCAGGAACAAGGCGGAATCAGGCTGTGCCGAGCAGCACCGCGAACGCGCCGAGCACCAGGAACGGCCCCAGCGGCAGGGCGGAGTCGAGGCTGGCCCGCCTGGTCACGAGCAGCGCCAACCCGAGGATCCCGGAGAGCACGAACGGCAGCGCGCACGCCAGCACGACCGCGGACAGCCCCCACCACCCGAGGGCGAGACCGAGCAGGCCGGCCAGCTTCGCGTCACCGAGGCCGAGCTGGTCGGGGCGGATCAGCACCAGGACCAGGTAGCCGACGCCTGCCACCAGCCCGCCGGTGAGGACGCCGACGATCCGGTGCGGCTCGCCGCCGGCAAGAGCCGCGACGATGAGCAGACCGGCGAGGATCGGGTACGCCGGCAGCGTCAGCCGGTCGGGCAACCGATGCACCGCGATGTCGATGAACACGAGCGGGACGGCCACCAGCGCCAGGAACGTGAACGCGAGCAGCTCGGGACGGGGGCCGATCGCGCCCGCGACGGCACCGAGGAGCGCGGCCGCGACTCCCTCTACCACGCCGGCCGGCGGGCCGATCCGACGCCGGCAGCCGCGGCAGCGGCCGGTCGGCGGGAGGAGCGAGCGCCACAGCCGGTCGGACACCAGCTCACGGGTGCAACTGGGGCACCGGATCCGGTCGGGTTCTCCCGACGGGACCGACAGACGAAACGCCAGCGCCCGCAGCCAGGGCGCGAGCAGCGCCCCGGCCGCGGAGCCGGCCATCACCATGACCGATGCCATCACGGCGTCATCACCAGGTGCATGCATCGAAGGTAAGGCAGCCAACCGGCTGGGCCCAGAGGCCGGAAGCAGAAATGGCCGACCGTCCGTCGGCGCCCGACAGATGTCCTCCGAACGCCCGACACGGGACGACACCGGTCGTCCGGCCCCCGGCCAACCATGGCCGTTCGCCCGCTACAGCGGCCGCTCGAGAACCCGGATCGTAGAGGCATCGGGGAAAGCGGGTCACCCGGATCCCGAATCTCGGACACACCCACATCACCGTCAGTTCACAAGGAGTCTCACATGCTTTCCATTCTCACTCAGCTCTCAGCCTGGTTCTACACCCGTACGGCGGACCGCGACCGCGAGCGCGGTGCCACCGCTGTCGAGTACGGCCTCCTGGTCGGCCTGATCGCAGTCATGATCGTCGCCACGCTTCTCCTCCTCGGCCCCGAGCTGACCCGGATCTTCGGGGAGGTCCTCGCCGCCCTCCAGCAGGTGCCGTAAGTCGCCTGGGCAAAGGGGGCCGGCCGGCGGCCGGCCCCCTCGTCCTGTCCACCCGTCACTTCAGAAGGAGACCTGAATGTCACGCCTCTTCAGCCGCCCCGACCGGGCAGACCGCGGGGCCGCCGCGGTCGAGTTCGCGCTCGTGCTGCCGCTGCTGCTGCTCATGCTCTTCGGGCTCATCGACTTCGGCCGGGCGCTCAACGCGCAGATCACGCTCACCCAGTCGGCTCGCGAAGGCGTCCGCCTCGCCGCCCTCCAACAGCCGGGCGTCGAAGACAGGACGCGTGCCGCCGCCGAGCCGATGACCGGCGTGACCGTCTCGGTCACGGCGTGCCCGGCGAATCCGGCGCCGACCGACGACGCGGTCGTCCTCGCGCAGCAGGACTTCACCTTCATCACCCCGATCGACAGCATCGCCGACCTGTTCGGCGGCGGCCTCGGTTCCTCGTTCCAGCTCACCGGCAAAGGAGTCATGCGATGCCTCGGCTGATCAACCACATCATCGACCGCACCCACCGGCAAGGCGACGACCGAGGAGCGGTCTCGACCCTGGTCGCGATCGTCCTCGGCGCCGGACTGCTGCTCGGCATCGGTGCCCTGGTCATCGACACCGGCCAACTCTTCGTCGAGCGGGCCGAGCTCCAGAACGGCGCCGACGCGGGGGCCCTCGCGGTAGCCCAGGACTGCGCGGACGCCGACGGCTGCCCCGCCGACGCCCAGCAGCAGGCCGAGGCGCTGGCCGGGGACAACGACGCGAGCGATGACAGGGCCGATGCGAGCCTAGTGTGCGGATACACCGTCGCCGGGTTCCTGGCACTGTGCCCGGCCGAAGACGCGGCGTCCGATGCGTGCCTCGGTGACCGGCCGCCGGCCCCCGGCAACTTCGTCGAGGTCCGTACCACCACCCGGCAGGACGACGACTCGACCGTGCTGCCCCCGGTGTTCGGCCGGATCCTGCTCGGAAACGACTACGACGGCCGCGGCGTCCTCGCCTGCGCACGTGCCGCCTGGGGCGGCCCGAAGGCAGCCGCCACCCTCCCGCTGACGATCTCGTTCTGCGAGTGGCAGTACGCCACCGGAGACGGCGTCGACTTCGCTCCGGCACCGCCGGCCGTTCCGGCCGGGAGCTATGAGCGCGTCCTGTCCCTCAAGGCGGACGGCAGCGATCCGGTCCCCTGCCCCGGCAGCCCCTCGGGCGGAGATCTGCCCGGCGGCTTCGGCTGGCTGGACGACAGTGACTGCAACGTCGAGGTCGACGTCGACGGGACGTTCTCGGCAGACCCCGGCGTGTCCGGGTCGACCTGCGACGCAATGTTGTCGACGGCTCGTACCTCCGGGGAACCCCTGCTGATCCCGATCTTCGACGTCGCCGAGGGAACCGGGAGCAACGGCACGTACCAGATGCACGGGTTCGCGGCCTTCGTGGTCACGGGCTACGACCTGCCGGGCTTCAAGGCGACTTCGACGCTGACCGGACGGAAGAAGTGCTCCGACTCCGGCCCCAGCTCGGCCAAGTGCATCTTCGGCTACTTCACCAAAGACCTCGTCACAACCGCAGACACCGTGCTCGGCGGGCCGGACATGGGCGCCACGACCGTCCAGATCATCGGCTGAGCAACGAGAGAGAAGAGAGACACCATGAAACGTTCCGTTCTTGTCCTAGGCCTCGCACTGCTGCTCTCGGTGATGGGCGCCACGGCGGTCTTCTGGTACGTCCGAGGCGCAGATGCCCGGGCGATGGCCGGACAGCAGGTCGTGACCGTGCTGATCGCCGACCAGTCGGTGCCGGCCGGCACCGAGGCCGGCAAGGCCGTCGACACCGGCCTGCTGAGGACCGAGCAGATGCCCGCCGATACCGTTCCGGCGGGCGTGCTGAGCGAGATCCCCTCGGACCTCACGCATCTGGTCGCCGTCGCGGACATCGCCCCGGGTCAGCTGGTACTGCGCTCGATGTTCGACAAGAAGCGGCCCAACCCGTCGGGCCTGACCATCCCGGAGGGCAAGGTCGCCGTCACCGTCACGCTCGGCGTTCACCAAGAGGTCGCGGGCTACGTGAAGGCAGGCTCCGAGGTGGCGGTGTTCGACACCTACACCGAGCGCGACGGGCAGGGCCGGACCACCGGTGACGGCCTCCCGAAGAAGCGCGGGGACTTCCAGGCCACCCGGGTACTCCTGCCCAAGGTCGAGGTGCTCGCCGTCGGGGGGGCCCCGGCCAAGAAGAGCGATGCCGCTGGGGGCCAGCAGGCCGGCGTCCTGGTCACCGTGGCCGTCGACCAGCGGAACGCGGAGCGCCTGATCCTCCGTTCCGAGACCGGTTCGCTCCATCTCGCACTGCTGTCCGACACGTCCAAGGTCGAGCCCGGCCCCGGCGCCAGCACCCGATCCATGAACCGCACCGAAAGTTGAGTGAGGCAGCGACATGACCATCCTCTGTTCCCCGTCCCAGCCAAGCGACGAGCTGATCGCCGCCCTAGGCGCCGGCGTCCTGCCCGCGCCAACCCTGTCCCGGGTCCGGGAGCTGCTCGAGCAGCTCCCTACCGAGCGCCTGGTCGTCGTCGGGCCGGAAGTCGGCCTCGACGAGGCCGCCGGCTTTGCGATCGACCTGCGTCTGACGCGGCCGCTCGTCGGCGTCGTGGCGATCCGGCCCGAGCTCGACGTCGAGGCCTACGCATACGCGATGCAGGCCGGTATCCGCGAGCTGGTCGCTGTGGCCGACCTGCCGGGGCTCGTCGAGGCCTGCCAGCGCTCCCAGCGGCTCTCGGAGTCGATCCTGCTGCCCGTCGAGGCGGCAGCGGGCAGCGAGGGGAAGGTGATCACGATCTTCAGTTCCAAGGGCGGTTGCGGCAAGACCACGCTGGCCACGAACCTGGCGGCCACGCTGCACGACAAGGGCGCGCGTCGAGTGTGCCTGGTCGACCTCGACCTCGCCTTCGGTGACGTCGCGATCTCGCTGCAGCTCGAGCCCCGGCGCACCCTGGTGGATGCCGTCGCGATGGGCGAGAACATGGACGCGACCGGTGTGGCCGGCCTGCTCACCACCTTCCGGCCCGGGCTGGAGTGCTTGCTCGCCCCGGTGGAGCCCGGCGACGCCGAGAAGGTCCCGGCGGCCGTGATCGACGACCTGCTCGCGGTGCTGCGCGGGATGTTCGACTACGTGGTGGTGGACACGCCGCCGCAGTTCAACGAGCACGTGCTCCGCGCGCTCGACGGCAGCGACCACCATGTGCTGCTGACGAACCCGGACATGGCGGCGGTGAAGAACCTCCGGCTGACCCTGGACATGCTCGACCTGCTCTCGTATCCGCGGGCGACCCGCAGCATCATCCTCAACCGGGAGGACGACCGCGTCGGGATCACCGCCGGGGATGTCGAGCAAGCACTGCGCAGCCAGATCGCCGCCAGGATCCCCAACAACCTCGAGGTCGTCGCGGCCTTCAACCGCGGCGTGCCGATCGCGGCCGAGAAGCCGTCGCACCGCGTCAGCGAGGCGATCCGGAAGTTCAGCGCCCAGTGCCTCGACGGTTCGTTGGCCGCCAGGACGCGGGCGGCCAAGGCACAAGCGCCCAAGAAGCCGCGGGGCCGGTGGCTCGGCGTCGGTGCGCGGGGAGTGAGGAACGCATGAGCATGCGACTGAGTGACCGACTGGCCGGGCAGCGACCGGGCCGAGAGCCGACCGCCCCCCAGGCGGCGCCGACGGAGGCCGCACCCGAGACCGGCGAGCCGTCCGGGCGTGCCGCCCGCCACACCGACCCGTTCGCCGAGCTCAAGCGGAGCGTGCACGACAACCTGCTCGAGGAGCTCGGTCCGAGCCTGTATACCGACCAGCTCGCCGAGGACGACTTGGCGCAGCGGGTGCGGTTGACGGTCAAGAGCGTGCTGGAGCGGGAGGACACCCCGCTGACCGCCGCCGACCGCATCCGTCTCGCGGAGGAGGTCGGGAACGAGATCCTCGGCCACGGCCCGCTCGAGCCGCTGCTGCGAGACCCCGGGATCACCGAGATCATGGTCAACGGTCCGGACAGCATCTACGTGGAGCGCGCGGGTCGCCTGTCCCCGGTGCCTGCGACGTTCGCCGACGAGAACCACCTGCGTCGCGTCATCGACAAGATCGTCGCGCGGGTCGGCCGGCGCGTGGACGAGGCCAGCCCTATGGTCGATGCCCGGCTGGCCGACGGCAGCCGGGTCAACGCCGTCGTCTCCCCCATCGCGCTGGACGGCTCGAGCCTGACCATCCGGAAGTTCTCCGCCGATCCGTTCCAGGTGGCGGACCTGATCAGGTTCGGCACCATGACCAGGCCGGTCGCCGACCTGCTCTCGGCCTGCGTCCGGGGGCGGCTGAACATCATCGTCAGCGGCGGCACCGGCTCGGGAAAGACGACTACCCTCAACGTACTGTCGTCGTTCCTTCCGCACGACGAGCGCATCGTGACCATCGAGGACGCCGCAGAGCTGCAGCTGCGCCAGGACCACGTCGTGCGGCTGGAGTCGCGGCCGTCCAACACCGAGGGCCGCGGCGAGATCACGATCCGCAGCCTGGTCCGCAACGCGCTGCGGATGCGGCCCGAGCGGATCGTCGTCGGTGAGGTCCGCGACGGCGCTGCCCTCGACATGCTGCAGGCGATGAACACCGGCCACGACGGGTCGCTGACGACCGTGCACGCCAACTCACCGCGCGACTCGGCCTCACGTCTGGAGACGATGGTCCTGATGGCGGGTATCGACCTGCCGAGCCGGGCGATCCGGGAGCAGATCGCCTCCGGCATCGACCTGATCATCCAGCAGGCTCGGCTCAAGGACGGCACCCGGCGGATCACCCACATCACCGAGGTGACCGGGATGGAGGGTGACGTGCTCACCCTGCAGGACCTGTTCACGTTCGACTTCGGTGCCGGGGTCGACGAGCATGGCCGGTTCCTCGGGACGCTGCGCTCGACCGGACTGCGCCCGAGCTTCTCCGACCGGCTGGAGCAGCACGGCATCGTGATGCCCGAGATGCTCGGCGCACGGCTCGGCGATCCGGGAGCACAGAGATGAGCCGGGACGTGGCCGCCGGGTCCGGGGTACGGCACAGCCTGCGGGCGGTGCTCGGCGGTACGCTCGCACTCCTGGTATCCCTCTGGGCGCTCACCCCCGCAGCCGCGGTCGCGGCCGACGCGCAGCCGGGCGGAGCCGCGGTCGTCATCGTGCTCGACGCGAGCGGGTCCATGCAAGGCGAGCGGTTGGCCTCGGCACGAAAGGCGGCCGAGAGCTACCTCGACGCGCTGCCCGACGACATCCCGGCGGGGCTGGTGACCTTCTCGGGCCCGCCTCAGTTGACGGTGCCGCTCACCACCGACCGGGAGCGCGTCGGCGCCGCGGTGCGTGCCGCGCAGGCTCATGACAGCACCTACCTCTACGACGCCGTCGTCCTGGGCGCCCAGACGCTCGCCAAGTCGCCCGGCACCCGCAAGATGCTGGTGCTGTCCGACGGCGAGGACACCAGCAGCAAGCGGACGCTCGAGGAGGCCCTGGGCATCCTGCGGAAGTACGGGATCACCACCGACATGGGGGTGCTGGACGCGGTTCCTGCGTCCGGCGCGCGCTCTAGGCTGGTCGAGGACACAGATGGGCGGATGCTGACCGCAGAGGAAGCGAAGGACCGGGCGACGGAGCTGGTGCCCGCGCCGCGGGCGGCAGCTCCGGCCGCGGCGCCGCCCGGATGGCTGCTGACGGCGGGCGTCGCTGCGCTCTTCGCGGGGTTCGCCGGAGTTGCAGTCGCGGTGCTCGGCCCGCTGAGCCGGGACCGTCGGCGCGAGCGGGCCCTCGCCGTCCTGGCACGGTACCGCGTGACAGGGACCGGAGCGGCGCCCCAGGACGAGGTTGGCTGGTCGTCGCCGCTGCGGCACGCGCTCACCTTCAGCGAGCACTTCCTCGATTGGCGGGGCCGGCGCGAGCAGCTCGCCACCGACCTCGGCCTCGCGGGCATGTCGTTGAAGCCCGCGGAGTGGCTGTTGGTCCGCACCTGCACGAGCATTGGCCTGGGTGTGTTGACCATGGTCGTCGGGGCGCCCTGGTTCGTGGGCGTGATCGTGGCCCTGCTCGCCTGGTTCGCCACCCGGGCCTACCTGAAGATTCGAATCTCACGGCGGCGGACAGCGTTCGGTGAGCAGCTCCCAGACACGCTGAACCTCCTGGTCGCCGCTCTCCGCACCGGCTTCTCGCTGCCGCAGGCGCTCGACGGGGTGGTGCGCAACGGCACCGAGCCGATCGCCGGTGAGCTCGCTCGCGCGCTCGCCAGGACCCGGCTGGGCGTATCGGTGGAGGACGCGCTGGACAAGGCGGCCGAGCGGATGAAGTCCGCCGACTTCGCCTGGGTCGTGATGGCGATCCGGATCCAGCGGCAGGTCGGCGGAAACCTGACCGGGATACTCGAGACGACCGCGAGGACCATGCGGGAGCGGGTCCAACTGCGCCGGCACGTCAAGGCGCTCTCGGCCGAGGGCCGGATGTCGGCGTACGTCCTGATCGGGCTCCCCATCGTGCTCGCCGGCTTGATGCTGTTCATCAGCCGCGAGTACATCGCGCTGCTCTACACCACGCCGCTCGGCTGGGTGCTGATGATCGTCGGTGTGGGCTTCATGTCCGTGGGCTGGTTCTGGATGAACAAGCTGATCAAGGTGGAGGAATGAGCGTGCTGACACTTGGAGTAGCGACCTTGGCGGTCGCGATCGCATTCGGGGTCATCGGCCTGTCGATGGTCTGGGGGCCCGCGAACCGGCGGGTGGCCAAGGGGCTCGAGTCGATCGAGCTCTACTACGGCAGCGGGCAGCCGGGGAGCGTGGCCGGTGCCGGCCAGGTCGGGTTGCCGTACCTGCTCATCCGGCTGGGCCAGCTGGCCGCCAAGCTGTCGCCGGCCGGAGTGCCGGCGTCGATCGGTCGCCGGCTGAACCTCGCGGGCAACCCGGGGAGCTGGACGGTGGAGAAGGTGCTCGCCTACAAGGGCCTGGGGCTCTTCGCGGGGGCAGCGCTCGGGGCGCTGCTCGGGTCGCGGTCGGGGGTCGCCGTCTTCGTCTTCGGTGGGCTCGGCGCGGCGGTCGGGTTCTTCCTCCCCGACGTCCTCCTCTACAACGCCGGCAGCAAGCGCCAGGCCGTGATGCGCAAGCAGCTGCCGAACACGCTGGACATGCTGACCGTGTGCGTCGAGGCAGGGCTCGGGTTCGACGCCGCCCTCTCTCAGATCGGGCGGAACACCCAGGGCCCGATGGCCGCGGAGTGTGTGCGGATGCTGCAGGAGATGCAGCTCGGCAAGTCGCGGGTCGAGGCCCTCCGGGCGCTCGCGGACCGGACGACCGTGGTCGAGCTGCGGGCGTTCGTTTCCGCGATGGTCCAGGCGTCCGAGCTCGGCGTCCCGACCGCACAGGTTCTGCACGAGCAGGCGAAGGAGATGCGGGCCAAGCACCGTCAGCTCGCTGAAGAAAAGGCGCAGAAGCTCCCCGTCAAGATCCTCTTCCCGATGATGTTCTGCATCTTCCCGGTGTTGTTCATCGTCGTTCTCGGCCCCACGGTCCTGTCCCTGCTGGCGATGTTCGGCGGGTAGGCCGGTGCCGGTGCGTTCGCCGGACGACGAGCTGCCGGGCTCTGCAACCGTCCTGCAACCGGTTTGCACTCGGATTCGCACCTTTGGCGTGGCTTCCTTGTTCTGTCGCAATCACGTAGGACGGGGAGGGCCTCATGACGATTCGACTCGTGACAGTCGACGGGCACACGCTGCACCGCTTCGGGCTGTCACAGCTGATGGACCAACAACAGGAGATCGAGATCATCGGCGAGGCGAGCAGCGCGGCCGCGGCGGTCGCGCTGATCGGGGAGCTGATGCCCGACGTCGTCACCGTGGACGTCAGCCTGCCCGACCGCAACGGGCTCGCGCTCGCACGCGAGCTCCGGGACCGCTTTCCGGAGCTGGGGATCGTGGTGCTGACCTCCTTCGGCGAGGACGACGTCCTGTTCCGGGCCATGGAGACGGGTGTGTCCGCGTTCGTGCCCAAGACCGCGTCGGCAGCGGAGATCGTCTGCGCCATCCGGCACGCCGGGGTCGCGGCACGGTCGTTCACGGCGACCGGGCTCGCTGACGCGCTCGTCCGGCTCCGCGACGCCCGGGACTCATCACCGCTGAGCGCCCGCGAGGCAGAAGTCCTGCGACTGCTGCACCGTGGACTGACCATCCCGCTGCTGGCCCGCACCCTGCACGTGAGCAACTCGACCGCGAAGACCTACGTCGCCCGGCTCTACGACAAGCTCGGCGTCAACAGCCGCTCCCAGGCGCTGATGGTGGCCATGGAACGGGGTCTGCTCCGGCCGCCCGCCCCTACCGGGACGGGCGGCTGGTGAGCGCTCAGCTCGGCGATCCTGTGGAAGGGGACGCTGCCGGCCTCGCCACCCACGTACGCAGCCGCGAGCCGTGCTGGTCGAGGGTGGGCGGCGCGGCGTGGTCGGACGGCGTCACCTCGGCGCCCTCGGCGAAGAACCGCAGCGGCGGTCCGGGCAGGGTGAGGTGGCCGAGGGTGGAGTGGTCGACGTCGATCAGCAGACCCTGGCTGGCGGTCTGCTCCCAGGCGTAGACCTCGTCGAGAGCGCGCACCTTGCCCGCCGGGACACCGGCCTCGGCGAGCTTGGCGAGCAGCTCCTCGGCCGGCCAGGGCGCGAACAGCCCCTCGACCAGCTCGACGACCTTCTCGCGATTGGCGGCGCGCTCGGGGTTGGTAGCCATCCCCTCCAGGTCCGGCGAGATGTCGAAGGCGGTGCAGAACCGCCGCCACAGCCCCTCGCTCCCCACCGCGATCTGCACGGTCCCGTCGGCGCAGCGGAACAGGCCGTACGGCGAGATGCTCGGGTGATGGTTGCCCTGGGCGCGGCCGACCTCGCCCGCCACGGTCCAGCGGGTGCCCTGGAAACCGTGGACGCCGACGACGGCGGAGAGCAGCGAGGTGCGTACGACGGTGCCGCGGCCGGTGCGATCCCGCTCGTGGAGAGCGGCGAGCACGCCGTAGGCGCCATACATCCCGGCCAGCAGGTCGGCGATGGGCGTGCCCACCCGCTGCGGGTCATCGGGACCCGAGCCGGTGATCGACATCAGGCCCGCCTCGCCCTGCGCGATCTGGTCGTAGCCGGAACGCCCGCCCTCGGGTCCGTCGTGGCCGAACCCGGTGATCGAGAGCACCACGAGGCGCGGGTTGCGGGCCTGGAGCTCGTCGATGCCGAGCCCGAGCCGGTCCAGGACGCCGGTGCGGAAGTTCTCGACGAGCACGTCGGCCCGGTCGACCAGCCGCAGGAGCACGTCCTTGTCGTCGGGGTCCTTGAGATCGAGCGTGATCGACTCCTTGTTGCGGTTGGCGGAGAGGAAGTACGTCGCCTCCCGCTGTCCCTCCTCCCCCACGAACGGCGGGCCCCAGCCCCGGGTGTCGTCGCCGTGCCCGGGCGCCTCCACCTTGATGACCCGGGCGCCGAGGTCGCCCATCATCATCGCGGCGTGGGGCCCGGCCAGGGCGCGGGAGAGGTCGAGCACGACGACGTCGTCGAGCGGTCCACGCATGCGCGTCACCAGCCCGGGAGGACCATGGTGGCCCAGACCAGGAGGGGACCGACGAGCACCACGATGACGCTGTAGCCGAGGATCTGCTTGTAGTAGCGCTCCTCGGTGATGCTCTCGGGCCGGTTGGCCAGCATGAGCGCGCCGTTCGTGGAGAACGGGCTCACGTCGACGATGGTCGAGGAGATCGCCAGCGCGGCCACGAACATGGCTGCCGAGATGCCGCCCTCGGCGATCAGCGGCACCGCGATCGGGATGATGATCGGGAGCAGCGCCGTGGAGGAGGCGAACGCGGAGACCACGCCGCCGACGTAGCAGAGGATGAGCGCGCCGATCGCCGCGACGCCCAGGCCGGCGGCCCAGCCGCCCACGAACTCCGGCGATCCGGCGGTGTTCAGGATCGTGGCGTACGTCGAGACGCCGGCGACCAGGAGCACGGTCGGCCAGGCGATCTGGCGGATGGCGTCCTTGTGCTGGCTCGGCGAGAGCGCCGCGAGGACGGTCGCTGCGGTGATCGAGGCGAAGCCGATGTTCTTGTCGAAGAACAGCGCGATGGCTGCCACGATCACGAAGGCGGCCAGGGTCAGGACCTGCTCGGTGCGGATGCCGGGCTTGGTGCCCGTCGGGGCGACGGTGCCGTAGCCGCGGGCCGGGACGGTCACGCCGCCCTCGTTCAGGTCACCCGGTACGCCGGCGGCGGCGTTGGCCGCCTCGTCGGGGTCGAGCCGCATGTTCATCAGCGCACGTCCACCGAGGGCGAAGAAGAGGATCGTCGCCATGATCAGGTTGACCACCAGGCTGGTCAGGAAGACCGTCATCTCGCTGGCGGGCAGGCCGTTGTCGACCATGACCGAGTTGGTGATCGTGCCGTAGATGCTGATCGGCGAGAAGCCGCCGCCCTGGGCGCCGTGCACGACGAACATGCCCATCATCAGCGGGTTGATCTTGTAGCGACCCGCGAAGCCGAGCGCGACCGGTCCGATGATCGCGCAGGCCGCCGGGCTGGCGGCTCCCATGGCGGTCAGCAGGGCGGTCACCGCGAACATCACCCACGGGATGAGCGCGACTCTTCCTCCGACCGCGCGGACGGCACTACTGACGATCAGGTCGACCGTTCCGTTGTTCCTGGCGATCGCGAACAGATAGGTGACACCTATCAGCGTCAGGATCAGGTCGGCACTGACGCCGGCGAGGATCTCCTTCTCGTCGAGGTTCAGCGCGAACATCCCGACCAGCCACGCCGCGACGTACGCCAGAGCTCCCATGTTGATCGGCAACAACGTGCCGGCCACGAACAAGGCGACCAACGCGATGATCGCCACCCATTCCGGTCCCATCGGACTTCCCTTCTGTTTGGCCCCCATCTGGCACCGGTGTGACTCGCATCACCATCGGCTCAGTGGCCTAGCCAATAGGACAATCCGGAGAACGTCAATACCCAACAACCGACTTGCCCAGAACGAAACGACTCCGTACTATCTTTTGAAACGAAACCGTACCGTTTCATCGACGAACGATTTGCGAGGTGCCCGATGTCCCCCACCCGAGCCGCCCAGGCCGCCGCTGAGGCGCAGTCCCGCCCGCGCATCGAGGGCGAGCGGGAGCAGGAGATCTTCGACGCGACGATCGACATCCTGACCGAGCTGGGCTACGACCGGCTCACGATGGACGCCGTCGCCGGGCAGGCCAAGGCCTCCAAGGCGACGCTCTACCGCCGGTGGAACGGCAAGGCGCAGCTCGTCATCGACGCGCTCACCTCCGAGAAGGAGCCGTGGACGGTTCCCGACACCGGCGACCTCCGCGAGGACCTGTTGGGCGCGTTCTGCGGCATGGGCGGTCTCACCGACCAGCGCCAGATCGCGATCTTCGGCAGCGTCGTCACCGCGATCTCCCGTGACGCCGAGTTCGCCGAGGCGTTCCGGCGCGGCGTCGTCGGCCCGAAGAAGGCCATCGCGACCGAGATGTTCCGCCGCGCGCAGGAGCGCGGCGAGATCCGCGACGACCTCGATCTCGAGCTGATCTCCTCCGCCCTCCCGGGCGTCGTCCTGCACCACACCTTCCTCCTCGGGGAGCCGCCGACGACCGAGCTGATCGCCAAAGTGGTCGACCAGCTGATCCTCCCTGCCGTGACCCGCGGCTGACTCCACCCCACACACGAAGGAATCCAACTCATGACCAACACCGAATCCCTCGGCGCCGAGGGGACGATCTCCTCGACCGCGCCGCCGGAGCAGGAGAAGGCCAAGGTTCCGCACGCCGGTCTCGCCCTCGTGCTCATCCTGACCGCACAGCTGATGGTGGTGCTCGACTCGACCATCGCCAACATCGCGTTGCCCTACATCGGTAGCGACCTCGACATCTCCCAGGCCAACCTGACCTGGATCGTCACCGGCTACGCGCTCGCCTTCGGCGGCCTGCTGCTTCTCGGCGGCCGTCTCGGTGACCTCTACGGGCGGCGCCGTCTCTTCATGAGCGGTCTCACCCTCTTCGCGATCGGCTCTCTCCTCGGTGGGCTCGCCCAGAACGAGGCGTTGCTGCTGGGCTCGCGGGGCCTCCAGGGCGTCGGCGCCGCGCTCGCCGCGCCGGCCGCGCTCGCGCTGATCACCACGACGTTCCCCGCCGGTCCTCAGCGCAACCGCGCGATGGCGGCCTACGCGACCATGTCGGGCATCGGTGCCGCCATCGGCCTGATCCTCGGCGGCTGGCTCACCGGCCTCGACCAGCCCCTGGGCGTCGACGGCTGGCGGCTCACCTTCCTGATCAACGTCCCGATCGGCCTGCTCGCCGCGCTGGCCGCGCCGCGGGTCCTCCGGGAGTCCGAGAGGCACACCGGCTGGCTGGACATCCCCGGCGCCATCACCGGTACGCTCGGCCTGCTCGGCATCGTGTTCGGGCTCTCCCGCGGTGGCCAGGAGGCCTACGGCTGGGACCACGCCCAGACCATCACCTCGCTCGCCGCGGGCGTCGCGCTCCTCGTCGCCTTCGTCGTCATCGAGTCGCGGGTCGACCACCCGCTGCTCCCGATGCGGATCTTCGCCAACCGCACCCGGGCCACGAGCTTCGTGGCGATGATGATCGCCCCGGCCGCGATGTTCGCGATGTTCTTCTACCTGAGCCTGTTCGTGCAGCAGATCAAGGGCCTCAGCCCGCTCGAGGCCGGCTTCTCGTTCCTGCCGTTCTCGTTCGGCATCGTGATCGGCGCGGGCGTGTCGTCCAACCTGGTGGCCCGGATCCCTCCGCGCTACCTCTCAGGCACCGGCACCCTGCTCGCGGCGATCTCGCTGTTCATGTTCTCGCGGATCGACGTCGACGACAGCCCCTCGGCGGTCCTCGCGGCGCTCGGCGCCGGCAACCCCCTCGGCGCTGACGTGAACTACTGGACCAGCCTGTTCCCGTACATCCTCCTGATGGCGATCGGCATGGGCATGGTGTTCGTGCCGCTCACCCTGACCGCGGTGCACAACGTGCGGACCGAGGACTCGGGCATCGGCTCCGGCGTCCTCAACACGATGCAGCAGGTCGGCGGGGCGCTCGGCCTGGCGGTGCTGAGCACGGTGGCACTCCAGTTCAGCAACAACCGTGGTGACGACATCGCCGCTCCGCTGCACGAGGGCATCACCAAGTCCGGGATGGACCCCAACGCGTTGATCCCGGGCAGCGACCTGTCCTTCTTCCAGGGCGCGCTGTTCCAGGGCACCTTCACCTCCGGCGCCCACGCAGCGTTCCTGGTCGGCTCCATGATGATGCTCGCGGCCTCCGCGGTCATCTGGATCTTCCTCGACGTCAAGCACACCGAGCTGGCGACGGACGGGCCGGAAGGCGGCGTGCACGTGGGCTGACCGGCCCCGTACCGCACGACGACCGACGTGGCGGCTCCCCTACCCGGGGGCCGCCACGTCGCAGATGTGACACGTCCCACAGGCCAGGCGATGGCCTAGCCAATAGGACAATCGGACGAACGTCCATACGCTGTAGCCATGAGTGAGTCCGCGCGTTTTCCACGTCCGCTGCAGCGAACCCGCCTGTATGAGCAGGTTGCGGAGCAGATCACGGCCTGGATCGCGGAGAAGGACCTGAAGGCCGGCGACCGGTTGCCGCCCGAGAGACAGCTCGCGACCAGCCTCGGGGTGAGTCGGGCGACCCTGAGCCAGGCCCTCGTCGCGCTCGAGGTGATCGGCGTCGTCGCGGTCCGGCACGGCGACGGGACGGTGCTGACCGACAAGCCCAGGGCCGAGCGCATCACCGATGCGATCCGGGCGCACGCGGAGCGGATCCCCGACGTCATCGAGGCCCGCGACGCGCTGGAGACCAAGATCGCCGCGCTGGCGGCCCAGCGGCGTACGCAGGAGGACCTGGATCGCATCGATGCGGCGCTGAAGGCGATGAAGGCCGACATCGAGGGCGGTGGCCGCGGTGTCCAGGGTGACGAGCTCTTCCACCGGGCGGTCACCGAGGCCGCCCACTCCCCCCTGCTCGAGCAGATGATGACCGAGATCAGCGAGCTGATCCGCGAGACCCGCATCGAGTCGCTCTCCCAGCCCGACCGGCCCAAGACCTCGCTCGCCGGCCACCAGAAGATCGCCGACGCGATCGCCTCGGGCGACGCCCAGGCCGCCGCGGCCGCGATGCACGGTCACGTCATGCTGGTCAGCGACGTCGCCCTGCTCCGCGACTGATGACGTGGGTCGACCAGCTCGCGGTGCTCGCCGCGGGGCTGGGTGCGGGCATCCTCACCTCCACCGTCGGCGTCGCCTCGCTGCTCAGCTTCCCCGTCCTGGTCGCCGTCGGTCTCCCGCCGGTGGTGGCCAACACCTCCAACACGGTCGGGATGACGCCGGCCGGACTGAGCGGCTCCTTCGGCTACCGGCGTGAGCTGGCCGAACATCCGGGCGTGACCGCTGCCGTGCTGATGACGGCGGCCGGAGGCGGCATCGCCGGCTCGCTGCTCCTGCTGTGGCTGCCGGGATCGGTCTTCGAGGCGGTCGTCCCCTGGCTGATCCTGGGCACCTGCGTACTCGTGGGGGTCCAGCCGCGGCTGAGCCGGTTCCTGCGCCAGCACGCCACCGACGACGAGCCGCGGGTGCGGATCTCGGGGCTCACCACGGTCTTCGCGACGCTGACCGGCGTCTACGGCGGCTACTTCGGCGCCGGGTCCGGTGTGATGATGATGGCCGTGCTCGGGCTCGGCACCGACCTGGAGTTCCGCACGGTCAACGCGCTCAAGACGTTCGCGGTGATGGCCTCCAACGTGGTCGCGACCGTGATCTTCCTGGCCATCGCCGACCTCGACTGGCGGGCCGTCGGACTGCTCGCCACAGGCTCGGTCGTCGGCGGGTACGTCGGGGCCCACATCGGTCGGCGGCTGCCGGCCACTGTCCTGCGCTCGCTGATCGTCGTCGTCGGGATCGGCGCGGCGACGCTCATGCTCGTGCGCTGAGGTCAGAACGGCGGTGGTGCCCTCCAGCGCGCGCCGGTCGAGCGACCACTGTCCCGCGGACTCACCGATACTGACCGGACGCGTCAGAGCACCGCGAGGCGGTCGACCAGCAGCTCCAGCCTCTGCTCGGCATCCTCGGGCAGCAGTCGCCTCGACCGGGTCAGGGTCGCGATCCCGTGCAGGGAGGCCCAGAAGACCTCGGTGAACGCCTCCGGGCCGACGCCGTCACCGGCGACCTCGCTCAGAGTCTCCATCAGTGCGGCGAAGGCGTCCTTCAGCTGCTCCGGGGTGTCCTCCTGTGCGTACGCCAGGCCCCCGTCGAGCTGGAACAGGGCGTCGTAGACCGCCGGGTTGCGGTCGGCGAAGTCGAGATAGGCGTGAGCAAGAGCGGCGACGCGCTCGCGCGGCGTGTCGGCGACCGCAGTGGCCGCTCGCATCGCCACGGCCATCTCGGAGGCACCCTCGAGCGCAACGGCGCCGATGATCTCGCGCTTGCCGCGGAAGTGGCTGTAGAGGACGGGCTGGCTGTATTCGATCCGCTCGGCGAGCCGGCGCGTGGTCACCGCGTCCCAGCCCTGCTGCTCGGCGAGCTCACGGGCCGTGGCCACGATGAGTCGCTCACGATCCGCCCGCTCGCGCTGCTTGCGCTCCTGTACCGACATGACACGAATCCTAGCATTGCTAGACATTCGAGCGGCAGCATCGCTATCGTTGATTCATTCTCTAGCACTGCTAGATCCTCACGCTTCAAGGAGCAGAACCATGTCGCTGAAGACCATCAACACCATCCTCGCCACCGCCGTCACGCTGTTCGCCTTCTACCTCGGGTTCTCCTTCATCCTGAGTCCCGAGGCGACGGCTCCCGGCATCGGCCTGCCGACCTGGCCCGAGGGCGACGGCGGCGGCTTCCTGGTCATGAAGGGCATCCGCGAGCTGTCGATGGGCCTGATGACCGGGATCCTGCTGGTGACGGGCCATCGCCGCGCCCTCGGCCTGGTCCTGCTGATGGAGGCCGTCGCCCCGTTCGGCGACATGATCAACGTGCTGACTCACCACGGCACCGTCGCCGCCGCACTGGGCATCCACGGGTTCACCGCGGTGCTGATCGCGATCAGCGGCCTGCTGATCCTCTGGGAGACCCGCAAGCCCGCTGACGTCTCCGTCCAAGTCTCCGACGGGCTGGCTGTTTGATACGCGGTGCATCGATCGACTCGGCGCGACAGAGGGCGTCGGCGATGCGACTCGGTCGGCGTTCAGACTCCAGATCTGCGATCGCGTACCGATCCATCTCCGGTGGACGATGTGGAGGTTCGGTCAGGTAGGTCTGTTGCTGGTGAACGAAGATTCGTTCACCAGCAACAGACCTACCTATGTGAGACGGGGCAAGCCCGGCCGCTGCCTCAATAGGGCGCGACCCACTGACGAAGCCGGCGCGCCGGCGGCGAGATCCGGGCGATGCAGATGAAGCTCTCATAACGCCCTTGCGCCCGGAAGACGCGCTACGGACATTGCGTGGTCGGAAGGCTGCGCGTCAACTGCCGCCCACTCTTCGATGGGCACACCGGACCATCCCGGAGTCTCCTGCCGCACATCGATGAGGCCAACACAGAAGGACAGGATTCGGACGGGGTTCGCAAGTACCTCAACGGCAGCCAAGATCAACATCATCCCCAGCCCGACCACAACTGAGCCCAAGACCGATGCCGAACGAGGAAGCCAGTCATCGAGGACCTCTTCGAACAGCTCGTCATATGGGCGCTCGTCATCCTCGTGTGCAGTGATAACGACGGCAACGGCAGCCAACAGAGCTAGAACCAGAACCAGAACGAGCGGTCGCCACGCCAGACCGGCGAGAGTCACCGCCGCATGCTGAAGCCGAGTAAGCATGCCGTAGATCGAGGTGGGATGGGCCTCAAGGCTCACCAGGGTGATCAGCCAGAACGTAACGACGGCCGGGCGATAACGCTGTGCGACAAGCTCGATGCAGTAGTCGACACCATTCCACCCCCTAGCGAAGGCGGCACAAATCGGCAGGGCGGTCAGGACAAGAATGGATACGAGTGCGAGATTGTTGGGGTGAACAAGAATGATCAACTGTCGCACCTCGTCCACCTGTGACCCGAGCCCCGAAATCCACGGAGTTCTAGCGAGTGCCGTCGTCGGTCGTTCGGTGAACCAGACAGCGGCGATACATAACGTCGAAGTGGGCCATCCGAGCCACGAATACAGAGACCCCAATATCCGGACCGGGTCTTTAAGGAATTCCACAAGCGGGGCAATCATCGATGATCCAGGCATCTCAACACTCCGGTCGACAGTGATTCCTGACCAATCGAGGGTGACGGACAGATCGCCCGATGTGGCGGCAGACACGCAAGGATCACTCGAACAAGTGTTCGTTCTTAGCGAACATCATTCAAAGTCCGAGCATCTTGTGGTTGGATCCCTCTCGCGCCGTCAGCGGAAGGCGGACTCCCCCGTGAGCGCCTGGCCGATGATGAGCTGGTGGACCTCGCTGGTGCCCTCGTACGTCAGGACCGACTCGAGGTTGTTGGCGTGGCGCAGGATCGGGTATTCGAGCGTGACACCGGCGGCCGCGAGGATCGTGCGGCACTCGCGGGCGATGGCGATGGCCTCGCGGACGTTGTTGAGCTTGCCGAGCGAGATCTGCTCGGAACGGAGAGTGCCCTCGTCCTTCAGGCGCCCCAGGTGCAACGCCAGGAGCATCGCCTTGCCGAGCTCGAGGGTCATGTCGGCGAGCTTGGTCTGGGTGATCTGGTAGCCGGCGAGCGGCTTGTCGTAGATCTCGCGGGAGGCGGCGTACGCGATGGCCGACTCGAGGCAGTCCCGGGCCGCGCCGACGGCGCCGAAGACGATCCCGAAGCGGGCCTCGTTGAGGCAGGACAGCGGGCCCTTGAGGCCCCTGACCTCAGGGAACGCTGCCGAGGCCGGGAGCCGGACCGAGTCCAGGACGATCTCGCCGGTGACCGAGGCGCGCAGCGAGAGCTTCTGCTTGATCACCGGGGCAGAGAACCCCGGGGTGTCGGTGGGGACCACGAACCCGCGGATCCCCTTGCCGTTCTCGCCCTCGTCGGTCTGGGCCCATACGACCGCGACGTCGGCGACCGGCGCGTTGGTGATCCACATCTTGGTGCCGGAGAGGATCCAGTCGCCCGAGGCGTCACGCCGTGCCCGCGTACGCATCCCTGCCGGGTTGGAGCCGAAGTCGGGCTCGGTGAGCCCGAAGCAGCCCACCGCCTCGCCCGCGGCCATCCGCGGCAGCCACTCCTGCTTCTGCTCCTCGCTCCCCCACTTCCAGATCGCGAACATCGCCAGCGACCCCTGCACCGAGACCAGCGATCGGATGCCAGAGTCGGCGGCCTCGAGCTCCAGGCAGGCCAGCCCGTACGCCGTGGCGCTGGTGCCCGCGCAGCCGTAGCCCTCCAGGTGCATGCCGAGGACGCCGAGCCTGCCGAGCTCGGGAGCCAGCTCCTTGACCGGCACCGAGCCCGCCTCGAACCAGTCGGCCAGGTGCGGCTTGATCTCCTTCTCCGCGAAGGACCTCACCGTGTCGCGGATCGCACGGTCCTCATCGCCGATGAGGGCCTCGGTGCCGAAGAGCTCGAGCGGGGTCTGGGGCATGGGGAGTCTCCTTGGGGATCGATCGGGGGCCGCGACCGATTGTGTCACCCGTCACGCAGGCTCGTTTGAACCGTTCGCCGCAGCACTCCGTAGTGGAGGTGAAGGCCGGCATCGGGTCGGCCTCGAGGCGAGAGGAAGCGGCGTGCGGACACGTACGAAAGCAGCAGTCGGGGTCGGTGCGGCAGTGGTCGTGGTCGGAGGCGTCGCGGCGATCTTCGGGCCGGGTTGGTACGCGGACCGCGCCGAGGAGGCAGCGGCTGACGAGCCCAGCCTCAGCGCCTCGGCAGCACCCGCCGCGGGCACAGACAGCAGCGGAACCTGGACCGTCTCCGACGGCTCCTTCGCCGGCTACCGTGTCGACGAGGTGCTGCAGGGCGAGGACGTCACCGTCACCGGCCGCACCGAGGACGTGACCGGGCAGGTCACCATCGCCGAGGGTGAGGTCACCGAGGCGAGCATCGAGGTGAAGGTGGCCACGATCGCCACCGACTCCGACCGCCGCGACGACTACTTCCGGGGCAGCGCGATCGAGGCCGAGCGGTTTCCGACCGCCACCTTCGAGCTGACCGAGCCCGCCGCCCTCGCCGAGGGCGCCACCGACGTCGAGCTGGTCGGCGACCTCACCGTGCACGGTGAGACCAGGCCGGTGACCGTGGACGCCGAGGTCGGCGGCGACGGCGCCAGCGCCCTCCAGGTCGTCGGGAGCGTGCCGATCACCTTCGCCGACTTCGGCGTCGAGGCCCCGAACCTCGGCTTCGTGAGCGTCGAGGACACCGGCAGCGTCGAGTTCTCGCTCGACCTGGTCAAGGGCTGACCGGGGCTCTGGGATCCTGGGTTCGTGCGGGGAGGTGACATGGGCGCGGAGGACGAGCTTCTCGTAGCGGTGCACGACGCCCACTCCGAGGCGCTCTACCGCTACGTCGTGCGCCGCATCGGCGACGCCGAGGAGGCCCGTGACGTGGTGCAGGAGACGCTGCTGCGCGCGTGGCGCAACCCGGCGGTGCTACAGCGGCCCGACGAGGGCGTACGCGCGTGGCTGTTCACCACGGCCCGCAACCTGGTCATCGACGACCTGCGCAGCGCCCGCCGGAAGCGCGAGTACGCCGCGGAGTCACCACCCGAGGGGACGCGGGCCGACGAGACCCAGGCCGTGCTCGACTCCTGGGTGGTGGCCGATGCCCTGCTCGCCCTCTCCCCCGACC
Organism: Nocardioides sp. NPDC051685; assembly: GCF_044453405.1. NCBI lineage: Bacteria > Bacillati > Actinomycetota > Actinomycetes > Propionibacteriales > Nocardioidaceae > Nocardioides > Nocardioides sp. NPDC051685. The sequence continues at coordinate 49,666 of NZ_JBITCR010000002.1, read as the reverse complement.
ACCGGGCGGTGGTGGTCGGGGCCTACTACGGCGGCCGGTCGGTCGCCGAGCTCGCCCGCGAGCTCGACATCCCGCCAGGAACGGTCAAGTCTCGGTTGCACTACGGTCTGCGAGCCCTGCGTCTCGCCCTGCAAGAGAAGGGGGTCACCTCATGAACGACCATCTGGATGCCTCCGGACACGAGACGTTCGCCGACTGGGACGCGTCCTACGTGCTGGGCGCACTGAGCCCGAGCGACCGTCGTGCCTACGAGCGGCATCTGGCCGGCTGCGGTCAGTGTCGCGAGGCCGTGGCCGAGCTGGCCGGCATGCCCGGTCTCCTCGGCGCACTCTCACGGGAGGAGGCCGAGGAGCTCCTGGAGGAAACCGCCGCCGAGGTCCCCGCGCCCCCGCTGGCCGAGCTGGCCGGGGCCGTACGCAGGTCGCGACGGCGCCGCCGGGCGTTCGCGGTCGCGGCCGCCGTCGTCCTGCTCGCCGGCGGCACCGCGATCGGTGGCCTGGCGATCGGTCGCGACGGTGGCCGGCAGCCGGTCGCCGACCCCTCGGCCCCGGTCACCCCGACCGGCTCGTCGGCCGCCAACGTACGCACCGTCGACCTGCGTCCGGTGGGCAGCATCGACATGTGGGCGCAGCTCGTCGTCACCCCGACCTCCTGGGGCACCAAGCTGACGTGGAGCTGCCACTACCCGCCCAGGCCGGGGCAGAGCGCGCCGGCGCAGTCCGATAGTCCGGTCCAGCCGGTGACGTACGACCTGGTGCTGGTCGGCCGCGACGGTGACCGCACCGTCGCCGGGTCGTGGACGTGGTCGGGCGGGGAGACGCTCGGGCTCGACGCCTCCTCCGCGGTGCCGATCGGCGACGTCGAGCGTGTCGAGATCACCCTCGTCGGCGACGACACCGCGGTCGCGGCCGCCTCGCTGACCTGAGCCCTCAGGTCCTACAGTCCCAGCTCGGAGACGGTCTTCTCCCGCATCTCGACCTTGCGGACCTTGCCGGTCACGGTCATCGGGAACTCCTCGACGACCAGGACGTAGCGCGGGATCTTGTAGTGGGCGAGCTTGCCGGTGGCGTACGCCTTCAGGGTCTCGGCCGTCATCGGCTCGGCGCCGGGGCGCAGCCGGACCCAGGCGCATAGCTCCTCGCCGTACTTCTCGTCGGGGACGCCGATCACCTGGACGTCCTCGATGTCGGGGTGGGTGTAGAGGAACTCCTCGATCTCGCGGGGGTAGATGTTCTCGCCGCCGCGGATGACCATGTCCTTGATGCGGCCGACGATATTGCAGTAGCCGTCGGGGTTCATCACGGCGAGGTCGCCGGTGTGCATCCAGCCCTCCTCGTCGATCGCCGCCCGCGTCTTCTCCTCGTCGGCCCAGTAGCCGAGCATCACCGAGTAGCCGCGGGTCTGGAACTCGCCGGCCTCGCCCCGGGGCAGCACCTCGCCCGAGGCGGGGTCGACGACGCGCACCTCGACGTGCGGGTGCACCCGACCGACGGTGGCCGTGCGGTGCTCGAGGTCGTCGTCGCGCCTGGTCTGGGTCGAGACCGGTGAGGTCTCGGTCATGCCGTAGGCGATCGAGACCTCGCTCATGTGCATCTCGTTGACGCACCGCTTCATCACCTCGACAGGGCACGGGCTGCCCGCCATGATCCCGGTCCGCAGCGTGCTCAGGTCGAACGTGGCGAAGTCGGGGTGATTCTGCATCGCGATGAACATGGTGGGTACGCCGTAGACGGCCGTGCAGCGTTCGTCCTGGACCGCCGCCAAGGTGGCCGCCGGGTCGAACGCCGGGCCCGGGATGACCATCGTGGCCCCGTGGGTGATGCAGCCCAGGTTGCCCATCACCATCCCGAAGCAGTGGTAGAACGGCACCGGGATCGCCAGCCGGTCGTGCTCGGTGAAGCCGATCGTCTCGGTGGTGAAGTAGCCGTTGTTGAGGATGTTGCGGTGGCTCAGCGTCGCGCCCTTGGGATAGCCGGTGGTGCCCGAGGTGTACTGGATGTTGATCGGGTCCTCGGGGCTCAGCTCGTAGCTGACGTGGTCGGTCAGCCGCTCGCCGGCGCCGGCCTCGAGGAGCGCGGTCCACTCCGGGTCGCCGATGAAGACGGTCCGCTCGAGGTCGGAGCAGTCGCCGCTGACCGCGGCCACCATCGCGCGGTAGTCGGACGTCTTGAACTCCTGGGCGGAGATCAGCAGCTTGATGCCCGACTGGGTCAGGGCGTACGCCAGCTCGTGAGTGCGGTAGGCCGGGTTGATGTTGACCAGGATCGCGCCGATCTTCGCGGTCGCCACCTGGGTCAGCGTCCACTCCGCGCAGTTGGGCGCCCAGATCCCGACCCGGTCGCCCTTGCCGATCCCGGCCTTGCGGAGCCCGACGGCCAGCGCGTCGACGTCGCGGTTCATCTCGGCGTACGTCCAGCGTCTGCCGGAACTCACCTCGACCAGCGCCTCCCGGTCTCCGAATCTGGCGACGGTGCGGTCGAAGCTCGCACCGATGGTCTCCTCCAGCAGCGGGGTGGTGGTCTCTCCGGCAGCGTAGGAATCCGTCATGAGCCCAGTGTGACCTGAGTCACGGGTGGGTTCAACGGGCCTGCTGAGGCCTCAGTCCTTCGCGATCAGCTCCGCGGCGCGCTCGCCGATCAGGATCGCGGGCGCGTTGGTGTGGCCGCGCACGATCCTGGGCATCACCGAGGCGTCGGCGACCCGGAGCCCTTCGACGCCGCGTACGCGGAGGTGGGGGTCGACCACGCTGGCCTCGTCCGTGCCCATCCGGCAGGTGCCGGTGGGGTGGTAGAGGGTGTGCGCGTGACGAGCCAGGAGGGCGTCGGCGACCTCTTCCGCGGACGAGTCCACGGGCACGTCGGGGCGCAGGAACTTGCCGAGGAAGGGTTTGAGCGCGGGCTGCGACGCGATGTCCAGCGCGGCCCGGACGCCCTCGACCATCGCCGCCCGGTCCCTGCCCTCGGGGTCGGAGAGGTAGCGCGGGTCGATGACCGCCTTGTCCGAGGGGTCCTTGGAGGCGAGCGTGATCCGGCCGCGACTGGCCGGGTCGACCAGGATCGGGCCGGCGACGACGGCCTCGCCGGCGAACGGCACCAGGCCCTCCTCGAAGAAGCCGACCGGCGCGAAGATCATCTCGATGTCGGGCGCGTCCAGGTCGGGGCGCGAGCGCAGGAAGCCGTAGGCCTCGCCGACGTTGGAGGTGAGCATCCCGCGCCGGCGCAGCAGGTAGTTGCCGAGGTGACGGAGCGACTCGGCGGTCGCCAGCGAGCCCTGCTCGACCTCCCAGCCGATCCCGGCGACGAGGTGGTCGGTGAGGTTCTCCCCCACCTCCCGCGCATCGTGGAGGACGTCGATGCCGAGGTCCTTCAGCTGGGCGGCCGGACCGATCCCGGAGAGCATCAGCAGCTGCGGGGTGTTGATCGCACCGCCGCAGAGGATCACCTCGCGCCGGGCGCTGATCGTCGTCCGCCGGCCGTCGACGACGGCGTCGACCCCGGTCGCGCGGCGGCCGTCGAAGGTCACCCGGGACACCTGGGCGCCGGTGACCACGTTCAGGTTGGCGCGCCTGGCGGCGGGCTTGAGGTAGGCCGCGGCCGTGCTCCACCGGGCGCCTCGGCGCTGGGTGACCATGGTCTCGACGTACGCCTCGGGGTTGGGGCCGTTGGCCCGGCCGCGCGGGTAACCCGCCTGCTCGGCGGCCTGGAGGAAGGACTCGGTGTAGGGCCGGGGGCTCCGCTGCCGCTCGACGCGGACCGGGCCACCGGTGCCGTCCAGGGCGGTGGCGTCCTCGACGTCCTCGAGCTCTGCGTACGTCTGCTTGACGACGTCCCAGCCCCACTCAGGCCCGGCGGCCGCGCCCCACTCCTCGTAGTCGCCCTGGAGACCCTTGACCCACATCATCGCGTTCATCGAGGACGAGCCGCCGAGCATCCGCCCGCGGGGCCAGTAGATCCGTCGGCCCCCGAGCTCGGGCTGCGGCTCGGTGAAGTAGTCCCAGTCGTGCTCGGTCTGGAAGAGCTTCGAGAACGCCGCCGGGATGTGGATGTTCATGCTCTTGTCGCGCGGTCCGGCCTCCAGCAGCGTCACCCGGACGCTCGGGTCCTCGCTGAGTCTCGCCGCGAGCACGGCGCCCGACGATCCGGCCCCCACCACCACGTAGTCGCTGGTCAGTTCCTGGCTCATACCGGATCTCCTTCGTCAACGATGACGGGCTCCAGCAGGCTACCGCCAAGGACGCCGGGTTGGAGAGAGGTCGTGCGAGTACGATGCGGGCCGGTGCCCCGAATGCCGCCACGCTGCCCGAGCTTCGCAGCACTCACCGCAACGGGATCGGTGCCGCAGAGCTCGTCGTGATCTTCGTGCGGATCGCACCCAGCTGTTCGATCTCGATGAGCACCTCATCGTCTGGCCGGAGCCAGGGGTACGCCGCCTCACCGTGGGTCAGGCTCAGCTCCAGGATGCATCCGGTGCCGACCGTACCGCTGCCGATGATGTCCCCCGGGCGGAGATGGGTTCCCCGCGAGGCGTAGGCGAGCATCTCCCCGAAGGACCAGTACAGATCCGACCAGTTCCCGGAGCTGTACACCCGGCCGTTGACGGCGACGTTCATGCGGAGATCGAAGCCGCGCCCCTTTCGGAAGGGCTCCAGTTCGTCGGGCGTGACGAGGTACGCGCCGAGGCTGGTGGCGGTGTCCTTGCCCTTGGCCGGACCCAGCCCGACCTCCATCTCGGTTGTCTGGAGGTCGCGGGCGCTCCAGTCGCAGAAGATGACGTATCCGGCGATATGGTCCTCGGCGGTTTCGGGGTGGAGATCCGCGCCGGATCGTCCGATGACCGCCGCGACCTCGAGCTCGTAGTCGAAGCGTGCCGTACCCGGGGCCATCGGCACCATGTCCCGCGGTCCCAGGATCGCCGCCGGGTTCGTGAAGTAGAAGACCGGCTGGTCGTACCAGACGGGGCTGACTTCGGTGTCGAGCGCGGCATAGGAGGTCACCACGTGGTTCTCGAACGCCATGAAGTCCCGGACCGAGGGTGGCCGCGGGATCGGGGCGAGCAGGTCGGCGTCCTCTGCGGCGCATCGCTCCCATGGCCGGGCCATCGCCCGGTCGGCCCACCCGTGCAATGGGACGTCGCTGTTGAGCAGGTCGATCAGCGGTCGATCGAGCGCCAGCAGCTCCCCCTCCACGAGGAGCGCCGAGTGGACGGCTTGGTCGGTACGGCTCAGGTAGTTGGTCCAGCGCATGGTTACTCCATCCAGATCAGGCGTAGCAGGTGAGGGGACGGCCGCCGTTGTAGGCGACCATGTCGGCGAGGGCCGCGCGCTCGTCAATGGCAGCACCGGGTTCGGCCCCGGCGTCCTCGGCATAGGCGCGGTGCAGGTTCCCGACGATGCGCTCTGCGTCGAGCAGGTTGGCGTACGTGCCGAGGTCGACGCTCCTCGCAGCCTCGAGCGGCGTGACTCCGGCTTCGCGCGCCTCGGCCGCAACCCCCTGAACGAAACGTAGGTACGACGACACCTCGTCGATGACCTCGGAGCCGCACACCGGCCCGTGGCCCGGGACGATCGTCTCCGCACCGAGAGCCGCGATCCGGTCCAGCGCGTCGAGTGTGCCCGCGATCGATCCCTGCAGCATGAACGGTGTGCCGCCGTTGAACAGGAGGTCACCGGTGAAGAGGACCCCGCGGTCGGGGATCCATACGACGGAGTCGTTGTTGGTGTGCGCGGGCGTTCCGACATACATGACTTCGCACGCAGTGTCATCGAGGTACAGCGTGACGCGATCCTTGAAGGTGAGGGTGGGTGGTGCGAGCTCGACCGGTCCCCAGTCCACGTCGGTCCAGTACGGCGCCGAGCTGGGGGTGCCCCAGTTCCGCATGGCAGCGCGCATGTTGTCGTGTCCGACGATCGTGGCGCCCGAGAAGAGGTAGTTTCCGAATGTGTGATCGCCGTGATGATGGGTGTTGACCAGCGTGCGGATCGGGCGATCGGTCTCCCGAGCCATCGCGTCGAGGAAGGCGCGGGTGCGGTCGGTCGTTGAGCACGAGTCGATGCTCACGACACCGTCGGTGGCGACCAGGAAGCCGGTGTTGTTGATCCACCAGCTGCCGTCAGGCTGGACGTAGGCGAACACTCCCTCGGCCACCTCCGTGGCCCGGCGGGGCGGGGCGATACGTCGAGCCTCTGTATGCGGGGTCATACCTGCACCTCTCGTGGTGTGAGGGACGTCATGGATACGGGTGGGCGATCACCAAGGTAGGGATCGAGATACCATGAAGGGAAACGATTCTCATCGATGTGATCCATCGATGAAGATGATGATCCGATTCGCGACCCGTAGGCGTGACATGAGCGAGCTGCAGAAGACCGACCTCAACCTGCTCGTGGCTTTCGACGCGCTGATGGCCGAGCGGAACGTGACCCGAGCAGCCGAACGAATGCACGTGGGTCAACCCGCCATGAGCGCTTCCCTGGCTCGACTGCGCAAGCTCTTCAACGACCCGCTCCTCGTGCGCGAGGGACGCGCTCTGGTTCCGACGCCCGTCGCCGAGTCCCTCGTCACGCCCGTCCGCCAGGCATTGAGCATCGTTGAAGGCGCCCTCGGAACCCGCACCAGTTTCGATCCGGCCGAGGAGTCGCGCACGTTCACGATCCTGGCCAGCGACTACGTACTCGTCGTCATGCTGCGCGAACTCTTGAACACTCTGCGAAAGGAGGCGCCGGGCGTGCGCATCAACGTACGACCGATCGGCGCCGACTACGTGGACCAGCTCCGCCGAGGACTGATCGACCTGTTCATCGTTCCTCGAGAGCTCGAACGATCGGGAGTGCGGTTGCTGTCAGAGGACCTGTTCACCGATCGGCTTGTCTGCGCCGTCGACGCCGACAACGAGGTCGTCGGTGAGTCCATGACGATGCATCAGTTCGAGTCCCTGCCCTACCTCGCGTTTGTCGGGGACGAGATGACCACGGCGGCCCAGAGCCAGCTCCGCGCACAGGGGGTGGACCGGCCGATCGATGTCGCAACCCAAAGTTTCGTGGTTGCTCCGCTGCTGCTCCGCGGCAGTTCCTTCTTCAGCGTGATTCACGAACGACTGGGTCGCACGCTCGGCCGACAGAACGGTCTTCGACTACTGGAGTCACCTGTGCCGTTCACCCCGATCACCGAGGCGATGTTCTGGGCAGTTCGCCATGCCGACAGCCCCGCCCACCAATGGTTGCGCGACCGCCTCCGCGAAGCCGCAGCCGCTCTGAGATGAGCGGCGAACCCCTCGTGCGAGGCCAGCAGCGCGCCGGAGTCAGGCCGTCGACGTCGCCCGCGTGCCGATCCCTCTGACGACGACATCGACGAGCCGCGCAAGGTAGTCGTCGTCGATCGGCTCATGCGTGAGGATGGCGCGGAAGTGCAGCGGTGCCACGAGCAACTGCAGGACGAAGCTGGCATCGGCTGATCCCTGAAGCTCACCCCGCTCCTCCGCGTGCCGAACCATGACTTCGACAAGCGCGAGGCGGGACTCCCAGAACCGCGCCCGGGCGCTGCCGGCGGCGGTGTTGTCAGCAGCAAGGATCAGCGCTTTGTCCACTGCGTGGCCGAGTGGCCCCGACAGGTACTCCGCCAGCGACGTGGCATAGGCGAGCAGGTCATCGCGCAGGCTCCCCGTATCGGGCACAGGCAGGTGCTCGTCCATCTCGCCGAGCAGGGCGTCCAGGACGAGGTTGTCCCGGCTGCCCCAGCGTCGGTAGATCGAGGACTCGTTGACATCTGCGGCAGCCGCGACGGCAGCCACCGTCACGGCATCGATTCCGCCGCTTCTGACGGCTTCCATCACGGCCTCCACCACCGCCGCCCGGACACGCGCCGAGCGGCCACCGGGACGTCGCTGCCTGGACATACCTCAACACTAATGCATGCAGCCTTGCTTTTGGAAAGTGACGCGGGTCATACTCACTAACGCAATTCGACTGGCTTTAGCAAGGAGAGAGTCATGCCAGAGCAGCAGCACCCGACCCCGTCACCCGACAGCAACGAGGACGGTCGCATCCGGCAGCGCAGCGAGACCGTGGACGGCATGCGGATCGACTGGGACGTGGCCGTGCCCATGCCCGACGGAGCCCACCTGCGCGCCGATGTCTTCCGTCCCGACGACGAGAGGCAGCACCCGGTCCTCCTGTGCTTCGGCCCCTACGGCAAGGGCCTGCCGTTCCAGGAGGGTTACGCCCCCATGTGGAACCGGTTGGCCAGCACCTACCCGTCCGCCCTGGCCGGGTCGACGAACCGCTACCAGGTCTGGGAGACGCCCGATCCGGAGAAGTGGGTCCCCGACGGGTACGTCGTGATCCGCGCCGACTCGAGGGGAGCGGGACGGACCGCCGGCGTCCTCGACCTGCTCGGCGAGCAGGAGATCAGGGACTATCACGACCTCATCGAGTGGGCAGGCACCCAGCCCTGGTCCACCGGTCGGGTCGGCCTGCTCGGAATCTCCTACTACGGCGTCAACCAGTGGCTTGTCGCAGCTACGCAGCCACCCCACCTCACTGCGATCTGCCCCTGGGAGGGGTTCGTCGACTTCTACCGCGAGTTCGCCCGCCATGGAGGCATCGCGAGCAACTTCGGCGAGGCTTGGGTCGACCATCAGATCTATGGCGTCCAGCACGGAGTCGGCGAGCGAGGCAAGCGCAACCCCAACACCGGCGAACTCGTGAGCGGACCCCCCACGCTCGAGGATGAGGAGCTTCTCGCCAACCGCGTGGACACGATCGGTGAGGTGCTTCGGCGGGAGCTGCTCGACGACTTCCACACGGAGCGCACCCCAGACTTGTCCCGCATCACGGTGCCAGTGCTCTCGGCCGCGAACTGGGCCCACCACCTGCACACGCGCGGCAACTTCGAGGGATACCTGGGCGTGTCTTCGGAGCAGAAGTGGCTGGAGGTGCATGGCTACGAGCACTACACCGAGTTCTACACCGACTACGGCCTAGCGCTGCAGAAGCGCTTCTTCGGTCACTTCCTCAAGGACCTGGACACCGGGTGGGACGAGCAGCCACCGGTCCGCCTCAACGTCCGACACGTCGACGGCACGTTCGAGGTGCGAAACGAGCAGGAATGGCCCCTTGCGCGGACCGAGTGGACCCGGCTGTATCTTGACGCGGCCACGGGCACCCTCGGCGAGAGCGAGCCCGAAGCACACTCCATCGAGTTCGACGCCCGCGGCCCCGGAGTCGACTTCTGGACCAGCACCCTGACAGAGCCCTTGGAGATCACCGGCCCTTCCTCTGCCCGGATCCGGCTCTCGTCCTCGACGACCGACGCCGACGTCGTCGTGACGCTCCGCGTCCAGGACCAGGAAGGTCGCGACGTCTCCCTTGTCTCCGCGATCGACGCGCACGGCGTCCTGGGCGTCGGGTGGCAGCGCGCCTCGCACCGTGAGATCGACCCCGAGCGAAGCCTGCCGCACCGCCCCTGGCACCCGCACGTTCGGTCCCTACCTCTTGTGCCAGGGCAGGCCGTGGACCTCGACGTGGAGATCTGGCCGACCTCGATCGTCATCCCTGTCGGCTATCGGTTCGGCGTCACCGTGTCAGGACTGGACTTCCAGATGCCCGGTGACGGCCCGTGGCCAGTGCTCTACGGCATCCAGCAACGCGGCAACGGGGTCTTCACCCACGATGTCCCCTCCGATCACCCACTTGACGTCTTCGGCGGTCAGACCACGCTCCACACCGGGCTCGGAACCAACGCCTCTCTCCTGCTGCCCGTCATCCCGAGCAGGTGATCTGCACAGGAAGGCGCCCAGGGCACACGCCACCGGCGCTCGCTTGCCGATACATCGCCCTGTTCGTCGGCTCGGCCCCCAACCTGTCGGCCGCGACCATCAACCGGTTCACGAGCGGTGGACGCGCACCGCTCGACTGGCGTCGAGACAGTGACGTTCGGCTCTTCTCCTCGGCGACGCCCCCTCCTAGCATCGAAGGCAAGGAGGAGTCGAAGTTCGTCAAGGAGGGATGGCATGCCTCCACACTGTGACTCAATGGATGGCCCCGTCGTCACTGCGGCTCGCCAGGCGCTGGAAGTGGCTGACGTGGACCTTGTCTTGCCGTTCGTGCCCGCCGAAGCGGAAGCCGAGGTCCGCGCTGCCTACGACCGCGTGATGCCGATTCGCGACACCGGTCCGCAGGTTCGCGAGACCGCCGAACTGTGGTTCTTCGAGACCGTGGTGCGCCTGCACCGCGCCGGCGAGGGCGCCCCATACACCGGTCTGAGGCCGGCCGGACTGTCGGTCGGCCCCGTGATCCCCCTGGCCGAGCGCGCCATCGAATCCGGATCGAGCGAACAGTTGGGTGACTACCTGACCAACGTTCTGCGCGACGAACTCGAGCGCCGCCTCGACGCTGTGCGCGACCTGGCCGTACACCGCGCCCGGTCCATGGAGGATGAACGACGCTACGTGCAGGCCATGCTCGGTTACGAGGTGTACAGCCACCACCTCTACGGCGCAATGCGCGCCACCGATCACCACGAGGCGGGCGCGCACACTCACGCGGAGTAGGGGCAACGGGACAGCACGACGGTCCTCGCCGGCCGGCTCTCAGTCGGCGAGGAACGCGCCCAGAGCGTAGGCAGGATGGCGGTCGAGGTTGTGACGGCCGCGGTCGTAGCGGCGGGTGGTGCGCGGGTCGGCGTGGCCGGCGGCGTCCTGGACGTCCTCAAGGGGTACGCCGGCCTCGCGGGCCAGGGTGACGAAGGTGTGGCGGAGGCTGTGCGGGGAGAGCTTGTCGCCGTGCTCGATGCCGGCGGAGGCGCCCAGCCTGCGGATCAGCCGGAAGGCCTCGGAGCGGTGCCAGCGGTTGCCGGTGCTGGTGACGAAGACCGGTCCGTCGGCTCGCGCGTCGAGGTAGGCGTCGAGCGCCTGGGAGGTGGCCGGGTTGAGCACGACGTCGCGACGGGCACCGCCCTTGCGGGTGATCGTCAGGATGCGGTGGCCCCGGGAGTGACTGAGGTCGGTGACGTCGGCGCCCAGCGCCTCGGAGATGCGCAGGCCGTCGTGGAGCAGGAGCGTCACCAGTGCCGCCGCGCGGGCAGAGTGCTCGCGCGCGGCGGCGAGGAAGGCCCGCGCCTCTCCCCTGTCCATCCCCAGGGTCTGGGAGTCGTTGCTGGTCCTGGGGCGCTTGACGTGCTCGGCCGGTGACGCGCTCAGGACGTCCTCGGCGACGCCGTAACGGTAGAATCCGGCGATCGCCGAGAGGCGTCGGGCGATCGTCGCGGGGCTCCGCCGCGTCTCGAGGTGGCGGGCATAGCCGTCGACCATCGCCCGGTTGGCGGCCAGCGGGTCGATCTCCAGGGCCGCGCACCAGCCGAACCAGTCGGCGAGGTCTCGTCCGTACGCGGCGCGGGTGTGTCCTGCGTAGGAGAGCAGGAACCTCCGGGCGAGCGCCTCGGCCCTCTTCTCCTGGGGCAGCTCGTTCAGGTCGTCGAGGAACAGCTCTCTGACGGATTCCGTCACCTCGAGGGCTGTGGTGGTGGTCTGCGGGCTGTGCTCGATCGCGCTCACAAGCACACATCATAATGCCGGTTATGTTGTGCGTCTTCTCGGGATCTCATCTGAGCGGTATTTAGTATTCGTTTCGTGTTTCGTCACGCTATGATGACGGAATGACGGAAACAATCGTGGCCGACGAGAAGCTCTGCCGATTCCCTGGCTGCCCCCTGCCGGCGGCAGCCTCGGAGAGCGGGAGCGGCCGGCCGCCGGAGTACTGCGACGACCCGACCCACAACCGAGCCGCCGCCTGGCGCGAGCGGAAGCGGCTGCAGCGACTCGTGGAGGAACGGTCGCCCGAAGAGTCCGCGCGACCGGTGCAGGCCGCCCAGCAGCGGGCCGCGGAGATCACCACGCAGCTGACCCAGCTCGCCGACCGGTTCCTCGACCAGCTCCCGAAGGCGCTCGACGAGCTGCGTACGCTCGGCGACCTGACCGCTGCCGAGGCCCAGATCGCCACCGTGCAGAGCGAGGCCCAGGAGCAGATCGCCGCGGCGAGCGCCCGGGCCGTGCGGGCCGAACAGGCGCAGCGTACGGCCGAGGCGGAGCGCGACGAGGCCGATGCTGCCGCCGCGGAGGCGCTGGAGGAGTCGGAGCGCTCGGCCGCCGTCCTGCGGGAGGCGCTCGCCGCCACCAGCGCGGCAGAGGAGGCTCGCCAGGCCGCCCAGGCGGCGCGGGAGAGGGCCGAGTCCGAGGCGGCGACAGCAGCCGAGACGGCCGCGACGACGATCGCCACGCTCGAGAAGCAGCTGGCGGAGATGACGTCCGCGCATGCGACCGTGACTGACGACCTCGAGAGGCTTCGGGCCGAGCACGCCTCGGCCGTGCAGCGCCGGCGGAGCGAGACGGCGCGCGCCGACCACGCCGAGAAGGCGACGGCGCGCCTGCAGGAGCAGCTGATCGCCGAGAAGAAGGCGTCCGAGAAGGCAGCGGCGAGCGCGGAGGCGACGAGCACGGCCCTGCGTACGCAGCGCGACGCCGCCCGGGAGCAGATCGAAGCGCTTCGCGACCAGGTGGCGGACCTGCGCGGGAGCGAGGCGGCGGCGAAGGCGGATCGCGATGCCACCCGTGCCGAGCTGGAGCGTGAGCGGGCCCACGCGAGCGAGCGGCTCGAGGATCTGCGGGCTGCCCACCGGGCCCAGGTGGCACAGCTGGTGGAGCAGATCGAGCGGCGTACGTCGTCACCCGATGTTCCCGCAGAGGGATCGTGACACGCGGGACCCCCATTTGGAGGTGAACGGACGACATCCGCTACTGTTCTTCTCGCAAGCGGACGTAGCTCAGTTGGTAGAGCGCAACCTTGCCAAGGTTGAGGTCGCGAGTTCGAGCCTCGTCGTCCGCTCCACTGCGAGGGCCGCCCGATCGGGTGGCCCTCGGTCAATTTCCCGTGGCGAAACCAGCATCTTGCCGTGACTGCTCTAGGATTTCACTGCTCTGGGATATCTGAGGCAGACAATCGAAGGACCGTGCGTGGGGGGCGTTGAGTGAGCGGAAAGTTCATCGACGCCTATGCCGTGCTCGAGATCGGTCCGGACGCGGACGACGCGGCCGTGCGAGCGCGCCATCGTGAGCTCGCCAAACAGTTCCACCCCGACCGTGGCGGCCGTGCCGCCGACGGCGAGCTGATGATGCGCATCAACCGGGCGCGCGACGTGCTTCTCGACCCCGTCGCCCGGGCGACCCTGGACGAGGAGCTCGCCCGGCGCCGCCGTGAGGGCCCTCCCCCGGGGGCGCCGGGGAGCGTGCCGGAGCCCGCTCCCGGCACGCCGCCGCTCAGCCGCGACCGACGCTGGCGGGCCGCGTGGGGCAGCGCGCCTGGGTCGACCACCCCGCCGGCCGGCAGCAGCTTGCCCGGCTCCGTGCCGCCGGCCCCCGCTCGGGTGCGGCCCTCAGCCAACCGGCTGCGTCAGGCAACGCGCCAGGCCCGAGCCGCGAACTCGGTGCCGTCGTCCCGACAGCGGCCTGCGGCGCCGAAGCCTCCGCCCACGGTGACGGAGACGCCGCGCCCTCAGCCGGCTGCCCCGCAGCCCGCGAAGCCCCGGCCAGTGGCTGCACAGCCGGTGAGTCCGCAGCCTGTCCCGCCGCAACAAGCGGCTCCTCCGCAGCCCTCACCGGCGGCCGAGAAGCCGGCCCACGCCTGGTCGCTCTACGCCGCGCCGCTCGACGGGGTCTCGGTCGCGTCGCTGATCGCCAGCGTGCTGATGTGCGGCCCGCTCGGGTTCATCCTCGGCATCATCGGCCTGGCTCGTACGGCCGACGACAAGCGTCGCGGCCGCTGGGCCGCGGTCACCGGCATCGCCATCAGCAGCCTGACCATCCTGGTCGCGATCGGCTACGTCATGCAGGCGATGTCCTCGCCCGCGCCCTGACGCGGAGTCATCCGTCCGACGGCCCGCCGAGCGGCCACTCGTCGATCACCCGGCAGTCGTGGTTCGCGTACCACTGCAGGCTGATCCGGTCCGCACGACAGCGTGCGGGCAGGTGGGGAGCCAGGGCCGTGCGCGTCGAGCCGAGGTCCACTCCCCCGGCGATGTGGTCGACGGTCAGGTGCGGCACCGGCTCGAAGAGCCCGGCATAGGGCGGGCACTGCGGGAACACCGCGCTCAGCTCGGTCGTCAGGGCAGAGAACGGCTCCATGGGCTCGGGATGGAGGTAGATCGTGCCGCCGGCGAAGAGACGTACGTCCTCGAGCACGAAGTCGAAGGCGGGCGCCGCGGCCGCGATCTTCCCGACCAGCCTCAGGTCCTCGCTCGTGGGCGAGGCGATAAAGGGCGCGAGGAGCGTGATGTGCGCGTGGACGAATGCCGGGTCGGTCGACACGAACGAGTCGTCGTAGTGGCGCGTCCGCTCCAGGACGTACGTCTCCAGCTCGGGCACCGGGACGACGAGCACCGAGTGCCCGGCCGATGCCGGCGCGGCGCCCTGGGTGTTCGTCATGGACCGGATTGTCGCTGACGCACGGCGGCTCGGCTAGGGTGCCCGGGTGTCTACGCCTGAGATGCCCGCGGAACTGCTGAAGCACGCTCTCGACGCCACGGGGTTCATGCCTCCCGAGGAGGGCATCGCACTGTTCGAGTACGCCGTGGAGCGGCTGCCGCACGGGCCTGCGGTCGAGATCGGCACCTACTGCGGGAAGTCGTCGGTCTACCTGGGTGCGGCGGCGAGGCTGGCCGGGGGCACGGTGTTCACCGTCGACCACCACCACGGCAGCGAGGAGAACCAGGCGGGGTGGGAGCACCACGACACCAGCCTGGTCGACCCGACCACCGGGCGGCTCGACACGCTGCCGACCTTCCGGCGCACCATCGAGCAGGCGGGCCTCGAGGACGAGGTGGTCGCGGTGATCGGCGCCTCGACGACCGTGAGCCGGTGGTGGACCACGCCGGTCTCGTTCCTCTTCATCGACGGGGGCCACGGCGTGGAGCCCGCGCAGCTCGACTACCGCGGCTGGGCGCCGAAGGTGATGCCGGGCGGCCTGCTGCTGGTCCACGACGTGTTCCCCGACCCCGCCGACGGCGGCCGGCCGCCGTACGAGGAGATCTACCTCCCCGCGCTCGCCTCGAAGCAGTTCGAGGAGATCGACACGGTCGGGTCGCTACGCGTGCTGCGACGCCTCTGAGGTCTCGCAGCCACACTCCAGCGCCAGCTCCTCGAACCCCGCGGCGAGGGAGGTGCCGCGCATGATCCCGGACCCCGGGGTCGAACCGCCGTAGCGCTCGCCCAGCGCGTCCGCCGCGAGGATGACGGCCGCGGCGGTGAAGGTGGAGTGCTCCTCGGGCCAGAACGCGTTGGGGTTCGGGTTGGGGTAGTCGGGCGACTCGTAGACCCAGCCGGTCCAGTAGCCGCCGTCGTCGGCCCGCATGTGCTGCATGTCCTTCAGCAGCGTCAGAGCCCGGCGGTGGTCACCGATGTTGTCGAGCGCCATCACCAGCTCGCAGGTCTCCGCGCCGGTCACCCACGGGTTGGTGTCGACGCAGAGGGCACCGAGGCCGGGGCGTACGAAATGGTTCCAGCGCGACTGGATCAGGTCGTGCCCGGCCGCGCCGGCGACGGCGCCGCCGAGGACCGGGTAGTACCAGTCCATCGAGTGGTGGGACTTGTCCTCGAACGAGTCGCGGTGATGACGCAGGGCGTGGCCGAGCCGGCCGCCGACGATCTCCCACTCCGGCTGCGGGTCGTCCATCAGGTCGGCGAGCGCGACGCCGGCGCGCAGCGACTGGTAGATCGACGACGAGCCGGTGAGCAGGGCGAACGGGTCGCGAGGCGTCCAGGCGATCCCACCGAAGGGCAGCTGCAGGCCGACCACGAAGTCGAGCCCGGCGCGTACGGAGGGCCACAGCCGCTCCACGAACGCCCGGTCACGCCGGATCAGCCAGTGGTGCCAGAGCCCGACCGCGAAGTAGGCGGACATGTTCGACTCACCGATCGTCTCCACCGGAGCCCCGGAGACGATCTTCATCGGCCAGGAGCCGTCGGCGTTCTGCAGCGACGGGATCCAGTCGTACGCAGCCTCGGCCTCCTCCACCAGGCCGCCGACGAGCAGGCCCATGGCCGCCTCGACGTGGTTCCAGATGTCGGTGTGCTGACCGGGCACCCACGGGATCGCACCCGACGGCTCCTGGGCACGGGCGATCGACCCGGCCGTGGCGACGATCTGGGCAGGGGTCAGCACCCCGTCGACGTACGGGATCTCGACTCTCATCCGAGGATCAATCGGCCGTGGTCGGGTCGGAGGCGACGGGATGCGGCTTGCGGAAGTAGAGGACCATGCTCTTGCCGATCACCGGGTCGAGGACCTTCCCGGCCAGGCGCAGCGGCAGCGGGTTCTTCATGATCTCCCAGACCAGGAGCTGGTGATATGCCTTCACCAGCGGGTGCTTGTCGTTGTCGACGCCGACGGCCGACTTCAGCCACCAGTAGGGCGCGTGCAGACCGTGGGCGTAGGACTTGCCCTCGAAGATCATCGCCTCGCCGGGGGTGCCGTCGTTGGGGCGGCCGGCCTTGGTGACCTTGTCGATGAGCTCGTGGTCGGTGTAGATCCGGATGTGGCCACCGGTGGTGTTGTGGTAGTCCGCCGAGAGCTTCCAGCTGACGACCTCGGGCAGCCAGCGCGGCACCGAGATGGCCAGGGTGCCGCCGGGGCGCAGCACCCGGACGAGCTCCTTGATGGCGTCCACGTCGTGGTGGATGTGCTCGAGCACCTCGGCGGCCACGATCCGGTCGAACTCGCCGTCGGCGAACGGCAGGGAGAGCGCGTCGCCCTCCTTGACCTCTGCGTTCGCGCCCGCGGGGACCTCGTCGCGCATCGCGAAGAACCACTCCGAGACGCATGCGAGCTCCTCGGCGTCCTGGTCGAACGCGATCACGTCGGCGCCGCGGCGGTACATCTCGAAGGCGTGCCGGCCACCGCCGGCACCCATGTCGAGCACGCGCTCTCCGGCTTTCAGGCCAAGGCGGTCGAAGTCAACAGTGAGCACGGCTCACTTCCTCTCGTCTGTGTGGAACTCGTCGATGGACTGCTGGTAGATCGCCGTCATCCGCTCGGCGACGGCGTGCCAGGAGAAGTGCTCCTCGACCCGAGCGCGCCCGGCGGCCGAGTAGCGGGCCCGGCGCTCGGGGTCGTCGAGCAGCGCCGCGATGGCCTGCTCGAGCTCCTCGGTGTCGCCGGGGGTGACCTGGGTGGCGCACAGGTCGTCGGGACCGACGACCTCGGGGATGGCGCCGGCACGAGAGACGACGAGCGGGGTCCCGCACGCCATCAGCTCGGCGGTGGGCAGCGAGAAGCCCTCGTAGAGCGAGGGCACACAGGCGATCTCCGCGGAGCCCATCAGCTCGACCAGCTCGGCGTCGGAGATGCCGTTGACGAAGCGTACGTGGTCCTTGATCGCGAGCTTCTCGATGAGCTGCTCGGTCGGTCCGCCCTTCTTGGGCTTGGAGACCAGGACCAGCTCGAGGTCACGCTCGGTGCGCAGCTTGGCGAACGCCTCCAGCAGGAAGGCGATGCCCTTCAGCGGGGCGTCGGCGCTGGCCATGGCCAGGATCCGGCCCTCGACGCGGGGCCCGGTCGGCGGGACGAACTCCTCCGGGACGCCGAGGTGGACGGTCTGGACCCGCTCCGAGGGGACGCCGAAGTCGGTGAGGATGTCGCGCTTGGAGTTGTCCGAGGGCGTGATCACGTGACGCAGCTGGGCGGCGACCTTCGCCTGCATCTTCACGAACGAGTACCAGCGCCACACGCCGAACTTCTTCTTCCAGCCCTCAGCACTGTCCAGCTCGATGCGCCGGTCGAAGGAGATCGGGTGGTGGATCGTGGTCACCAGCGGCAGGCCGAGCTCGGGCTCGATGCGCAGCAGCGGCGTGGCCAGGGTCTGGTTGTCGTGGACGATGTCGAAGCGATGTCCTGAGCCTGTCGAAGGGTCGTCCGCGCGCTCCTTCAGGACCTTGAGGACGCGCTTGGCGAAGGTCAGTGGCTCGGGGAACGCGCCGGTGCGCATCCGCGCCCACTCCTCGACGTCGACCAGGTCGCGGATCTCGGAGAGCTTCGGGTTGCCGAACGGGTCGGGCTCCTCGTAGAGGCCCAGGCTCGGCACCTTGGTGAGGGTGACGCCCTCCCCCTCGAGGTCGAGATCTGGATAGGGCTGCCCGGAGAAGACCTCCACGGTGTGCCCGAGCTTGGCGAGCTCCCTGCTCAGATGGCGGATATAGACGCCTTGACCGCCGACGTGCGGCTTGCTGCGATACGACAGCAGAGCGATCCGCATCCGCCACCTCCCTCAAAACTAGAACGTGTTCCCATACTAGCAAGTAGCCAGCGCGGGTCACTCTAGTGCAGTCACTTGACAGGACGAGGCCCAGGCTTGGCGTCTAGGCTGGGCACGTGGAGGGTTTCTGGACCCGGTTCCGTCTCGACCCGAGACAGACCGACAACGCACGCATGCGCGCCTCCGATGCCGATCGCGAGGTGGTACGCACCGTTCTCACCGATGCCTTCGCGGACGGCCGGCTGACCCGTGAGGAGCACGACGAGCGGGTCGGCACCCTGCTCGAGGCCCGTACGCTGGGCGAGCTGCCCGCACTCGTCGACGATCTCGTGGTCGCCGAGCCCGCTCCCGGCGAGGCCGGGGCGAACCTCCCCGAGGCGCTCAGCTTCCGCGAACAGGGTGCGGCTGCGTACCGCAAGGAGTTCCAGGAGGCGATCGCCACCTTCCTGATGGTCAGCCTCATCACCTGGGGCATCTGGCTGTTCACCAGCGGCCCCGGCGGGCATCCCTGGCCGATCTACCCGATGCTCTTCCTGGTCGTGAACCTGGTCGGCACCGGCGTACGCCGCGAGGCGATCGTGCAGCGCGAGGTGCACCGCCTCGAGAAGAAGGCCGCCAGGAAGGCGGCGAAGAAGGCCGAGCGGGCCGAGGTCGAGGCAGCCCCCGAGACTGCCTCCCCGATCCTCGACCCGCAGGCGGACCGGTCCGAGAAGGACCGGCCCACAGATCCCGCCTAGGCGCCCAGCTGCGGGTCGCTCACGGAGGGACGTCCGTTCTCCAGGTGGCCGGCGAAGCCGCGTGCCCAGGTGGTGCCCGGGACCGCGAGGGTCAGGTCGTACCAGCCGCCGGTGGCGCGGGTGTCGACGTGGGGCGAGCGGATCCTGCCTGCGTACGCGCTGGTGATCTCGGCCTTCTTCGGCGCCACCACGGTGAGCCGTTGGGAGCGGCCCTCCTGGCGGACGGTGGCGGGAGCCGGGTCGGCGCCCGCGGTGCCGGCGTAGGAGCGGAAGAACCCGTTGGGGCCGTGCAGGTGGATCTCGTAGTCGCCGCTGACCGGCCAGCGCACGGAGATGCTGTCGCCGGCGCCGACGGTGTAGCTGTGCGGCGCACCCTGCGGGGTGAGCAGCCGCGCCTGGAAGTGGGCACCGATGGTGCCGGTGTTGCGGATCTCGACGGCGATCGCGCCCGCCGCGGCGGTCTCGATCACCTCGAGCCGGTAGGGCGTCGGGCGAGCCGGGCGGGTGCCGCGCTCCTGGCGCGGCATGGTGCCCTTCGCCGGCGTCTCCGGGGAGTAGCTCGGGTGCCGCTCGCGGTCGGCCGGTTCCCACCCGCTCGTGTCCGGAAGCGCCGGCGGCTCGGCGGTGCGGGAGAAGTCGAAGGCCGAGGTCAGGTCGCCGCACACGGCGCGGCGCCACGGGGTGATGTTGGGCTCGGCGACCCCGAAGCGCTCCTCCATGAACCGCAGGATCGAGGTGTGGTCGAAGGTCTCCGAGGCGACGTAGCCGCCGACGCTCCAGGGCGAGACGACGAACATCGGCACCCGCGGGCCGAGGCCGTAGTGGCCGTCCCCGTGCGAGCCGGTGTAGAGCTCGTGCTCGGTCGAGACGGTCGACTCCCCCGGCACCAGCGGGCTGTTGATGTGCGGTGGCACCAGGTGGTCGAAGAAGCCGTCGTTCTCGTCGTAGGTGATGAACAGCGCGGTCTTCGACCACACCTCGGGGTTGGCGGTGAGCGCGTCCAGGACCTTGGAGATGTACCAGGCGCCGTAGTTGGTCGGCCAGTTCGAGTGCTCGGAGAACGCCTCCGGCGCCGCGATCCAGCTGACCGAGGGCAGGTTGCCCTTTTCGACGTCGGCGCGCAGGATCTCGAAGTAGTCCTGGCCGTCGACCGCGCGGGTGCCGGTGCGCGCCTTCTCGAAGAGCGGGTCGCCGGGCTTGGCGTCCTGGAAGCTGTTGAAGTAGAGCAGCGAGTTGTCGCCGTAGTTGCCGATGTAGGCGTCCTTGGTCCAGCCCCACCAGTTGTCGCCCTCGGCGTTGAGGCCGGTGCCCTCGTCCTGGTAGACCTTCCAGCTGACCCCGGCCTTCTCGAGCCGCTCGGCGTAGGTGGTCCAGCCGTAGCCGGCCTCGTCGTTGTAGAGCACCGGGCCGCCGCCCTTGCCGTCGTTGCCGGTCCAGCCCGACAGCATGTAGTAGCGGTTGGGGTCGGTGTTGCCGATGAAGGAGCAGTAGTAGGCGTCGCACACCGTGAACGCGTCGGCCAGCGCGAAGTGGAAGCCGGCGTCCTGCCGTTCCAGGTACGCCATCGTGGTGGTGCCCTTGGCCGGCACCCACTGGTCGTAGCGGCCGCCGTTGATCGCCTGCTGACCGTCGGTCCAGCTGTGCGGGAGCCCCTCGAGGAAGGCGGCGCCCAGGTCGTCGACCTCCGGGTGGAACGGGAGCAGCTCGCCGTCTCCGTTCGGCTGGTGCCACACCGGCTTGCCCGAGGGCAGGATCGCCGGGTGCGGGTCGCCGAAGCCGCGTACGCCGCGCAGCGTGCCCAGGTAGTGCTCGAAGCTGCGGTTCTCCTGCATCAGGACGACCACGTGCTCGATGTCGCGGATCGTGCCGGTCCTGCGGGCGGCGGGGATGGAGGCGGCTCGCGCGATGCTCTGGTCGAGCATGGTCAGGGCGGCGGCGCCGCCGGCGAGTCCGAGGAACCTACGACGATCGATGTCAACCACAGGTGCTCCTTCAGCGTGGGGGTGGACGGCCACCCTCGCGCCTCAGATGTTCACCGCGGCAACGGGTGACTGGTCGCCAGATGACCGGTGGGCGAAGAGTTCGCCGTCCGGCCGCAGCCGGCGGCGCAGCTGCGCGGTGACGTACGCGGCGACGAGGAACATCACCAGGTCGGCCGCGATCAGCGCGAACAGCCAGGAGGCGTCGGCCGGGCCGTCGATCCGCTGCTGGATGTGGAGGTGGGCGACCATCGCCGAGACGATGAACCCGACACCGGCGTAGAGCGTGATCCGCAGGTCCACGCGCTCCTCGTCGATGCCGTGGACCCAGCGCCGGCCGACGCGCAGCAGGGCGAGCGAGGTCAGCGCGGCGATCACCGGCAGGAACGGCATCGCGTAGCGCGCGTGTATCCAGCCGCCGCCGGCGTGGAAGGAGGCCAGGTTGGCGATGATGATGACGCAGTAGATCCCCATCAGCACCCGCACGGCCAGGTTCAGCCGGCGTTCCAGGACCGTCGGCTCCGGTCCTGGGATCACGACGCGTCGCATCATCCCGTCGGGCCGCGGCCGGGCCTTCGCGTTGACGTCGACCACCAGGCCGGTGACGGTGACGGCCAGCGCCGCCGCAGCGGCCACGATCCAGATCTTCGGGATGACGTCGTCGGCCCACAGCGAGCCGTAGAGGTGCAGGTAGAGCTCCGGGTTGACCAGCTGGAAGAGCGTGTCGCCGTGGGTCTGCCGGGAGAACTTCTCGAAGAGCGCCGCGGAGGCCGTCGGGTCGCCGTAGAGCACGATGTTGCGTACGTAGAACCAGCCGATCACGACCACGGGCGCGAGCCCGATCCGGACCGCCAGGACCATGCCCCGGCGGAACGTACGCATGGTCGGCTCGCGCAACCACAGCGCGGCCAGCACGCAACCACCGAGCACGAGGACCGCCACCAGCCCGGTCGAGCGGAAGCCGGCCGCGGCGACGCCGGCGACCGTCGCCCAGACCAGCCGGTCCCGGGTGACGCCCTCGCGGACCATCCGGAAGCCGAGGAGCAGGGTCAGCGAGGCCGCGACCGTTCCCCAGCCGTCGTTGTAGATCGCGCCGCCGTCGTAGGTCACCGCGCCACAGCCGAGCACCATCGCCGCGGAGAGCACCGGCACCACCCGGCGCCTGGGCACCAGCTCGCGGGCCAGCAGCCCGACCAGGATGATGCTCAGCGCGTAGCCGAGCGCGTTGAGCAGCCGCATCCCCAGCAGCGTCACCCCGACCCCTGCCCCACCGCCGACGGCGTCGCCGAGCCAGACCAGCGGCAGGCTCATCACGTAGAACAGCGGCGGGTGGTTGGCGACCCAGATGTCACGGCGCGGCTCGTCGAGCCCGAAGAGCGCCTCGGCGAACTGCGGATAGCGCACCGGGTCGGCCGGGGTGTTCGTGTCGATCGTCGGCAGCACGCCCTGGGACAGGACGATGGCGTACGCCGCGTGCTGCTTCTCGTCCGCCTTCAGCAGCGCCGGCATCCCGATCGCGTACTGCGCGCTCATCGCGAAGCCGAGCACCCCCAGCAGGAGCAGGCATACGGTCACCTGGGACAGCGAGCGCAGAGGCGTAGGCACCTCGACAAGCTAGTGGGCCGGGATGCCGTTCAGGTGACGAGCGGGCGATCAGTCGGTGACCATCGAGGAGCCGGCGGCGACCTGCTCCCGGGTCGTACGCCGCCGCACGTCGCGCCGGTGGCGCCAGATCTGCACCACGCCGAGACCCCAGAACAGGTATTGGACCGACATCGCCCAGCGGAACGCCTCCGGCGTGTAGGAGGTCGATGCCCCCGGCGTACGCCAGTCGAGGATCCAGCCGACCAGCACGATCACGAGCAGCGCGGCGACGAAGCCGCCCTGGTTGATGATCCCGCTGGCGCTCGCCATCCGGGTTGGTGGGTTGCTGGTGCGGCCGACGTCGAAGCCGATCATGGAGGCGGGTCCGCCGAAGCCGACCACGCACATCAGGAGCAGCAGGAGCGGCAGCGGTGCCTCGCCGGGCCAGGCGAGCACGAGGGTCCACACGGACACGATCACGGCAATCATGGTCAGTGCGACCGTCGAGCGGTGCCAGGGATGGCGGCCGGCGAGGATCCCCATCACCGGGCCCGCGGCCAGGGCGGCGACGACGGTGACCGAGAGCAGGGTGCCGGCGAGGGTGTCGGAGAGGCCCTCGGAGGTCACCAGGAACGGGAAGCCCCACAGCAGCCCCATCAGGTGGGAGCTGAACGGGGTGGAGAAGTGGATCCAGAAGCCCAGGCGCGTGCCCGGCTGGTTCCAGGACGCCTTCAGGCTCCGGCCGACCTCGCGCGGCTCGAGGGCGATGCCGCGGCGGTGCCGGGCGCCGGGGCCGTCATGGACGAAGAGCAGCAGCAGCACCAGCAGGACCGGGCCGATGAGCGCGGCCGTCAGGTAGGCGCGGGTCCAGCCGAGGTGGCCGAGCGCCCACGTCATCGGGACCGCGGCGGCGATCGCACCGATCTGGCCGATGGTGCCGGTCAGCTGGCTGACCAGCGGCACCCTGCGGGTCGGGAACCACGACGGCACCAGCCGCAGCACGCAGATGAACGTCATCGCGTCGCCCATCCCCACGAACGTACGTGCCAGCAGCGCCAGCGGGTAGGAGTCGGCGAACGCGAAGCCGGCCTGCGCCACGGCCAGGATCACGGCCCCTGCCGAGAGGACCGTACGCGACCCGAACCGGTCCACCAGCAGCCCGACCGGGACCTGCATGAACGCGTAGACGAGCAGCTGCAGCATCGTGAAGACGGCCAGCTGGCTGGCGCCGATCCCGAAGCGCTCGGTGGCCACCAGCCCGGCGACCGCCAGGCTGCTGCGATGGAAGACCGCCAGACCGTAGACCGCTACGCCGATGCCCCACACGAGCCACGAGCGTGCGGATGACTGGGGATCTTCGTGGCTCACATAGAGAGGCTACGGCGTCTTCGGGGTCGACCCGGTCCCGGCACTGGCCCGTGGACGGCTGGGAGCGACCTCGGTCACAGCCCCGGTCGACACGGGCGCGGCCAGGGTGCGCGCGGCGTCGAACGTGCCCGGTCGCATCCGCCGCCGCAGCTCGGTGGCGACGTACGCGGCGACGGCGAACATCACCAGGTCGGCCGCCACCAGGGCGACCAGCGCGAAGGTGCTGCTGACCGGTCCGTCGACGTACTGCTCGGTGTCGAGGTGGCAGACCAGGCCGACGACCATGAACGCCAGCGAGACGCCCAGGCCGATGCGCAGGTCGCGCGCCTCGTCGAGCGCGGTCGGCCCCGAGGTCGGTCCCGTCGGGATGGATCGGAGCGGGAAGACGCGACCCAGGCGCAGCGCGGCGAGCCCGGCGCCGGCGGCGAGGAACGGCAGGAACGGGACCGCGTAGCGGGCGTGGATCCAGCCACCACCGGCGATGAACCCGGCGACGTTGACGAGGATCAGCACGCAGTAGCCGCCCAGGAGCGCCCAGATCGCCAGGTCCTGGCGGTGCTGCATCGTGCTCTGCGGAGCGAGACGGATGCGCTGGAGGACGCCGGTGCGGCGTGGGTTGGCCTTCGCGGCGGCATCGAGCACCAGGCCGACCACGGTGAGGGTGAGCACGATGACCGCCGCCTGGCTCCAGGTGTTGGCGATGTTGCCGTCGGTCCACAGGCTGCCGAGGAGGTGTCCGTAGAACTCGGGGTTGACCAGCTGGAACAGCGTGGTGCCGTTGGGCTCGCGCCCGAACTTCTCGAAGAGCGAGCTCGACGCGGTCGCGTCGCCGTAGATCTGGATGTTGCGCACGTAGAACCAGCCGAAAACGACCACCGGCGCCATCCCGATGCCCGCCGCGATCCCGACCCCGCGCCAGAAGGAACCCCGCAGGAACGTACGCAGCGACGGCTCCCGCAGCCACATGGCGACCAGCACGCAGAGGCCGAGGAAGAAGACCGCGACCAGGCCGGTCGAGCGGAGCCCCGCCGCCGCCACCCCGACCGCGGCCGCGGCGATCAAGCGCTCGCGGGTCACCCCCTGACGAATCATCCGGAAGCCGAGGAAGAGCGTCATGAACGCCGCTGCCGAGGACCAGCCGTCGTTGTAGATCCCGCCTCCCAGGAACGTCATCGCGCCGCAGCCGATGCACATCGCGGTCGCGATCACCGGCACCGCCGGGCGTCTGGGCACGAGCTCGCGCGCCAGCAGACCGACCATGACCGTGGTCAGGGCGAACCCGAGGGCGTTGAGCAACCGCATCCCAAGCAGGGTCAGGCCCGGGGAGCCGACGGCGTCGCCGAGCCACACCAGCGGCTGGCTCATCACGTAGAACAGCGGCGGGTGGTTGGCGACCCAGATGTCGCGGTGGGCCTCATCGGCCCCGAAGAGGCTCTCGGCCAGCTGCGGGTAGCGCGCCGGGTCGTCGGGGATGTCGGTGTCGATCGTCGGCAGCGTTCCCTGGGAGAGCGCCACCGCGTACGCCGCATGGGCACGCTCGTCGGCCTTGAACAGGGCCGGCATCGCGATCGCCACCTGGGCGCTCATCGCAAGACCGAGCACGCCCAGCAGCAGGACACAGATCGTGGACTGGGACATGGAGACCCGAGGGACAGACACGCTTCCGACGGTAACTGGTGAAACTGACGGGATCCACGGGCCACGGCTCACAGGCGGTGAACAGAGCGCGACGGGCGGGTGAGCAGACGTCGACGTACCGCTGGTCTCGCTATTTCGTCACTTGGTGGCTTCCATCATCTGCCTGAGTTCCTTCTTGAGGTCGGAGATCTCGTCACGCAGCCGGGCGGCGACCTCGAACTGGAGCTCGGCGGCGGCGCCCTTCATCTGGTCGGTGAGGTCGCCGATGAGCTGGGCCAGGTCGGAGGAGGGGAGGCCGACGAGGCCGCGTTCGCGGGCCTCGCGGGCGGCGTCGCCGAGCATCGGGGTCGGGGACTTAGCCGCCGTCTTGCCGGCGCGACCCTTCGCCTCCGTGCCGGCCCAGGTGTTGAGCAGCTCCTGGGTCGACTCGTCCTCGCGGGCGAGCATGTCGGTGATGTCGGCGATCTTCTTGCGCAGCGGCTGCGGGTCGATGCCGTTGGCCTCGTTGTAGGCCTTCTGGATGGCGCGGCGGCGGTTGGTCTCCTCGATCGCCGACTCCATGGAGGGGGTGATCTTGTCGGCGTACATGTGCACCTGGCCGGAGACGTTTCGGGCCGCACGGCCGATGGTCTGGATCAGCGACTTGTCCGAGCGGAGGAAGCCCTCCTTGTCGGCGTCGAGGATCGAGACCAGCGACACCTCGGGGAGGTCGAGGCCCTCACGGAGGAGGTTGATGCCGACGAGGACGTCGTACTCCCCCAGCCGCAGGTCGCGGAGGAGCTCGATCCGCTTGAGGGTGTCGACCTCGGAGTGCAGGTAACGAGTCCGGATCCCGGCGTCGAGCAGGTAGTCGGTGAGGTCCTCGGACATCTTCTTGGTGAGCGTGGTCACCAGGACGCGCTCGTTCTTGGCGACGCGGTCGTTGATCTCGCCGATCAGGTCGTCGATCTGGCCCTTGGTCTGCTTGATGATCACCTCGGGGTCGATCAGCCCGGTCGGCCGGATGATCTGCTCGACGGTGTCGCCGCCGACCTTGTCGAGCTCGTAGTCGCCCGGGGTCGCGGAGAGGTAGATGGTCTGGCCGATCCGGTCCAGGAACTCCTCCCACTTCAGCGGCCGGTTGTCCTGCGCGCTGGGCAGCCGGAAGCCGTGCTCGACCAGGTTGCGCTTGCGGGACATGTCGCCCTCGTACATCCCGCCGACCTGCGGGACCGCGACGTGAGACTCGTCGACGACGAGGACGAAGTCCTCGGGGAAGTAGTCGAGCAGGCAGTTGGGCGCGGAGCCCCGCTCGCGGCCGTCGATGTGCATCGAGTAGTTCTCGATCCCGGAGCACGAGCCGACCTGGCGCATCATCTCGATGTCATAGGTCGTACGCATCCGGAGCCGCTGCGCCTCGAGCATCTTGCCCTGCTTCTCGAAGGTGCTCAGCTGCTGGTCGAGCTCGGCCTCGATGCCGTTGATCGCACGCTCCATGCGCTCGGGGCCGGCGACGTAGTGCGTCGCCGGGAACACGTAGAGCTCCTGGTCCTCGGTCAGCACCTCGCCGGTGACCGCGTGCAGCGTCATCAGCCGCTCGATCTCGTCGCCGAAGAACTCGATCCGGACCGCGTGCTCCTCGTAGACCGGGAAGATCTCCAGGGTGTCGCCGCGCACCCGGAACGTGCCGCGGGTGAAGGAGAGGTCGTTGCGGGTGTACTGGATCTCCACCAGCCGGCGCAGGATCGAGTCGCGGTCGTGCTCCTCCCCCACCCGCAGCCGGATCATCCGGTCGACG
This sequence comes from Nocardioides sp. NPDC051685, assembly GCF_044453405.1. NCBI lineage: Bacteria > Bacillati > Actinomycetota > Actinomycetes > Propionibacteriales > Nocardioidaceae > Nocardioides > Nocardioides sp. NPDC051685. The sequence goes on along the minus strand of NZ_JBITCR010000002.1, from coordinate 22,290 downwards.
TACTCCTGCGGGGTGCCCAGACCGTAGATGCACGACACGGTGCTCACCACGATCACGTCGCGTCTGGTCAGCAGCGAGTTGGTGGCCGAGTGACGCAGCCGCTCGACCTCCTCGTTGATCGAGGAGTCCTTCTCGATGTAGGTGTCGGTCTGGGGGACGTACGCCTCAGGCTGGTAGTAGTCGTAGTAGGAGACGAAGTATTCGACCGCGTTGTCGGGGAAGAGCTGGCGCAGCTCGTTGGCGAACTGCGCGGCGAGGGTCTTGTTGGGCTGCAGGACCAGCATCGGTCGCTGCAGCTGCTCGGCGGTCCAGGCCACCGTCGCCGTCTTTCCGGTGCCGGTCGCGCCGAGGAGGACGACGTCCTTGACGCCGTCGTTGATCCGCTTGGTGATCTCGGCGATCGCCGCCGGTTGGTCGCCCGAGGGCTGGTAGTCGGAGACCACCTGGAACGGGGCGACACGACGCTCGAGATCGGTGACAGGACGCATGATGTCCAGGCTACTCGGGACCACCGACAGTTCTATTTGCGATTGCTTCGCAATTCGCGCAGCGCTACTCACCCCGACGGAGCGCCATCACCACCGCCACCGTGCGGACCAGACCGCCGATCGGGCCGAACGGCAACGCGAAGCCCCACCAGTAGGCGAGCTCGAACGGGAGCAGGGCGATCGAGAGCCACCCACCCAAGCGCGGACGGGTCCACAGCACGAGGCCGACCACGACCTCGACCGCGCACACCACGGTGAACCCGACCAGCAGCGGCACGCTCGTCGGGATACCGACGTCGACGAACGGCCCGTCGCCGTTCGTCGGGAAGCCCAGGAAGATCCACACCGTGTTGTCGTGCGTCGCGAAGTAGTAAGTGCCGTACGCGGCCGGGATACCGAAGCCGACACCGAGCAGTCCGGACTGTGCCGCGGCGACCTTGCTCCAGACCGCAGTCGCTGCGGGGCGGGACCGAGGGGTGACGTCGGCGATCATGCTGCCACCCAACCACGCCCAGCGCCCCGCAGTGCGAGTAGTGCGCTACCTGACCTTCCTGCTGTCAGCGCCGAACCCGTAGCGTCACCTCACCTCACCTCACCTCGGCGAGGTCCGAGCCGGCGAGCCCGTGAAGCGGGTCGAGACCCCTGCTGTCTCGCTGATCGTCGGCCCGGGGCCGCCAGGCGAGCGGAAGCACCACCGCAACAAGGGCACAGAATCCGCCGACCCCCAGGACCAAGTACGCCAGGGGCCTGATCTCCGGAAGCATGCGATCGGTCCCCAGGTGGATCTGCGTGCGCACCGACACGGCGAAGGTAGCGGCGGCCATCCCCACCAGGAACGCCGAGATCAGCGCTGCCGCGATCTCCTCACGCCGGCGGATCTCGCCCCACGGCAGCCCGTCGACGATGGCCAGCAGGCCCACCGAGAGGACGATCGCCACCAGCGGCATGATCGTCATCAGGTAGCGCTCGTGCGGGTTCCCGCCCCCGGAGCGGAACTGGGCGAGGTTGACGATGATCACGAACGCGTGCGCGATCAGCACGAGCAGACCCACGGTCGCCACCGACGGCACCCGGGGCGCACCGACGACCAGGCCCTGCTCACGACCGTGGTCCCGCAGGCGTGCGACCACCCCCAGCGCCAGTCCGAGCAGCGCGACGAGGGTGATGGTGTCGATCACCCAGTGCAGGCCGGTGCCGCGCAGCTGATAGGGCACCCACAGGTGGTCGTACCAGCCGTGCCAGAAGCGCGGCGCGGTCATCACCTCGAACCAGGTGTCGACCTGGACCCGCTGGTAGCGCGACAGAAGCGCCGAGCTCGCGGTCGCGTCGCCGTAGAGCACGATGTTGCGTACGTAGAACCAGCCGATCGCCAGGCCCGGCACCCCGGTGGCGATCGCGGTCAGCCAGGTCGCCCGGAGGAAGCCCTTCCGGGTGCGGTCGCGGAGCAGCAGCGTCACGCCGAGCGCGGCGCCGCACATGATCACCGTGATCACCCCGGGCGCCTTCGTCGCGGCGGCCAGCGTGCCGGCGACCGCCATCACGATCATCCGGTTCCGGGTCACCCCGAGGCGAAGGATGCGGAGGGTCGCGAGCACGGTCAGCGACGAGGCCGCGACCGCGAGGCTGTCGTTCATGATGAAGCCGGCCGAGACCGCCAGCACCGCCGGCGAGGCCGTGATCGCGGTGGCCAGCATCGCGGCAGCCGGTCGCCGCGGGGTCACCTCGAAGGCGATCAGCCCGACCAGGAACACCAGCGCCCCGTACGCCAGGGCGCTCGTCACCCGCATCCCGGCGATCAGCACCTGCGGGTTGTCGAGGGCGTCCGCGAGCGCGACCCACGGCACCCCGAGGAGGTAGTAGAGCGGCGGATGGTTGGCGGTCCAGATCATCCGGTGGCGATCGAACTCCTCCCGGTTCGCGCCGCGGGTGATCTGTGGGAAGCGGTCCCTGTCCTGAGCCACGGGAGTGTCGATCGTGGGCAGCTCGCCGTTGTGGAGCGAGATGGCGTACGACGCGTTCGGGCCCTCGTCGCGGGCGTGGTAGGACAGCGCCTGGGTGGTCGCGAGGTAGAGGCTCATCGACGCCGCGAACGCGGCCAGCAGGGCGAGGACGGCGACCAGCCTGGCCGACGGCCTGGCGGGCGCGTCCGTCGGCTCGGAGGCCAGGACCGCAGTGGCGTGACTCATCACACGACTCCCGTGGGTTGGGCAGTATGAGCCGCACCCTCGTGAGCTCGGGTCGGACCTTAGAGCACCTCGGTGGATCCACCGTGCAGGTCACGCCGGATCAGAAGGTGAACGCCCGGCGAACCTCGTCCTCCGTCAGGCCGTAGTCGGCAAGGCGGTAGTCGTGCTTGGGCCGGGCGCTCCCGGAGCGGGACTCGGCGTCGATGCGGGCGACCTCGGCGCGGGCGGCGTCGCTCCACGGGATGTCGAAGTGGCCGTAGATGCCGTCCACGGTGCCGACGGGGTCCTTGACGAACTCGCGGTAGTCGACGTCGAGGAACTGCGCCTGGTCGTACTTCTTCCTGGCTTCGCCGAAGGAGCGCCAAGACCGGGAGAGGATCTCCAGCTGGGTCGCTCCGATGGTCTCGCCGACGAACGTGGTCGACATCCCGGCGGTCGCCTCGGCGGAGAGCGAGCAGCCCGAGGCGACCGAGACCACCGGCTCGCGGTGGGTGACCACGACGAGCGCGTCCGGGTAGACCTCCATCAGCGCGTCGAGCGCGACCAGGTGGGAGGGGTTCTTGAGCACCCAGCGCTTGTCGGGGTCGTTGAGCCCGATGAGCTGCAGCGAGCGGCGATGGAGCTCGTACGCGTCGCGCCAGTCCTGCTTCGCCAGCCAGGCCGAGTAGCGCGGGACGTTGGCCAGCGACTCGAACGAGATCGACTTGCCGCTCTGTCGCAGCACCCGCCAGCACTCCTCGACGCTGGTGGCGTCCATGTAGTGGATCCCCATGAACTCGGGGTTGGTGACATGGTGCTGCCGGTAGGCGTTCTGCAGGGCGTTGAAGACCGGATCCTGCTCCCAGGTCTCGCGCGGCGGCCGCGGCTGGGGGAACTCGGTCAGCCAGGTCTCCAGACCCTGGTGCGCCGGGTCGGCGGCCAGCAGCCGGTGCAGGGCGGTGGTGCCGGTGCGGACGAGTCCGGTGACGAAGATCGGCCGCTCGATGCGTACGTCCTGGTGCTGGGGGAACTCCGCGAGACGGGCCTGGGTCATGAGCCGGCCGACGAGGGCGGACTTCACCTGGGCGCGGTGGAAGTAGTTGCCGATCGGGGTGAGCCCCGCCTCGGGGCTCGCCAGGTCCTCGACCAGCAGCCGCAGCCCCTCCTCGTGGTCGGTCCCTCCGAAGTCGCTCAGCCCGGTGGTGCGGGTGGCGGCGGCGCAGATGTCCTCGTACGTCCCGACATCCGCCCGCTCGCGGGGTGCGGTCTCTGTTGGGGGCGTCTCAGTCATGGAACTCCCCGCAGTCCACGTTGAGCACGGTCCCGGTGATCGCGGAGGCCAGGTCGCTGCCCAGGAACAGTGCCGCCCGGGCGACCTCCTCGGGGGTGGCGAGCCGCTTCAGGTCGGTGGGGGCGGCCTTCTCGGCGTACACCTCCTCGTGGGTGCGTCCCGACTCCGCGGCCATCCAGTCGAAGTAGGCCCTGTTGACGTCCTCGTAGATGTAGGACGGCGCGACGGAGTTGACCCGGATGCCGCGCGGACCGAGCTCGGTGGCGAGCGAGGAGGCGAGGTGGGCGAGAGCGCCCTTGGAGAGCTTGTAGCCCGCGAACTCGGGCTGGCTCTGGTAGAGCACCGCCGAGTTGATCATCACGATCGCACCGCCGGGCTTGTCCGGGGTGGCCGCGAGCGCGTCGGCGAAGAGCGCCGAGAGCCGCAGCGGGGCGTAGACGTTGGACTCCTGGGCCAGCCGGAGCGCGTCGAGCGGGATCTGGGTCAGCGGGTCCATCGGCGGGATGCCGAAGGCGTTGTTGAGGAGCACGTCGACACGGCCGAACTCCTCCAGCGCGGCGTCGACCAGGTGGCGCCGCGCGTCCTCGTCGGTGATGTCGGTCGGCACCACCAGGGCACGTCGTCCGTGCTCCTCGATGACGCCGGCCATCTTCTGCAGCCGCTTCTCGGTTCGGCTGGCGAGCACCAGGTCGGCGCCCATCAGCGCGGCCTGCTCGCCCAGCGAGCGGCCGAGGCCGGGGCCGACCCCCGAGAGCACGACGACCTTGCCATCCAGGAGTCCAGTCATGGCGCCTAGAGTAGAACGTGTTTCACTTTTGGGGAAGGGGTCCGCGCGGAGCGGTCAGGTCGGGAAGCTGAACCTCGCCACCTCGTCGACCCACTCGGCGTACGCCCCGATCTCCTGCGGCACCTGCTGAGCCCGGACGAGATCGGCGTGGGCGCGGAGGACACGGGACCAGTCGGCGCACGAGCCGCAGGTCGCCCGCCCGCATCCGGCCGTGTGCTCGCGCGCGACCTTCTCGAGCAGCGTGCGGAAGGTCGCGCCGTCCTCCCCCGCGGCCAGCGACTCGACCACGGCGCCGAGCACCTCGCCCGCCTGAGCCGGCGCCCCGACGAGGATCGCCATCAGGATCCCGAGGGCCTGGTGGCCGGCGGGGTCGGTGGTCGCGCCCGCAATCGGGGCCGTGCGCGCCAGCCGGTAGACCGCGAGCAGCTTCCTGGCTCCCCCGGGCGTGGCACAGAAACGCGCCAGCTCGCTCGTGAACAGCGCCTCGCCGGGGGTCATCTCGAAGCTCTGGACCCGACTGCGGCGGGCGGCCGGGTCGCCGGAGCCTGCTGCCAGCGCCGAGGGCCACGACGGCACCGCGTGGCGCATCAGCGACCGCATGAACCGCACCGCGGGGTCACCGGCGAACGCCCGTAGCGCGAACGGCACGTCGAAGACCCGGGAGAGGTAGCCGGCGGGCTCGGCCACCCGGTCCTCGAGGGACCTCTGCACCGCCCGGGCGTCGATGGCCGCGACGACCGCGACACCCTCCTGACCACCCAGCTCGTCGACGGCCCGCAGCACCCCGGCCGCCGTCGCGGGGTCACAGCGGTCCAGGTCGTCGACGTAGACGAACGTCCGGACGGCCGGTGAACCGGGCAGCGCGCCGACGGGTGGGCGCGGCGGCGGTCCCGGTGGCGCCGCCCGCAGCGCGGCCTCGTAGGCCGCGACCTCCCGGTCCATGGCCGCGAGCGCCATGGTGGCGGTCATCGGCTGCTGCGTACGCCGCTTGCCGCGGTGGCCGTCCTCCTCGGGCAGTCCTGCCAGCGCCGCCCGCAGCTCGGCCGTCCGTCGCTGTGCGGCCTGGTGCTTCGCGACCAGCGGCGGCGGCTCGCTCTTCCCCGCCCCTCGCACGGTGTCGAGCACTCCGGTCGCCACGTCGCCGTGAGCGTACTGACGGGCGTCGATGCGTACGTGCCTGGCGCGGGCGGCGTAGGCCTCGTCGTGCTCGGTGAGCCACTCGATCCGCTCCTGGAGCTTCCGCAGGAAGGTCGACCGGCCGCTGCCCGGCAGGCCCTGGACGGCCACCGAGATCGGGAGCTGCGTGTGCGCGGAGGCGAGCAGGCGGGCCATCCGGTCGACGTCGACGCGGTGCCCGAGGATGTCGTCGTCGGACTGCTCCGGCATCGGCGCCGGCTCGATCATGGGCTGACCCACGGCGCCGCTCACGGGGCCGGTGACGATCGGCACCTCGGCCGTGTCCCCCGCTCCGGGCGACGCGATCTCCGCAGGCGCCGGGACCGGCTCCGGCGCCACCTCGGCGATCTCGGCGACCTCGGCGATCTCAGGCACGTCAGGAGCTTCAGGCTCCTCGACGATCTCGTCCACCGGCTCCCGCATCTCCGCGAGCGGGGTGACCGGAAGCCCGAGCTCCTCCTCGACCGCCTGGAGCGCCTTGGCGAAGTCGGCGGCACTCCAGTGCCGTCCAGCGCGACGCTTGAACATCGCCTTGCGCAGCACCGCCTCGAACGAGCCCGGGACGTCGTCGCGGTCGATGGGCACCGGCTCGTGCTCCCGGATCCGCTCCGCCAGCGCCTCGGGGCCACCGGAACCGCCCTCGAACGGCGTACGTCCGGCGAGCAGCGTGTAGCAGGTCGCGGCCAGGCTCCAGATGTCTGCCCAGGCGCTCGGCTCGACCGGCTCGGAGAGCATCTCCGGCGCCATCCATGGCAGCGACGTCGACCCGACGCCGGCGGGACGGCCGGCCGAGGAGAGGCTGCCGAAGCCGGCCAGCTGCGGCTCGCCGGCAGCGGTCAGCAGGATGTTCGCGGGCTTCACGTCGCCGTGCAGGATCCCGTGGCGAGCGGCGACGTCGAGCGCACCGGCGATCTTGATCGTGATGCTCAGCGCCTCCGCGACCGGGAGCCGCTCGCTCGTCCAGCGCGCCTGCAGGTCGCCGCCGGAGCGATGGTCCATGACCACGAAGCTGCGGTCGTCGTCGGAGACGCCGACGGCGTGCAGCGGCAGCACATGGGGATGGGCGGCGAGCTCGGCTACCTCCTTGGTCTCCCTGGCGAGCACGTCCTGCGTCTCGGCGCTGAGCCGGTCGTTCCAGACCTTGACCACGGCGTCCACCTTCTCCTGCTGCCACTCGTAGAGAAAGACCTCGGAGGAGCCGCCCACACCGATCAGCCGGCGATACCGGAATCCCGGAATCGCCGGTGGCACATGGTGGGGGCTGGCCATGGGCCGCAATCATAGGGGCCGTACGCCAGCGCGTCGCGTCCCCTCCTCAGGAGAGCATTCGGCGCCGAAACGCCTGCTGACATGCGGCGATCCTCTCCGCATACCCCCCAGGGTTCAGGGTCTCGGCGTGCAAATGCGACTGCACCCAGCCCCCGCGTGCGGCACCATGTGCGCATGACCACGGCATCACGCGGAAGCCTCGGCATCACGCAGAGCAATGAGGGCGACCGGGTCACCACCCTCGAACTCTTCTTCGACCTCGTCTTCGTCTTCGCATTCACACAGGTCACAGCCCTGATGGCACACTCCGAGATGCCGATCGGCGTGCTCCACGGACTGATCGTGCTCTCGCTGCTCTGGTTCGGCTGGGCATCGTTCGCCTGGCTCGCCAACCAGGTGCGCGCCGACAGCGGCATCATGCGGGCGGCGTTCATCATCGCGATGGTCGCGATGTTCGTGGTCAGCATGGCGATCCCGGAGGCGTTCCACGAGGAGCCGGGCGGCATACCGGCGGCGCTGACGCTCGTGGTCTGCTATGCAGCCGTACGCCTCACCCACCTCGGTGCCTACCTGCTCGCTGCCGCCGGCAGCCGGGCGCTCCAGCGCCAGCTCCTGCTCACCGCGCTCACCTCTGTCCTGCCGACGGTCACCCTGCTCGCGATCGGCGCATTCGTCAGCGATGAGTCGCGCACCTGGGTCTGGCTCGCGGCCGTCGCCTACGACCTGCTCGCGATCTTCGTCGGGGCCCGCTCGGGCGGCTGGATGCTCCCGTCCGCGGCCCACTTCGCCGAGCGGCACGGGCTGGTCGTCATCCTCGCGCTGGGCGAGTCGATCGTGGCGATCGGCGTGGGCATCTCGGGCAAGCCGCTGGACTGGTCCCACCTGATCGGCGCCGTCCTGGCGATCGCGATCGCGATCGCCCTGTGGTGGCTGCACTTCACGCGTACGCTCGAGCAACTCGAAGCCTGCTTGCACACCCGCCAGGACCCGGACCGGGCGTGGATGGCGCGCGACCTGTTCACCTACCTGCACTTCCCGATCATCGTCGGCATCATCGTGACCGCGCTCGGCATGGAGTCCGCGATGGCCCACGTCCACGCCGACCATCTGGGTGCCGTCGGCGGCTGGGCGCTCGCGGGCGGTGCGGCGGCTGCGCTCGCCGGGTCGACGGGTGCGATCCGCCGAGCCTCCGGTCGTTGGCCTCGGATCCGTCTGGTCGCGACGTTCGCGGTCCTGGCCTCGGGTCTCGTGCTCGTCGCCCTGCCGCCGCTGGCAGCGCTCGGCCTCCTCGCGGCCCTCGTGGCCGCGCTCTGCGTGGCCGAGGAGCTCAGCTGATCATCCGTCGCGCGACGGCCCGCTGCCGGCTCGCGATGCGCGCCGCATAGGCCTCGTCCGAGAGCGCTTCGGGGTGCGGCAGAAGGTCGCGTACGTCCTCCGTCCTCACCTTCTGCACGACCGGGCCGTCCGCGGCGGTGAGGTCTCGCTCCAGCCGCTGCCAGCGCAGCATCAGCGAGCCGGTGCGGTGGCCGGTGGTCTCGAGCCAGTTGGCGATCGGAGCCCCGTCCAGCGGTGGGTGCTCGGAGATCACGAACCGCATCACGCCGTCGGGGTCGGTGACCGCCTGGGCCTTGGTGAGGCTCGTCTGGTGGGTCTCGTAGTCGGTCGAGGCGTACCAGTCCGAGCCGACCTGGATGCCCTGGTAGGAGCAGTCGTCGCACCGCGGCACCTCGACCACGAGCGCCTCGTCCTCGGCCAGCTCGTAGTGGCCGATCGAGGAGAACTGCGACTCGAGCCCGCCGGGCGTGCGCGCCGGAACGGTGAGCGTGTTGACCGGCTCCTTGTACTGGAAGAACTGCGGGAAGGCGAACCAGGTCTGGATCGAGCCGGTCAGCGACCGGGCCGCGACCTCGTACTTCTTCCGGAGCAGCTCCTGGGTGAGCGGGCGGCGCGGCCGGCCGAGGGTGTCGGGGCGCTCGATGGTGATCGTGCCGCGGGTCTCGGTGTCCCAGTCGTTGAAGACCTCGCGCACGATCAGGGTCTTCGCACCCGGCTCGGCCGTGTAGGTGAACTCGAAGCCCCCGTCGGCGTCGAGCTGCAGCTTGCGGTCGTCGAAGGCCATCAGGCTGGTCGCGGCGGAGTCGGCGGTGTAGGCACCGCCCATCACCTGGAACGAGAGGTCAGCGCTGGTCCCGCGACGGCCGCGGACGACGTACTCGACGCCTTCTCGCAGGTAGGCGTTGAAGTAGATGGCGTCAGGGTTGTCCAGGCCCTGCCTGGAGAACTGGTGGGTCGGGTTCACGAACAGCGGCTGCTCGAGGTCGTAGTCGAACGCCGTCTGCATCGCCATCCGGATCCGGCCGGAGAGGTACTCGTAGCCCTCCAGCCGGTCGGCTTCGGTGCGGACGAAGGGCGCGTTCGCGATCAGTTCCTCCGCCTCAGCGATCGCCTTCTGCAGCGGCTCGGTCAGGCCGTACGCAGCGCTCTGCTCGGTCACTGCGCGGCCTTCGCGATGATGTTCTCCCCGTACCACTCCAGGTGCTTGATCTTCTTTTCCAGCGGCTCCGGGTCGGCGCCCTTCACGTACGGGTCGCGGAACCCGACGATGCAGTCGGTGACGCCCTTCTCCTCGAGCCGCTTGATGCCATCGAGGTCGTACGCGTCGTAGCTGATCACGTGGACCTCGAAGTCGTCCCGGGTGTCGCCCTCCTCGCGCCGGATCTCGGCGAGTCGGACCAGGAGACGGTCGAGCTCCTCGCCGTCGCCGCCGGCGTGCATCCAGCCGTCGCCCTTGAGGACCGCGCGGCGCAACGCCGCGTCGGCGTGGCCCCCGACGAGGAGCGGGATCTTCTCGGTCGGCGCGGGACGCTGCTGGAGCGGCGCGAACTCGTAGAACTCACCCTCATAACCGAAGAAGTCGCCGCTCGGGTCGGTCAGGCCGCGCAGGATGTCCATGCACTCGTCCATCCGCTTGCCGCGGTGCTTCCAGTCGACACCGAGGGCGGCGAAGTCCTCCGGCCACGGCGACAGCCCGACACCGAGACCGAGCCGGTTTCCGGAGAGGAAGGCGAGGCTCGAGGCCTGTTTGGCGGCCAGCACGGGCGGGCGCACCGGCAGCTTCACCACGAACGGGGTCAGGCGCAGCGTCGTGGTCACCGCGAAGAGATGGGCGCACAGGATGAACGCCTCGATGAACTCCTTGCCCTGCAGGAACTCCCGGTCGCCGGTGTCGGTGTAGGGATAGGTGGAGTCGGACTCCTCGGGATAGATCAGGCTGTCGGCCACCGTCATGCTGGTGTACCCGGCGGCCTCGGCCGCCTGAGCCAGCGGTGCGTAGTAGTTGGCCTGCGTCATTGCCTCGGCATAGGTGAAGCGCATGCGCCAACACTAGAACGTGTTCTAAGTTTCTGCCAGAGTGTTCGCCATGTCGCCTTCTCTCGAACGTCCCGCAGGCCTGGACTCGCCGCTGACGGCGAGACTCATCAAGTACGGTGCCCGCGCCAACACCGCGCTCTTCAAGCTGACCGACGGACGCATCGGCGGTCGGTGGCGAGTGATGGCGGGCTGGCGCAAGCCGGCACCCGTGCTGCTGCTCGAGCACGTCGGCCGCAAGTCGGGCCGCACCTTCACCACTCCCCTGCTCTTCATGCGCTCGGGCGCCGACCTGGTGGTCGTCGGTTCCCAGGGCGGGCTGCCGAAGGACCCGCAGTGGGTCGCCAACCTGCGTGCCCAGCCCGACGTCGCGGTCCGCGTCCCCCGTCGCGGGCGGCGGCTCGTCCGGGCACGCGTCGCCGACCCCGCGGAGCGGGCCGCGCTGTGGCCGCGGCTGCTGGAGACGTACGCGGACTTCGAGACCTACCAGACCTGGACCGACCGGGAGATCCCGGTCATCGTCCTCTCACCTCGCTGAAGGAGACCCTTTTCATGGACGTTCAAGAGCTGATCGACCGCGCCGAGATCACCGACGCGCTGACCCGCTACACCCTGGCCGTCGACGACGGCGACTGGGACGCGCTCGACACCGTCTTCACGGCCGACGCCACGATCGACTACTCCGAGTCCGGCGGCACGGTCGGCGAGCTCGCCGACGTCAAGAAATGGCTCGCCGAGATGCTGCCCGCGTTCTCCCAAAAGCGCCTGCACACGATCGGTCAGGTCGGCATCACCTTCACCGACGAGGGCGCGGCACCGGATGCCTCGGGCTTCGCTTCGGCAGAGGTCGTGGCGTACTTCGACAACCCGATGGTCATCTCCGACGGGTCGGGCGGCGAGCGGGTCGTCGAGGTGGGCGGTCGCTACCGCCACTTCTTCGTGCGTACACCGGACGGCTGGCGCTCGCGCCACCTCCACGAGGAGGTCTTCTGGACCCGCGGGTTCTGACCCGCGTCAGGCCGCCTGGCCCCGCACCACCCAGTCCGCGAGCCCGGCGAGCGGCACCAGCAGGTCGCGGCCGCGGTCGCTCAGGGCGTACTCCACGCCCAGCGGGATCGTCGGGAAGACCGTACGCGTCACGATCCCGTCCTCCTCCAGCGTGCGCAGGGTCCGGGTGAGCATGCGCTGACTGATCCCCTCGACCCGGCGCCGCAGCTCGTTGTAGCGGTGCGGGCGCTCGGCGAGCATCATCACGACCAGCAGGGTCCACTTGTCACCGAGCATCTGCAGCGTCTGCGTCACCGGACAGGCCTCGTACGCCCCCGCCGGGACCAGCTCCGGCAGGCCCGGTCCGAGCGCCTCGCTCACGATGTGCCGGGGCACATCGGTGTTCCCATCTGACATTGAAGTGCCTTCTTCCGCGATCGCCACCGGGCGGCGAGGGTTGCTCACATCAGCAACCTACCCATGAGGGAGAAGTGAATGAGCACGATCGCGGTCCTGGGCGCGGGTCCCGGCCTCGGGATGTCGGTGGCGCAGCGGTTCGCCAAGGAGGGGTACGCCGTCGGGCTGGTGTCCCGGAACGCCGACCGGCACCCGGGGTATCTGGAGACGCTGGCACCGAGTGGTGTGCGCACGGTCGCGATCGCGGCTGACGTGCGGGAGGCCGGGGGCGCTGCTCGCGCCCTCGCCGAGATCACCGCAGTGCTCGGCCCGATCGACGTCGTCTACCACGGCCCCGGCGCCCACGACCTGAGCGCACCGACGGTCGACATCCTCGAGACCGGACCCGACGACATCCGCCGCGCGACCGCCGAGATCGTCGAGCCGGCCGCGGAGGTCGCCTCCCTGGTGCTGCCCACCATGCGCTCCCGCGGCAGCGGGTCCCTGGTCTACGTCTCCGGGGTCAGCGCCCTCGTCCCCATGCCCTTCCTCGGCCCCTACGCCCCGGCCTCCGGCGCGCTGCGGACCTACGCCCGCACTCTCGCCGCTGCGGTGGCCGAGGTCGGGGTGCACGTCGGATCGCTCGTCCTCGGCGGCCTGATCGAGCGCGGCGACATCCACCAGATGCTCACCGAACCCGGCACCCCCGCGCCCTACGCCACCCTGGACCCCGACGAGATCGCCGACGCCGTCTGGCGCCTGGCCTCCGGGCTCGAGGACGAGGTGGTCTTCGACGTGCTGGGTGCTCAGTCGAGCGACGAGCCGGTCAGCCGGGATCGGTGAACGAGACCGGCTTGCCCGTGGCTCGGGCGTGCGCGATCTCCCTGCTCGTGGACTCACCGATGTAGCCGCCCGGGTTGACCACCAGAACCCGGTCGGCCAGGTCGATCTTGCGCAGATGGAGGGCGTCGAGTGCGGTCTTCTGCTCGTCGGTGATCGACCTGCCAGCGTCGCGCTCCTCGGCGTGCACGAAGACGCCCGGCGCGAGGACGATCGCACCGGCGAACGTCAGCTCACGGTTCGCCGCCGACATCTCGTCCACGAATCGGGTGGAGCCACAGATGCAGACGATCTCGGGTCGGTCGGGCACGGCCACAGCGTACGCAGGGCAGCACGCCTCGTCAGCCGATCGCGGCGTCGCGTACGTCCGCCACAGAGAAGCCGTGGGCGACGAGCTCACGCCGTCGTGCGCACCCGGTTTCCGTCACCTCGCCAGGAGGTGGTCGATGATCGCCGGCGTGATGGTCCCGGGCTGCTGCGCGTTGGCCAGGTGGGCGGAGTCCGGGACCACCAGCAGGCGGCCGTCCTCGACCGCGTCGGCGATCGCCTCCAGGTGGGGTGGCGGGGTCGCCGGGTCGTCCGCTCCGGCGATGGCCAGGGTCGGCGCGGTGATCGCCGGCAGGTCGGCACGCAGGTCCATGGCCGCGATGACCTCGCAGCACCCGGCGTAGCCCGCGGCCCGGGTGTCGGCGACCATGGCTTCGCAGGTGGCCTTGACCTCGGGGTTGGCCTCGAGGAATTCGGGCGTGAACCAGCGGGCCACAACAGCCTCGGCCACTGCCTCCGTGCCGCGGGCTCGCACCGTGGCCGCCCGGTCGTGCCACGCCGACGACGGCGCCAGCCGGGCTCCGGTGCACAGGAGGACCAGGCGGTCGATGCGCTCCGGGTTGCGGGCGGCGACCCGCATCCCGGTCATGCCGCCCAGCGAGAGGCCCACGAAGTGCGCCCGCTCGGCGTCGAGGCGGTCCAGGAGGGCGACGACATCGTCGGCCAGGTCGTCGATCGTGTACGGACCGGGCGGAACCGGCGAAGCGCCGTGCCCGCGGGTGTCGTAGCGCACCACGCGGAAGTACCGTTCGAGCTCGGCCAGGTTCTCGTCCCACATCGCGTGGGTGGCGCCCAACGAGTTGGACAGGACGATGATCGGCCCGTCGGTCCGCCCCGAGACGACGTGGTGGACGTCGACCGCGTTCACGACATCACCCGCTCGAGGCGGACAGAGACTCGGCCGGCTGCACAGATGACGTCCATGCCGGAAATCTAGGATCGCCCGAGCGACGTTGTGAAGTATCGATCAGGCGCTCATTGATACGCCGGACGTATCAACCTCAGCCGAGGCCCGGCCGGGCGTGCAGCCCGCCGCCGGACTCGTAGAGCAGGCCCTTGTCCTTGATGAGCTGTCCCGCGGCGGCCAGGATCGGGCTGTCGCCGACGGCGGAGCCGGCCATCGAGGCGATCGCCTCGAACATCTTGACGGCGGCCTCGTCGACGGCCGGCCAGTTCCACTCCGACGGAGCGGGGCCGATCGGCTCGACCGCGTGCCAGCGCGCCGCCCGGGCCTCCGCCATGGTGGTCAGCGTGCTCCAGCCGAGCCCGCCCAGACCGACGACGCCACCGAAGTTGAGGCCGATCAGCCCCCAGCCGTTGCACTGGTACTCATAGGCGGACGGACCGAACTCGGACTCGTCCAGCTCGACCCGGGTGATCACCGGCTCGGGGCCGGTGTTGGGCGCGTACAGCTTGAACGCCGGCCGTGCGGCGAGCAGCGAGGCCGATGCCGTCGTGGTGATCTCGCTCAACGGCTGGCCAGGCGCCGAGTAGGCGTCGAAGACCCTGAAACCGAGGTCGAGGGCATAGCCGACGACGAAACGCCGGTCGTCCTGGGCGGCGTAGAAGTTGCGATTGAACACGTTGGGGGGAAACCTCGCTTGAGCCCCACCGATCAACCGATCTGCTTCGCTACGGATGACCCGGTGGGATGTGGTTCGGGCAGCGCGACACTATCGCGCCAGGCGTGTCGAGCTGGCAACCGGTTGGTGATCTGTGTCTCTCGCGAGTCCCTCAGGAGTAGGTGCCGCGGACGGTGTCGGTGGTTGGCAGCGACTGGCAGCCCAGCCGGATCCCGTCATCGAGGTCCTCCTGCTCGAGCACGTCGTTGCGCACCATCTTCACCTCGCCCTCCAGCAGCCGGAAGGCGCAGGCCGAGCACTCACCCTCGCGACACGAGTAGGGCGCCTTGACGCCCTTCGCCTCGAGGAAGTCGAGCATCGGGGTGCCCGGGTCCCAGTCGTCGTACGTCGTCGTGGTGCCATCGAGCTCGATCTCCAGCTTCACCGGCTGCTGGACGGCACTCTCGCCTTCGACGACCTCCGTCTCGGCCTCCTCGACCGGGGCGATGTCACCGAACGGGTTGCCGCCCAGGGAGGCGAACTTCTCCTGGTGCCGCCGCGCCCGCGGGAACTCCAGCTCCTTGAGCGCCGCGATCGTCGCCTTCATGAACGGCGCCGGCCCACAGACGAAGGCGTCGTACGTCAGATGGTCGGCCGCGAACGCCTTGAGCTGCTCACCGGTGGGCAGCCCCTGGACCGACTCGAGCCAGTGGACCACCTGGAGCCGGTCCGGGCGCTCGGCGGCGAGCCGCGACCACTCCTCGGCGAAGATCACCGAGCGCTCATCGCGGTTGGCGTAGAAGACCACGATCCGCCCGGTGCCCTCGCGCAGAGCCGTGCGGGCGATCGAGATGATCGGGGTGACACCCGATCCGCCGGCGAAGAGCAGGAGGTCGGCGTCGATGTCGGCCGGGGTGAAGATCCCGCTCGGCGGGAGCACCCGGAGCGTGTCGCCGGGCTGCAGGTTGTCGCAGATCCAGTTGGAGGCGTAGCCGTCCACGGTGCGCTTGACGGTCACGGTGAGGGGATCGCCCGGGGCGCTGGACAGCGAGTAGCAGCGCGCCGCCAGGCCGTCGCGGTCGCTCGGCACGGCGACGGTGAGGAACTGTCCCGGCTTCGGCTGGAAGGCGTGCTTCATGTCGTCGGGCACCTCGAAGACGATCGAGTGCGCGTCGGCCGTCTCCTTGACGACGTCGCTGACGGGCAGCAGGAAAGAGTCAGTAGCCATCCTCGGCTCCGATCTGGATCCGGCCGTCGGCGACGGCTGCTTCGATGGACGCCGCCAGACGAGGGCAGCGGGCATGGACGAGCCGCGCGCCGTCGGCGGCGGCCTTTCGGCGTACGAGATCCGGACACTGGGCCTGCGCCTCGGCCGTCCACTGGACGGAGGTCTGGTGCTCGCTGTTCTTCTTCACCCCGACGCGGGCGAGGCAGTCGAGGCACTCCACCTCGACCAGGCGGGCCTGGGTGTAGAGCCGCTGGTCCTCGACGGTGTCCTGGGACGTCGGGACGAACGAGGCCATCAACTGACCCCTGCGTCGCTCGACTCAGCCTTTTCGGCCTCGATCCGGCGGAGGTTCTCGGCGACCTCCTCGTGCCAGAACTCGTTGGCCTTGGTGGTGTCGACCTCGAACTCGAACCGGGCACGCATCTCGGGCTCGATGTCGGCGAGGTCGACGTAGAACTGCTCGTACCAGCGGCGCAGCTGGTAGACCGGGCCGTCCTCCTCGCACAGCAGCGGGTTCTGCACCGGCACCTTGTTCTGCCAGATGTGTACGTCCTGGAGGAACCCGTCGCCGAACATGTCGGCGTACTTCTTGCCGATGAAGTTGGCGGTCTTGTCGTCGAGACCCTCGGGCTTCTTGACCGTGATGCCGTACTGCAGGAGGAACGAGTCCGGGCCGGTCGGGATGTGGCAGTTGATCAGGATCACCTCGGTCACGAAGCCCTTGTAGTCGACCTCGAGCCAGTTGATCATGTACGCCGGGCCGTAGTAGGTCGCCTCGGACTTGAGGAACATCTCGGCGTCACCGTAGCCGCCGGACACGTCCGGACGTCCTCGGGAAGCCATGTACTGGGTGGCGGTGTGGTCCTCGAAGACGTTGCGGAAGTCGGTCGGGAAGGCGAAGTGCACGTAGTAGAAGTGCGCCATGTCGACCACGTTGTCGATCAGCTCGCGGCAGTGGCTGCCCTTGATCGGGACGGTGTTCCAGATCCAGTCGGTGTAGACCTCGCGGTTGCTCACGTCGGGCAGCTCCGGCGGCAGGATGTCGTAGTCGGGATTCGAGCCCTCGGGGTCGTGCCAGATCAGCAGCGAGTCGTTGCGGATCACGGTCTCGTACGCCTTGGTTCTTGCTCGCAGCGGAACCCGGCGGGCGTAGGGGATCTGCTTGCAGCGGCCGTCGGCACCCCAGCGCCAGTCGTGGAACGGACAGCCGACCTCGTCACCCTTCACGGTGCCCTGGGTCAGGTCGCCGCCCATGTGGCGGCAGTAGCCGTCGAGCACGCCGAGCTCGCCCTTGGTGTTCTCCCAGACGACGAGCTTGCCGCCGAACGCCTCCACGGCATGGGGCTTGCCGTCCTTGAAGTCGCTGGCCAGACCCAGGCAGTGCCAACCGCGCGCGAAGCGCTCCGGCTGGGAGCCGTGGTCGAGCGTGCGGGTCTGGGTGGTGGGGTCGGCCATCGTCGTACCTTCCGCTGGTCTGTTCGCTGGGCCCTATTCAAAACGTAGAACCTGTTCTAGTTTTATCACATGCATGTGGCCTTGACACCCGCCCAGGAGCAACTTCGCTCAGAGCTCAACTCCTACTTCGCCCAGTTGGTCACGCCGGAGCGGCGCGCGGCGCTCGCGCGGGCCTCCGGCGAGTTCGGGGGCGAGGCCGACGAGGAGGTCTACCTCTCGACCATCCGGCAGATCGGCGCCGACGGCTGGCTCGGGATCGGCTGGCCGAAGGAGTACGGCGGGCAGGACCGCTCCATGGTGGAGCAGCTGATCTTCACCGACGCTGCCGCGGTGGCCGGGGTGCCGATCCCCTATCTCACGCTCAACACCGTCGGCCCGACGATCATGCGGTTCGGGACCTCGGAGCAGAAGGAGTACTTCCTGCCGAAGATCCTCGCCGGCGAGCTGCACTTCTCGATCGGCTACTCCGAGCCGGGCTCGGGGACCGACCTCGCCTCGCTGCAGACGCGCGCGGTGCTCGATGAAGGCACCGGCGAGTGGGTGATCAACGGCCAGAAGATGTGGACCTCGCTGATCCAGTATGCGGACTGGATCTGGCTCGCCTGCCGGACAGAGCCGGAGGCCTCGCGTCACAAGGGGCTGTCGATGATCCTGGTGCCGACGTCGTCGGAGGGTTTCTCCTATACGCCGGTCCAGACCGTCGCCGGGGTCGGCACCTCGGCGACCTACTACTCCGACGTCCGCGTGCCGGCCTCGAACCTCGTCTCCTCGCGCGGCGGGGGCTGGGCACTGATGACCAACCAGCTCAACCACGAGCGCGTCGCACTCACCTCGGCGGCACCACTGGTGCACTCGCTCGGGCTCGTGAAGGAGTGGGCGCTCTCCACCGTGGTTCCTGGTGGCGGCCGGGTGATCGACGCGGAGTGGGTGCAGCTCGCGCTGGGTCGCGCGCACGCCCGGATCGAGGCGCTCTCGCTGATCAACTGGAAGCTCGCCTCCGACGCCGACCACGGCGTGGCGCTCTCGCCGGCCGAGGCGTCGGCGACCAAGGTCTACGGCTCCGAGCTGGCGACCGAGGTCTACCGGACACTCATGGAGATCGTCGGCCCGCACGCGGGACTGACGGCCGACTCCCCCGGCGCCGTGCTCGCCGGCCGCCTGGAGCGGTTCCACCGCTCCTCGCTGGTGATGACCTTCGGCGGCGGCACCAACGAGATCCAGCGAGACATCATCGGCTACGTAGGCCTCGGCCTCCCCGCCGCCAAGCGCTGACCCCACACCTGACGACAGGGACACACACCATGGACTTCTCCTTCACCACCGAATCCGACGACGCCGCCGAGCTCGCGGCGAAGATCATCGGCGACGCGACCTCGGTCGAGCGGCTGCGTACGGTCGAGGCGGACGCCGGCGACCGCGGCCGCTTCGACGCCGCCCTCTGGTCCGCCCTCGGCGAGGCCGGACTGCTCGGGCTCCATCTGCCGGAGGCCCAGGGCGGCGCCGGGCTCGGGCTCATCGAGCTGTGCCGGGTGCTCGTCGAGGCCGGGAGGCGCGTCGCGCCGGTGCCACTCGCCGTGCACGGACCCTGCGGCCTGCTGCTCGCCGAGACAGCGCCCGAGACCCTGGCGGATGTCGCCGACGGGTCCCGGGTACTGACGGCCGCGGTCGCCGAGGAGCACGCCCACCTACCCGGCTCCCCCACCGTCGTCGCCACGGGCGACACGATCACCGGCGTGAAGACGCTGGTCAGGGCCGGAATGATCGCCGACGCGTTCCTCGTCACCGCAACGGCGCCGGACGGCACCACCGCGGTCTTCCTCGTCGAGGCCTCGGCGCCAGGCGTGACCCGCCAGGCGCAGCACACCAGCGACGGAGACGTCACCGCGCTGGTCTCATTCGCCTCGGCGCCCGCCCGTCGGATCGGGGACGCGTCTGCCGCCGACCGGCTGGGCGCGCTGCTGACCGTCGCCGCTGCCGCCGAGCTGCTGGGTGTCACCGAGGGCGCCCTCCAGCTCACCTCCTCCTACGCCAAGACCCGCGAGCAGTTCGGCCGCGCCATCGGCACCTTCCAGGCCGTCTCGCAGCGCCTTGCCGACGGGTTCATCGACGTACTCGCCCAGCGCCTCACCCTCTGGCAGGCCGTCTGGCGGGTCTCGTCCGGGCTGCCCGCCGCCGACCAGGTCGCCGTCGCCAAGCTCTGGGCCGCCGACGCCGCCCACCGCCTGGCCCACACCACCGTCCATGTCCACGGCGGCGTCGGCATCGACCTCGACGGCGAGGCACATCGCTACTTCACCGCCGCCAAGCGCTTCGAGTTCGTCTTCGGAGGTGCGACCGAGCAGGCGCTGCGGATCGGGCGGGCGTTCGCGGGGTCCTGATCTCGAGCGGATCTCGCAGGGGCTTCGGCATCCGCCGGAGCCCCTCTTGTCGTGGCGGTTCTCTGTGCGGTATCGCGACTGACGACCACGCTGTGCGATAGCGCTTCGGCCTATCGGGTGCACTGTTGCGTCGATCGGACCGTCGCGGCTGAGCACCGGCGAAAATCACGTGCGGGGCGCATGGGTCCGTGTCATCATCGCTCGCAATCGAGAGCACTGCTCTCATCACGCCTGCCGAGGAGCTACGCAGTGACCGACCCCCACGTCTCCCCCGACCACCGCACCCGCCTGGGCGCCATCGCTCTGGCGATCGCCGGCATCCTCTTCGCCATCTACGAGGCCGCAGCCCCGCGCACCGACCAGACGACGCTCGACGGCGCGGCATCCTGGACCTCCGCCGGCTGGAGCATCGCGCACATCAGCGCCATCGTCGGCCTCATCCTGATCCCACTCGGCTACGGCGCGATCCGCGGCTTCCTCGACGACACCCCGCACGAGAGGACCGCGTTCCTCGCAGCCACCATCGGCTACATCGGCTCCGGCCTGACCATCTCCTACTACGGAGCCGAGGTCTACGGCCTCAAGGCCATCGGCCAGCGCGCGGTCGCCGACAGCGACGCCAGCCTGACCGACGTCGGCAACGACTTCCGCCTGGACCCCACCGCGATGACCGTCTTCGCCATCGGGCTGCTGCTGGTCGCGATCGCCGCCGTGCTCGCCGCGATCGCCGTCTGGCGCTCGGGATCCCTCCCCCGCTGGAGCGCCGTCCCGCTCGCCGCTCTCCTGGTCACCATGCTCCCCCAGTACTTCCTGCCGCACGCGGGGCGGATCATCTGGGGCGTACTCGTTGCCGCCGCGGCACTGTGGCTCGCCTCGGCTCTCTGGCGGGCGGCGCGGGCCTGAATCGGGGCGCGGCGGCGTCTTCTTGGTTGGTCCCTCGTGGTTCCCTGGCCGCCATCGTGTGGGGGATCTGGATGTGTGTCCGTTTGGTCGCGGGTCTGGGTTCCAGCGCGGGTGGGGCCAATACCGGGTTTGGGTTGGGAGATTTACAAGCCAGGGTGTCTGGGTTGGGAGCCATTCGGGTCTCTTGCGGACTTCCAGCAGCGGTCTGGGTTATCGCTGGGATACCTGTCCCTGATTGGGTTTCGATCGATTTCGTTCGACTACGTTTGAAGAGGTGTGGTAGGCTCGGCGCAGGCGTAAACGTGAAGGCCGACCACCTCGAAAGAGGCGTGCCCCTCCCGGTGCGAGGGGTAATCCAGGGGAACCAGGGGCGTACGCGCTGAGCTGCGAGGGTAAGTAATAGCCCGCATCTGGCGGGCCTCCGAGACCAGCGAACTCTCCACACCCGCATGCGCGGGTGTGGAGAGTTCGTACGTCGGGAGGTGACCGGATCGATGACCACGCTGCAGCAGCCCCAGCACCCTGTGCTCGGCGCCGTGGTCACCATCACCGACGCACTCGACGGTGTCGCGGCGGCGAACCCGTCGTTCATGGCCACGGATCAGAAGGCCGCCACTCTGGTCGAGATCGCCCGGGCCAAGGCCCAGCTGGCCGAGCTCGAACTCCGGGTGCTCGCCACCGCTGACAACGTCGCCGCTGAGTCTGCTGCACGTGACGTCGCGGCGTGGTTGCATCACCACACCCACCAACGACCCGAGGTGCTGCGTGCCGACCTCCGGTTGGCTGTCGCGCTGGACCGTACCTACGGCCTGGTCGCCGCGGCGATGCGAACAGGGACCTGCAACCCCGCCCAAGCCCACGTGATCACCCAGGCTCTCGACGACCTCCCCACCGATCTCGACCCCGAGATCAAGACCAAGGCCGAAGAGGCCCTGGTTGCCTACGCGACCCAGTTCGACCCCACCCAGCTGCGCCGCCTCGGCCGCCGCATCCTCGATGTCATCGCCCCCGAGATCGCCGAAGCCGAAGAAGCCCGGCGCCTCGCCGCCGAAGAGGCCCACGCCCGCAAGAAGACCCGCCTGACCATGCGGCGCCTCGGGGATGGCACCACCCGCATCACCGCCATAGTGCCCGACACATCCGCGGACCGACTGGCCACCAACCTGGAGGCCTTCGCCTCACCAAGGCGCGACGACGGCACCCGCACCGACACCGGCGAGTACCTCCCCTACGACCGTCGGCTGGGGCGTGCGTTCTGCCAGCTGCTCGAAACCCTCGACCCCACCCGCCTCCCCATCCACGGCGGTGACGCGACCACGGTCATCGTGACCATCGACCTCGACCAGCTCCGCCAAGAAGCCGGCACCGCCCAGATCCTCGGCGGCAGCCCGATCACCGCAGCCGAAGCCCGGCGCCTGGCCTGCACCGCAGGCATCATCCCCGCCGTCCTCGGCAGCCCCTCCGAGGCCCTCGACCTCGGCCGCATCCAACGCCTCTTCACCGCCGCCCAACGCCGCGCCCTCCTCCTCCGATCCCCGACCTGTGAAGCCGAGGGCTGCGACATCCCCGGCACCTGGTGGCTGTCGCGATTTGAGTTGTCCCTGTCGGTGTCGGCCGGGCGAAGCCCGGCCCGGCTCAGCCGGTGGCCAGGCCGGTCTGGTGGAGTCGT